>NZ_BAAGRZ010000019.1:0-139186 GCF_054782695.1 Streptomyces deserti
GCCCCGGAGAGCCGGACGGCCACTCCTGCGGAGCCACTGAAGGCAAGACCCCATCAGCCACATCCGGCCCTCCCGGGCCACCCAACAACTTACGGAGGGCCCCATGCCGCAGCTCGAAGTCGACGGCGCGAGACTGACGTACGACGACGAGGGCCCCCGGGACGGCGACGGCGTGCCCCTGGTGTTCGTGCACGGCTGGACGGCGAACCGGCACCGCTGGGACCACCAGATGGAGCACTTCGGCCACAAGCGGCGGGTGATCCGGCTCGACCTGCGCGGGCACGGCGAGAGCACCGGGGTGGGGGCACGCACGATCGAGGAGCTGGCGAAGGACGTCATCGCCCTCCTCGACCACCTCGGGATCGACCGGTTCGTCCTCGTCGGCCACTCGATGGGCGGGATGATCTCCCAGACCATCGCCCTCGCCCACCCCGAGCGGGTCGAGCGCATGGTGCTGGTGAACTCCATCAGCCGCATGGCCTACAGCCGGGGGCGGGGCCTGCTCATGGCGGCCTCCACCCTCGTCCCCTTCAAACTGTTCGTCGCCGCCAACATCCAGCGGGCCTTCGCCCCCGGCTACCCGCGCGCGGAGATCCGGGAGTACATCCGCGCCTCCGCCGCCACGCCCCGCGAGGTCGTCATGACGCTGTACTCCGCGATGCGGGCCTTCGACGTCCTCGACCGGGTCGGCGAGATCCGCGTGCCCACCCTGATGGTGCACGGCTACCACGACATCCAGCTGCCGGTGAAGCAGATGCTGCGGATGGCGAAGGGCTACCCGGACGCGGTGATCCGCATCCTGGACGCCGGCCACGAACTCCCGGTGGAGAAACCCGCGGAACTGACCGCGACCATCGACTGGTTCCTGTCCCGCTGACGGCTCCCGCCGCCCGGAGGGTGAGGTGGTGCGTGAGTGACCGCGCAGGGCCGGGTACCCGGGCCGTCCGCCGTCACCGGCCGAGGCCGCCCACCGCTGGGTTCGGGCCGGCCACCGGCCACGAGCCGAAGGAGCCCTACGAACATGACGGACGTATCCGGCACCGGCCCCGCCCCGGGCGACGACCGCAAGGTGCTCACCAACCGGCAGGGCCACCCGGTCTACGACAACCAGAACCAGCGCACGGTCGGCGCTCGCGGCCCCGCCACGCTGGAGAACTACCAGTTCCTGGAGAAGATCAGCCACTTCGACCGCGAACGCATCCCCGAGCGCGTCGTGCACGCCCGCGGCGTCACCGCCTACGGCTACTTCGAGGCGTACGGCACCTGGGGCGACGAGCCGATCAGCCGCTACACCCGGGCCAAGCTCTTCCAGGAGCAGGGCAAACGCACGGACGTGGCCGTCCGCTTCTCCACCGTCATCGGCGGACGCGACTCCTCCGAGGCAGCCCGCGACCCGCGCGGTTTCGCGGTGAAGTTCTACACCGAGGACGGCAACTGGGACCTCGTCGGCAACAACCTGGGCGTCTTCTTCATCCGGGACGCCATCAAGTTCCCGGACGTCATCCACGCCCTCAAACCGGACCCGGTGACCTTCGAGCAGCAGCCGCGCCGCATCTTCGACTTCATGTCGCAGACGCCCGAGGCGATGCACATGCTGGTCAACCTGTTCAGCCCGCGCGGCATCCCCTCGGACTACCGTCACATGCAGGGCTTCGGCGTCAACACCTACAAATGGGTCAACGCCGACGGCGACACCAAGCTCGTCAAGTACCACTGGATGCCCAAGCAGGGCGTGCGCAGCATGACCGCCGAGGACGCCGCCAACGTCCAGGCGGAGTCCCTCGGCCACGCCACCAAGGACCTGTACGAAGCGGTCGCGCGCGGCGACTACCCGGAGTGGGAGCTGCTCGTCCAGATGATGGACGACCACGACCACCCGGAGCTCGACTTCGACCCGCTGGACGACACCAAGACCTGGCCGGAGCAGGAGTTCCCGCCCAAGCCGGTCGGCCGGATGGTGCTCGACCGGATGCCGGAGAACTTCTTCGCCGAGAACGAGCAGATCTCCTTCGGCACCGGCGTCCTCGTCGACGGCCTGGACTTCTCCGACGACAAGATGCTCGTCGGCCGCACCTTCTCCTACAGCGACACCCAGCGCTACCGGGTCGGCCCGAACTACCTGCAACTGCCCGTCAACCGGGCCAAGAACGCCGACGTGCGCACCAACCAGCGCGACGGCCTGATGACGTACCACGTGGACGGCGCGGGCGAGAACCCCGACGTCAACTACGAGCCCTCGATCCGGGGCGGGCTGCGGGAGTCGGAGTACCCGTCCCACGACGAGCAGGGCCCGGAGATCCGCGGCCGCCTCACCCGCAAGCGCATCCCCCGCACCAACGACTACCTGCAGGCGGGCCAGCGCTATCTGCTGATGGAGGACTGGGAGCGCGACGACTTGGTGAAGAACTTCGTCGACCAGCTCTCCCAGTGCGACCGGGACGTGCAGGAACGCATGGTGTGGCACTTCCTGCTGGCCGAGAACGATCTCGGCCTGCGGGTCGGCGACGGGCTCGGGATCGGTCCCCAGGACGTCGCCGGTCTCCAGCCGCTCGCCGGCCAGGACCTCACCGACGAGGACCGGGAGCGGCTGGCCAACCTCGGCAAGAACCCGCCCCGTGACGTCGAGGGACTCACCATGACCCACTGCGTCCCCGACGAGCGGCACGTCGTGACGCGGTGAATCCCGTGACCCGGTGACCCGGTGACCCGGTGACCCGGTGATCCGGTCACCGGGCCAGGGCCGTACGGGCCACGGTCAAGGCCTGCTCGGCGTAACCGCGGCCGAACAGCACGGCGTGCACCAGCAGCGGGAAGAGCTGGTGCACGCCGACGCGTTCCGCCCAGCCGTCCGCGAGCGGCGCCGCCTCCTGGTAGCCCTCCAGCACCTGCTCCAGGTGCGGGCAGCCGAAGAGGTGCAGCATCGCGAGGTCGGTCTCCCGGTGCCCGCCGTGCGCGGCCGGATCGATCAGCCACACATGCCCGTCGGACCCCCACAGCACGTTGCCGTTCCACAGGTCGCCGTGCAGCCGGGCGGGCGACTCGGCGGGCCCCGCCAGCTCGGGCAGCCGCTCGCAGACCCGCTCGATCACGGACGCCTCGCCGGACCGGACGGTGCCCCGGTCCACCGCGCGCCGCAGATACGGCAGGACCCGGTGCTCGGCGTACCACCGCGGCCAGTCGGTGCCGGTGACGTTGCGCATCGGGGCCAGCCCGATGTACGCGTCCGTCGGCCCGCCGGGCGGCGGGGCACCGAAGGCGGGCGCTCCGGCGGCGTGCAGCGCGGCCAGGTCACGCCCGAACCGGACCGCCGCCTCGCCGTTCGGCCGTCCCTGCGGGACCCGGTCGGTGATCAGCCAGCTGTCGTCCTGGCCGTGCACGGCCGGTATCCGGACCGTGCCCGCGTCGGCCAGCCAGCGCAGCCCCGCCGCCTCGGCCCGCGTCGTCCCCGGACCGTCACCGCGCTTCACCATCACGACCCGGCCGCCGTCGAGGGTGACCTCGGCGAGCGAGCCGGACAGCACGCGCTCCCTGGTCACCGCCCACCCGGTCAGCCGGGCCGCGGCGGCTCCGGGCCCCTCAGCGCGTGCGTCGGCGGGGCGGGCGGTCATGGGCGGGCCTCCGCGCCCACGCGCGCGTGCGGGACGGCCACGGTCACATCGATCCTGTCGAGGTCGCCGGTGATCAACGAGAAGTGCACGGCCCCAGCGTACGAACCGTGGCGCGCTCGGCCCAGAGGCCGACGACCCCCGGACCGGCCCGCCCGGCTCCCGGACATGCGAGGGAGCGTGCTTTCGTGCCCGTGCCCGTGCCACGGCCGGTCACGCGGGACGGTGAAAACCCGTCCGCCACCGCTCGGACACCCGGGGATGCGGGGATCAGTCGAGGCATGACGACCTCACCGTTCCAGCGGACCATCACCCTGCCCGCCCCCCTCTGCGAAGAGGCCGCACAACACCTGGAGCAGGCCGCGCAGCGGGCCATCGACGGCGCCGCGATCCCCCTGAAGGCGTTCCGCGCGGCCGCCGACAGCGACTACGCGTTCCCCGTCTCCGTCGTCGAACAGGCCGCCGCCTGCCTGCTGGTCCTGGCCACCGAGACCGCCCAGACCGTACGCCCCTCGGCCCTGCGCGCCACCATCAGCGTCGCCCTGCGCCTGCGCGACACCGTCCAGGCCGCCCACCAGCCCGCCCTCACCGACAGACTCTGGTGAATCACCTCCAGCTGCCGAACCACGGTGAGCGGCGGGGGACCGCTCGGGCACGGTGTGGCCGAAACCACGTCCCGGAACCAGGTCCGGGCCATGTCCCTCCGCACGAACCGGCGGCTACCGTTTCCGTGCAGTTCCCTCTTCCCTCACCAGCAGCTCGGACGGCCCGGCAGTGCAAGCAGATCTCTCCCCGGTCATCGCGGCGACCGCCCAGTGGCTCACGTGTGCCTTCCCCGCCTCCGGCGGCGCCCTGGCCTGTGCCCTGTGCGAGGTGCAGGCCCGGCAGGCCGTGACGGTCGCGGCGTGGCTCAGGTACCCGACGGCCATGGACGCCGCCCTGCTGGGCATGGCGGGCCCCGGCGGCTCCGCCCGGCTCGACTGGGTCACCGGCGCCGACACGGCCGCGACCGACGACACGGACGCCCACGCCTGGCGCACCTGGGTCGACGAGGTCGTGGCGAGCTGGGCGGCCTGCCTGCTCACCGACCCGGAACTGGCCGCCCTGGCGGTGACCGCGCTCGCCGAGGGCAGCCACACCACCGGCACACCCGTCGAGTTCCGGCGGCTGCTCGCGCCCGACGACAGCGACCGGCGGGCGGCGGCACTGCTGCGCCACCCCGACCTGCTCGCCCCCGTCGCCGAACTGCACCACTCCCAGCTCCTTGACCTCCTGAAGCCGGACCGCAGGCTCATCGCCTGAGGCCGCGCCGGGCGCCCGTCGGCTGGACGGCCCGCCCAGGCGTCCTATGCGCCGTTGACCTGCGCTGACAGGCATCCGCACCCTCTCCCTCACGCTCCGTGTTTCACCGGTTTGCCGTACGCGACCGTGCCCCGGCTCCCCGCTCGGCGGAGGCTGATCGTGGGCTCGACGGCCTCCGGCCACCCTCGGCGGCCCGAGGCGCGACCGTCGTGCCGGCCCGACGCCGCTGACGGAGGAGAGACCGAGATGACCACCACCCTCACCCGGAGCTGGGAACACGCCGTCGTCACCGGCGGCGCGGGCTTCGTCGGCTCCCATCTGTGCGCCGCCCTGCTGGACACGGGCGCGGCCGTCACCTGCGTGGACGACTTCAGCACCGGCCGGCCCGAGAACATCACGCCGCTGCTCGACCACCCCGGCTTCACGCTGGTGCAGGCCGACGTGACCGAGGGACTCCCCGTCAAACGGCCACCCGACCTCGTGCTGCACTTCGCCTCCCCGGCATCCCCCGCGGACTACCTGCGGCTGCCGCTGCACACGATGGAGACCGGCAGCCTCGGCACGCGCAACGCCCTGGAACTCGCCCACGCCTCCCAGGCCCGCTTCGTCCTGGCCTCGACGTCCGAGGTGTACGGCGACCCCCAGCAGAACCCGCAGGACGAGCGCTACTGGGGCAACGTCAACCCGGTCGGCCCGCGCAGCGTGTACGACGAGGCCAAGCGCTTCGGCGAGGCGCTCACCACCGCCCACGCCGAGACGCACGGCACCGACACCTGCATCGTGCGGCTGTTCAACACCTACGGCCCGCGGATGCGCGGCCACGACGGACGCGCCGTCCCGACCTTCGTCCGCCAGGCTCTGGCCGGCGAACCCCTCACCGTGACCGGGGACGGCCGCCAGACCCGGTCGCTGTGCTACGTCGACGACACGGTCAGCGGCATCCTCGCCGCGGCCGCCCACGGCATGCGCGGCCCGGTCAACATCGGCAACCCGGCCGAGATCACCATGCTCGACCTGGCCCGGCTCGTCATCGAACTCGCCGGGTCCGACTCGGAGATCCGCTTCATCGAACGCCCGGTGGACGATCCGGCCGTGCGCTGCCCGGACATCACGCTGGCCCGCGACAAGCTCGGCTGGGAACCACGGGTGCGCACCGAGGAAGGGCTGCGCCGCACGATCGCCTGGTTCCGCGAGGAGACCGACGGCTGACCGCCGCACCGGACCCGCCCCGATTCCCGAAAGGCCTGCCACCCCATGCGCATCCTCGGAATCAACGCCCTCTTCCACGACCCCGCCGCCGCCCTGGTGATCGACGGACGGACCGTCGCCGCCGCGGAGGAGGAGCGGTTCTCCCGGCGCAAGCACGGGAAGCGGCCGGTGCCGTTCTCCGCCTGGGAACTGCCCGAGAAGGCCGCCGCCTGGTGCCTGAAGCGGGCCGGGCTGCGCCCGCGGGACCTCGACGCGGTCACCTACTCCTTCGACCCGGCGATCACACGCCCCGCCGAGGACATGGGCCTGGACGACCCCTGGGACCACCTGCGGCTGACCTACGCCCGCGAGGCCCCCGGCTTCCTGGCGACCGCGCTGCCCGGCCTGGACCCCGCCCTCGTCCGCTTCGTACCGCACCACATGGCCCACGCCGCCTCCAGCGCCTTCGCCGCACCCGACGCCGAGGACTCCTCCGTGCTGGTCCTGGACGGCCGCGGCGAACGCGCCTCCCACCTGGCCGCGCGACGCCTGCGCGACAAACTGGAGCCGCTGCACGCGCAGGAGCTGCCGCACTCCCTCGGACTGGTCTACGAGGAACTCACCGGGCACCTCGGATTCCTGCGCTCCTCCGACGAGTTCAAGGTGATGGCGCTCGCCTCCCACGGCCGGCCGCGCATGCTCGCCGAACTGCGCCGCCACGTGTACCCCACCGGCGACGGCGGCTTCCACGCCACCGGCGTGCCCTGGCACGAACTGTGCGCGCCGCGCGCCCCCGACGAGCCCTGGACCCAGGACCACGCCGATGTCGCCGCCAGCGCCCAGGCCGTCCTGGAGGAGACCCTCCTCGACCTGGTGCGCTGGCTGCACGGCCGCACCCACGACAGCGTGCTCACTCTCGCCGGGGGCGTCGCCCTCAACTGCGTCGCCAACTCCCGCATCGCCCGCGAGGGCCCCTTCTCCCGGGTGTGGGTGCAGCCCGCCGCCGGTGACGCCGGTACGGCCCTGGGCGGCGCCCTGCTGCTGTCCGCCGCCGAAGGCGACCAACCCGAGCCCATGACGGGCGCCGACCTCGGCCGGGACTGGTCCGACGCGGAGCTGGGCGCCTGGCTGAAGACCGCGGCCGTACCGTTCGAGCGGCCCCCGGACATCGCCGCGACCGTCGCCCGCGCCCTCGCGGACAACGCGATCGTCGCCTGGTTCCAGGGCCGCTCCGAATACGGCCCCCGGGCCCTCGGCCACCGCTCGCTGCTGGCCCACCCCGGGCACGCCGGCAACCTGGAACGCCTCAACGACGTCAAGGGCCGCGAGCAGTTCCGGCCCGTCGCGCCGATGGTCCTCGCCGACCGCGCCGCCGAGATCTTCGACGGCCCGCTGCCCAGCCCCTACATGCTGTTCGTGCACGACGTGGCCGAAGCGTGGAAGGACCGCATCCCGGCCGTCGTGCATGTCGACGGCACCGCCCGCATCCAGACCGTCGACCCGGCGCGCGAACCCCTGGTGGCCCGGATGCTCGGCGAGTTCGAGAAGCTCACCGGGCTGCCCGTGGTCGTCAACACCAGCCTCAACACGGCGGGCCGGCCCATGGTGGACGACCCGCGCGACGCCCTGGAGTGCTTCGGCTCCTCACCCGTCGACCTGCTGGCCATCGGCCCGTACGCGATCCGCCGCGGCGACTTCTTCCGCACCGGCGACGAGGGGGGCCCGCGATGACCGAGCCCGACGACATGACCGCGTACGCCGTGGTGATCCCCACGCTCGGACGGCCCAGCCTGGGCGCCTGCCTGCACGCGCTGGCCGAGGCGAGCGGGCCGGGCCCGGCGCGGGTCGTCCTCGTCGACGACCGCCCCGGCCCCGCCGGTACGCTCGCGGCCCACGTGCCGCCCTCCCTGCGCTCGCGCACCCTCGTCGTGCGCGGCGGGGCCCGCGGGCCCGCGGCCGCGCGGAACACCGGATGGCGGGCGGCCGGCGACGTCCCGTGGATCGTCTTCCTCGACGACGACGTAATCCCCGGCCCCACCTGGGGCGACGACCTCGCCCTCGACCTCGCCGCGGCGAGCGGCCGGACCGCCGGCATCACCGCCCGCATCGAGGTGCCGCTGCCCGCCGACCGCCGGCCCACCGACTGGGAACGCAACACCGCCGGGCTCGCCACCGCCCGCTGGATCACCGCCGACATGGCCTGCCGCCGCCAAGCCCTGGAGGCCGTCGGCGGCTTCGACGAACGCTTCCGGCGGGCCTTCCGGGAGGACGCCGACCTCGCCCTGCGGCTGCTCGACGCCGGCTGGACGCTGACCGAGGGCCGCCGCACCACCACCCACCCCGTACGGCCCGCCGGACGCTGGATCTCCGTCCGCCTCCAGGCGCGCAACGCCGACGACGTCCTGATGACCCGCCTGCACGGCCACGACTGGTGGCGCCGGGCGGGCGCGCCCCGCGGGCGTCTGCCGGCCCACCTGGCCGTGACGGGCGGCGCGGGAGCGGCCGCCGTGGCCTGCGCCCTGATCCGCAGACCCCGCGCCGCCGCGACCTGCGCCGCCGCCTGGCTGGCGGGCACGACCGAGTTCGCCCTGGCCCGGATCCTGCCCGGACCGCGCACCCGCGACGAGATCGTCGCCATGCTCCTCACCAGCGTGCTCGTCCCGCCCGCCGCGACCTGGCACTGGCTGCGCGGGCACGTGACGCACCACGCGACACCGCCGCACGCTGCGCACGAGGCCGCGGAGCCGGCCGCCGCGGCACCGCGCCCGGCGGTCGGGGAACGGCTGCGGTCATGACCCGCCCCGCCGCCCCGAGGACCCTGGTGACCGGCCCCTGGCTGCTCACCCGGCCCACGGACGCGCCACCGCCCCCGTACGACCCGGACGGCACCCTCCCGGCGGCCGTCCTCTTCGACCGCGACGGCACCCTCGTCAAGGACGTGCCCTACAACGGGGACCCGGAGCGGGTCGTGCTCATGCCGACGGCCAGGGACGCGGTGGCCGCCGTGCGCGCGGTGGGCATCCCCGTCGGGGTCGTGACCAACCAGTCGGGCATCGCCCGCGGCCTGCTGACCCCCCGCCAGGTCCTCGCCGTGCGGCGGCGCATCGAGGAACTGCTCGGGCCGTTCGCCGTCTGGGCGATCTGCCCGCACGGCCCGGCGGACGGCTGCGCCTGCCGCAAACCAGCCCCCGGCCTGGTACTGGCCGCCTGCCGACGCCTCGGCGTCCCCGCCGAACGGGCCGTCGTCATCGGCGACATCGGCGCCGACATGGACGCCGCGCACGCCGCCGGGGCCCGCGGTGTCCTGGTACCCACGTCCCTCACCCGCCCCGAGGAAATCGCGACGGCCGACGCCACGGCCTACGACCTGCTCGGCGCCGTACGCCTCCTGCTGCCCCCGGCTCTGCGGCGCTCCGTGACCCTGATGACGCGGGAGGCCCGATGACCCGGCCCCGCCTGCGCGGCCGTCCGCCCCGCACGCTCGTCGTCCGTCTCGACAGCGCGGGCGACGTCCTGCTGGCCGGGCCCGCCGTCCGCGCCGTGGCGGCCGGTTCCTCGTACACCGCGCTGCTGTGCGGACCGCACGGCGCCGCGGCGGGACGCCTCCTGCCCGGCGTGGACGACGTACTGACCTACGACGCCCCGTGGGTGGGACTCGAGCCCCCGCCCGTGACGCGGGCGGCCACCCGGCGCCTGATGGAGACACTGGCGACCGGGAAGTTCGACCGGGCCCTGGTGCTGGCGTCGTACCACCAGAGCCCCCTGCCGATCGCCCTGCTGCTGAAACTGGCCGGCATCGGCTGGACCGCCGCCGACAGCGAGGACTACCCGGGCGCCCTGCTCGACCTGCGGCACCGCCGCCTGCCCCACCGGCACGAGGTGACGGCCGCGCTCGACCTGGCCCGGGCCGCCGGTTTCGCGCTGCCGCCCGGCGACGACGGCAGGCTGCGCGTCACGCCCCCGCCGGACACCATCCGCCTCACCGGCCCCGAGCCGTACGTCGTCGTCCACCCCGGCGCCGCCGTGCCCGCCCGGGCCTGGAGCGCCGCACGTGCCGCGCGTGCGGTGGCCGCGCTGTCCGCCGAGGGCCACCGGGTCGTGGTCACCGGAGGCCGGGCCGAGCGGGAGCTGACCGCGCGGGTCGCCGCTCGGCACGGGGTGGACCTCGGCGGCGCCACCGACCTGCGGCAGCTGGCGGGCGTGCTGGCCCGGGCACGCGTAGTGGTGGCCGGCAACACCGGCCCCGCGCATCTGGCCGCCGCGGTCGGCACCCCGGTCGTCAGCCTGTTCGCCCCGGTCGTTCCCGCCGAGCGGTGGGCCCCGTACGGCGTGCCGCACATCCTGCTCGGCGACCAGCGCGCGGCCTGCGCGGACACCCGCGCACGGCACTGCCCGGTGCCGGGCCACCCCTGCCTCGACGGGATCGGTGACGCCGAGGTGCTCGCCGCCGTCGCGGCACTCGAAGACGGCCGGGCGGACCAAGGGGAGCAGACGGAGCGAGGAGCTGCCGTATGAACATCCTGCTGTGGCATGTGCACGGCTCCTGGACGACGGCGTTCGTGCAGGGCCCGCACACCTACGTCGTTCCGGTCACCCCGGGCCGCGACCCGGACGGCCTCGGCCGGGCCCGCACGTTCACCTGGCCGGCCTCGGTGCGCGAGGCCACCCCCGAGGAACTGCGCGACACGCCGGTCGACCTGGTGCTTCTGCAGCGGCCGCACGAACTGGAGCTGGCCGAGCGCTGGCTCGGCGGACGGCGCCCCGGACGGGACCTGCCCGCCGTCTACCTGGAGCACAACGCGCCCGACGGCGACGTACCCAACACCCGGCACCCGTGCGCCGACCGCCACGACCTGACGCTCGTGCACGTCACCCACTTCAACCGGCTGTTCTGGGACTGCGGCACCACCCGCACCGCAGTGATCGAACACGGCGTCGTCGACCCGGGCCACCGCTACACCGGCCGGCTCGCCCGCGCCGCCGTCGTCGTCAACGAACCCGTCCGGCGCGGCAGGTACACCGGTACGGACCTGCTGCCCGGGCTGGCCGAGGCGGTGCCGCTGGACGTGTTCGGCATGGGCACCGACGGCCTGGCCGGGCACCTCGGTCTGTCGCCGGACCGATGCCGCACCGCCGACCTGCCGCAGCGCGAGCTGCACACGGCGATGGCCGAGCGGCGGATGTACCTGCACCCGGTGCGCTGGACCTCCCTCGGCCTGTCCCTGCTGGAGGCCATGCACCTGGGCCTGCCCGTCCTGGCGCTCGCCACCACCGAGGCCGTCGAGGCCGTACCGCCCGGCGCCGGCGTCCTGTCCAACCGCCCCGACGTCCTGGCCCGTGCCGCCCGCCGCTACCTCCACGAACCCGAGGCCGCGGTCCAGGACGGGGCGCGCGCCCGGCAGGCCGCCCTCGAACGGTACGGGCTCAAACGCTTCCTGGCCGACTGGGAGCGCCTGTTCACGGAGGTGTGCTCATGACCCCGTCCCTCAGCCCCCTGCCCACCGGCCCGCTCGGCGGCGACCCCCTCGACCCGGGCGTGCTGTCGATCGCGCTGGTCTCGGAGCACGCCAGCCCGCTCGCCGCGCTCGGCGGGGTGGACGCCGGCGGGCAGAACGTGCACGTCGCCTGCCTCGCGGGCGCGCTCGCCGACCGGGGCCACCGCGTCACCGTCTACACCCGCCGGGACTCGCCCGACCCGCCCGGCCGGGTGGCGCTGCGCGACGGCGTCGAGGTGCACCTGGTGCCCGCCGGCCCGCCCGAGCCGCTGCCCAAGGACGAACTGCTGCCGTACATGGACGAGTTCGGGCACTACCTCGCCGGGATCTGGCGCAGACGCGCACCCGACCTGGTGCACTCGCACTTCTGGATGTCGGGCCTGGCCTCCCTGCGCGCCGCCCGCGAACGCGGACTGCCCCTGCTGCACACGTATCACGCGCTCGGCACGGTCAAGCGACGCCACCAGCGGCTCGCCGACACCAGCCCGCCGGAGCGGATCCCCTGCGAGATCGAGGTGGGGCTGGGCTGCGACCGCATCGTCGCCACCTGCCGGGACGAGGTCGTCGAACTGGCCCGGATGGGCATCCCCGCGCACAAGGCCGTCATCGTGCCCTGCGGTGTCGACACCGACCTGTTCACCCCCAAGGGGCAGGCCGCGCCGCGCGGACCGTACCGCCACCGCATCCTCCAGCTCGGCCGGCTCGTGCCCCGCAAGGGCGCCGCCGTGGCCGTCGCCGCGCTCGCCCGGCTGCCCGACACCGAACTGCTCGTGGTCGGCGGCCCCCCGAAGGACCGGCTCGGCGACGACCCGGAGGTGCGGCGGCTGCGCGGCATCGCCCGGGACGCCGGCGTCGGCGACCGGGTGCGGTTCACCGGCGGCGTGCCCAGCGACCAGGTGCCGCCGCTGCTGCGCTCCGCCGACGTGGTGGTGTGCCCCGCCGACTACGAGCCGTTCGGCATCGTGCCGCTGGAGGCCATGGCCTGCGGTGTGCCCGTCGTGGCCAGCGCGGTCGGCGGCCAGCTCGACACCGTCGCCGACCCCGGCACCGGGCGGCTCGTGCCGCCCCGCGACCCCGAGGCGCTGGCCCGGGCCGTCGCCGGGCTGCTCGCCGACCCGGCCGCCCGCGAGGCGTGCGGCGTCGCCGGCCGCCGCAGGGTCCTCAGCCGCTACGGCTGGGGCCAGGTCGCGGCGGCCACCGAGACGGCGTACTGCGAGGTCCTCGACGCCGAAACCGCCGCGACCGGAGCCGGCTGACCCGCCGGCCCTCCTCGCCCGCCGCAACCCGCCGATGTCGCCGGTCCGATCGGACCGCCGACGTCAGAAGTCCCGAAGGGAGGTGCGGGTCCCGCCGCCGTCCCCTGCGAGGCGGTACGCCCGATCAGCATGACCGAACACCCTGCACACCTCGCGCTCGATGCCGCGCGCCTGCACTGCCGGTCACTGGAAGAGGCACTCGGCCGGTTCCGCCACGACGGCCTCGACCGGATCGCGGACTGGGGCGGACGGCTCGCCGACGTCCTCACCGGCGGCGGCCGGCTGCTCGCCGCGGGCAACGGCGGCAGCGCCGCCCAGGCCCAGCACCTCACCGCCGAACTGGTCGGCCGCTACCGTCAGGAGCGCCGCGCCTACTCGGCGATCTCCCTGCACGCCGAGACCTCCAGCGTCACCGCCATCGGCAACGACTACGGCTTCGACCACGTCTACGCCCGCCAGGTCACCGCCCACGGCCGGCCCGGCGACGTCCTGATGCTGCTGTCCACCTCCGGCCGCAGCGCCAACCTCATCGCGGCGGCCGTCACCGCCCGGCAGGCCGGACTGCGCGTGTGGGCGCTCACCGGACGCGGCCCCAACCCCCTCGCCGAGGCCGCCCACGAGGCCCTGTACATCGACGCCGACAGCACCGCCACCGTGCAGGAGACCCACCTCGTCGCCGTGCACCTGCTGTGCGAGTCCTTCGACGCGGTCGTCTCCACCCCCGTGGCGCGGCGCACGACCACGACCCACGGGAGCGCGTCATGACCGGGCCCAAGCCCCTCGCGGTCGTCGGGGACGTCCTGCTCGACGAGGACATCGAGGGCGTCGCCACCCGCCTGGCCCCCGACGCCCCCGCCCCCGTCGTCGACGTCACCGGCGACCGACGCCACCCCGGAGGCGCCGGGCTGGCCGCCGCCCTGGCGGCCCGCGGCGGCCGGGACGTGGTCCTGGTGACCGCGCTCGGCGACGACGAGGCCAGCGAGGCCGTACGCCGCGACCTGCACGGCCGGGTCCGGCTGCTGGAGATCCCGCTGAAGGGCACCCTGCCGGTGAAGACCCGCGTCCTGGCGGGCGGCCGGCCCGTCGTGCGGATCGACCGGGGCGGCGGAGAGCCCGGCGAACCCGACGGCGCGGTGCGCGACGCGCTGGCGAACGCCCACGCCGTCCTCGTCGCCGACTACGGCCGCCACACCGCCGGCGCGCTGCGCGCGCACCTGGAGGCCGTGGCCCGCCGTACGCCCCTGGTCTGGGACCCCCACCCCAAGGGCGAGGACCCCGTGCCCGGCGCCCGGCTCGTCACCCCCAACGCGGCCGAGGCGCTCGCCCTGTGCCCCGGCGACGGCGGCACCTCACTGGGCGCCTACGCCGAACGCGGGGCGCAGCTGGCCGAGCGCTGGCGGGCGGTGGGCGTCGCCGTCACGCTCGGCGACCGCGGTGTGCTGCTGGCCCGGCCGGGATCCGGTACGCCGATGCTCGTCCCGGCGCCCTTCCGGGCCACCGGGGACCCGTGCGGCGCGGGCGACTGCTTCGCCGCCACGACGGCCGCGGCACTGGCCGACGGCCTGCTCCCGGAGGAGGCGCTGCAACGGGCCGTCGCCGAGGCCGCCGCGTTCGTCGCGGCGGGCGGCGCCGGAAACCCGGAGCTGTGGCGGACCGAGCCCGCCGACGGCCCGGCGGACGACCCCGCGACCGACGCGTTCGAGCTCGCCGAGCGGGTCCGGGCCCGGGGCGGCACCGTGGTCGCCACCGGCGGCTGCTTCGACCTGGTGCACGCCGGGCACGTCGGCCTGCTGGAGAGCGCCCGGCGCATCGGCGACTGCCTCATCGTGTGCCTCAACTCCGACGCGTCCGTCACCCGCCGCAAGGGCCCGGGCCGCCCGCTCAACCCGGCGGCCGACCGCGCCCGCGTCCTCGCCGCGCTCGGCAGCGTCGACGCCGTCGTCGTCTTCGAGGAGGACACCCCGGAGGCGGTCCTCACCCGGCTGCGGCCCGACGTCTGGGTCAAGGGCGGCGACTACTCCGTCCAGGACCTGCCCGAGGCGGAGGTGCTGCGCAGCTGGGGCGGGCAGGCGGTGGTCCTGCCGTACCTCGACGGCCGCTCCACGACCCTGCTGGCCCGCCGGGCGGCGAAGGCGGCGGCGGTGGCTTTGAAGTCGCCCTAGCCGCGGGCGGTCGTGCCGCCCAGGCGCCACGACCGCCCGCAGCTGAGCGGCTGACCGCTCAGGCGGCCGTGCCCAGGGCTGCCTTGTCCGGCACGTCGTCCTCCTCCGTGCGCAGGACCACCGCGGGGGTGGTGCGGCGTTCACGCAGGAGAAAGCCCGCACCGATCGACCCGGCGATGATCAGCCCCCCGGTGACGAGGGCCCCGCGCGCCCCGGCCAGCTCCATGAGGAGGCCGAGCGCGGGCGGCCCGCCCAGGCCCCACACCGTGCCGATGCTGCCCCACACGCCGAGCACCCGGCCCCGCAGATGGGCGGGCGGGTCGGTCTGCAGGACGGCCGTACCGGCGGTGTCGGAGACGGACTCCACCACGGCCATCGGCAGCACCAGCACCAGCAGCACGGCCAGCGACGGCGACATGCCCGCCACCACCTGCAGCAGCGCCCCCGTGGCCGCGAGCGCGCCCACCAGCTTCACGGACGGCCGGCGCAGCCGGGCGCCGAGCACCGCGCCGAGGATGCCGCCGACGGCCAGCACGGTGGACACCGTGCCGAACGCCCCGGCGCC
This sequence comes from Streptomyces deserti, assembly GCF_054782695.1. NCBI lineage: Bacteria > Bacillati > Actinomycetota > Actinomycetes > Kitasatosporales > Streptomycetaceae > Streptomyces > Streptomyces deserti. Next base: position 15,574 of record NZ_BAAGRZ010000019.1, read on the forward strand.
GCCCGCGAGCGGCCCGGTCACGAGCACCGCCAGGGTGAGCCCGTAGTTCCGGCCGAAGACCGCGCTGATCCCGGTCACACCGGCGAGCGCGACCAGCCGGGGCCGGCGCACGAAGAAGGCCAGCCCCTCCCGGACGGTCAGCTCCGGACCGCAGCGCCGCCGCTCCTGGGCGACCTGCCCGACCGCTCCGTACGCCGGACGCAGGAACGGGACGACCGAGGCGACGAACAGGAACGACAGCCCGTTCGCGAAGTACGCGGCGGACGTGCCGAGGAACCCGACCGTCACACCGGCCAGGGCGGCCCCCACGAGCCGCCCCGCCTGGTGCACCAGCGCGCCCACCCCGATCGCCGAGGGGACGTCCTCGGCAGGGACGAGGTCGTTGCCGAGCAGGGCGCAGGCCGGCCCGTCCACGGTGGCGACGACGCCGGTGAGCGCGGCCAGCACCATCAGGGACGTCATGTCGAGCCGGTCCAGCGCCACCAGCACGGCCGTCGTGAACGCGATCGCGGCGAGGAGGGCCTGGCTGACGGCCGCCGTCAGCTTGCGCGGCCACCGGTCGACGGCCGCGCCGCCCAGCACGCTGATCAGCAGGGCGGGAGCGGCCTGCACGGACATGGACAGCCCCGTCGCCGCGGCGGAGCCGGTGATCTGCAGGACCAGCAGGTTCTGCACCGTGAGCTGCATCCACGTACCGGCGTTCGACACGAAGTTCGCGGCGGACCACCAGCGCATGCTGCGGTGCCTCAGCGACCGCCAGGGCGAGCGCGAGGCGGCCTTGGCGGGCGGGGAGGCCGGATCCGGCGCAGGGGCGGGCAGGGCAGGGGGAGGTGAGGAAGACACAGTGCGGTACTCGAAGACGAGTCGGAGGACTCAGCAGGCGGGACGACGGGAGCGAGGAACACCGGCTGCGCTGCGCGGCGGCTCCTCGTCGCCGGGGAGGCGCCGACCATCGTGGCAGAGGGGATCGCCGAGTCGGCGCGGCCGCACCGCGCACCACGGCGCGCAAGCACATCAAATTCCCGCTGCCGCACGCCACTTGATGCCGCGAGTGTGGTTGATCACAGGGACCGGCCACCTCGTCGCCGCGGCCCCGCGCAGGTGACCGCGGCCACAGCCCGCACCCGCACCCCGGCGGAGCCGCTCGTGTGGAAGGGCGACACCAGATGTCAGAGCATGAAAGCGACTCGGGTGGGGCACCCGTGAGGCCGCCGTCACACAGCGCCGACGGGAAGGGCCGACGGGGGGTTCGACGGGGAAGGAAAGGGCGTCCTCATGAAGCCGACGACGACGTTCACCGGCGTACCTGCGGTACCGGCCCCCTGGAGGCGGGCCCTGGTGACCGGCGGCGCGGGCTTCCTCGGCTCACACCTGTGCGAACGCCTGCTCGATTCGGGAGTCGAAGTCGACTGTCTCGACAACCTCTCCACCGGGCACGCCGACAACATCGGACCCCTCACCGGCCGCGCCGGCTTCCGGTTCCTGGAGTACGACGTCGCCGACCCCGGCTGCCCGGACGCGCTGCCCGGTCCCTACGACCTCGTGCTGCACCTGGCCGGTCCCGCCTCACCGGCGGACGGCCTGCAGCGGCCCCTGGAGACCCTCGACACGGGCAGCCTCGGCACCCGCAACGCGCTGGCCGTCGCCGACCGGGACGGCGCGCGGTTCCTGCTCGCCTCCGCGCCCCGCCACGACGACGAGCCCCTGCCGGGCCCGGGGTCCGGGCAGCAGGAGGACGACACGGACCCGCTCGCCCCGCGCTGCGTGTACGCCGAGTGGCGCCGGTTCTCCGAGGCCCTGGTCGCGGCCCATGCCGGAGCCCATGGCAGCAACGCCGGGATCGTGCGGCTGTTCGCCCCGTACGGCCCCCGGATGCGCACCGACGACGGCCGGTTGATCCCCACCTTCGTCCGGCAGGCCCTCGCCGGAGAGCCGCTCACCGTCGCCGGGGACGGCAGCCGGACGTGCACCCCGTGCTACGTCGACGACGCGGTCGAGGGCGTGCTGCTGGTCGCGGCCGGCCGGTCCGTGCGGCCGGTCGACATCGGAACCGACGAGGAGGTCCCCGTCGCCGAGATCGCCCGCCGGGTGATCGACCTGACCGGCTCCGGCTCGTCGCTGGAGTTCGTCGGCCCGCCGGCCGAGGACACCGAACGGCACCGGCCCGAGACCGGGTTCGCCCGGGAACTGTTCGGCTGGGTGCCGAAGGTGCCGTGGGAGGAGGGCCTCGAACGCACCGTGGCGGCCCTCACGGGCGGCGCCGGCCACGTCCCGGCAGCGGTCACGGGGCCCGGCCGGGGGGAGTGGCTTCCGTGAAGGCGCTGGTGGTCCCCTCGGAGGGGTTCGGCGGCGCGCTCCTCGCGGGTCCGGCCGTCCGGGCGGTTGCCACCCGGGCCACCCGGGTCACGGTGCTGTGCGGTCCCCGCGGCGCGCCCGCCGCGAGCCTGCTGCCGCACGTGGACGAGGTCCTGGTCTGGGAGGGCGCCGAGACGCTCACCGCGCACGATGCGCCGACCGCGCACGACACCCACCCCGACACCGGCGACAACGACGACAACGACGACAACGACGACAACGACACCGACGGACTGGTCCGGCGCCTGCGGGACGCCGCCTACGACGTCGCGCTCGTCCTCACCCCGTACGGGCAGAGCCCGCTGCCCGCCGCGCGGCTGCTCCGCAGGGCCGGTGTGCGCCGCATCGGCGCGGGCGGCACCGGCTACCCCGGCGGCCTGCTCGACGCTCACCACCGCCGGCTGCCGGACGGGCACGAGGCCGAGGCGGCCCTCGACACGGCCGCCGCCCTGGGCTTCGGCCTGAGGACCGGGGACGACGGACGCCTGCGCGTGCTGCCCTCGCCCGACACCGCGACCCTCACCGGCAACGGCCCGTACGTGGTCGTCCACCCCGGAGCCGGTGCGCCCGCCCGTGCCTGGGACCCGGGGCGCTGCGCGGAGGCCGTCGCCCTGCTCGCCGACGCCGGTCACCGCGTCGTCGTCACCGGCGGGCCGGATGAGCAAGGCCTGACGCGCCGCGTCAGCGGTGACACCGCCGTCGACCTCGGCGGCCGGACGCCCGCGCGGACCCTGGCCGGCGTGCTGCGCTGCGCCGACGTGCTCGTCACCGGCCACACCGGCCCCGCCCACCTGGCCGCCGCGGTCGGCACGCCGGTCGTCTCGCTGTGCGCCACGACCGCGCCGGCCGAGCGCTGGGCGCCGTACGGCGTGCCCGCCGTCCTCCTCGGCGACCGGGGAAGCCTGAACGAGGTCACGCCCCAGGACGTGGTGAGCGCCGTGCAGAAGCTGCTGAAGGCGGGCCGGTAAACGGGCCGGTAAAGGCGAATGGGCCGGTAAAGGGGTACGAAAGCATAGGAAAAGGGGCCCGTCGCCGAGGCGACGGGCCCCTCACCGCAGGCGGAGCCGGACGAGGAGCGTCAGCCGTGCTTGCCGCGGCCGCTCAGCGCGTCCCGCACCCGGTCGACCATGCCGGCGCCCGGTGCCAGCAGCTTGTTCATCGGCGGCTTGTCCGGGGCGGACGGGTGCGGCCGGGTCGGCGCCATCTTCTTCGCCTGCCGGACCTTGTCGCCCAGCTCGTTGAGCGTGTCCATGGGGCAGGCCTGGCGCAGCCTGGGGAAGAGGTTCTCCTCCTCGTCGGCGATGTGCGAGCGGATCTCGTTCATCAGCATGCCGATGAGCCGGTCGAAGTCGGCGTCGCCCGCGTCGCAGCCCTCCAGGTCCTTCATGATCTGCTCGGCCCTGGCGTGGTCCTCGAGTTCCCTGTCGGCGAGGGCGTCCCCGCCGGGCAGGTGCTCGCGTACGGCCGGGTAGAGGTGCTCCTCCTCGGCCACCGAGTGCCGCACGAGCTCCATCGTGGCCTGGTCGGCGTACATCTTGCGGTCCTGATGACCGGGCGGCAGCCCCTCGATCTTCCCGAACAGCTCCTCGACCTCGCGGTGGTCGGTCACCAGTTCGTCGATGACGTTTCCTCCGTGGCCCATGTCCTTCACCTCCAGCCGGGTCGTGACGGTTCCGGGCCGGACCCGCCACGACCCCGGGTCCCCCTGTCCCCAGGGGGCTAACGTGACGGACGTTCACACGGGGAGTTTGGCCCTGAGACGTCCGGCGGCGGCGGCCGGGCCCGCGGTGGCGCGGACGGAGCGGCTCAGCAGGGCGGCGTCGCGGCTCAGGCTCCGCGTGGCGTGCCGGCCGCGCCACAGCAGCGAGGGGGCGGCGCCCGTGTCGTCGGCGGCGATCAGCAGGCCGCCTAGCATGGAGAGGTTCTTGAGGAAGTGGATGCGCTGCTGACTGCGCTCGTCGGGGTCCTCCGCCTCCCAGAAGCGGTGCCCCGCCAGCGTGGTGGGCACGAGCGTGCCCGCGATGGCGAGCGCGGCCGGCCGTGGCATGCGGCCGGTGGCCAGCAGCAGCCCCGCCGCGACCTGCACGGCGCCGTTGAGCCGGACCACCTGCTCGGTGCGGTCCGGCAGGGCCGAGACGCGTTCGGTGACCGGTTCCACGACGGGCTCGGCGACCGGGGCGAGTTCCTTCGGTTTGCGGACCGATTCCATGCCGCCCGCGATGAACATCGAGGCCAGCATGGGACGGCCGAGCACGCGCAACAGACTCATGGTCCTCTCCAGCATGTCGGTGGTTGCAGCGGTCGCCGGGTTCCCCTCGGGGCCTGGAGGCAATCGACACCGGGCTGGGCCGTCCGAGAGGTCACCGCAGCGGTGGCCTCCTCGTCGGCGGGCCGTACGTCGAAGCCGCCCTGCCCGTCGAACCGCACGCTGAACACGGCGTCGAAGCCGTCGGCGGGGGAGGGGCGGCGCAGCCGGGCGTGCGTGGCGTGGATGCCGACGTCGGGCACGCGGGCACGGCCCGTGCGCGCGGCGTTGCGGAGCAGGGACCCGGCCAGGTCCGGCGGGAACCAGTACGCGGTGACGGTGGCGCCGTGGGCGTGCCCGGCGGCCACCAGCGGGCGCCACTCCTCGGGGGAGGGGTTGGTGTTGTCGACCGCCACCGACCGCCCGGCGGCCAGCGCCTGCCCGATCAGCCGCATCTGCCGGTCCTGCCTGCGGCGGGCACCGCGCGGGAAGGCGTCCTTGCTCACCAGGGCATAGCGGTCCTTCAGGCGCTGGGCGTAGAAGGCGGACTTGCCCGACGCCTGGAGTCCGACGAGCACGGCCAGGTCGAGCACGCCGCTCAGCCCTCGGTGCTCGCCTGCGTCCGGGTCCAGGCGTACTGCAGCCAGTCCGCCACCGTGACCGCGCTCAGCCCGGCGCACAGCAGCCGGGCGGCCCGCGGGGCGCAGGCGTAGGTGACGGTCAGGGCGCCCGCCACCCAGGCGGACGTGCAGAACGGGCAGGTCACCAGGTCGCCGACGGCGCGTCGTGCTTCGCCGCCGCGCGAGGTGTCGCTGACCTCGCTGCCCTCGGCGTCCTCCGCACGGCGGGTGAACGGCGCCCGCAGGAAGCTGGTGACCTTGTCCCTGGACAGCAGCCGGGACCCCTTGAACGTCGCCGTCCCCAGCAGCGCGAGATCCCACGGCGGAACCCGCTCGGGCAGTTGCAGCCCCCGCCGCCGCGCCGTCACGGCGAACAGCGCGATGCCCGCCGTGAACGTGCCGGTGAGCAGGGCATAGCCCTTCAGCGGCACCTCGCCCTGGTCGTCGTACTGCGATTCGTACCTGGATTCCTGCTCCGTCATGGCACCTCCCTCAAGGTCCCCCTTGTGCCGGGAACCGGCAGGTCCGAGTGCCCCGGGACCACGCCACCACACGCGTCAGCGGCCCGCCGAGGCCGCCGCACGGTGCCGTGCCCAGGCCCGCTCGCGCAGCTCCGGGCACAGCAGGACGTCTGCCGCGGTGCACGCCAAGGCCTGCGTCGCGGTGACCAGGACCTCGCGGGCCCGTGCGGAGGCGGCGGCCGCGGCGAACTCGGGGGTGTGGTCGGAGCCGTCCGGGGCCATGATCGCGACGAAGGGGTGGATGGCGGGCAGCCGTGTACTGACGTTGCCGATGTCGGAGGACCCGAGGTACACGCCCGGGGCGGGCGGCGTCAGCGTGATCCCCGACCGGGACAGGTGCCGGGCGAACCGCTCCGACAACACCTCGCTGTCGCGGAAGTGCTCGTAGCGCACGGTGGCGCGTTCGACGTCGGTGGTGGTGCCCGTGGCGCGCGCCACGCCCTCCGCGCACGCCCGCAGCCGCTCCGTCAGCTCCTCCAGGGCCCCGGTGGTGGCCGCGCGCAGCCCGAACAGGCCCTCGGCGTACTCCGGGACGATGTTCGTGGCCGTGCCGCCGTGCGTCACGATGCCCTGCACGTGCGAGCCCTCCGGCAGGCGGCGCCCCAGCACGGCCAGGACGTTGAACAGCTCCACGAGCGCCGCGAGCGCGTCGATGCCCTCGGTCGGATTGCCGGTGGGATGCGCGGCCCGGCCGTGGAACGCCACCCGGTACTGCACCTGCGCGGTCAGCGGCGCCCGCGCCCAGCTGTACACCCCCGGGTGGAACATCAGCGCCGCGTCGACCCCGTCGAACACCCCGGCCTCCACCTCGAGGGCCTTGCCGCCACCGCCCTCCTCGGCAGGCGTGCCCACCGCCAGCACGGTCCCGGCCGAGGCCTGCGGTACGGCGGCCCGTACCGCCAGCGCCGCGCCGAGGCCGGCGGCCGCGATGAGGTTGTGCCCGCAGGCGTGCCCGAGCCCGGGCAGCGCGTCGTACTCCAGCAGCAGCGCCACCGTGGGCCCGCCGCCCTGGCCCGAGCGCGCGGTGAACGCCGTCGGCAGCCCGGCCACTTCGCGCTCCACCGCGAAACCGGCCCGCTCCAGCTCGCCCGACAGCAGGGCCGCCGCCCGGTGTTCGGCGAAGGCGTACTCGGGATCGCCGTGCAGCCGCAGGGCGACCTCCCACAGCGCGTCGGCCCGGTCGGCCACCTCCTCGCGGATGTCCTGGTGGATGTCGTCGAGCGCGCGGGCCACGGAAGCCTCCTCGGTACCCGGGTGTGTGTCCCTGACCGGGTTTCACCGCCGGGTGCCACGACACCCGCCGCGTTTCGGGCGGCCCGCCGGTGCAACACGTGGGGTGTGCCCACCGAGGCCGGAATCACGGGTCGGGGCCGGTGTTTGGGAGGAACGATGGACCACTCGCGTGTGCCCGTACTGGAGGCGCTGCAGGAGTTCCGGCGCCGCGGCGACATCGCCTACGGCCCGCCGGGCCACAAGCAGGGCCGCGGAGTGGACCCGCGCGTGGCCGAGATCGTGGGGCTCGACGTGTTCCGCGCCGACCTGCTGTCCCTCAACGGGCTCGACGACCGCCGCCAGTCGCAGGGCGTGCTCAGCCAGGCCCAGGAGCTGATGGCGGACGCCGTCGGCGCCGAGCACGCGTTCTTCTCCACCTGCGGCAGCTCCCTGTCGGTGAAGACGGCCATGCTGGCCGCGGCCGGCCCCGGCGAGAAACTGCTGCTGTCCCGCAACGCCCACAAGTCCGTGATCGCGGCCGTCGTCGTCAACGGCGTCGAACCCATCTGGGTCCACCCCAAGTTCGACGCCGAACGGCACCTCGCCCACCCGCCGGAGCCCGAGGACGTACGACGCCGGCTCAAGGAACACCCGGACGCCAAGGGCATGTTGCTGATCACCCCCACCGACTGGGGATCCTGCGCGGACATCGGGGGAGTGGCCCGGGTGTGCCACGAGTTCGACGTCCCCGTCATCGTCGACGAGGCCTGGGGCGCCCACCTGCCGTTCCACCCCGGGCTGCCCGCCTGGGGCATGGACGCCGAGGCCGACCTGGTCGTCACCAGCGTCCACAAGATGGGCGGCGCCATCGAGCAGAGCTCCGTCTTCCACCTCCAGTACGACCGGATCTCGCCCGAGGCCCTCAAACAGCGGGAGGACCTGCTGGGCACCACCAGCGCGTCCTCCCTGGTGTACGCCACCCTCGACGGCTGGCGCCGCCAGATGGTCGAACACGGGCACGAACTCCTGGAGGCCGCGCTGCGCCGCGCCGAACGGATCCGCGCGGCGGTCGCGGACCTGCCCGGCCTCAAGCCCATGGGCCACGAGATCGTCGACGAGGGGCTCGCCGCCGACCTCGACCCCCTCAAGCTCGTCATCGACGTCCGCGAACTCGGCATCAGCGGCATGCAGGCGGCCGAATGGCTGCGCACCCACCGCCACGTGGACGTCGGCGGCTCGGACACCTGCCGCATCAGCGCCTCGATCACCCACGCCGACGACGACACCACCGAGCGGGTCCTGCCGGACGCCCTGCGCGCCCTCGTGGACCACGCGGACTCCATCGAACGCCGCCCGCCGGTCCGCCTGCCCGAGCCCTCCGCGCTCGAACTGGAGCAGGCCATGCTGCCCCGCGACGCCTTCTTCGCGCCGGTCGAGCACGTGCCCGCCGAGCACGCCGCGGGACGCATCGCCGCGGAGATGATCAGCCCGTACCCGCCGGGGGTGCCCGTGGTGGCCCCCGGCGAGGTGATCACCGACGAGGTGCTCGACTACCTGCGCAGCGGCGTCGAACACGGCGTCCTGATCCCGGACGCGGCCGACTCCTCGGTGCGGACGCTGCGGGTGGTGGCCCGGCCCTGAGCGGCCCTACCCAGCAGACGGCCCGCCCGGAACTCCGGGCGGGCCGCCGGGACGAGACCGGCCTTCAGTCGGCGAGGTCGTTCTTGCCGAACAACGCCGCGTAGCCGGTGGGCAGTTGACTGATGAGCTGGTTCAGCTCACCGGGGGAGACCGTCTCGGCCACCGTGGACAGCACCGCGCTGGCATCCCACTGCGCCGTCCGCTCGCGCGCCCCGGTGCGCTCGGCCACCCGCCGGCAGAACTCCTCCACCCCGTAGGACTCGGGCTGTTCGCTCGCCGCGGCCGTCAGCTTCGCGTCCAGCGGCGCCGGGAGCTGGGCGGCCAGATCCTTGGTCTCCGCTGAGGTGATACGCCCCGCGAGGACTTCCAGCACCGCTTCGGCGACCTTCGCGGCCTCGTCCTGATCCGCGTACTCGCCGCGGTCCCTGACCTGTGCGAGGAACTCGTCGTACCGCATGAGACGCACCTTTCCGTCGTACCGGTCATGCCTTTGCGCCCGGGTGCCCGGCCTGCCGCCGGTCTCACGCGGCAACCCGCATGGCTCACGCCTGAGATGTTGAACCTGTACGCCGCCTTGCTGCGCCACCGGCCCGGCACCCGTCGGCGTTGGGGCGACGGCCAGCAGGCGTCCCTGGGCTTCCGGCCCGACACCGGCACGGCCGTCGTCGTGCTGAGAGTGAGTGGCACGGGTGGGGCCGTCAGGCGCCGGACGGCCCGTACGGGATGTCACACGCGCTGCCACAGGGCCGGCGTGCCGGCGGGTGTCCACGCGCCCTGGGCCTGGTGCGTCTGCAGGCACTGGTAGCGGACCCCGTCCTGGGTCACCGTGGCCCCCGCCTCGTAGACGCGGCCCACGACCCACGCGTCGGCGGCGCCGTTGTTCTGCGGGGGCGTCTGGGCCTGGGTGGCAGTGGTCTTCAGGGTGAGGCCGAAGGCACCGAGGAGCTGATTGACCGGCTGGTAGAAGGTCGTGCCGCCGCTCGTGCAGTCGCCCGAGCCGCCGGAGGTGACGCCCTGCGCCTGGGCGCCCGCGACGTAGGGCCCACCGGAGTCGCCCGGCTCGGCGCACACCGTCGTCTGCGTCAGTCCGTCGACCGTGCCCTCGGCGTAACTGACGCTCGTGTCGTGCTGCTCGATCGTCCCGCAGTGCCAGCCGGTGGTCGACCCGGAACGGCACACCGAGGCCCCGACGAGTCCCTGGACCGAGCCGGTCACCTGCACCTTCTCGTCGCCCTGCCCCTTGACGTCGGCGGTGGCCGTCCACTGGTCGTTGACGCCCACCCACGCCATGTCCTTCCCGGGGAAGGTGGAGGCCCTGAACTCGCCCTGCTCGGTCTGGTCGAAGCCGGTCGTCCTGGCGCCGGGCATGCCGCAGTGGCCCGCGGTGGCGAAGCCCTGCTCCTGGTCCTTGGTGACGGAGAAGCCGACGGAGCAGCGGGCGGTGCCGTCGATGTAGTAGGCGTCGCCTCCGATGATGTCCGCCATCAGGCGGGGCCGGCTCGCCGACACCTGGACGCCCACGCCCTGCCCCTCCACACCGGCGGCCCTCACGAACGCGGCCGCGGCGGAGTCGCTGACGGCCTGCACCTCCACCCGGTTCGCGGGGATGTCGACGTACCACAGCGGCGTGTCGCGGGTGCCGTGGTGCTTGGCCGCCGCGTCCAGCTTCTCCTTGACGGCCTTGAGGTCGGCGAGGGACTTCGTGACGACCGCGGCCTTCGCGCCCTGCGCCTCGATGGCGGCCACGTCGGCGGAGGTGGTGGTCGCGACGGTGAGCTCCTGGGAAGTCGTGCCGCGCACCCAGGCCCCGGCGAAACGGTTGCCCAGGGCGATGCGGAGGCGGCCCGCACGGGTCCCGGCCTCCGCCTCGTTGACCAGCCGTTCGGTCGCCTGCGCCGGTGTCAGCTTCAGGTCGCGCTCCAGCGCGCGCAGCACCGCGGCCGACGGCTTGTCCGCGCCGAGGGTCTGGGCGGCGCTGGGGGCGGGCCCCGACGCGGACGCCGGCCCGGCCGCCACGGTGGAGGGGAGCTGGGTGACCAGGAGCGCGCCGAGGGCGGTCACGGCGGCACGGCGACCGGGCACGGCATGTCTGTGCACCATACGTTCTGTCTCCTTCGATCACGGATGAAGCTGCCGCAAGGCCGTAGGTCTTGCCCGGGGCGCCCGGCACGATGTCCCCGGCGCCCGTCATTCGCGCTTTGGTGCCGCGAAGGGACGCCATGTGCAGTACCGGGACGTGGCAGGCGGCGTACGACGGGGCCGGGTGCCTCAGGTGGGGCACGCGGGATTCATGCAGACCCCGGCCGGCTCGGTGAGGTCGAACTCGCGCGGGGAGCAGCACACCTGCTGGGGCATCACGTCGGCCTCAGGGCAAGAAGAAGCCGCCGGCGTAAGCCGGCGGCGGACGGGTCGGGTGCGGTACGGCGTGTCAGCCGGTGGCCGCTCCGGGGGACGCTCCTGTCGTCACGGGTTCGCGCACCGGCAGGTGGTAGACGTGGAAGGCCCGGCCGATGACCGGCTGGGCGACGTTGCGCACCTTCACCCCGCCGCTCGTCATGCCGTGCTCCGTGCCGGCGTGCGCGTGCCCGTGCACCGCGAGGTCGGCGCCGGCCGTGTCGATGGCCTCGGCCAGCAGATAGCTGCCCAGGAAGGGGTAGATCTCCAGCGGTTCGCCGGCCAGCGTCTCCGGGACGGGGGAGTAGTGGGTGAGGGCGATCCGCGCGTCGCAGCCGTCCGCGTCCAGCTGCTCCAGGGCCTCGCGCAGGCCGTCGGCGCACCGCCGCGAGTGCCGGACGAACTCCTTCATGACCGGCTCGCCGAACTCCCCGGCGCAGCGGCCGACGAAGCCGCCGCCGAACCCCTTGGTGCCGGCCACGCCGATCCGTGTCTCCCCGTTGACCACGACCGTCGTTCCGCGCCCCTCCAGGACCCGGGCGTCGGCGTCCTCGAGGATGGCCGTGACCTCATCCCCCCGGTCGTCGTGGTGGTCGTGGTTGCCGAGGACCGCGACCACCGGCACCCCGAGACCCTCGATCTCCCGGGCCACCACCCGGGCCTCCTCCACCGTGCCGTGCCGGGTGAGGTCCCCGGCCAGCAGCAGGACGTCGGCACACTCGGGCAGCGTCTCGAAGGCGGGACGGAGCAGGCCCTGGTTGTCGGGGCCCATGTGGATGTCTCCGACGGCGGCGATCCGGATCATGCGAGTTCCTCCGCGTGGTCGGGTGAGGACGAGTCGGTGACCACGATGTCGCAGTGCACCGGGTGCCCGACCAGCTCCTCCCGGGCGAGGCGCAGCACCTCGTCGCGGCACTGTGCCGAGGGGACGGTGCCGGTCAGCAGGACGGCATCGCCGCGCACCTCGACCCGCACGCCCAGCTCACCGAGGTCCCCGCTCGCGAGGTGGTCCTGCAGGTGGGCGACGCGATAGTCCAGGGTCGGGCCCGCCGCGGTGCCGCCTGCGTGCTGTGCGCCGTGGTTGCTCATGGGTGCTCCTTCTGCGGGGCGATGACGTTCAGGCGTTCCAGGAGGAAGAAGAAGGCAGCCGGCATGGGCTCGTCCCCGCAGTCGCTCCGCACCTGCTCCCAGTCGACCTTCTCGCGCAGCGCCCGTGCGATGGGCAGCACCGCGCCGAAGTCGCAGTGGTGCTCGGAGAACGCGGCGATCAGGCTCCACAGCAGGTCGGTCGGGGCCAGCACGGGCATGCGCACCGACTCGACCGACAGCTCCTCCGTGCGGTCGAGCATCTCCGTGCTGACGGGCCGGTGGGCCAGCTCGAAGATGATGTCGACGGGCTGCCCGAAGCAGGTGGCCTTCAGCAGCCAGTCCTCCGGCGGCGTGTACACCGTCAGGCCGGCCTCCCGGAGCGTGGCGGCCACCGCCTCCGCGTCCTCGGGCCTGATGCAGAAGTCGACGTCGTGCTGCAGGTTCTTCTCGCCGCCGTGCGCGTACGCGGCCACGCTCCCGGCCAGCGCGAACAGGTGCCCCTTGCGCTTGAGCAGGGCGCCGACCTGCTTGGCCGCCTCGAGGATCGCCTGGTTGCGGTCGCGGGGCAGGAGCTCTTCCGGCTCCTCGGACGGATCCTGCGCCGGCGTGTTACCGGGTGTGTCCTGGGCCAGGCGGAGGTCGGGGATTCCGAGGCGCGGGGCGAGCGCCGCGTCATCGCCGTTCTGCGTCATGACCACTCCTTCGCCGACCGATACGGTCCTCTGCCTGGGGCTTCCGGGCCCGGGACGGGCTGTGTGCGAGCTTTGAGTACCCGGCGCGCCCGCTCCGACACGGGTCATCACGCCGATCGAGGGCTCTCGATGTCAGCAATGTGTGCGCAGGCCCGCACCGAGGCAACCGCGAACCCGCTCTGCCTCTCCGGCCTCGGCCGTGCAGAGAGAGGATCACCAGGAGAGATCCGGTGACTTGGACCGGGTGGACGACGCGGGTCCGGACCTGGCCGGTGCCGGCGGCAGGTCCGACCCGCGCGGGCCCGGTCTTCGCCAGCGCCGACACCCCGGACCACGTGCTGCGCGAACTCGCCGCCGGCACCGGCGCCGCGGTCGCCTTCCCCGCATACCACCCGTCACCCGAGGCCCGTGGTCCCGTGGCAGGCCCGCACCCGGTCACCGACGCGAGCTCCGACACCGACGCGAGCTCCGGCACCGGCGCGAGCTCCGGCACCGGCGCCTGCCACCAGTGGCCGCCAAGGGCCTGCCGTCGGCCCCGTACGCCCCCGCTCCCACCGCGCGAGGCCGCCCTGCGGGACCGCACGGCGGCCCTGCCCCCCTTCGGGTCAGGGCCGGCCCGGGCCGCCCGTCACCCACCACGGCACCCCACCGGACGTGTCCCGCAGGGCGTTCGTCGCGCAGTGCACCTCGCCGCCCGCCAGGTGCGACCAGGCGAAGTTCTCCACCCAGTGCACGCGCACCCCGCCGGCGGCGAGCGCCTCCTCGGTGGCCGCGCGGAATGTTCGCCGGCACGGCGCACGCTCTTCACACCGACGCCCGCCCGGCGTCTGCCGACCCCACCAGGATCAGCCGCTGTTTTGTCATGTCACCGACTCAAGGAGCTTCCGCGTGACCAGACATCGCACGGGCCGCGTCAGGGCCCTCGCCCTCGGCACGGCACTCACCGTCCTGTCCGCCGTACCGGCCGCGGCGGCCGGCGACGCGGCCCTTCCGGCCGTGCCGCCCCGCGCGGAGACCGCCACCCTGTACGACGACGCGGCGGGCGGCAACGCCGACGCCGACGACCCCGCCGTCTGGCGCAACGCCGCCGACCCCGGCCGCAGCCTGGTCGTCGCCACCGCCAAGGAGGGCGGCCTGCGCGTCTACGACCTCGACGCCCGCCTGGTCCAGTCGATCCCCGCCCCGCCCGGACCCGGCGCCGACGACGCCCCCGGCCGCTTCAACAACGTCGACCTCGTCAGCGGCCTGAAGCTCGGCACCGGCCGGGCCGACGTCGCGGTCACCACCGACCGCGGCAACGACCGCCTGCGCATCTACCGCATCGACCCGCACGCCCCCGGCCGCCCCCTCACGGACGTCACCGACCCCGCCGCCGCGCCGGTGTTCTCCGCCGACCAGGCCGAGATCAACGACCAGCGCACCGCCTACGGCCTGGCCACCTGGACCGACCGGGCGACCGGCCGCTCCTACGCCCTGGTCAGCCGGCGCGAACGCACCTCGATCGCCCTGCTCCAACTCACCCCCACCGCGCACGGCACGGTCGGCTACCGCAAGCTCCGCACCCTGGACCTGCCCGCCTCCTTCCGCCTGCCGGACGGCACGTCCTGGTCGCCCTGCGCGGAACCCGGCGAACTGCCCCAGGTCGAGGGCATGGTCGTCGACCCGGAGAGCGGCACCCTCTACGCCGGGCAGGAGGACGTCGGCATCTGGCGCCTGCGCGCCGACCTCACGACCGCTCCGCAGCTGGTCGACAAGGTCCGCGAGTACGGCGTGCCGGGCACCTACGACGAGGCGACCGAGGAGTGCGTGGCGGGCACGGACCCCGGCTACGGCGGGACCCGCCTGTCCGCCGACGTGGAGGGGCTGACGCTCGTCACCGAGCCAGGCGGCGACGGCTACCTGCTGGCCTCCAGCCAGGGCGACGACACCTTCGCCGCCTACGACCGGGAGCGCGCGGACGACAACGAGTACGAGGGCGGCTTCCGGGTCACCGCGGCGTCGGCGACGCTCGACGGCTCCGAGGAGTGCGACGGCGCGGCCGCGCTGAACCAGCCCCTCGGCAGCAGGTTCCCGAACGGCCTCCTCGTCGTAGTCGTACAGGACGGCCACGACACGCCCGGCGACGGCGACCGGGCCGCCACCGGCTTCAAGTTCGTCGACCTCGGCGACGTGCTGGACGCCCTGGGCGACTAGGGGCAGGCAGCGGACGGGTGCACGGGGATTCCCCGTGCACCCGCGGGAACGGCACGGGCGCCCGCGGCCGCCCCGGCGGACGTCACCGCGAGCGAGTGCGTCGCGGGCGGCGGCGTGGTCGTCGTCGAGGCCACGGGTGACGGCTCGGCCCCGTCCACCATGCGCCGCATGGGCGGTGTGCACGACGGTCAGACGGTCGTCTGAGGGGCGAATCGATGACGGCGGCGTGTTCGGCGGATTAGGTGACGAGAAGGGGGTACTCCGCACTCGCCTGTGGGCGGGATGCCGGGAAGAAGAGAAGCGCTCCGCCCGCCAAAGGCCGAATATGGGGCATAAAGCGGGGAAAGCGAATTATGCCCTCAGGTGACGCGCTCGTGGAGGTCGACATGAACCAGGTGAAGGAACGTTCGTCGGATCTTCCCCAGCCGTTGCGAGCCGTCGCCTCCGGCCTGCGACACGTGCCCGGAGCGGAACAGGTGGGCAAGGCGGCCGGTGACGCCCTGGACCGCATCGGAGCGGTCTCCCCGCGCGGCCGCCGGATGGCTGTCTACGCCGGGGCCGGCGTACTCGGTGTGGCCGGTGTGGTGGAGTGGCCGGTGGCCCTCACCGGCGCGGCCGTCGCCTGGCTGACCCAGCCGCGGCCCGGGCAGCGGCCGGACGACCGGTCACCACAGGGCGGTACGCAGCCCACCGCGACCGAGCAGGAGCGTGCCTCGGCCGCAGCGGCCGGCGGTACGGGCGAGGGCCCCGGCGCCGAGCGGTCGACGCGCTACGGCGCCGGCGACAAGCTCGAGTCCGCCCACTTCCGCCACGACCGGCCCGAACACCACCACGTCCACGAACAGCCCGCCAAGGTCGGCGACACCGCGACCGCGTCGGCGCTGAAGCAGGTCGCGGAGGCCACGGCACACCACGGAACACACGCCGAACACCCGGGCCCGGACACGGCCCATCGGCACGGGCACAACAACGGCCGGCCCGCCGGCAGCGACCGGTAGACCGGCTGAGTCGGGACAAGAGGAGATGCTCACACGCTTCGAGGTGGCCCCGCTGGTCGGGGCCGTGGCAGGGGCGGCCGCAGGCGCCGCCCGCACCACCGCCCAGGGGGTGACGTCGGCCTACGACACCACGCGCCGCGTCCGGCACGTCGCCCGCAACGCCCTGGGCGCCGACACCCACTGGCGGGCCGGGCACCGCGTCCACGTGGCGCTGCGGCGCCCCGGTGGCGACGTGGCCGCCCTGGCCCGCAAGGTGGCCACCGAACTGCTCGACCATCCGGACGTACTGGCGGCCTACTGGGACGAGGGGCTGTCCCGTCTGGTGATAACCGCCGTGGAGGAGGCGGCCACCGACCGCGTGACCGAGCGGGCCGGTGAACTCGCCGCCCGTCTCGGGCTGAGCGAGGGCGCCGAACCGGAGGCCGAGGAAGAGGCCGTCCACCCGGGCGACCCGCGTGAGGTGCGAGTCGCCGGCGCGGCACTGGTGCTGGACGCCGCCGGAGCGGCCGGCGCCCTGGTCGGCCGGTCCCTGCGCCTTCCGCCCTCCCCGCGGATGGTCACCGCGACGGTGACCCTGCTGCGCGAGAACCCGCGCTTCCGCGCGCTGCTCAGGCGGCGGTTCGGCCGTACCGGCCGGGAACTGATCCTCGCCGCCACCAACGCCGCGGTGCACGGGGCGGGACAGTCGCCGGTGTCGCTGGTCCTCGACGGACTGCTGCGCACCGGTCAGCTGACCGAAGCGGTCGCCAGGGCCGCCGCCTTCGAGGCGCTGCACGACGACGTCTGCCTCGAGGACCGCACCAGCCTGCCCTGCCCGCCGCACACCCGGCCGCCGCTGCGGGTCACCCCCGCCAAGGAGTACGCCGCCCACGCGAGCACCGGCAGCCTCGCGGGCGCCCTCGCCACCCTGCTGGTCATGCACGACCCGAACGAGGCGGCCGAGGCCGTCCTGGCCGGATCCCCCAAGGCCGCCCGCTACGGCCCGGCCGCCTTCAGCGCCGCCCTCGGCACCTTCCTCGCCCGCTCCGGCATCCTGGTCCGCAGCGCGGAGCGGCTGCGGCAACTGGAGATCGCCGACTCGCTCGTCCTGCACGCCGACGCCCTGCGCAACCGGGACAGGCCGGACGACTGCACCCCCGGCGACCCGACCGACGACCCGGTCGACCCGTTCGCCGAGGCCGTCCTCGACGCGGCCCGCAGGGCCGGACTCCACGTCGTGATCACCGGCGGCTCCGACCTGAAGGACATCACCCGGCTGGCCGACGAGGTCGTCCCGGCCGGTCGGCGGTTCGGCGACGTCGTACGGGCCCTGCAGGACGACGGGCACTGCGTGGTGACCGTGGCCCGCCTGGACGCAACCCGCGGCGACGACGTGGCGGACGGGCTGCCCGCCGGTGACGTGGCCATCGCGCTCACCGACGCGCGGGCCGCCGTCGCCTGGGGCGCCGACGCACTGGCCCCCGGCGGACTGGCCGACGTATGGCGGCTGCTGACCGCCATCCCGGCGGCCCGGCGCGTCGGCCGCCGCTCGCAGACGCTCGCCCGCGCGGGCGCCGCGCTGTCCGGGCTCATGGTCGCCCGCGGCGGCGGCCCGCCCCGCACGCCCCGATGGCTGCCCTTCACGCGGCACGCGCCGGTGAACCTCGCCGCCGCCAACGCCCTGCTCACCGGCTTGTTCGAGGCCGCCCGCGTGGCCCGGGCCACGCCGCCCCCGCCGCGGCTGCACATCCCCTGGCACGCGCTGGAACCCGACGAGGCACGCGCCCGGCTGAGCCGTACCAGCATCGACGAGGAGCTGAGCGGGCTCGCCCTGCTCGCCGACCGTTCGCGGCAGCGGGCGGCACAGCTGGCCCGCAACCCCGTCGCGGCCCCCGCGCGCTGGACCTGGCAGGCGGCCGGTGCCGTCCGCCGGGAGCTCGACGATCCCCTCACCCCGGTCCTCGCCACGGGCGCGGTCGCCTCCGCGTTGCTCGGCTCGCTCGTCGACGCCCTGCTCGTCGTCGGCGCCATGGACCTCAACGCCGTGGCGGGCGGCCTGCAACGGCTGCGCGCGGAGCAGGCGCTCGCCCGGCTGGCCGCCCGGCAGCAGCCGAAGGCACGCAAACAGAACGGTCACCGCCGTACGGTCACCGTCGACGCGGCCCGCCTGCGGCCCGGCGACGAGATCAGCCTCGGCGCCGGCGACGTCGTCCCCGCCGACGCACGGCTGCTGGACGTGGACGGGCTGGAGGTCGACGAGTCGGCCCTCACCGGCGAGTCCCTGCCGGTGAGCAAGTCGCTCGAGGCGACGCCCGGCGTACCGGTGGCGCAGCGCACCTGCATGGTGTTCGAGGGCACCACCGTCGTGGCGGGCCGGGCCACCGCACTCGTGGTGGACACCGGTGAACGCACCGAGGCGGGCCGTGCCGTCACACTCGCCGCCCGCACCCCGCCGCCCGCCGGCGTGCAGGCCCGGCTGCAGGAGCTGACCCGCAAGGCCCTGCCGGTCACCTTCACCGGCGGCGCGGCGGTGACCGGCCTGTCCCTGCTGCGCGGCAGCCCCGTGCGACGGGCCGTCAGCGGCGGTGTCGCGGTGGCCGTCGCCGCGGTGCCGGAAGGCCTGCCGCTCGTCGCGACGGTCGCGCAGATGGCGGCCGCCCGTCGGCTCTCCCGGCGCGGTGTCCTGGTCCGCACCCCGCGCACCCTGGAGGCGCTCGGCCGGGTCGACACCGTCTGCTTCGACAAGACCGGCACGCTCACCGAGAACAAACTGCGTCTGGTCCGGGTCGCCACGGCCGACGGCACCGTCCTCGCCCCGGACGCCGAGCCGGCCGTCCCGCTCCTGCGCCTGGCCGCACGGGCCTGCCCGCAGGAGGAGACGGGGGAGGGACGCCGCGTCGCGCACGCCACCGACGAGGCGGTCCTCGACGGCGCACCGCCCGACGAGACCTGGACGCCGGTCGGCGAGCTGCCCTTCGAGGCCCGCCGCGGTTACGCCGCGGCCGTCGGCCGCGACGGCGACGGGGACACGGGCGAGCTCCTGGTCGTCAAGGGCGCCCCCGAGACGATCCTCCCGGCCTGCCGGGACCTGCCCGACGACGCGACGGAGACGGCCCACGAGCTGGCCGGACAGGGACTGCGCGTCCTGGCCGTGGCCCAGCGGCCGTGCCGGGAGCGGGACGTCGACGCCGAACTCGACGCGCCGCTGGCCGACCTGGAGTTCCGCGGATTCGTCGCCCTCGCGGACGTGCCGCGCGACACCTCGCACGCCCTGCTCGCGGAGCTGCGCCGCTCCGGCATCCTGCCCGTGATGCTCACGGGCGACCACCCGGAGACCGCGCGTGCGATCGCCCTGGAGCTCGGCTGGCCGGAGGAGACCGAAGTCGTCACCGGTGACGAACTGGTCGCCATGGACCGCCGCGACCGCGTCCGTGCCCTGCGGGGCGCCGCTGTCGTCGCCCGGGTCGCGCCCGACCAGAAGCTGCACGTCGTGGAGGCCCTGCAACAGGCCGGCCGGGTCGTGGCGATGGCCGGTGACGGCGCCAACGACGCCGCCGCCATCCGCGCCGCCGACGTCGGCGTCGGCGTCGAGTCCCGCGGCTCCGCGGCCGCCCGCAACGCCGCCGACCTGGTGCTCACCACCGGCGACCTGTCCGTACTGGTGGACGCGGTCGTCGAGGGCCGCGCCCTGTGGCGCAGCGTCGCCGACGCGGTGAGCATCCTCATCGGCGGCAACGCCGGCGAGGTCGGCTTCAGCGTGCTCGGCACCCTGCTGGCCGGCGCCTCCCCGCTGTCGACCCGTCAGCTGCTGCTGGTCAACCTGCTCACCGACATGTTCCCGGCCATGGCGGTGGCGGTGACCCCGAGCGACGACCCGGCGACCGCCCGGCACGCCGCGACCGGTCCGATGGGCCTGGACGTCCTCGGCGTCCCCCTGCTGCGCGCGATCCGGCGCCGGGGCGTGACCACCTGCCTGGGCGCGGTCACGGCGTACTTGTTCGGCCGGCTCACGCCCGGCACCGAGCGCCGCTCGACCACCATGGCGCTGTGCGGGGTGGTCGGCGCCCAGCTGGTGCAGACCCTTTCCGGCCGCCGCCACAGCCCGCTGGTGTGGGCGACGGCCCTGGGCTCCGCGGCCGTCCTCGCCGCCCTCGTCCAGACCCCCGGCGTCAGCCACTTCTTCGGCTGCACCCCGCTCGGCCCTCTCGCCTGGGCGGGCGTGGCCTTGGCCATCGCCCTGTCGGCCCTGGCCCCGCGGCTGGAGCGCCTGGAGTCGGTACGGCACCTCTACGACGGCGCGGCACGCCTCGCCCTGCGCCTGAACGACCTGCTGCGTCAGGCCCGGGACGTGCTGCACAGCGGTATCGCGCAGCCGGTGGCGTGACGTCCCCGTCACGCCACCCTCCAGCACCGCCCGCAGCCGGTCGTCCTCGTGGGGCAGGACGTCGCCCCTGGCCCCGCCGGCCCTGCACCGGGCCGGCGGGGCCGGTTGCGGTCACACGGCCCGGGACGGCAGTGTCGGGCCGTGTCCACTTTGCTGATCGTGCATCACACGCCGTCGCCGAACTGCCAGGCGATGTTCGAAGCCGTCGTCTCCGGTGCCACGGCGCCGGAGATCGAGGGCGTCCGGGTCGTACGGCGGCCGGCCCTGTCCGCCACCGCCTCCGACGTGCTCGCCGCCGACGGCTACCTCCTCGGCACCCCGGCGAACCTCGGCTACATGTCCGGCGCCCTCAAGCACTTCTTCGACCAGATCTACTACCCCTGCCTGGACGCGACCCGGGGCCGCCCCTTCGGCTACTGGGTGCACGGCGGAAACGACGTCACGGGCGCGGTACGCGGCATCGAGTCGATCACCACCGGCCTCGGCTGGCGCCGCACGGCGGACGCCGTGACCGTGACCGGCGACCCGGACAAGGCCGCCGTCGAACGCTGCTGGGAACTCGGCGCGACCGTCGCCGCGGGACTGATGGGCTGAGCGCCGGCCGACAGGAACAACGTGCTCCGCAAGGCCTCCCAGGCGCTCCACCGGAGGCCGGACTCCCGTGAGACACCCGAGGCCTGGTCGGCTGTCACCTCCGCAGGGAGAGCCCGCGCCGCTCCAGCGCCCCCGGCAGGATCCGCGCGGCCGTCGGACCGACCCCGTGCAGGGCGAGGAGTCCGGCCTCCGAACGCCGGGCCACCTGCTCCAGCGTCGTCAGACCCGCGCCGAACAGGGCCCGGGCGGTCGGCCTGCCGATGTCGGCGGGCAGATCGCCGTCGGGCAGATCGCCGCCGGGCGCGTCGGCGGCCGCCTCCGCCGTGGCCAGAGACGCGCCGCGAGCCGCTTCGGCGCCCGGCTGAACCACGACGCCCGGACCAGGACGTTGAGGTCTTCGCCGTCGATGCCGGCCGGCGGCACACCGAAACCGATCGTCCTGCCTGTCCGGACCGGACGCGCGCCGCTCGGATGCGCGGCCACGGCCGCATCGCCTCCGGCGGCAGCCGAAGTGCTTCGAAACGGGTTGTGGGTGCGCCCCCGGACCCGCACCATGCTGCGGTGACGACGCCTGCCTCGCCTGCCTTCATCCGCCCGTACCGCGCCGAGGACCGCCCGGCCCTCGACGACATCTGCGTGCGCACCGCGCACAACGGCCAGGACAGCCGCCCCTTCTACGCGGACCCCGGCATCTTCCCGGTGATCTTCGCGGCTCCGTACGTCCATCTGGAGCCCGAGTCGGCCTTCGTCCTGGACGACGGGCGAGGGCAGGCGGTCGGCTACATCCTCGGTACCGCCGACACCGCCCGTTTCGCCGAGGCGTTCCGTACCGCCTGGCTGCCGCTGGTCGCCGACCGCTACCCGGAGCCGTCCGGGCCGCCGGGCACCCCCGAGGAGGCGCTGGTCCGGCTGCTGCACCACCCCGAGCGGATGGTCCTGCCGGAACTGGCCGCCTATCCGGCCCATCTGCACATCGACCTGCTGCCCGAGTGGCAGGGCCGCGGCCACGGCCGCGCACTGATGCGCGCGTTCCTCCAAGCCCTGGACGACAGGGGAGTGCCGGCCGTCCACCTGGCCATGGGGACCGCCAACACCCGGGCCAGGGCCTTCTACGACCGCGTGGGCTTCCACGAGATCGAGGCGGTTCCGCGGGACGGCCACGTCACCTACCTCGGTCGCACGACGAAGGATCGCGGCCGGCTCTGACGGCCGCCGCCGGGCCGAACGCGTCGAAGGCATCGAACGCGTCGAAGGCATCGAACGCGTCCAAGGCATCGAACGCATCGAATGCGCCAGGGGGCGCAGAAGTGGCGCAATCGAGTGTTGCCGCTCTCGTGCGCGAGGCGCAGCCTGTGCACTGCGGGAGCGCTCCCACGCTCGTGCCGCACAGGCGGAGCGCCCGTACCTCCCGAAGAGGAAACGCACATCCCCCGCACGGAACGGACATCCCCCACACCCGAAAGAAGGAGATCATGGTTTGTCATGATCATGTCCTCAGTATCCGGTCGCGGCTGAAGCTCGCCCTGAGCGTTTTCGCCGCCGCCCTGCTCTGCCTGATCCCCTGGAGCGGCACCGCCAGCGCCCACGGCTCGGTCGTCGACCCGGCCTCCCGCAACTACGGCTGCTGGCTGCGCTGGGGGAACGACTTCCAGAACCCGGCCATGGCCCAGCAAGACCCCATGTGCTGGCAGGCGTGGCAGGACAACCCGAACGCCATGTGGAACTGGAACGGCCTGTACCGCAACGGCTCCGCCGGCAACTTCCAGGCCGTCGTCCCCGACGGGCAGCTGTGCAGCGGCGGCCGGACCGAGGGCGGCCGCTACAACTCCCTGGACGCCGTGGGCCCCTGGAAGACCACGGACGTCAGCGGCAACTTCACGGTGCGGCTGTACGACCAGGCCAGCCACGGCGCGGACTACTTCCTGGTCTACGTCACCCGGCAGGGCTTCGACCCCACCACCCAGCCGCTGACCTGGAACGACCTCCAACTGGTCGCCCGCACCGGCAAGTACGCCCCGAGCCAGAACTACTCGATCCCGGTGAGCACGTCGGGCCTGAGCGGCCGCCACGTCGTCTACACGATCTGGCAGGCCTCGCACATGGACCAGACGTACTTCCTGTGCAGTGACGTCACCTTCCGCTGACCGGGCGGAACCCCCGCCGGACGCCCCGGGCCCGGCGGGGGCTCAGCGGCCGAGAGGCCGGAGCTTCGTGAGAGTTCTCGAAGAATTCCTGGGGCGCTTGAACACACCGGTGCTCGCTTACGTATGGGGCGGGGGACTGCCATGCCGGGTCCCCCGTCACGAAGCGTAGGAGTACTTCCTTGAGACGCAACACGCGTAGACGCCCCAGAGGTGCACAGCGCGCGACGTTCGCCGCGGTCGCGCTGATCCTGGGTGGAGGGGGGTTGGTGGCGGCGAACGTCTACGCCTCGGCGACCGAGGACGGATGGGGCGGTGACCCCGCCCAGCGGACGAACAGCGGCGCGCCGGGCGCCGCCACGATCGACTGCCCGGACATCGGCAGCAGGCTCACGTCGGTGCCCGAGCAGGCGCGGCCGGAGGTCGACAGGGAACTCGCCCTGCTGGACGAGCAGATCGCCAAGGCGTACCAGCAACTGCGGGAGTCCGCACAGGCCGTACAGCAGGACCCCGCCTTCGCCGAGAACGCGATCACGAACCCCCTGAAGGAGAAGCGGGCCGCGACCGTCGAGCGCATCGCCGTGGCCATCGACCGGGTGGGAGACCGCCCGGAGGGACTCGAGGCCCTCGCGGCCTGCACGGTGCGGCCCACCGGCGACGAGACCACCGGTCAACAGGACGGCCAGGACGGGAACGCCGGACAGGAGCAGGACGGCGGCCAGGACCAGGCGGGCCAGCAGGGCGGAAACGGCGGGCAGGCGGGCAACGGGCCCGTCGCCGCCGACTACGCGGACATCACCGCCGTCCAGCCCAACGTGCCCAAGCCGCCCCTGACCGGGGACGCCTCACGCGGCTCCTTCACCACCAGCTGCGGTGTCAACGACAACGGCCTGTTCAACTCCGACAACGTGATCGTCGCCCCGGGCGTCAGCAACGGCGCCCACCACTTCCACGACTACGTCGGCAACCAGGCGAACGACGCCTTCGCCAGCGACGAGGACCTGGCGAACGCCGAGACGAGCTGCGAGAACCAGGGCGACAAGTCGTCCTACTTCTGGCCCGTGCTGCGCCTGCAGAACGGCACCCAGGAGCAGGACGCCAACTCCCCCGGCGGCGGCATCGAGGGCAACGCCGGCGAGATCGTCACGCCGAAGCAGGTCACGCTGACGTTCGTGGGCAACCCGCGGGGCAAGGTCACGGCGATGCCGCGGCTGCTGCGCATCATCACCGGCGACGCCAAGGCGTTCGTCAACGGCCCCGCCAACGCCAACGCGTCCTGGAGCTGCACCGGCTTCGAGGACCGGCAGCTGAAGGACAAGTACCCGCTGTGCCCGCAGGGCAGTGACGTCGTGCGTACCTTCCGGTTCCAGAGCTGCTGGGACGGCCGCAACATCGACAGCGCCAACCACCGCACCCACGTGGCATTCACGGCGGCCGACGGCACCTGCCCGGCCGGCTTCCGGCCCATTCCGCAGCTGGTGCAGCGCCTCGTCTACGACGTCGACGCGCCGAGCCTGAAGGACGGCGGCCGGACGACCCCGCTGTTCGCCGTGGACTCCTTCCCGGAGCAGCTGCACAAGCCGGTCACCGACCACGGCGACTTCATCAACGTCTTCGACGAGGACCTGATGCGGGAGATGACCGACTGCATCAACGAGGGCCGCACGTGCGACGCAGGGGCCGACTCCGGTGCCGGGGAGGGGGAGGAGCCGCAGGAACAGCCGACCCGTACTCCCGAGGAGCCGCAGGAGAAGCCGACGCGCACCCCGCAGGCGCCGCAGGAGCAGCCGACGCGGACCCCCGAGGCTCCGCAGGACGGCAACGCCGGGGGAGAGCCCGGTGACAACGCCGGAGCCGAGACCCCGGAGCCTCCGGCCGGTACGCCGGGTACGCCGGGTACGCCGGGTACGGCACCGGCGGCGGGCGGCGGCTCGGCCACCCCGCCGCGCACGGCGGAACCCAAGGCCCGGACGACGGCCCCGACCGCCCGCAGCACGGCGGCCGCCGCGGACGAGCGCGACTCGGACGCCAACGGCGCCAACGGCGCCGACGCGGCCGCCGGCCCCGAGGGGACGCCGACCGCGGTCGGGACACCGACCGCCCGCGAAGACGCCCCGTCGGCCTCCGGACAGACCGAGCCGCAGGCCGTCAACGGCGGACTGGCCGACACCGGCGCGCAGTTGTGGCCGGCCGCGGCGGGCGGGCTCCTGGTCCTGGCCGGCTGTGTCCTGCTGCGCCGTATCAGGCGCGGTTCGGCGTGACGTGACGTGGCATGAGTGACATGACGTGACACCGCCGTCGGACGGCGTTCGCAGGGCGGCAGGAACCCCAGGTGGGGCTCCTGCCGCCCTGCGCAGTTCCGGCATGCTTCGGCGGGCACCGAAGCCTTCGCCGTCCAGCGTCCGTCCATGAGCGTCTGCAGGGATGTCCCGAGGGGAGCCGCAGCGTGACGCCGGGGGAGATGCTCGCCGTGTTCGCGGCCGGTGTCGGTGCCGGGGCCGTCAACGCCGTCGTCGGATCCGGAACGCTGATCACCTTTCCCGTCCTGCTCGCCACCGACCTGCCACCGGTCACCGCCACGGTCTCCAACGCACTCGGTGTGGTGCCCGGGCGTCCTCGTCGCACTCCAGCCCGTGATCCGCACGTGGGTGCGTCGCCGCAGGGCACCGGCAGGTGATTCCGCCCGCCGCGACGGCGGCCCGCTGCTCTTCACCGGTCTGACGCTCGCCGGCGTCTACGGCGGCTACTTCTCCGCCGCGCAGGGGATCCTCTACATGTCCCTGGTGGGGGTGCTCCTGGACGAACCGCCGCAGCGCCTCAACGCCGTGAAGAACGTGCTCGTCGCCGTCGTCAACGCCGTCGCCGCGCTCCTCTTCCTCGTCGTCGCGGACTTCGACTGGACGGCCGTCGTGCTCATCGCCGCCGGTTCCGCGTCCGGCGGCCACATCGAGCCCGGCGTCGGCCGCCGCTTCAGCCCTGCGGTCCTTCGGACCCTCATCGTGACGGTCGGTACCGTCTCGCTCGTCCACCTGCTGCGCACCTGACGCCGCCGCGCGACACCACCACCCGCTCCAACGGCCCGCAGGCCGGCCCCGCACCGTCGCCCTCGGCGTCCATGTGCGGCAGAAGCCCGCCCAGCCGGGGCCTCCCGCACCCCCGGGCCGACCGGACCGTCCGGTCACCGAGGGGCGCCGCCGGGGCCCGGGACGCCGGCGATCGGCTGCTCGCGCCCCGGCAGGGCATCCGGGCCGCTGCCGCGCGGACCATCCTCCGGAGCGGTCGGCCGCTCGCGTCCCGGCACGTCGTCCGAGCCGCGCAGACCGTCCCCCGGGCCCGCCCGGCGCGGTCGCCCGGCTGCCGACAACGCGCCCGACCCCAGGGCGACTCCGGCGCCGACCAGGGCGCTGCCCGCGGCCTGGGCGAGGCCGTAGGCGCCGGTGCCGACGAGCGGCGCCGTGCAGGCGGCCGCGACCGGGATGAGGCCGGAGAACAGGGTGGCCCGCTCCGCGCCGATCCGCTGCATGCCCATGTACCAGCACACGAACCCGATGACGGTGACGACCACCGCCTGCCACAACAGCGCCGAGGCTTCGACCGCGTCCGGCCTCCGCAGCCAGCCGGCACCGTCGAGGAGCACTCCGGCCGCCGCCGACTCCAGCGCGGCCACACCGCACACCGTGGCGGACAGCAGCCTGGGCCCCAGGGGGCGCAGTACGGGTACGGCGAGAACGGCGAAACCGACTCGCCGACGAGGGCGCACACCGAGAACGCGATGCCGGCGCCGTCCGTGCGCCCCCAGCCCTGCACGGTGCAGGCACCGACGGCCACGAGCAACGCCCCGTACAGGACGGCCCGTCGGGGCCGGCGCCCCTCCAGCAGGGGGACGACCACGGCGACGACCACGGGCGCGCAGCCCACGAACACGCCGGGGACCGCCGGTTCCGCGGTCCGCTCCGCGGCGAGGACGGCCAGGTTGAAGCCGACCATGCCGACGGCCGCGAGCAGCGCGAGGCGGACCCACCCACGGCGCCCCAGCGCCCGCAGCCGGGCCGCCGCGCCCTTCCCGGCCAGCGGGAGCAGCAGCAGACAGGCCAGGGCGTAGCGCAGGAACTGGCCGCCCGCGTACGGATAGTCCCCGAGCACACTGTTGGCGGTGAAGGACGCTCCGACGAGCACACAGGCGAGCGCGGCGAGCAGGGCCCCGCGCGTGGTGGTGGCGTTCATGGCACTGACGCTAGGAAGCGCGGCGGTCCTGTTCGAGGTCCACTTCCCTGACGCCATGGCGGACCAATCGCGGCGATGAGGGCCGGGACGCGCTGCCGCCCTTCCTCGGCACGCCGGCCCCGGCCCGATGACCGGGCAGCCGCACGGCGGCGGTGAGCCGATCTGGTAGCGGTCGCCGTAGACCTTCCGGTCTCGACCTGGCCCGCCACGAGGCGACCCTCGCCAGCGCGGGCACGTGCCCCCGCTGCTGCGGCACGCACCGCACCGGGCCGGCGTCCTGGGCATCGAACCCGGGCCGCCGCTGGGCATCGACACCGCCACCCGGTACACGGTCACCACCGCCCCGCTGCCCCCGGGCGCCGTGTGGCGCTGCACACCGACGGCCTCGTGGACGTGCCCGGCACCGACGCCGCGCGCGCCACGACCGACCTCGCCGCGTGCCTGGCCGCCACCGACGACGCCGACCCGGAGTGCCGCGCCGACAGCCTCGTTCGCGCCGCGGCACTCACCGGCCGGCACGTCGACGGCATCACGCTTCTCCTGCTGCGCACCCGCCCGGCCTGAGCGACGGGACACCCGTTCAGCCGCGCGGGGTCCCGCCCGCTCCCTCCGGGGCGGCGGCCCGGCCGTACGCCGTCAGCAGCAGGGCCACGTCGTCCGGCCGGTCCGGGGCCCGGCGGGCCGTCTTGATGAGCTGGTCCGCGAGGTGCTCCACCGAGTCCGTGGGCGTACGGGTCAGACAGTGGCGAACCTCCTGGATCCCCGCCTCGATGTCGCTGCCGGGCTGCTCGACCAGCCCGTCCGTGTAGAGGACGAGGACGCTGCCGGGCTCCAGGGTGAGCGCCGTGACGGGGTAGACGGCGTCGGGCTGGACGCCGAGCATGACCCCGCCCGCGAGGTCCAGCGTCTCGGCGTGCCCGTCGGGGTGGCGCAGCAGCGGCGGCGGATGGCCCGCCCGCACGGCCAGGGCCCGCCCGGTACGCGGGTCCAGCTCGACGTAGCAGCAGGTCGCGAAGGCGTCCGCCTCCAGCTCGGCCAGATGCCGGTTGGTGTGGGTGATGACCTCCTGCGGCGGGCGCTCGCTGGCGGCGAAGGCGTGCACGGCGCTGCGCAG
This sequence comes from Streptomyces deserti, assembly GCF_054782695.1. NCBI lineage: Bacteria > Bacillati > Actinomycetota > Actinomycetes > Kitasatosporales > Streptomycetaceae > Streptomyces > Streptomyces deserti. Next base: position 43,970 of record NZ_BAAGRZ010000019.1, read on the forward strand.
CTGCCCCATGACGGCGGCGGCACCCACACTGTGCCCTTCGACGTCACCGATGACCAGGGCCACGCCGCGGCCCGTGCGGATCACGTCGTACCAGTCGCCGCCGATGGCCATGCCCTGGGTGCCGGGCAGATAGCGGCCGGTGGTGCGCAGCCCCTCGATGACGGGCAGCCGGTGCGGCAGCAGCCCCTCCTGAAGACCGCGCGCGACGGCGGACTCCGCGTCGTACAGCCGGGCCCGCTCCAGTGCCTGCGCGGCCAGCCCGCTCAGCGCGGTCAGCGCGGAACGCTCGTCGGGGGTGAACCGGCGCGGCGCGTCCCAGCCGAGGATGCAGGAACCGACGGGGTGGCCGGAGGCGATCAGCGGCAGGAACGACCAGGCGTTCATGCGGTCCATGGCGATGCCCGGGTAGGCGCCGCGCAGCGCGTCGGGCGACTCGAAGAACAACGGCAGCCGCGTCGTCAGCGCGTGCACGCCCGGCAGCCGGGTGTCGAGGCTGACGCCCTCGAAGGGCAGCAGGAATCCCTCCGGATAGCCGCACTCCCACAGCAGGTACATGCGGCCCTCGCGGACGGTGTACAGGGCGAGCTCCTGCACCCCGAACGCGGGCAGCAGCTGTTCGGACACCGCCCGGCACACATCCTGCACGGTGACCGCCTCGGTGAGCACACTCGCCATCTGCACCACGTGGTACAGCGCTCCCGCGCGAGGCGCGGAGACCGACTCGGGCGGTGGTGCTCCGACAGCCGTACCGGCCACGACGCCGGTGTCCGCCCCGGCCGTGGGCACCGGCTCGGTGCCGGTGGGCGGCCCGGTCGGGAAGACTCGGCCGGTCAGCCCATGCACACCGGGATAGAGCACGAACCCCAGCCAGCCGTCGGCGGGATGCCGCACCAGGAACGACACCGGCTCCTGCGACAGCATCGCCGCCCGGTAGCGGTCCTCGTACGCCGGATCACGGAGCCAGGTGACGACCTGCCACGGATAGCGGCCGAGGAGCTCTTCCCGCCCGCAGCCCAGCAGTTCCTCGCAGCGGTGGTTGGCGTAGGTGAGGCGGCCGTCCTGGTCGAGGGAGAACAACCCGTCGGGCAGCCGCTCGGCGGCCTCGGCCGCCGTGATGCCGCCCGCCGCGTCGACTAGGGCACCCACCAGGAGCCGCGACGATCCCGCGCCGCCGCGCACCAGGTGGCCCCACAGCTCGACCGGCCGGTAGCGGACCTCCTCGCGGCCCGCGGACTCGTCCAGCACCCTGAAGTGCCGGCATCGCACCCGCCCGTGCTCCGTCGCGTCCCGCCGGCTCGCCCGCAGCTCGTGCCGGTCGTCGGGGCTCACCCGCGCCTCGATGTCCGCCAGCGTCCCGCCGAAGTCCGCCCGGCGGACACCGAGGACGGCGAGCGCCTCGTCGTCGACGGAGCACCGGTCGCTGTCCAGGTCCCAGTCGAACAGCCCGACCCGGACGGCACGCGCGGCCGGGGTGGGCAGCCGTACGCTGACCGGCTCGTCGTCGTACGCGAGGGCGGACGCGTCGGCGTCCGGGCCCGGCCGGCGGTCCAGGCACTCCTCCAGGTCCCGCAAGGCGGCACGCAGCGCGGTGTCCGCGGCCTGGGCGTCGACCGGCCCCCGGGCGGCCGAGCACAGCACGACCAGGACGCCCACGGTCTCGTCGCCGACCCGGACGGGCTGGTGGGCGGAGGCGAAGGAGTAGGGCAGGCCGGCGGTGAACTGCGGGAAGCGCACCATCGTCGCCCGCTCGTCCGGCAGCCACAGCTTCTCGCCCCGCCGGTAGGCCTCCGCCATGGGCAGGGCACCCCCCACCGGCACCCGCCACCACGGCTTGAGCAGCGACCGCGGCACCCCCGTCACCACGGTGAGCACCAGCGATCGCCGGTCGCGGGAGCGCAGATAGACCAGTCCGCCGTATCCCCGGGCGGCCCGCACGGCCGCGATCAGCGGGCTCGCCAGGGCGTCCTCGAGCCGGGCGGTGTCCCCGGCCCGGGCCCGCTCGTCAGCGCTGCCCCGGCTCCGCCCACCGGGTGGCCGTGCCTCATCCGGTCCGGCGGCTGCCTCATCCATCTCGCGTCCTCCCGGTACGGACGCACCGGACACCATTTGCTCCCCACCAGGATGTGCCATGGGCGGCGGTCCGGCGCGGTGGGAGCGCACGGCTTCCGGACCGCCACGGGCAGTGCCCGGCGCAGCTCACCCGACAAGCCTCGCCCCCGGCCCGCGCGGCCTGCGCGACCGCTGCCGGAATGAGCGCAACCTTTGGGTCAACTCGGTCGTCTCACCCGATACCAACAGCATGCAGATCTCGGGGTGGACAATGCTACGAAACAGGAAAACGCGGACAGTGTGCGCGACGATCGCCCTCATGGGCGCCACACTGGCGGCGGCCGCGATCCCGGCCGGCGCCGCCCCGGCCACCACCGCGCAGACCACGGCCTGCCCCACCGGTTGGGGCAGCACAGCGAAAGCGGGCGGCACCGCCACGGCGACGCCGGTGAAGAACATCAGGACCGGCCGCCACACCTGCTTCGACCGGATGGTCGTCGACATCCCCGGAGCGGGCCGCGGCGATCTCGGCTACTGGGTCGGGTACGTCGACCGCCTGTACCAGGACGGGTCGGGGCGCCACATACCCGTCGCCGGTGGAGCCGTCCTGGAGGTGCGGGTGGCCGCGCCCGCCTACGACCCCGAGACCGGCGCACCCACCTATCCCGCCCGCGTGGGCCGCCCCCTGCCGGGCGTCGACCTGACGGGGTACCGCACCTTCCGGGACACCCGGTTCGCCGGCAGTTTCGAGGGGGAGACCCAGGTCGGACTCGGAGTCCGCGCCCGGTTGCCGTTCCGGGTGCAGCAGCTGCCCGACCGCATCGTCGTGGACGTCGCCCACACCTGGAGCGGCACGCGCTGAGGGAGGTGCTCACCGGGTGCCACCGTCTTCTCCCCCAGGGCGGTGGCACGCAGGACGGGACCGTGGGACGCGAGGGCTCGACCTGTGGCGGGCGCGATCGTCTGCTAGGCTCGACCCCGAGCTCGCCACGGAACTGCCGGTGGTGCGCCGCGCGTTGGTGGTCCAAGGAAAGACGCCCCGCTTCCTGCGGGGAGATGCAGGTGCAAGGCCTGCCCGGCGCTCAGATCGAGGACCCCGTCCCTGGGATGCCAGGGACGGGGTCCTTTTTTCACTCTGTGCGCAGCGGCCTCGGCCTGACCAGGCCCGCGTCGTAGGCGAAGATCGTGGCCTGGACCCGGTCACGGGCCCCGATCTTGCCGAGCAGGGCGTTGACATGGGTCTTGACGGTGCCCGTGGTGACACCGAGCCGCTCGGCGATCTCGGCGTTGGCCAGCCCGGCCGCGACCAGGGAGAGCACTTCGCGTTCGCGTGGGGTCAGGGCGTCGAGAGCGCCGGAGACCGCCGGGGGAGCAGGCGCCCCGCCCGCGAAGGTGTCGATGAGGCGGCGGGTGACGGCAGGGGCCAGCATGGCCTCGCCGGCGGCCACGACCCGGATGGCGGCGAGCAGTTCGCCGGGCTGGGCGTCCTTGAGGAGGAACCCGGACGCACCGGCGCGCAGCGACTCGTAGACGTAGGAGTCCAGGTCGAACGTGGTCAGGACGAGAACGCGCGGCGGGTGCTCGGTCTTCGTCAGGAGGCTCGTCGCGGTCAGGCCGTCCATGTCGGGCATACGGATGTCCATCAGGACGACGTCCGGGGCGAGCTGTCCCGCGAGGACGACCGCAGAGGCACCGTCGCCGGCCTCCCCGACCACCTGCAGATCCGGTTCGGCGTCGACGATGGCCGCGAAACCGGCGCGGACCACGGGCTGGTCGTCGACGACGAGGACACGAACGGGGTCGTGGGGCGTGTGGGGAGGCATGATCCGTCACTCTACCGAGGGCCGCAACGTGCCGTGCTGCAAAAGCTCTTGTCCCTTCGGCCGTGCTGCCCGGGGCGGCCCGGCAGTCACGATCGGCGGGTCGGTCAGGTGACCGGTGTGGACGGTGCCGTGACCGGCAGCCGTATATGGATCGTGCCGGTCGCGGGATCGACCGTGAGCCGGCCCTCGGCGGCGGTGGTGCGAGGGCGCAGGGCCTTCGCCGTGGTGTCGGGGACACCGGTCAGGGCGAGGGTGAGGCCGTCGGAGGTCCGGACCAGGCGCACCTGGGCACCGGCGGAACCCGCGCCCAGGGCGGTGTCGACCAGGCGGTGAACCGTCAGGCCCACGTGTTCCGGGAGGCCGGGCAGGTCCGCGGGGGCGTGCAGGACGGCGCCCCGGTCGTGGCACAGGCGCGCCAGGTCGGTCGCGGTGGGCTGCGGGGCGCGGGGACTGTCGGCGGGGGTGCCGTCGCGGAGGCTGCCGAGCAGCTCGCGCATCGCGGCCAGCGCCTCACGGGCGGCCGGCGCCACGCCGTCGAGGCGGCCCTCCTCGGCGACGCGCACCACGTCGGCGGCCCGGTCGAGGACGGCGGCACGCAGCCCGGCGGCCACGCGCTGCCGTTCGGCGTGGGCGGCGGCGAGGGCCTCGCGGACCACGGCACCCAGCTCGGTGTCGTCCCGGCGAGCGATCCGCACACGCCGGGACCGTACGGCGAACCCGGCCAGCCACGCACCACCCAGCACCGGCAACGACGTCACCGTGGTGGCCACCACGACGAAGCTGACGGAGATCACCCCCACAGGGTCCCCGACGAGCACCCCGTCGCGGGCCGCCGCCGCTGTCACCGCGCCGCCCAGCACCACGTCGGCCAGCGGTATCGCGGCCCAACTCGCCCAGGGATCACGGCCGTACGCGCCCACCGCGTACACCGCGGCCAGCAGCGCGCAGCCGCCCGCGACCAGCGTCCAGGTGGAGTCCGCCGGACCAGGCGCCCAGGGCCACAGCCAGCATCCGGCGAGCACCGCGACCAGAGCCGGCCAGGGCGCCCGCCGCCGCCACAGCAGCGGCAGCATCTGGAACACCAGCAGCGTCGCCAGCAGCGGCCGGGCGGCCGCGGTCCCGGGCCCGTCGAAGAGCAGCGCCGCAGGGACGGCGAGGACTCCGATCAGCGCGGCGTGCTCCGCGAACCGCCAGTCGGCGGCACTGCCGGGCAGGGAGCCGCGCGGACCGCCCGGGTGGGTGGGAAGCTCCGCCCGCACCGACCAGCCGCCGTCCCGCCGCGGACCGGCGGTGACCGTGCCGCCGACGGCCGCCGCGCGCTCCCGCATGCCGGTCACCCCGCGCCCCGACCCCAGCCCGCGGCCGGCGCCCGGACCGCCGTCGCCGGGCGCGCCGTCGTTGTCGACGGTCAGGGCCAGCCGCCCGTCGCCCAGGTCCCGCACCGCGACCCGGACGCGGGACCCGGGCGCGTACCGCAACGCGTTGGTGAGCGCCTCCCGGGCGATACCGAAGACGGCCTCGCCCGTCGCCCGGCCGACCACGGCGACACCCTCGTCGACGTCGACCACGATGCGCTGCCCGAGCCGGACGAAGCCCGACGCCAGCTCCCCGATGCGCTCGGTGAGCGAGGCGTCGTCGCCCTCCTGCGCGGTGCGCAGGGCGGCGACCAGCCGGTGCAGGGTCTCCAGCGTCTCGCGGCCGGTCCGGGCGGCGAAGTCCAGGGCCTCGGCGGCGAGTTCGGGCCGGTCGGCGGCAAGGTGCCGGGCCGCGTTGGCCGTGACGACGACGGAGGTGAGGTGGTGGGCGCTGACGTCGTGCAACTCCCGGGCGAGCCTGCGCCGTTCGCCCGCCGCGGCCTCCTCCCGCTCCGCCTGGGCCCGGGCCAGCCGGTCGGCGGCCTCCTGCCGCCCGGCCTGCCACCGCGCCCGGCCACGGCCGAGTCCGGCGCAGCAGAGCAGGAGTACGACGGTCAGGGCCAGGTCGGCGCGGTGCGTCAGAGCCACGCCATCGACGACGAGACTCACCAGCGTCTCACCGGCGACCACCACGGCGACGGCCTTCAGCGTCACCGGCAGGCTCGTGCGGGCCGCCACCGAGTACACCGCCACGACCTCACCCACCCCACCGGACACCACGACGGCGTCCGACGGCACCACGAACAGAGCGAGTTGGGACACACCGGTGACCCCGCCCAGTGCCACGAGCGGCCTGTGCCGCCGCATCCCCAGCGCGACGGTGGCCACCGCCCCCGCGACGAGGGCCACCGCCATGTCCGCACGGGAGACCACCTGCCCCGACCACACCGCGGCGCCGGGCCAGGCCAGCACCTGAACAGCCGCGACGATCAGCGGCACCAGCCAGTTCCGTAAGGATTCCACGAGGTCAGGAGCATAGGCGCTGCGGGCGGCGCGGGACGTCCTCCGCAGGACGCACGCCCCTGTCCACCCCGGGATGGAGATCACGTTCCTGCCCCGAGGCGACGACGCCGGCCCCTCCTCCCTCCGATGCTGACGGCATGCCACCGAACGACATCGCCGTGCTACGGACCGCCCTCGCCGCCGTGGCCGCGCTGCTGTGGGACGGCACCCGCCCGACGCCGTTCTGGCTGGGCATCGCCCTGTGCGTGGTGGCGTGTCCGCTCGGTTCCCTGGCCGTCTCCGCGCTCGGACCGACAGGCGCGAGGTCGACTCCGCAGGACCGGCACCTGAAGAGGTAGGCGGTCGGCCGGCCGTCGGGCGAGAGGGCACCGAGGTATTGCTCGGCCTGGTCCGGCGGCACATCCACGTCGGTGAGGTCCTGCGGGGGCGTGCCAACGCTTCCGGACGGTGGGCGAGTTCGGCGGCTCCTACGCGGCCGAAGAAGGCCGCACCACTCCTCGCCGGGCAGCGCGACGCGGCTCAGTCGGCGGGTTTCTCCCAGACGGAGACATGCCGGCGGCTCTCGCCGGTGAACGGCTCCCGATTCCAGTCCTCCCACCGGTCGCGCAGCCGCAACCCGGCGAGCCGCGCCATCAGGTCGAGCTCGGCGGGCCACACGTACCGGAACGGGATGGACCAGTGCTCGGCACGCCCGTCGACGATCGTGACGTAGTTCGAAGTCATGGCCTGGGTCGCGGTGTCGTACGTGTCGAAGGCCCACCGCGTCGGGCTGATGTGGAACGGCACGGCGTTCTGCCCCGGCGGCAGCCGGCGCAGATCCGGCACCCCCACCTCGACGACGAAACAGCCACCCGGCTCCAGATGGGCCGCCGCGTTGCGGAAGCAGGCCACCTGGGCGTCCTGGGACGTCAGGTTGTTGATCGTGTTGAAGACCAGGTAGACGACCGCGAACGTGCCCTCCACCCGCGTCGTCGCGAAGTCGCCGATCGTCACGCCGAGGGCGTCACCGCCGGGTTTGGCGCGCAGCCGGGCCACCATGGCGCGGGACATGTCGATGCCGTGCACCGCGACCCCGCGCTGGGCCAGCGGCAGCGCGATCCGGCCGGTGCCGATGCCGAGTTCCAGCGCCCGCCCGCCGTCCGCGAGCCGGGCCAGCACATCGACGGCCGGGGTCACCACGTCCGGCCGGAACATGTCGGCCGCGGAGTCGTCGTAGTCGGCCGCGATGGCCTCCGAGAAGTAGCCGTCTTCATCGACCATGCCCGGACGGTAGCGCCTACGGCCCTGCGGACGCGCATGGTTTTTCCCTCGGAGCGGGCGCCTGGCGGGTGATCGGAACTCGGAGGTGGTAACCCGAGCTCCTCGGGTACTCGTCGCCACGGGCCCTGAGCTGCGAATGGGCCGACGGGCCTCCCGCAGTCGATCAGTGAAAACGGAGGCATACAGATGAGCACGGTCAAGGAAACGGTAGAAGTCGACGTCCCCGTCCACACCGCGTACAACCAGTGGACGCAGTTCGAGGACTTCCCGAACTTCATGGAGGGAGTGGAAGAGGTCAGGCAACTGGACGACCGCCACAACCACTGGACCACCAAGATCGGCGGAGTGCGCCGGGAGTTCGACACCGAGATCGTCGACCAGCTGCCCGACGAGCGCATCACATGGCGCACCACCACCGGTGACACCAAGCAGAAGGGCACGGTCCGCTTCGAGCGCCTGGACGACGCCCACACCCGGGTGGAGCTCGTGATGGACATCGAGCCCAGCGGAGCCGCGGAGAAGGCCGCTGACGTGCTCGGCACGATCGACCGGCGCGTCAAGGGCGACATGAAGCGCTTCAAGCAGTTCATCGAGGAGCGCGGCAGCGAGTCCGGCGCCTGGCGCGGACGCATCCGGCCGGGGGACACCGGTACGACCGGTACGACCGGTACCACCGGTCCTTCCCTCTGACATCTGACATCTGACATCGGGCCTTGGCCCCGGCTGCCCGGGCAGCCGGGGCGTTCGGCTGTGCGACGGGCCAGCGGCACAGCCGACCAGGCCCGTCGCGTGAAGATTCCCGCGCGCTCCTCAGACGCCGCCGGTGTCCGGGAGGGCGGCCTCCAGGTCGGCGATGCCGCCCGAGATGATCGTCCGCATGTGCGCCGGCGTCGATGATCGCCCCGTGCCCGATCCGGACGCTGGGCATGACCGTCGTGCGAGGGCCGAACCAGACATCGTTGTCGACGACCGTGTCGCCGCGGTTCGGCAGGCCGGTGAGCAGGTCGAAGTGTCGGCCCACGAGCCGCCCAGGGTGGGGAAGGGGAAGGTCGAGGGGCCGTCCGTGCGGTGGTTGGCGCCGTCCATGATGAACCGCACTCCGGTGCCCAGCGCACAGAACCTGCCAATGGCAAGCTTCTCCGGCCCGTAGTGGTAGAGCACGTTGCGCGTCTCGAACGCGGTCGGGTCGTCCGGATAGTCGTAGTACGAGAACTCCCCGACCTCGATCAGCGGGGTCTTCACCAGTGCCCTGAGCATCGGCGTCGGTGTCCCGTCCCCCGATCGCAGCAGCTGTCGTACGGCCGGCGGCGAATCGTTCACCTCCCACCTGCGCGACGAACGCCCTCGTCCAGCGCGGCAGCCCCCACCGTACGAACGCCGTCGGGAACCGGCCTCAGAGGTGCTGCCCCTGGCCCCGGGCGACACGATCGCCCGCGAGCGGCTCCGCGTCCGCCCGTCGTGGTGTGCGCCACGCACAGGCAACCCAAAGGATCTTCTCCCCGTCCTCCTGCACTGAGGGGCGTCCGCACCGAACGGCGCTTCCTCCCCGAGGAGTTGAGGAGTGGATCGTTGATACGTGCCCGACGAATATGGGCCACCGCAGCAGCGGTGCTGACCGTGGTGGGGGTGTCGCCGGCCGTGGCGCAGGCCCGGCCGCAACCGCCCGGAGCGCCTCCCGTCACGGCACCGGCGGACGGGACCGGTGAGCTGCCGCCCGGCTGGCGGATCACCGCCACCGAGGACGGCAACGTACTGGAGTGGCGCTCGCCCCGCCGGCTCCCGCCGGGCGACGCACGCGTGGAGTTCCACACCGACGGCAAGCTGGTCGGCGTGCCGAAGCCGGACGAGGACGGCCGCACCTTCCGCCTGCCCCTGGACGACGCCGGCCCGGCCGATCCGCGCGAGCTGACGGACCTTCAAGTACTGGCGGGCGGCCGCCGCCTGGACCAGGAACCGGACGCCGGGAACCGCGAGCGACGTGCCGCCGCGAAGCTCCCGCCCAAACTCCCCGCGGGCACCGTCGACCCGGGCAGGCCGGGCACGTTCGCCACCACCACCGGCGAGTACACGCTCGACCCGATCCGGCTGCCCGGCCTCCCGGCCCCGGTCGAGATGCGCGCCCTGGTCGTCGCCCCCAAGGGAGCGACCGGCACACGCCCCCTCGCGCTCTTCCTGCACGGACGCCACGCCACCTGCTACGTCCCGGGCAAGGGGGAGGCAGCCGTCACGATCGACTGGCCCTGCGCCGCCGGAGCCCAGCCGATCCCCAGTCACCGCGGTTATCTGCAGGACCAGAAACTGCTCGCCTCACAGGGCTATGTGACCGTCTCGGTCTCCGCCAACGGCATCAACGGCCAGGACGCCGACATCGAGGACGCCGGTGCCCAGGCCCGCTCCTCACTGGTGCGGTCGCACCTGGCCCGCTGGGCGAACTGGGCCGCCAAGCCGTCCACGGCACCGGCGGCCGTCCGCAAGGGCCCGAAGGCCGACCTGTCCCGCGTCCTGCTCGTCGGCCATTCACGCGGCGGTGAAGGCGTCAACAGGGCCGCCATGGACAGCCTCTACGCCCCTCCGGCCGCGCAGGACGGCCGGCCCGGGCGGGCCCGCTGGACCATCCGCGGCACCGTCCTGATCGGCCCCACCATCTTCGGCCAGAACCCGGTCCCCGACGTGCCGTCACTGACCATCCTGCCGGGCTGCGACGGCGACGTCTCCGACCTCCAGGGCCAGGTGTACGTCGACGGCACCCGCGGTGTCAGCCGTGGCAGGGCCCTGCACAGCGCCGTCCACATCACCGGCGCCAACCACAACTTCTTCAACAGCGAGTGGACGCCCGGCCAGGCCACGGCACCCGCCAACGACGACTTCTGGGACGACCCCGAGGACAAGGACCCGGTGTGTTCCCCGGGCAGCGCCACCCGTCTGACGGCGCAGCAGCAGCACCGCGCCGGCGCCACGTACATCGCGGCCGCCGCGCGGCTGTTCGTCGCCGGTGACGACCGGGTGCGCGAACTGATCGACGGCACCGGCCGCCGGGCCCCGTCGGCCGATCCGGCACGGGTGCTGACCCACGCGGTGGGCGCGGGCCGCGGCGCCGGCTTCCTGCCGGACGGTGCGGTGAAGGTGACCGGCGGACGCCTGTGCTCCGCGATCGACCCCGACCCGCGCGCCGCCTGCCTGGGCGAGGACGCGCTCGGCTCGTCCCCGCACTTCGCGCACTGGTGGCCGCGGCGCGAGGCCGGGCGCCGCGCGGTCGCGCTGACCTGGTCCGCACCGGGCACCGCGACCCGGGTACGCCCCGACAAGCCCATCTCCCTCAAGGACGCCAAGAGCCTGGCGCTGCGCGTCATCGTGCCGCCCAACAGCAGCGGCACCCAGCTCGACGTCTCCGTCACCGACGCCCGCGGCAAGCGCGCCACCCTCGGCCGCGTCCGCGCCGACGGACTGCCGGGCAGTGTGCGCACCGCCTCCTACTGGGCGCAGGAACTGCGCGTACCGCTCACCGCCGCCACCCGCGCCGGTCTCGACCTGCGCCGCGTCGCCTCGCTGGAGCTGACCCCGCGCTCGCGCTCGGGCCAGGCATGGCTCATGGACGCCTACGCCTGGCGCGCGGGCACGCCCGCCGTGCAGGCGGCCCCGCTGACCCGGGTCGACATCGGCCGCCTGAAGGTCAAGGAAGGCGACTCGGGCGTGCGCACCTACCAGGTGCCCGTACGCGTCTCCGGCAACGGCAACGGCAACGGCAACGGCAGCGGCAACGGCAGCGGCACGGTACGCATGTACGTCATCGACCCGGCCACCGGTCAGACCAAGGACCGCCTGGTGACGGTGCGCCCCGGCAGCCCCGGCATCGACGTGACCGTCAAGGTGGAGGGCAACAAGCGCTACGCCTGGGACACCTCCCACGACGTCCTCGTCAAGGCGGTCCGGGGCTCGGTCATCGGCTCCTACGGCGGCGGTGTCACCGTGGAGAACGACGATCCGATGCCCCGGATCAGCGTGACCCCGGTCGTCGGCCAGGTCACCGAGGGACAGCCGCTGCGCTGGCAGGTCTCGCTGTCCGAGCCCGCCGACGTGGACGTCGGGGCGACCCTGGCGGTGGCGCCGGTCGACGGCCGGCCCGAGCTGTCCACCAAGGACGTCGATCAGGACTGGCTCCGGGACATGGCCGGGGAGATCCCCGACGGGGAAGTGCCGCTGTCCGGCCTGGATTACTTCTCCCTGTGGGTCCAGGTCCCGCCCGGCAAGCTGAGCGCGGAGGCGACGGTGCCCACCGTCCGTGACCAGGTCACGGAGCCCACGGAGTACATCCGGCTCCAGCCCACCGACGACGAGGGCGAGCCGAACGGCCCGGCCCTGACCGGCACGGTCCTCGACGCGTCGTAGCCCGTCGGCACGCGCGCCGACACGGCAGCCGCAGCGAGCCCGCTCCGGTGCCCCATGGGCGAACGGAGGTGGTCACACCACCGCCGTTCGCCCATCGGCATGCGGGGAAGGCGCCGCTACGCGCTGGTCGGCGCCGCCTGCTGCACGACCTCGAACGACCACAGCGTGGACCCGCTCGCCGCCGGCTTGGGGCGCTCGCCGCCCTCCGCGCCGCCGCCCTGGTGGGCCGCCTTCATGGGGCCCTCCATCCACGCCTGGAAGGACTCCTCGTCCCGCCACCGCGTGTAGACGAGGTAGTTGTCCGTGCCGTCGACCGGCCGCAGCAGTTCGAACCACTCGAACCCGTCGGAGCTCTCCACGGCGTGGGCACGGGAGGCGAAGCGCTTCTCCAGCGTCTCCCGCTGCTCGGCGGGGACGGTCAACACGTTGATCTTGACGATGCTCATGGCCCCATCCTGCCGCATGACGGCTCGCCCGCACCGGGCGGGAGGACGGGCCTCTTGACGCGGAGTACAGCAGTGGCGATCCTCGTCGCATGCTCTTGCGCTGGTCATGACAAACCGGCCCGGCCCTGGAGGGCCCGGCTCGGCGACCGCGCGATCCCGCCGACCGAGGGACATCAGTGGTGACCATGGCTCGACGCCCGTACCGCCGACGCAAAGACGTCACCGTAGTGTCGCTGCTCCTCCTCGTCCTGGCCATGGCCCTCGGTCCCACGCCGACGTCCGCGGCCGGTGCCGACTGGTGGGTCCCGACCGCACGGCCGGTGCCGGACTCCCAGGTCAACGTCACCGGAGAGCCGTTCACCGGCACCGACTCCCAGGGCGAGGTGCGCGGGTTCGTCGACGCCCACAACCACCTGTTCTCCAACGAGGCCTTCGGCGGACGGCTCATCTGCGGCAAGCCGTTCTCCGAGGCCGGCATCGCCGACGCGCTCAAGGACTGCCCCGAGCACTACCCCGACGGCTCACTCGCGATCTTCGACTTCCTCACCAACGGCGGTGACGGCAGGCACGACCCGGTCGGCTGGCCCACGTTCAAGGACTGGCCCGCCCACGACTCGCTGACCCACCAGCAGAACTACTACGCCTGGGTGGAGCGGGCCTGGCGCGGCGGGCAGCGCGTGCTGGTGAACGACCTCGTCACCAACGGCGTGATCTGCTCGGTGTACTTCTTCAAGGACCGCGGCTGCGACGAGATGACGTCGATCCGGCTGCAGGCGAAGCTGACGTACGACCTGCAGGCCCACATCGACAAGATGTACGGCGGTACCGGCAAGGGCTGGTTCCGGATCGTCACCGACAGCGCGCAGGCCCGGCAGGTCGTCGAACAGGGCAAGCTGGCGGTCGTCCTGGGCGTCGAGACCTCCGAGCCGTTCGGCTGCAAGCAGGTCCTGGACGTCCCGCAGTGCGACAAGGAGGACATCGACGCCGGCCTGGACGAGCTGTACGACCTAGGTGTGCGCAGCATGTTCCTGTGCCACAAGTTCGACAACGCGCTGTGCGGCGTCCGCTTCGACGAGGGCACGCTCGGAACCGCCATCAACGTCGGGCAGTTCCTGTCGACCGGCACCTTCTGGAAGACGGAGAAGTGCACGGGCCCCCAGCACGACAACCCCATCGGCGGGGCCTCGGCGCCCGGGGCCGAGAAGAAACTCCCGGCGGGCGTGAAGGTCCCCTCCTACGCCGCGGACGCGCAGTGCAACGTCCGCGGCCTGACCGAACTCGGTGAGTACGCCGTGCGCGGCATGATGAAGCGCAAGATGATGCTGGAGATCGACCACATGAGCGTCAAGGCCACCGGCCGGGTGCTCGACATCTTCGAGGCCGAGTCCTACCCCGGCGTCCTCTCCTCGCACAGCTGGATGGACCTGAACTGGACCGAACGGGTCTACGGCCTCGGCGGCTTCATCGCCCAGTACATGCACGGCTCCGAGGCCTTCAGCGCGGAGGCGAGGCGCACGGACGCGCTGCGCGACAAGTACGACGTGGGCTACGGCTACGGCACGGACATGAACGGCGTCGGCGGCTGGCCGGCCCCGCGCGGCGCGGACACCGCCAACCCGGTGAAGTACCCCTTCCGCAGCGTCGACGGCGGCTCCGTCATCGACCGGCAGACCACCGGCGAGCGCACCTGGGACCTGAACACCGACGGCGCCGCGCACTACGGCCTCGTCCCGGACTGGATCGAGGACATCCGGCTCGTCGGCGGCCGGGACGTGGTGGACGACCTCTTCCGGGGCGCCGAGTCCTACCTCGACACCTGGGCGGCCTCCGAACGGCACCGGGCCGCGGCCAACCTCGCCAACGGCGCCTCAGCCACCGCCAGTTCGACGGAGTGGAACCCGTTCACCAGCTATGCCCCGGCCCGGGCCGTGGACGGCGTACGCGACACCCGCTGGGCCGGCGACTGGAGCGACGACCAGTGGCTGCGGATCGACCTGGGCGCCACGAACCTGGTCGGACGCGTCACCCTCGACTGGGAGCGCGCGTACGGCAAGTCGTACCGCATCGAGCTGTCCACCGACGGCGTGAACTGGCGGACCGCCTGGTCCACCACCTCCGGCGACGGCGGCCTGGACACCGCACGCTTCACCCCCGCACCCGCCCGCCACATCCGCGTCCAGGGCCTGGAACGCGGCACGGGCTGGGGGTACTCGCTCCGCGAGGTGGGTGTGCACAGCGGCTGAGCTCTTGGTCGTCCCCGCCATGCCACGGTGCCCGTAGGCCGAGCGCGTGTGCCGGCCTCCGGCGGAACCAACCGGCGGCCGGCGGACCGCGGCCGTGGCGCTCGAGGTGGGCATCGTGGCCGTGACCGGCGACGACCGGCAGACCCCGGCAACACCCCGGAGCTCGTCGACGGCGTCACATTCCGGCAGCGCCTTCCTCGATCGGCCGGACACCACTGTCAGCCCGGTGTCGTGGCGTACGTCGGCTGCAGCGGGGCGCTCCTCGACGAAGGAGCCGTCGCCGCCCTGCGCCGCCTCGTCGAGCGGATCCACCTGCAGAACCCCGATCAGTGGCAGGCCACCAGCCCCACGACCAGCGACCGGGCCAACGACCTCGGCGCCGCTTCGGCTGAGAGGCGGCGGCGGACGCAGAACAACACGCCGTCCCGCCCGCCGCGTGCAGCTACGACTGGTGCCTCGGCGCACGCAGGCCTCGGGACGAACCGTCGCCCGCGGTCAGGCGGAGGTCACACGTTGCTTTCGGCAGGAGCCGCCGAACGGGGGAGCCCCGCATGCACCGTGCCGGTGCGGGCTGGAGCCTGGGGCCATGAGTATCCGTCCCTGGGTGATCGTCGAGGCACCGGACAGTCGTGGTCTTCGGCGGGTCATTGTCGGCAGCGAGACGGTCGGCAGTGTCTGGTCCTTGCGTCAACTGCGCCGCATGCTCGGCCGCCTCGGTTATCCCGAGGACATGGACATGGAGGACCCGGCGTCCGTGTGCTGGCGCGGAGGGGACAGCGGGACGTGGCCCGACCGCGCTGGGCGAAGGCGCGCGATCACCGTGTTGATGACGGCGGGCATGCTCGCGTCCATGGCCTTCAACGTCGTCATCGGATGGCCGGACGCCCTCGGTGCGCTGACCTTCGCGCAGCGAATAAGCGGGGCACTGTTCGTCCTGTCCGGGGTGGTGCAGGGCGCGGCGGCGATCGCGGTGCTCGACCACTGGGGAAAACGGCAGGGCAAAAGCTCCGGGGCGGTCGTCCTGGTCGGAGTGCTTGTGGCGCTGGCCACGGACAGCCTTCTGCTGTTCATGTGGGTCGACGAGCGGGAGTACACGCCCTACCTGCTGGTCTTCATGCCTCTCTGGTGCTGGTCCGCGTGCGCGCTCTGGCTCCTCGTCCGCGAGAAGGCGTGGCGGGGAATGCCGCGACCCAAAACCTTCGCGGCCGGGGTCGTGGCAACAGCGCTCCTGACCGCCATGAGCCTGGCGTACTCCACCATGTACCAACCCGCGGCAGCGCCCATGCACTTCATCCTGAAGGCGGAATTCGGCACGTCGCGGGCCGACCCCTTACGGATGCACGTGCACGTCCCGTTGAAACTGTATGTGAAGAACGCCGGAGGCATCCCGGTCTACGTCATCATCGATGACTATACGGTCTACGGCCGAATCGCCGAATATTCCGAGGGCGCGAACCGGCTGGAGGAGTGGAGGAGGAGTCTGGACGAGAAACGTCCGGAGGAAGCTGAACGTTACGTCGACCGGTTGAAACTCATGAAAGTCAGCAGCGGGCGCCTCCATCGTCCTGGTGACTGGCTCGATGTCGGGCAGGAGTTCGCCATGGAGCGCGTTGTCCAGATCCCGACCACCACCGAGTTCGACACGCTCGACGTCGTGCTCCAGATCACGTACATGAGGAAGGACCGGGGGAAACTCGACGTAGCCCAATTCAGGCGCATGCATCGGTCGTGGGACAAGGCCGAAGGCCGATACTACTGTGCTCCAAAAAAGTGCGGGGAAGAGCTTTATTACCACGGCAGGGTGCGACACAACAACAACCTCGTCAACGTGACGCGCAAACCGCGCTACGTGACAGTGATCTGGTCCCCGAGGGAGCCGCCCAGGTATTCAATCTCTTCCTTTAATTTCGAGGGCAGAGTAGCTCGTTCGGAAGAGAGGAGGGACGTGGACAGATATGGTGCCGCTACGGCCTACGTGGATTCCGAGGTGTCCGTCGCGGAATTGCTGAGATCAGCCGAGGCCGGCAGCGGTTGACATCCTTCTACGCTTTTTGTTCGGCCATCTTGAGCCAGGTCCCCGCTTCCACACCCTCCCGGTGGAGGTGCAGAGCCGACCGCAGGCAATGGAGTGCCGGAGTTCCGACGGTGCCGAACAGCTCGCCGGCCGGTGTGGCCTTCGCGAGCTCGGGTATGAGCCGTGCGATGTCGAACGGGGCGTGGTCGAGCTTGTCGTTCTGCAGTTGCGCCTGCACGTCGAGGGAGTCCTGCCCGGATTCCTTGGACTTCCAGTAGTCCTTCACCCCTTCGCTGTCCCACTTCGCCGGAGCCAGGTCGGTCAGGCCCCCGATGAGCTTGGGCTCGGTGACGGATGTGAACATGGCGTTGGTGCAGACTTCAGCCGCCTCGCCGAGTGGCACGTCCGGTAGACCCCTGGCGGACGCCACCTCCTCCACCTGCTTTTCCAACCGTTCGATCTTCTCGGCCAGTTCCTTCTTCTCTCTTTCCCGATCCTCGTTCGACACCCTGGGATCACTGCTTCCGTCCAGCGATGAACTTGAATCACTGGTGGTCCCCGCGAGGCCTTTACTGTCTCCCTCGGACGTCTCGCTCTCGCTGATCATGGCCAACGCCACGGCGATCGTCCTCTCGGCCCCCAGACTCTGCTGCGAGGGGATGCTTCCTCTGGTTGTCTCGCCCTGGCTCCGCCTCAGGACGACGCGGGTCAGATGGTCCACGCTGTTGCTCAGATCATCCCGCAGCCCTTGCGGCGTCGCCGAGTCACCGATCGTCTTCAGGACGGATGTCGACCTCTGCACCGTCAGGATGGTCATGGCCCGCTCTTCGGGCGGCACGCTCGAATCACTGACCACCTCCAGGGCGGACGTGACCTGCTTCACGATCCCAATCAGCTTTTCCCGCACATCGGCGGGCGTATCAGGATCATTGATCGTTTCCAGTACGGCGGCGATCTCCTTCGTGCTGTCGATGATTCCGTCCTTCTCCTGCGGCGTCGTCTCCGGATTCTGGGCCGCCTGCAGAGTGGCGGTCAATCGTGCCACGGCCGGCTCGAGCGTCTTGGGAACCTCCGTAGTTTTCTGGCTCAGTTCTTCGGTTATGCTTTCAATTTCTTTCTCCTGCTCCGCAGTGGACTCGGGCACCGTTTGGTCCGGTTTTTCCTCGCCGGTCCCTGTTGACTGTTCATTTTCCGGTGTGCTGTCCTGATCCTGCGTTTCGCCCTCCGTGGGGGGTGTGGATGTCGTCGGCGTCGACTCATCGGTGGGCGTCGATTCCGGCGGGGGCGTATCCTCCGGCGTCGTCGATGGTGTCGGTGTCGGTGTCGGTGTCGGTGTCGGCGTGGGCGTGGACGTGGGTGGAGGAGGGGTTGTCTGCGCGGGTATTCCAGCCGTGATCTCGCTGCCGAGGTGAGGTGCCGCCGCGGCACTGGACAGACCCGCGGGCAACGCAAGCGCCGTGGCCATGATGGATACGCCGACCGTGCGGGATACATGTCGCCGGGTGTTTCTGGCCATGATGGTTCCAGATGCGTTTTGCGTCGTGCTGTGCGTCCAGCGCGGGCTCTGCCCAATTGCGGGTGGCGCTGCGCGGAGAGATGGAGATGGAAATCCGGCTCGGACAATACGGGAGCCGCTATGAATCCACTCTTCACCCGCACCGCACGCCCCGCAACGCGAACACCGGACCGACCTGGTGGCGGACAGAGGGATAGGGTGCGGGACCGTGGTGACATATCGTTTCTTTTCGGCCGCGACCGAGGCCGATGGTCCGACGCGCTGCCCGATGCGTTTCATCACGCCCGCTGGTCGGATAGTGGAGTGAGTGATCTTGTCAACGAGCCGCGCGACTCCTTCGCCATGCTGCTACTGGTGCAGCGCGCGGGGATGGTGCTGCTGACCGGCCTCACCTCCGGAGCCCTCACACCACCGCTCCGGCGATGAACCCGTCCCGCCGGGCACTCCGTGTGTCCGGCCCCGTCATGCCGGCGTACCCGGGCCGTGACTCGGTCACGGCCCGGCCTGACGTCCGGGCATCTCCTCCTGTCCTTCCTCTCCCGGTCCACCGTGGGCTCCCTGGCCGGCCCGTTCGGCGGTCGGCGATGCAGGCGTCCAGGCCTCTTCCTCCTGGCGGCTTCCCTTGACGGCGGCGTTCTCCGGGTTGGTCGCGACGTCGGTGGGCTTGCCCACCTCCGACAGGGTCAGCTGCGCGCGGTCGTCGACGAGGCGGGTCACCAGATGCTGCGCTGCGCCGAAGGCCGCGGCCCAGGCGAGGACCTGCGCTCTGCTGTCGAGGTCGCTGAGCCCGGGGACGAAGGCCCCCCTGATCAGCAGCAGCCCGAGAAAGGCGGACAGGGCGCCGGTGGGGAACTTCAGTACGGCCGACGCCAGGGGCAGCATGTAGGGGGCGTTGGTGCCCCGTATGCGGCGCAGTGAGGCGATGACGGTGAGTGCCGCGCCGGCCAGCCCGGCGATCTCGACGGTGAGGATGTCGGCCCTCTGGGCCAAGTCGCTGGCGGGGGTGCCCGCCGCCACGTCGGGATGCTCCGCGGTGGGGCACACCACATCGATCCGGTTCGCGTCGCCGGGGCTGACCTTGGGCGTGAAGCACATGCTCAGCGACCTGGGGGAGAACCAGCCGTAGAGGGCGAGACCCGCCACGCCGAGAAGAACGATGAACGTGGCGGACCAGAGAATGTTGCGCAGGCTCCGGACCCGGGCCAGTTCGTCGTCCAGAGCCATGTACGCGGCGTCGAGCGCCCGGACCATGAGATCCCGGTCGCTCGGTGTCATGTCGCCGGAGACGATGTGGCGGATCCGCCGGGCGAGTCTGACGCGCCGTGGGTCGTCGGTGCTCAGATGGCTCTTGACGAGTGCCATGACCTCACTCGCGCGGCCGGCGGCTTCCGTTTCGGGCACCAACTGGAGCAACAGCACTTCGGCACTGCGCACATTCGACCAGACGCCTTCGCAGGCGGTCGACCCCGACCACGGCCGCCGCCATCCGAATCCCTCGTCTGCGGCGGAGCGGGCCTTTTCGAGATGGGCGCGCATTCCCTCGACAAGGGCCATGCGGTCTTCGGGACACGGCCTGACGCTCTCGCGCTTCAGCTGCGCTTCGAGATAGGCGATACGTGTCTTTGCCCGTGCGCGCCATGCCGACCGCGGTGGCCGGGTGTGCAGCCCGGCCGTGATCCGCCGGCGCGTGGGGGCCGACCGGCCCGCCGGGCCCACCACGGAGGTGTCCATGGTCAGTCCCCGTTGGCGTCCAGGGTCGGGCTAGTCACTTGTAGACGGCGGGCACACGGAGCCGCTCCCACGACTTCCGACCCGGAATGCCGTTCGCGTCGTCGCCCACGAATCCAAGCTTGCGCTGCCACTTGGCATACGACTTCCGGTCCGCCTCGCTCCACTGGGAGTCGGGCTCCCCGGCATACGCCGAGCAGCCCTCCTCGATGAGTCGGTAGCCCATGGCCTCTATGATCGGACTGCTCACGGACGACTGGAAGAAGTCGGCGCCCGGAAAGGGCTCGTATTCCCCGTCCACATCCGGTGGGGCCACGCGGATCCGCTGGCCAGGGTGGATGAAATTCCGGTCCTCGATCTGGGGATTCCACTCCAGTATCTGATCCAGCGTCACGTGGAACATGGAAGCGATCCTGGTGAGGTTGTCTCCGTGTTTCACCACATAGAACTGCGTTGTCTTTTCCATGTGACTACTCTAGTAAGCTTCGCCGCACTCGAGAAGAGTGACCGTGGAAAAGTGACGGAAAAAAGAAGGCCGCTGCCGATGAAGAGAGTTGGCAGTATTTTACTGCACTCTGCGCCAGTCGCAACTCGTGCACCTTTCAAATGGTGTCATCTTCTATTGTGCATCAGCTTCAATTTCTGTTGCGAACTCAGTTGTTCACACGGCAACTTCAGTGACAGGCGTAGCGAGACCCTTCTGCTCCCCGCAGCGCAGATGGCGAAGCTGCGTGGGCTGCTGCACGGTGTCCGGATCGGCAACCCTTCCCGCCTCTCGACGAGCGCGAGCAGTGGGCCGAGTCTTTGACGACCCGGCACACGGTGGCCGGCGAGATGCGCCGAACAGCGGCGCGAGCTGCCGCATGGTGCGGTTCGTGCGGTAATACACGGCCACCAGAAGTACCGCTACGTGCCGTCGGCGCCTACGGCGGCCGCCATGGGCGTCCCCGTCCGCAGGCCCGTGAACGTTCCCCCACCCCGCTCGCCCTCAACGCCCCGTCCCGGTGAGGGAACGCGCTGCCGCTGCTGTCGCAGCGGGAGCGGCGCTTTCGGTATCCGTGGCGGGGGTGCCGTGGGCCGAACGAGGAGGTGTCCATGACGACCGCGCCCGTGCACGTGGCCGTCTGGGAGGACGGCGGCGCCGACAAGCCGGTGGCACTGTTCGTCCACAACGTCATCACCTGGGGGACGACGCCGCGTACGGCTCGCGGCGCAGCGCCCCCTGGCCGCTGACGCCCGGCTGCTGCTGATGGACCGCCGCGGCTACGGACGCGGCCCGGACGTGGATCGCAGTGACTACGCGGTGGACGCCGAGGGCATCATCAGGTGTGCGTGCAGGGAGCCCGGGGTGTCATCCCGGCACACCTGACCGAGATGAGCCCCGACGCCATCCGGGGCTTCTACCCCGACGTCACCTACCGGCTCGGCAATCTGAGCGCCGCCCTCAACCTGCCGATCCAGGAGGCCCTCGCCGAGCGCCACGGTTACCCGGCGGCGATGGCGTGGACCGTCCTGCCCACTCCGGCCGTGGTGATCAGCTGAGCGCGATCGGCAAGGATCCCTTGCCAAGGGCATCCGCTTCGGGGCCACCGGAACGCAGGCACCGAGCACCGCGACGGCAGGCCCTGTGCGGCCCTGACGGAAGCCCGTGGGTCCCGGGGGAGGCCCGGGGAACAAGCCGGCCGGCCGCGGCCGCGCATCCGACGACCACGGGCCGCACCGCGCCCGGGACGGACTGCCCTGCGACGGGCCTCCGAGCCGCCACCCACCGAGCGCCTGCGCATCAGGGCCCGAGCGGGACCATACTGGCGTAAAGAGGGATGGCATCGATGGCGTCTGTGCGAGAAGGGTCCGACGCGCCTCCGTCCGTAGGAGCGCGCGATCTCTTCGACGCGTCCCATGACGCGGTGGCGGTGGTGTCCGCAGCCGGCGAGGTGGTCGGCTGGACCCGGGGCGCCCAAACCCTCCTGGGCTACACCGACGCGGAGGTGGTCGGGCGCTCCGCCGCGGAGCTGCTGGCGATGCCCGGGGATCCGGTCCGTGTGGCCGGTATCGCCGAGCGGTGCCGCGCCGGCATGGGGTGGAACGGCCTGATCCCCGTACGGCGCCGCGACGGCGGCCGTATCGAGGTCGACCTGCGCGTGTCCGCGTCCTTCCGCATCGGCGCGGACGAGTGTTTCCTCATCTCCGCGCGGGAGCAGCGCCAGCAGTGGACCATGGGCCAGTCCGTCCTCGACGGTTTCCTGACCCGCTCGCCGGTCGGCATGGCGGTGATGGATCTCGACCTGCGGTACGTCTGGCTGAACGACACCCTGGAGCGCTTCGGCGGCGTGCCCCGTGAGCAGCGGCTGGGGCGCCGGCTGAGCGAGCTGTTGCCGGGCCTGCAGGCGGAGACCCTCGAAGGCGTGATGCGCAAGGTGCTCGCGACGGGCATCCCGGTCACCGACTACGAGTACGTGGGATGGAGCTGGGCCGACCCGCACCGCCCACACGCCTACTCGACGTCGTTCTTCCCCCTGGTGGACGCCGACAACTCCGTCACCGGCATCTGCTACATGGTCATGGACGTCACCGAGCGGTGGAACGCCCGCCGGCTGCTGGCCCTGGTGAACGAAGCCGGGACCAGCATCGGCAGGACGCTGGACGTGATGCGCACGGCCCAGGAACTCGCCGACTTCGCCGTGCCCCGCTTCGCCGACTTCGTCATCGTCGATCTTCTCGAGCCCGTCCTCAGCACCGAGGGACACGGTGCGTGGCTGTCCGACGCCGGACCGGCCCCCGCCAAGCCGGTGATGCGCCGAGCCGGGATGAGCTCCGTACGAGAGGGCTGCCCCGAGGCCGTCGCCCGGATCGGGGACAAGGTCGACTTCGTCCCGCCGCCGCACAACGCGACCCTGCTCATCGACGGCGAACCGATCTTCGTACCGGTCCTCGACCCGAGTGATCCCGTGTGGGCCACCGAACAACCGGCCAGGGCCGCCAGCATCCGCGAGTACGGGCTGCACTCGCTCATCTCCGTGCCGATGCGGGCACGCGACACCGTCCTCGGCCTCGCCTCGTTCGTACGGTCGCTGAACCCCGCCTCGTTCCAGCCGGACGACGTCCTGCTGGCCAGGGAGCTGGTGGCGCGGGCGGCGCTGTGTGTCGACAACGCCCGCCGCTACACCCGGGAACACACCGCGGCGGTCACCCTCCAGCGCAGTCTGCTTCCCCACGCCCTGACGGGCGGAACGGCGCTGGAGGTGGCGTCCTGCTATCTGCCGGCGGACCCGACGGGCGGGGTCGGCGGCGACTGGTTCGACGTGATCCCGCTGTCGGGCGCCCGGGTGGGCCTCGTCGTCGGTGACGTGGTCGGCCACGGCATCACCGCGGCGGCCACGATGGGCCGGCTGCGCACCGCCGTACAGACCCTCGCCGACATGGACATGCCCCCCGATGAGCTGCTGGCCCACCTCGACGACCTCGTGCTCCGGCTCAGCGAGGAGGAGACCACCGACGAGACAGCCAGCCGGACCGTCACGGCCTTCCTCGGAGCGACCTGCCTGTACGCCGTCTACGACCCGGTGACACGGCGGTGCACGCTGGCCCGGGCCGGCCATCCGCCGCCCGTCGTCGTCGCGCCGGACGGACACGTCTCCTTCCCGGAGCTGCCCGCCGGGCCACCGCTTGGGCTGGGCGGGATGGCGTTCGAGGCGACCGAGTTGGAGCTCGCCGAGAACAGCGTCCTCGGCCTGTACACCGACGGCCTCATCGAGGGAGCCGACCGCGACATCGATCTGGGCATGGCCCGTCTCGCGCACCTGTTGTCCCGGCCCGGCTCCGATCTGGAAACGCTGTGCGCGACCGCGGTCCAGCAGCTCGTTCCGGCGTCCCAGCCCGACGACGTCGCTCTCCTGCTGACCCGTACCCGCGCCCTGGGGCCCGACCACGTCGTCTCCTGGGACGTGCCGCTGGACCCGGCCGCCGTCGCCGACATCCGGGCCCGGGCGACGCGTCAGGTCGTGGCGTGGGGCTACCCGGACCTGGCCATGACGACGGAGCTCGTCGTCAGCGAGCTCGTCACCAACGCGCTCCGCTACGCCTCCGGACCCGTACGGCTGCGACTGCTCCGCGACACCCGTCTGACCTGCGAGGTCGCCGACGGCAGCAGTACCGCTCCCCGGCTGCGGCACGCCCGGAGCACGGACGAAGGGGGCCGCGGCCTCTTCCTCGTGGCCCAGCTCACGCACCGCTGGGGTGCGCGGTACACGCCGAGCGGGAAGATCATCTGGGCGGAGCAGGAGATTGCGTGACCGGGACGAGGCCCTCGGCCGCGGGACTGTGGGCGACGACGTGCGACCTGCCGTTTCCGCGCCCCGGCCCAGGGGAACCCGGCGAAGCCGACGCGCCGATCGGAGGACCGACATGACCGGCCGCAAGGACGACCACACCGACAAGTACGCACGAGCGCGCGGCGACCAGGAGCCCGGCGCCCACTCGGGCTCGGAGAGCCAGGCGCGGGAGCGCACGATACCGGGCACGGCGAGCGCCAAGGAGGGCTACCAGCCGAACCGCGGTACGGCGGCCGGCAAACCCCTCGAGGCCGTCGAGGCGGAGGACCAGGAACAGCAGGCAGCGCAGGAAGACCGAGGCGGGGAGGCGGGGCCCGACCGGCGCCGGTAGCACGCGACGGGCGCAGCCGCACCACCGGCGCCGGCCCGCACCAACCGCCTGTGCCGCAGCGAAGAGCCTGCCCCGCACGAAGCGCCTGTGCCGCAGCGAAGCGCGTGTCGCGTACGAAGCGCCTGTGCTGACAGCGAAGCGCCTGTCGCGCACGACCGGCACACCGCCTCGCCCCACACCGTGTCCCCGGACAGGTTCGCCATGGTGGAAACGCTTCTGCTCACCTTCGGGCACAGCACGGCCGGGCGTGAGCGGATCATCGACCTGCTGCGCCACGCCGGTGTCGCGGCCGTGGTGGACGTCCGCATCGCACCCGGCAGCCGCCGCGACCCGGATCTGTCCCGGCAGAGGCTGGCCGAGTGGCTGCCACGCAGCGGCGTCGCCTACCGGTGGGAGCCCGCCCTCGGCGGGTTTCGCACACCCCCTCCGGACAGCCCGGACACCGTCTGGCGCAATGCCTCCTTCCGCGGCTACGCCGCTCACACACGCTCCCCGGAGTTCGTCACCGCCATGGACCGGGTCCTGCGCGACGCGTCGTCCGTCCGCACGGCGGTGATGTGCAGCGAAGCGGTCTGGTGGCGCTGTCACCGCCGCCTCATCGCCGACTTCGCCGTGCTCGCCCGCGCGGTACCGACCCGGCACCTCATGCATGACGGGCGGGTCGGCGCCCACGTCCCGACGGCCGGCGTACGGCTGCGCCAGGACGGGCTGCTCGTGTACGACGACCTCGCGGCAGCGGGCTCCGGCCGGCGGGGCGCGCCGTGACACCGGCCGGGATTGCCGCTGCCGCTCTCCCGCACGCCTCCGGCAGTCCGCGGAGCCGTCGGCGTCATGCCGCCGGTGTGAGGTCCCCGGTGACAGGCACGTCCGGGTGTCCGGCGTTGCTGACGACGGCCAGGCGGGGACCTCGCGGGCCCTCCTGCCACTGCCCGCCGACCAGCGGCAGGAGGGCGATGTTGGGCGTGGGGCCCCGCGTCCAGTCGAGGGTTCCGGCGATGGTGTCGAGGGCGGTGCCGGCGAGGGCCTGCGCGACGGACGCGCGGTCCGTGGGATCGGCCGCGGCGGCCAGGGCGTGATGGGCGGTCTCCAGGAGGGCGTGGGCCAGACCCAGGGGCTGAAGCCAGGGAGCGCCGGTGGCCTCCTGGTAGGCACGGGCCAGCGCGGCGCACGTGGTGCCGTCCAGGCTGGACCGGTGGGGATGGCCGGGGGTCCAGTAGACCAGGGTGGCCACGCGCGCGTCGGCGAGTTCGCCGTGGACGTCGGGGCGGGCGTGGTGTGGGTGTGGGGGTAGGTCAGCCAGCGAGAACAGGTGATCAGCCGGGGCCGCAGCCCCGTCTCGCGTGCCTGGCGGTGGAAGAGGGCCAGGTCGGTCGCGGTGGCGGCGCTGGTCACGAGGTCGGCGCCGTGCTCACGCATCCGGCCGACCTGCGCGTGGAAGTCACGGGCCGGTTCACGGTAGGCGCCGAGGTCGACCAGTGTGTGTCCGCGCGCGGACGCCACCGGGGCGAAGCCGTACCGGTCGTGGCGCAGCAGCTCGCCCTGCAGATCATCGTTCCAGAGGCATCCGATGCCCCGACGGCCGTCGATCCCCTCCCACAGGTCGGCGAAGACGGCGGCGATGTCGTCCAGTCCCCAGGCGAAGTGGTACGTCCACCGGAAGCGGTGCCCGGGATCGGCACCGCGTGTGCGGATGTACGCCTGCCAGGGGAAGGTGGTCGACACGCAGGGGACCTCCGCCTCCTCGCAGGCGGCGGTGACGGCGGGCAGCACGCGCGTCCCGGCCATGGTGAGCACGATGTGCGCCCCGTCCGTACCGGCCAGATCGCGCACGGCCCGCCGGGCCGCCTGAGGATCGGAGCGGCTGTCGCGCACGGCGACGGTCACGTCGTAGCGGCGAGTGCCGTTGCGGACGTGCGCGAGGCTGGGTGCGAGCGCCCGCAGGACGTACGACAACGGGGACCCGAGAGGGGCCAGCCGACCCGTCAGGGGTGCTACTACGCCTACACACAGGGAAGTTGACGACACCTTGGGTTGAACCGTCCGTCCTCGCTCGATACTCGATTCCACCGAGGGGGCCGGTGCGCCGCATCGGCGGGCACCGGCCCCCTGACACTCCCGCGCTCTGCGCTGAGCCGGTGTGGCCGCTCAGCGGGCGGAGCGGTCCACGGTGACGCAGGTGGTCTTGCTGAACATCGCCACCGTCTCGTTGCCGCAGTTGTTGCTGTGGCCCGAGGCGTTCCGGGCGAACAGGAGGTCGGACAGGACGCCGCCGCTGGGGCCCGCCTGGTCCCCGCCGCCCTGGCCGTTGTCCTCGGTCACACAGGTGCGCTCCTTGAAGAGCGCCAGCTTGCCCGTGCCGCAGAGGTTGGCGTGGCCGGAGGAGTTCCTGCCGGAGACGTTGGACAGCACACCGCCCGCCCCCGCGTCGCCGTCACCGGCATGGGCCGTGCCCAGTCCTGCGGGAACTGCCATCAGCAGGCCCATCATCGAGGCCACCACCGCGATACGCCGCGCGCCGTACATCGTTGTCGGGTTCCTTCCGTTGGATCGGTCCCGGCGGGTCGGCCGGGATCAGCAGGCCTAACGACGTGGCGGAAGATCGGCACGGGGCTCGACCAGGTGAATCATCTGCAAGACGGTTGATCATGTACGCCGACGGGATTCCGGGCCTGTGATCGTTGACGCTGACGGCGCCCGCAGAACACCAGCGGGCCCAGCCACTTGGGGACTCAGGCCGGCCCCTGGGCGACGTACAGGCCGCCGAGGGGTGTGGCGAGCGTGCCGGGAGGAGGAACACCGCCCCGGACCCGCCGACGGGCGCGGTCACGGTCGCGATCGGCGGACCGGCGGCAGCCCCACTGTGCCGACAGGGGCTCAGCTGCAATTAATATGCAACAACAGTTCAACGGCAATAAGGGTGTGAGGCTCATGACGACCCGACGGATACGAGGTGCCGCCGTCCTGGCGGCGGTGGCCACCGGGGTCACCGCGTGCTCGGCGCCGGGCGGTGGTGCGGGCGGAGGCGAGTCCGCCCAGTCCGTCGTGATCGGGGTGGCCTCGGAGCCGGACACGCTCAGCCCGCTGCTCGGCTACGGCAAGGACGGCAACTCCAAGATCTTCGACGGCCTGCTCGCCCGGGACGCCGACCTCAAGCTGAGACCCGCGCTGGCGGCGGCACTGCCCCAGGTCGCCGACGGCGGCCGCACGTACACCTACACCCTGCGCGACGGCGTGAAGTTCAGCGACGGTGAGCCGCTCACCGCCGCCGACGTCGTCTTCACGTACCGGACCATCCTCGACGACAGGACCAACAACACCTCCAAGAGCGAACTGGACGCCATCAAGGAGGTGCGGGCCGTCGGCGACGACAAGGTCGTCTTCACGCTCAAGTACCCGTACGCGTCCTTCGCCGGGCGCACGGTGCTGCCCATCGTCCCCGAGCACATCGCCGGGAACCAGGACCCCAACACCGGTTCCTTCAGCACCGAGCCGGTCGGCACCGGCCCGTACGTCCTGGCCGACTGGCGCAAGGGCGAGAAGCTCACCTTCAAGGCCAACCCCCGCTACTGGGGCGGCGTACCGAAGGTGAAGACGGTGACGATGGCGATCGTCGAGGACGACGACGTGCGCGCCACGCGGCTGCGCTCCGGTGACCTCGACGGCGCGGTCCTGCCGCCCAACCTCGCCGCCACGTTCAAGAACGACAGCGACAAGCGGACCTACCAGGCGAAGTCCTACGACTACCGCGCCGTCACCCTCCCCACCGGGAACAAGGTCACCGGCGACCGCGCGATCCGGCAGGCCCTCGACGCCGCCGTCGACCGCCGGGCCATGGTGGACAAGATCCTCGACGGGGCGGGCCGTCCCGCGTACGGGCCGCTGCCCGGCGACGACCCCTGGTTCGCCCAGGGCATCGAACGCCCCCAGGACCTCGGCAAGGCCAGGCGGATCCTGGACCGGGCGGGCTGGAAGCCCGGCAAGGACGGCATCCGCGCCAAGGACGGCCGCCGGGCCGCGTTCACCCTGCTCTACCCCTCCGGCGACAAGGTCCGCCAGGACCACGCCCTCGCCTACGCCTCCGACGCCAAGAAGGCCGGCATCGACGTGCGGGTGGAGAGCGCCACCTGGGAGGTGATCGAGCCGCGGATGAAGAGCGACGCCGTCCTCGCGGGCTTCGGCAGCACCGGCGACCCCGACTTCGGCCTCTACACCATGCTGCACTCCTCCCTCGCCGGCGACGGCTTCAACAACATGGGCCGCTACGACAACCCGAAGGTCGACCAGGCGCTCGACACCGGCCGCCGCAGCCAGGACCCGGCCGCGCGCAAGTCCGCCTACGACACGCTGCAGCGCGAACTCGTGAAGGACCCCGGCTACACGTTCCTCACCCACATTGACCACCTCTACGTGCTCGCCGACCGCTGGAACGGGCTGACCACGCAGCTCGAACCGCACGAGCACGGCTTCGCCAGCGGCCCGTGGTGGAACATCGAGGACTGGCGGCCGAACACATGACGCCACGCCCCTGGGGAGCGATGGCGCGCCTGGCGGGGCGGCGGGCCCTGTACGCCGTCCCCGTGCTCCTCGTCGTCACCTTCGGCGTCTTCGCCATCGCCGCCGCCTCTCCCTTCGACCCCGTCAAGGCGTACGCCGGCACCGCCGGGCTCACCGCCGACCAGGACACCCTGGACCGGCTGCGGGCCAACCTCGGCGTGGACGAGCCCTTCGCCGTGCGCTGGTGGCGGTGGCTGACCTCCGCGCTCACCGGCGATCTGGGCCAGTCGAGCGTCATGCGGCAGCCGGTGGCCGAGGTGATCGGTGAACGCCTGGTGTGGTCCACGCTGCTGTGCGCGGTGGCCTTCGCCGTCGCCGTACTGGCCGGCACGCTGCTCGGGGTGCTCGCGGCCCGCCGCCCCGGCTCGTGGCTCGACCGGACCGTCACCTCGCTCGCCTACACCCTGGAGGCCGCGCCGGTCTTCTGGATCGCCCTGCTCGCCGTCTGGCTGTTCGCCCTCCAGTGGGGCGTACTGCCGGCCGGAGGCCTCACGGACACCGCCAGCGAACAGGTCACCGCGGGACAGGTCGCGAGCCACCTGGTGCTGCCCGCCGGAGTGCTCGCCGTCTCCCAACTGCCCTGGTTCACCCTGTACGTCCGCCAGGGCGTCGGTGACGCGCTCGCGGAGGACCCGGTGCGCGGCGCCCGCGCCCGGGGCCTGAGCGAACGCACCGTCCTGCTCGGCCACGCGCTGCGCTCCGGACTGCTGCCGGTGCTCACCCTGGTCGGCTCCCGCGTGCCCGAACTCATCACCGGTGCCCTGCTGGTGGAGAGCGTCTTCAGCTGGCCCGGCATCGCCGCGGCCACCGTCGAGGCGGCCACCGCCGTCGACTTCCCGCTGCTGGCCGCCCTGACCACGCTCGCCACCGCCGCCGTCCTCGCCGGAAACCTGCTGGCGGACCTCCTGTACGGACTGATCGACCCGAGGGTGAAGCTCGATGACATGTGAACGCCATGGCTGAGGCCGCAGTGCACACCGAGTGGCGCTCGGGCGGCACCGACCGCCGCTCCACCCACACCCTGCGGGCGCGTACGTCCGCCGCGCTGCTCGTCGTGACCGTCCTCGCGGTCCTCGTCGTACCGCCGCTGGTCCAGCTCGACCAGCAGGCCGTCGACCTGGCCGCCAAACTCCAACCCCCCTCGTGGACACACCCGTTCGGCACCGACGACGTCGGACGGGACCTGCTGCTGCGCTGCGTGTACGGCCTGCGGGTCTCCCTGCTCGTCGGCGTGGCGGCGGCCCTCACGGCGACCGTCATCGGCACCGCCGTCGGCGCCACCGCCGGGGCGCTGGGCGGCTGGGCCGACCGCGCCGTCATGCGGCTGGTCGACACGGTCTCGTCCGTACCCCACCTGCTGCTCGGCATCTTCATCGTCGCCCTGTTCCGGCCCGGCGTCTGGCCGGTGGTGGTGTCCGTGGCGCTCACCCACTGGCTGTCGACCGCACGCATCGTCCGCGCCGAGGTCCTGTCCCTGCGCTCGCGCCCGTACATCGACGCGGCCGTCTCCGGCGGCGCCTCCTGGTGGCGCGTGGCCGTACGCCACCTGCTGCCCGGCGTGTTGCCCCAGGCCGCCCTCGCCGCCGTGTTGATGGTGCCGCACGCCATGTGGCACGAATCGGCCCTGTCCTTCCTCGGGCTCGGCCTGCCCACCCACACGGCGAGCCTCGGCACCCTCATCCAGAGCGCGCGGGGCTCGCTGCTCGCGGGGCAGTGGTGGCCGACCCTCTTCCCCGGCCTCTTCCTCATCGTCCCGACCCTCGCCATCGCCGGTCTCGCCGGGACCTGGCGGGAGCGGATCAACCCCCGCCGCCGATCGGAGCTGATGCTGTGACCGCCGCAGTCAGTGCTGTGACCGGGCGACCCCCCGTGCTGTCGGTGCGCGGGCTGTCGGTGCGCTTCCGCATGCCGGGCGGGCGCCGCGTCGCCGCCGTCACCGACGCGCACTTCGACGTGGCGGACGGCGAGTGCCTCGCCCTGATCGGGGAGAGCGGCTGCGGCAAGTCCGTCCTCGCCTCCGCCCTGCTCGGGCTGCTCCCCGCCAACGCGCAGACCGCGGGCGAGGCCCGCCTCGGCGACCTCGACCTGCTCTCCGCCGACGAGCGGACCCTCGCCCGCACCGTACGGGGCCGCCTGATCGGCCTCATACCGCAGAGCCCGGCCGCGCACCTCACCCCCGTCCGCACCATCCGCTCCCACCTGGAGGAGACCGTCGCGGCACTGACCGGGATCCGAGGACGCGAAGCCCTGCGCTCCGCAGCCTTGATGGCCGCCGAACGTGCCGCCTTCCCCGCCGACCACCTCGACCGCCACCCGCACCAGCTCTCCGGCGGCCTCGCCCAGCGCGCCGCCACCGCCCTGGCCCTCGTCGGCGACGCACCCCTGCTGCTCGCCGACGAACCGACCACCGGGCTCGACCGCGACCTGGTGGACCGCACGGTCGACGAACTACGCCGCCACGTCGACACCCCCGGCGACACGCACCCCACCGGACGGGCCCTGCTGATGATCACCCACGACCTGGCCGCCGCCGAACGCATCGCCGACCGGATCGCCGTGATGTACGCGGGCCGCATCGTCGAACTGGCCGACGCCACCGCGTTCTTCGGCTCTCCCGGACCCCGCCACCCCTACAGCCGGGGCCTGCTCCAGGCCCTCCCCGACCGCGCCTTCACCCCCATCCCCGGCATGCCCCCGGAACTCGGCGACCTGCCCGACGGCTGCGCCTTCGCCGCCCGCTGCGACCGGGCCACCGGCACCTGCGCCGAACTGCCGCCGCTGACCGACGCCGTCGCCTGCCACCACCCCCTCCCGGCCGCCGACCGGAAACACCCCCGTCCCGCTTCGTCCGAGCCGGAGGACGTACGTGCTTGAACTGCACTCCATCACCGCCGGATACACCAGGAACGCCCCCGTGGTGAAGGACGTCTCCCTGACCATCGCACCCGGCGAAGCCGTCGGCCTGCTGGGCCCCAGCGGCTGCGGCAAGTCCACCCTCGCCCGCGTCACGGCCCTGCTGCACCGCCCGGACTCCGGAACGCTGCTGCTGGACGGCCGACCCGTACGACGCTGGCGCCACCGCGCCCCGCGCGAACTGCGCACCGCCTTCGGAGTCGTCTTCCAGCAGCCCAGACTCGCCGCCGACCCCCGCCTGCGCCTCGCCGACCTGATCGCCGAACCCCTGCGCGCCACCGGCCGCCGGGACGCCGTACCCGACCGGATCGCCGAACTGGCCGCAGCCGTCGGCCTCACCCCCGACCTCCTCGGCAGACGCCCCCACGAAGTCAGCGACGGCCAGCTCCAACGCGCCTGCCTCGCCCGCGCCCTGGTGCTGCGCCCCCGCTGGCTGATATGCGACGAGATGACCGCCATGCTCGACGCCTCCACCACCGCCGCCCTGGTCGCGGTCGTCGAGGACTACCGCAGCACCACCGGCGCGGGCCTGCTGGCCGTCGGCCACGACGACGTGCTGCTGCGACGCTGGTGCGACCGGGTCGTCCGCTGGGAGACCCTGACGTCCGGCGCCACTCCGGCGGCCGCGGCAGAACGCGACTGAACCCGGAGCAGGAAGCCACCGAATCAGCTGCGCCTCGGCTGTCCCCGCCCCGTGTGCCCCACGGCTCGCTTCACAGCCGCCTCGACGTCGGCCCGCGACTCCCCGGAGGTCTTCGCGTACGCGGTCATCGCCGCCTGCACGTCCCGGGCCAGGTCTCGCCAGGCCCGCAGAGCCGTCTCGTACGTGATGTTCTGCTGCGCGGTCCACGGGTGCTGGGTGGGCGGCCCGTAGGCGTCCCGCAGCTCCACCACCCGGTTGTACGCCTGTTCCGCGGCGCGCTGCTTGGCCACGAGCTCGTCAAAGGTGTGTGCCACGCGGCCGGATCCTAGGCAAGCGTTTCCCCTGGCCGTCCCGCCACGCCGCGTGCCGACCGGGCTGGACACGCGAGTGCCGCACCGTTTCACTCGCCCGGCCCCCGTTTCGGGCTTGCTGATATGACCGGTGATATGGCCGAAATGAATCCATGGAGTTCGCCGGTGGTGGAGTTCGCCGGTGGTGATTCAGGGAGTGCGATCTTTTATCCCCCGTGGGGGGCTGTCCCGATGAACCTGCGGCGGCAGGTGTGTGGATTTCGTGGACGCCCGCTGTGCGGTGACCGTGTATGGGGCATTCGGTGCGGATCTCGAGGAGCTTCCAACTCGCCGATGACTTGCGGCCGTAACTGTTGTGCAGTAACTAGGTGATCATGAGTCTGTTCAACCGTGGCGCCTCGTCCCGCCGCCAGGCGCCGCCCATTGCTCCACAGCGCACCACCGGTTCGCCGGCTTCCTCCGCCGCCGTCCTGCCGGATCCGGCCCTTGCGGGGCTGACCGGAGAATGGATCGTCGACCCCGCTCACAGCCGAATCGGATTCTCGGTCCGCCATGCCATGGTGACCACGGTGCGCGGTTGCTTCACGGAATTCCAAAGCAGGCTCTACTTCGACGGGCGCGACCCGTCTCGATCGCGGGCCGAGATCGTACTGTCCACCGCCAGTGTCGACACCGGTGTGGAACAACGCGACGCACACCTGGTCGGCCGCGACTTCCTGGACGCCGCGAACCATCCCCGGATGCGGTTCACCAGCACCGCCGTGGAACTCGCGGGCACCGACCTGTACCGCATGACGGGCGACCTGACCATCAAGGACATCACCCGTCCCGTCGTACTGGAGTTGACCTACATCGGGCACGTCACCGACCCGTTCGGCTACGAGCGGGTCGGCTTCGACGGCACCACCACCATCAACCGCTCGGACTGGGGCCTGACGTACAACAGCAGACTGGCCGAGGGCGGTGCGATGGTGAGCGAGAAGGTGCGCCTCCAGTTCGACATCGCCGCGATCCGCACCGCTCCCTCTGCCGGCTGAGGGTCCTCCGGAGTGGGCGGGCGGCACAGGGGAAGACTGGCTGCCGAACGCCGAACCGAGGTATGCCGGGACACGGGGGAATCATGACCGCGACGACATCGGCAGGCACGGCACGATCGGGCCGCAGGCCCGCGGCAGGCGTGGCGCTGGCGGTACTGACCGCCCTCACGGCGATCGGCTGCAGCGGCTCGGACCAGTCCGACGGGGCGTCCCCGCGGGACGAGGGCGGGTCGCAGTCCCGCTCCGCGCGGCCCTCGGGGAGCCCGTCCGCCGATCGCACCGCCTCGGCGAAACCGTCGGTGTCGGCGGCGGACGGACAGGACATCCGTGCCTGCGCGGACGGCAACTGCGAGGTCGCGGTGTCCGATCCGGTAACGGTCCGTTTCCAGGGGCCCGCAGGTCCGGCGACGCTGTCCGTCACCGAGGTCGGCTCGAACGAGGTCGAGTACACGGTGCAGTCGGGCAGCGGCCGGTCCAAGGGCGGAGCCGGCGGCCCGGGGCAGGGCTGCATCACCGTGCTCCGCGCCAACGGCTCGGGCAACTCGTGCGGCGGTCTGGGCGACGCCGTCCGGCCGAGCGCCCAACCCGGCGCCGTGGTGATCCAGATGGCGACCGGGGAGGACGGCACGGCGATCCTCCATGTCGTGTCGGACTGACCGCTAGCGCGTCGGGGTGCCCCGCGCAACCGCGGCGAGTTGTTGAGCAGGAGCAGTGTGCTGCGGGGGAGGGGTTCGGGAGTGGGCGCGGCCGACCTGGCAGCCGCGCTGCGGGGCGTCAACTTCGCGGGGGATCAGCACGCCGCCGACGCGTTCGTCTGGCGTGTCCATCCGCTCGCCCCGCTGCCGGACCGCCCCGCCGGCGGACGGTGAGTCGCGCGGGGACAGGCCCTTTCGGCCGGCGTACGCCGCCGCGCCATGGGTGGCCATGGGGGACCCTGCCCCCGCCGCGCAGGCAGCATCACCGGCCGGCTGTCTCACCGGCCGGTGCCGGATCGTGCCGTCGGGGAGCCGGGCCGGTGGTGGCGGGGACGGGCTGTGCTCGGAGTTCCTCGGCCAGCCGGGTGCGGTCGATCTTGCCGTTGGCGGTCAGGGGGAGGGCGTCGCGGTGCACGATGCGCCGGGGCAGCATGTAGGGCGGGAGGAGGCCGCGCAGCCGGGCGGAC
Source organism: Streptomyces deserti (assembly GCF_054782695.1). Taxonomy (NCBI): domain Bacteria; kingdom Bacillati; phylum Actinomycetota; class Actinomycetes; order Kitasatosporales; family Streptomycetaceae; genus Streptomyces; species Streptomyces deserti. The sequence goes on from NZ_BAAGRZ010000019.1 coordinate 79,095, forward strand.
AGGGCTGGGCCCCGGCCCGGGGGACCGACGTAGGCCGCGTGCAGTTCCCCTGCCCCGGGCGGGCCGACCGCCACCACGCATGCGTCGGTCACCGCCGGGTCCGACCGCAGCGCCGACTCGATCTCACCGGTCTCGATGCGGTAGCCGCGGATCTTGACCTGGTGGTCGAGCCGTCCGAGGTGCACCAGCTGCCCCTGCTCCCGGACGACCAGGTCGCCGGTGCGGTACCAGGCGTCGGGCGGTGGCGGGCCCGCGGGCGCGGGGCGCAGTCCACCGGCCGCGCTCCCGAGGCCGAACCGGCCGGTGTTGTCGGTGGGGTCGAGGTAGCCGTCGAAGCGCTGCGGGCCGCGCAGGCACAGCTCGCCCTGGTCGGCGGGGCGCCCGGCCGGGTCGACGACGACGTGTTCGAGGTGCGGCAGCGGGGTGCCGATCGGAACGGTCCCGTTGGAGGTGTCCATGCACCGCTGCCCGGCCGCGAGCCGCAGGGCGGTGCAGAAGACGGTCACCTCGGTGGGGCCGTAGGTGTTGTCGATGACGCTGCCCGGCGCCGCGGCCGACCAGCGTTCCAGCTGGCGGCGGGTCAGCCGGTCCCCGCCGAACAGCGTCCAGCGCAGGCCGGGCATGCTGCCTTCCGCCAGGTCCCCGAGCCGTTCGGCGACCGAGACGACGGACGGGACCGAGAACCAGTGCGTGAGCCGGTGCTCGTTGACGTACACGGACGGCCGCAGCGCGGCGTTGCGGTCCGGCACGACGAGGGTGCCGCCGGCGGACCAGGTGCTGAACAGGTCGAACACCGACGGGTCGAAGGTCAGGTCATAGGTGTGGGAGAGCCGGCTGCCGGGGCCGATCGCGTAGGCGCGCACGCAGTGCCGCAGGAAGGGCAACAGGTGCCGGTGCCGGATCGGCACGCCTTTGGGGCGGCCGGTGGTGCCCGAGGTGAAGATCACGTACGCGATGTCGTCCGGACCCGTGCGTGCGGCCGGCAGCGTGTCCGGATCCGTCGGTGGCAGCCCGGCGCAGGAGTCGTCGAGGACGAGCGGCCGGGCCCCCGCGCGGTCGGCGACCACGGCCGCCTGCCCGGCGCCGGAGGCGTCGGCGAGCACCACCCGCGCACCGGCCGCCGCGGCCGCGGCGGCGTTGCGCTCGGCGGGGAAGGCCGGGTTGAGCGGTACGACGGTCCAGCCCAGCCGGACCGCGGCCAGGTATCCGGCATAGGCCGGCAGGCTGCGCGCCGCGCAGAGTGCCAGCACCGTCGGCCGACGGCCCGCCGTCGCCACCAGGGGGCCGGCGATGTTCGCGGCCATCGAGTGCAGTTCCCGGTAGGTGAAGGAGTCGCCCGAGATTTCCAGAGCTGGTTCCCGTGCGTACCGGTGGGCCGCGGCCTGTAAGAGGCCGTACAGGGAGGACGGGCGCGAAAAAGGCATGGAAAGGCTCCGCGGGGTCCGGTGGATGGAGACCTGAAGGGCAGGGGGAGGAAATCGGAAAGCGTGCAGACGCTATTGCCCGGCCGTTTCCAGGGCGGGGTCGATCTCCATTTCAGAGGCGACCGGTTGACGCGTACCCGAGCCTCCCATGGCTAAACGGGGTTTTTTCGAATCCTGCGTCGTCGCAGGTGGGCGACGTTTCTTCGAAACGGAACAGACCGGATGGCCAGGTTCCATTTGTGTGCCTGGGGGCTGCGAAAAGCGCTGCCCAGTGAAGTCCATGCCGCCTATGAACAGGTCAGGCGGGCATCGCCGCCCACTCCGCATGCGCCACGCATAAACGGGTCGCCTCATCCAGTGGGTTGACACTGCACTCATCCCGTCCCTAGCGTCGGGTTTCGCCGACCGGTGCAATTCTTCCGGTTTCTTCGGCGTGCTCTCCATCCCTGTGTCCTGGGAGGACGCAATGACCACTGATGAGAGCCCGGGTCCCTTGAATTCCCGGCCTGCCCCGTACGTCGCCGAAAGTCTGTGGCGAGAAATCCTCGGCCCCGCCGCCGACCCCTTGCGGGGTTTTCTCGACAACGGCGGCGACTCCTTCCACGCCGTCCTGCTGTCCACCCGTCTCTACGAAGCCACTGGCATCGAAGTCGACTACCTCGACGTTCTCACGAGCGACGGCCTGCCGGCCCTGCGGGCGCTCGCCGAGGACCGGACCAGGGCCTGAGCCGACGGCCCGTCAGAGCCGACCCCGGCCGTTTCCGGCCTCCCCCACACTTCCCCCCACACTTCACTCCGGACGAACTCGTGGATGACGCGTTAGCGATCTCATCGACGGTCCGCGGCCCTGTGCGCACGCGACCGCGCCCGCTGCCCGGCCCACCGGCTGGGCCCGCCCCCGCCGTACGCCCCTCCTCTGCCCCGTCCACGCCCGCCGCCGAGGCGGCCCGATCCTCCGCGGCCTTCCTCGACGCGGCGCTCGGCGACTGTGCCGTGGACTCCGAGACCTCACCCCTGCGACGCGTGCTGCTGCACCGGCCCGGCTCCGAACTGGACCGTCTGGTCCCGGAGAACCTGCACACGCTGCTCTTCGACGACATCCCCTGGCTCAGCGCGGCCCGGCGCGAACACGACGCCTTCAGCGGCCTGTTGCGCGAACGCGGCGTGGCCGTGGTCGAACTGGCCGACCTGCTGACCGCGGCGGCGGCCCTGCCCGCCGGCCGGCGATTGCTCCTCGACGGCACGACGCGCACCGCCGCCGCACTGGGACTCGGCGGACTGGCCGGACGCGAACTGCGCGACTGGCTGCGGGACCTGCCCCCCGCGGAGCTGGCCGACCGGCTGCTGCTCGGCGCCACCCTGGCGGAGCTGCCCGACCGGCACCGCGCCGCCCTGCGGGAGAGCCTCGACGCCGGGGACCGGCCGTCCGACTGGCCGGCACTGCCCCCGCTGCCCAACGCCATGTTCGTCCGCGACACCCTCAGCTGGATCGGCAGACACTGCACGGCCGGCCGCATGGCCACCCCGGCCAGGGCCCGCGAGGGCGCGCTGACCGAAGCGCTGCTGCGCACCGCGCGCGTCGCAGGGGTCCTGCCCGCGGGCGATGCCGCACCGGCCCCCTTGGAGGGCGGTGACGTCATGGTGGCCGGCCCTGGCTGCGTGGTCGTCGGCGTCGGTCAGCGCACCAGCGCCGCGGCGGCCGAAGGGCTGGCACGGTCCCTGCTCACGGGCGGCGACGTACGGCGCGTGCTGGCCGTGTCGTTGCCGAGGGACCGGCAGACCATGCACCTGGACACGGTGATGACCATGGTCGACCACGACACCTTCCTGGTGAGCAGAGCCCACCACCAGGCCTGCCGCTGGCACGAACTGGTCCTGGACCGCCGCGGTGAGGTGCGCGCGCGTCCGGCCGACGACGGCTTCGCCGTGCTGGCCGACGCCCTGGGCCTGCCGACCGTCCGTGTGGTGGACACCGGCGACGACGGTTTCGCGGTACGCCGGGAACAGTGGAGCGACTCCGCCAACGTCCTCGCCCTGCGCCCCGGGCTCGTGGTCGCCTACGACCGCAACACCACCGCCAACGAACGCCTGGAACGGGCCGGCATCGAGGTGATCACCTTCCCCGGTTCCGAACTGGCCCGAGGGCGCGGAGGCCCCCACTGCCTGTCCTGCCCTCTGGTGCGCGACCCGGCCTGAGCCGCCGGCCGGCCCGGCGAGGGCTCCGGCCAGATCCACCGTCCCGGCACGGCCCGCCGCCGGGCTCCGGGCAGATCCACACTCCCGGCACGGGCCTCGACACCGGCACGTCCGTTGACCACCGGCACGTCCCTCGCCCCCGGTCCGTCTGTCGCCCGGCCCGTACCCGGGCCCGTGCGCCGTTCGACCCGCGAGGGCCGTGCGTCCGGTCCGCCCCCCCGTACCTCCGCGCCGCCGAGACCGGCCGCGCCCCAGCTCGCCGGGACTGATCCCACCCCCACGTCCGCCACTTCAACTCCAGTCGCAAGTCCGAAATCCCAAGTCCCAAGTCGCCAGTCCCACGTCACAAGTCCCAAGTCCCCAGTCCCACGTCACAAATCCCAAGTCCCAAGTCCCACGTCACAAATCGCAAGTCACGAGTCACGAGTCGCGAATCACGAGGAGAACACCATGACCACCTACGACCAGAACCTGAGCGCCGACACCACCGCGCCGCCGCGCGAGGCCGCCGAGGTCAAGGACACCGTCCGCTCGGTGTACCAGCGCGTCGCCGAGGAGTACGACGAGCGCATACCGGGCGCCGGCCCCTCCGACGACATGTTCACCGCGGCGGAGCGGAGCTTCCTGCTCAACAAGGTGAAAGCCGGTCAGCGGGTCCTGGACATGGGCTGCGGCACCGGACGGTTCACCGTGCCGATGGCCGAGCGCGGCGCCCAGGTGACGGGCCTGGACCTGTCCCGGGCCATGCTCGACGTGCTCGGCGGCAAGCTCGCCGCGCGCGGGCTGCACGCCGAACTGCGCGAGGGTGACATGGCGGCACTGCCCTTCCCCGACGAGTCCTTCGACGTCGTCACCAGCATGCTGGCCCTGATGCACATCCCCCTGCAGGACCGGCCGAAGGTCTTCGCCGAGGTCCGGCGGGTGCTGCGGCCCGGCGGGCGGATGCTGCTCGGCGTCAAGAACAGCCTGATCGAGCGGCTGTTCAAGGGCGACCGGTTCGCGTCCGTGGACGTCACCGACGTCACCGCCAAGGAACTCGTCTTCACCCGCACCCGCACCGGCGAGGAGTACACCGCCCCCTGGTACAGCTTCAGCCCGCAGGACCTCAACGCCCTGTTCGCCACCGAGGGCATGGTGGTCACGCAGCTGCGGGGCAACTCGCCCCTGGCGGTGTGGCTGGCCGACGAGGTGCTCAGCGACCCTGCCGTGGCTCTGGCGGTGCAGTCCTTCGAGCGGACCCTCTGCGACACCCCGCCCTTCAATCACCTCGGCTATCACCTGCTCGTAGAAGCGGTGAAGCCCCGTCACTGACGGACCGGACGGCGGGCCCGGCCGCCACGGCGGGCCCGCTGCGCACGGCATCACCGCGCACGGCATCACCGTGGCCCCGTGGCCCGCCCGCCCGGACACCCCGTCGGCCCCCCTTCCACGCGCGAACGTCAGGACAGCGACATGACCCTGCGCGATCCGGCAGCACCGGCTGCCGACCAGCCCCTGCTCCGCCCGCTCACCGACGCCCAGCTCGGCCTGTGGCTCGCCCACCAGATGCGGCCGGGCGACGCCGACCTCCATGTCCTGCGCGCCTTCCGGATCTCGGGCCCGCTGGACCGCGCGGCGCTGGCCCGGGCACTGGCCCGCGTGACGTCCCGTCACCCCGCGCTGCGCTCCCTGCATCCCGGCGACGGCCCCGACGGTCCGGTGCGCCGCGTCCAGCCGCCGCCGGGCACCCCGTGCTGGCACGACCTCGGCACCGGCTCGGACCGGGAGCTGGCCGCCTTCCACCGCCGCCCCTTCGACCTGGAGACGGAGCCGCCGGTGCGCGCGGGCATCAGCCGTCCGGGCCAGGACGGGACGACGCTGGCCGCCTTCTGCTTCCACCACATCGCCATGGACGGCGTCTCGGCCGTCGTCTTCTGCCGGGACCTGGCCGACGCCTACCGTGCCGAGACATCACCGGACGGTGTCCGCGCCACTCCCGCGTCTGCCACCGGGCGGGATCGCGCCCCAGCACCGGCGCAGGCGCCCGCCTCCCGCGACGGCGACGACGCGCGGTCGGCCGCCTACTGGGCGGACCGGCTCGCCGCACCGCCCCCGCCCCTGCTGCCCGCTCCGGCCGGGCGGGTGCCACCCACCGGCCGGCCCGCCCGCGTCAGGGAGCTGCGACGCGGTGCCGCAGCCGTGTGTGCGCTGCGGCAGACGGCCCGCGCGGCCGGCGCGACCCCGCACATGGTCCTCACCGCCGCGTACGCCGCGGCCCTCGGCGAGGTCTTCGGCCGGGACGACGTCATCCTCGGCACACCCGTGTCGCTGCGCGGCCCGGGCGAAGCGGACCTCGTCGACTGCCTCGTCACGCTGCTCCCGCTGCGTGTGCAGCCGGCCGGGCGGGACCGCACAGCACTGCTGCGGCAGGTCCGGGAACGCAGCCTGGAGGCCCTACGGCACCGCGCGGTGCCGGCCGCCGCCCTGGCCCGCGCCGCCGGCACCGCCGTACTGGAGTCGCCGTACCAGGCCGTCATCGACGTACGGCACGAGCAACCACCGGCGCTGCCGCTGCGGGGCTGTGTCAGCGAGGCGGTCCACGTCGAGCCGGGCTCCGTGCAGTACCCCCTCGACCTGGAGGCCCGGGTCGGTGACGGTTCCCTGCGCCTGGTGCTGCGCACGGACGCCGCCACGGTGCCCGCACCGCAGGCCGACGCGGTGCTGGCGGCCGTCGGCCGGCTGCTGTCGCACCCCGTCCGGTGGCGCGCCGCTCCTCTGGACTCCTCCGGCCCGACATCCTCGAAGGGAGTTCCGGCATGATCCGGGAGACCCACGCGAACCACCCCCGTGAGGTCCCGGCCTCCGGGTCGGCCGCTGCCGCCTCGGCGGCACGCCGTGGCCGTCCCGCACCCTCCGTCCCCGTCCCGGACGGTCCGCACCCCGCGGACACCGGCGACACCGCCCACGACGTGGACGCGATCACCGCGCTGCTGCCCGGGCCCCCGGGCGCGGCGCCGGTCTACCTCGTCCATCCGGTCGGCGGCAGCCTGCTGTGCTACCTGCCGCTGGCCCGGGCGCTGGCCGCCCGCCATCCGGTGCGCGGCATCGCCTCACCTCTGCTGTCCGGGCGTCCGGCGCCCGACGAACTGTCCGAGCTGGCCGAGCGCTACGCCGGGTGGATCGCCGCCGACACGCGCGGTCCCTGCCTGGTCGGCGGCTGGTCGTTCGGCGGCGCGGCGGCGTTCGAGACGGCCGGACGACTGGCCGCGCAGGGCCGCACCGTGGACCTGCTCGTCCTGCTCGACGCGACGCCACCGGGCAGCTCGACCGGCCCGCTCGACGACGACACGCTGGCCCGGCAGTTCCTCTACGAGGTGCGCCGGATGAGCGGCGTGTCCGACGCCGAGGCCCGCGCCGGGCTCGCCGCGGATCCCCTCGGCGCGGCGGTGCGCGAGATGGCGGCCGTCGATCCGGACGCCGACGAGGAGGAGACGTACCGGCGCTTCGCGGCCTTTCGCCGGCACGCCCGCAGCCTGACCGGTCACCGCCCGGTCCGCCCCCACCCGGGCCCGGCGCTCGTGGTGGACACCGAACCGGCCGGCGGTGCGGGCGGGCGCGGTGACGCCTGGCTGCCCCACCTTGCCGGCCCCGTGCACCGTCTGTGCCTGCCCACCGACCACTTCGGCCTCATGGGCGCGGCACCGGCCGCCGCCGTCGCCGCCGCGGTGGACCGTGCCCTCACGGGAGCGTGACCGTGGACTTCCTGCTCAGCCCCGAACACGTGGCCTTCCGTGACCGACTGCGCGAGCTGCTGGCCGGGGAGCCGATGCGCCGCGCCCTGCGCGAGGGCAGCCGGGACCACCCGGACGATCCCGACCCCCGTCCCGCCTACCGCCTGCTCGGCCGCCGCGGCTGGCTCGCCCCCGACTGGCCGCCCGAACTGGGCGGTGCCGGGCTGGACGCGGCGACGGCAAGCATCCTCACCGAGGAACTCGCCGCCCACGGCATCCCCGACAGCGCCCACGTCAACAGCGTCCGCAACGCGGGCCGGTGCCTGCTGCTGTGCGGTGACGAACGACAGCGGACCCGCCTGCTGCCCCCGATGGCCCGCGGTGAGGTCCTCGCCGCCGTGCTGTACAGCGAGCCGGACGCCGGCTCCGACCTGGCGTCGCTGACCACCACGGCGCGGCCCCGCGACGACGGCTGGGAGCTGCACGGCACCAAGGTGCACAGCGTCAAGACGGCCCACTGCGACCTGGCGATCGTCGCGGCCCGCACCTCGCGGCATCCGCAGCCGCTGCTCGGCATCACCTTGTTCACGGTCGGCCTGCGCTCTCCCGGCGTCACCGTCCGCCCCGTCGCCGGCGTCAACCACGAGCCGTTCCACGAGGTCGTCCTCGACGGGGTACGGGTCGGTCCGGACGATGCCGTCGGCGGCATCGACGAGGGATGGCTGGTCATCACCGAGGGTCTGGCCGTCGAACGGGTCGGCATGGACTACAGCGCACGGGTGCGGGCCCACCTGGAGTGGCTCCGGCGGCGGGCGGCACGCGGCGGGCAGGGCGCCGCCCTCGCCGGCCGGCTGCGCCGGCTGTGCACCGCGGCCGAGGCCGGACGCCTGCTGGCCTGGTCCATGGCCGGCCGGCTCCAGGACGGCGATCTCGACCCCGCGGAGGCCGCGCAGTCCAAGTGGTTCAACAGCGAGCTGATGCGGGAGGTCTGGCCGCTGGGCCGGGAGCTGTCCTCGCCGCACGACCTGCTGACGGTCGACGACCCCGGCGCGCCGCCCGACCCGAGCGCACTGCTGCTGGACCGCGAGGCACCGGGGCTGAGCCTTTCGGCGGGTACCTCCGAAATGATGCTCCAGGTGATCGCCGGTGAACTCGGACTGGAGGCCGGCGATGCTGACTGAGCCCACCGCCGCACAGCGGGAACTGGTGGCCGAGTTCCGGCAGCTCCTGGCCACGTCGCAGGGCGCGGTCGCCTCGGCCGTGCCCCGCTGGGCCGGACTGACCGTGCCCGCGGCGCGCGGCGGCCACGCACTGGGCCAGCTGGAAGCCGTGCTCGTCGCGGAGGAGACCGGCCGGGCCGGACGCGACGGCACCCTGCTCGACCTGACCGCCGCTGCTGAAGCACTCGCCGCCGCCGGCGAGGGACCCGCGGCCGACGCCCTGCGCGACCTGCTGGCCGGGCGGGCCGGACTGGCCGTGAGCCTGTGCCCCGGGCCGGACGAACGAGCCGAGGAAGCCCCGCCGCCGCGGCACCGCGACTTCGTCAGCGGACTGCCCGCCACCGCGGCGCTGCTGCGGCTGCCCAGGATCCCCGGCGGTGGCGAGCGGTTCGCGCTCGTGCCGCTGCACGCGGCGTCCTGGCGGCCGCACGCCGGACTGCACGCCGAACCCCGCCACCGCCTCGACCTGCCCGCCCAGACCGCCGCCCAGCACATCGCCACCGGCGACCCGCTCATCCGGGACAGTGCCGGAATCGGCGACGGCACTCCGGCGCTCGCCGACCTCGACGGCATCCGGCGCGCCGGCTACCTGTGCGGGCTCGCCGAGGCCGCCGTGGACGCCGCGGTCCGGCGCGCCCACGACCGCCGGCAGTTCGGCACACCGATCGGACGCCACCAGGCGGTCGCCTTTCCACTGGCCGCCCTCACCGCCCGCCTGCACGCGGCCCGCCTGCTCACGCGCTGCACGGCCGCGCTCGCCGACCACCGCGCCCGTCTCGACGACGGCGCAAGCAACGCCAACGGCGCCAGCAACGCCAACGACGCCAGCAACGCCAACGACGCGGACAAGCGCCCGTTCGCCGAACGGGTGGCGGACCTCGTCCGGCACACCTCCGACCTGGCCCTGGACGCCACCTGGTGCGCGCTCCACCTGCACGGCGCCCAAGGACTCACCGAACAGTCCCCGGCGCAGCTCCTGTACCGCCGCGCGTTGTTCCACACCGCGCTCGCCCGGCCGGCGCCCCACCCGTACGAGCCGCTTCCCCAAGGACGTGACCGATGACCAGCCTCACCCACCCCTCACCTGGCCTGCCTCCCGTACGGCCGGAGCCGTACGGCCTCCTGCACGACCTGGTCCGTGACCAGAGCCGGCGCACCCCGCACGCGCCCGCCGTCACCGACAGCGGTACCACGCTGACCTACCGGCAGCTCCAGGACCGGGCCGACGCCACGGCCGACTGGCTGGCCGACGCCGGCTGCGGTCCGGGCACCCTCGTCGGCGTCGCGCTCAACCGCAGCGCCGACGCGCTGGTCGCCGTCCTCGGCGTCCTCAACGCCGGTGCCGCGTACGTGCCCCTGGACCCCGGCTACCCCGCCGAGCGCCTGCGGGCGGTGCTCGACGACGCCCGCCCGCGGCTCGTCCTCGCCGCCGACCGCGAGAAGACCACCCGGCTGCTGGGTGCGGACGTCCCCCTGGTGGCGCTCGGCTCGATACCCGCCACACCGGATCCGGGCAGGCACACGCGCACCGCCGGGGCCGGGCTCTCCCCCCAGTCGCCCGCCTACGTCATCCACACCTCGGGCTCCACGGGACGGCCCAAGGGTGTCGTGGTGCCGCACGGCGCCATCCGCTCCCGCGTCGTGTGGGAGACGGCCGCCTTCCCCAGCGGGCCGGGCGACAGCGTCCTGCACCGCACCTCCCTGGGCTTCGACATCTCCCTGCAGGAGATCTTCCCGCCGCTGGCCGCCGGCGCCCGGGTCGTCGTCGCGGACGACGACGGACAGCGGGACCCGGCCGAGCTGGTGCGTCTGCTCGCCCGTGAGCGGGTCACCACCCTGGCGCTGGTGCCGTCGCTGCTGCGCGCCCTGCTGGACGAGGACGAGGGGTTGCGGTCGTGCCCGCACCTGCGTGAGGTGTTCTGCGGCGGCGAGCGCCTGGACCGCCCCCTGCACGACCGCTTCCTGCGGCACGCGACGGCGCGCCTGCACAACATGTACGGGCCGACCGAGTACGCCATCGACGCCACCTGCTGGACCTGCCGTCCGCTGCCGCCCGGCCAGGAGGTGCCGATCGGCTTCCCGTTGGACCGCACCGAGCTGTACGTACTGGACGACGCTCTGCGGCCCGTTCCCGACGGCCGGCCGGGACAGCTGGCGGTGGCCGGTGACCAGCTCGCCCTCGGCTACCACCGCGATGAGGAACTGACGGCCCGCTGCTTCCCGGCCAATCCCTTCCGGCCCGGCTCCCGCATGTACCTCACCGGAGACGTGGTGCGCCGCCGTCCCGACGGTGCCCTGGAGTTCCTCGGCAGGCAGGACGACCAGGTCAAGATCCGGGGCCACCGGATCGAACTGGGCGACGTCGAGGCGCAGCTCCTGGCGCTGCCCGGAGTGCGGGCGGCGGCGGCCGCTACGGTCGACGACCCCGGCGGGGACGGCAGCGTCCTGGTCGGCTACGTCGTACCCGGGCCGGACGGTGTGGATCCGCGCGCCCTGCGACGGGAACTGGCCGAGCGGGCACCCGCCCAGCTGGTCCCGGCGCACCTCGTGGTCCTCGACGCGCTGCCGCTCGGCCCGACCGGGAAGACCGACCGCTCGGCCCTGCCGGCACCGGAGTTTGGCGGCGAGGACGAGGCCGCCGGCCCCGACGCGCCGGACGACGAGGCGACCCGGGCCGTCGTGGACGTCTTCCGCGAGGTGCTGCGCCGCCCCTCGGTCGGCCCCGACGACGACTTCTTCGACCTCGGCGGCAGCTCCCTGCAGGCCGCCCGCCTCGTCAACCGGCTCCGCAAGCGGCTCGGCGAAGACCTCCCGCTGGCCGTGCTGTTCGAGGCGTCCACACCGGCAGGCATCGCCGCGGCACTCCGGGAGCCCCGCCATGCGTGACGCGTCCACGGCGCCCACGCCGCCCGGGACCGGACACACCACACCGGACACCGCCCGCCCGGCTGTCACGACACCCCGCCCCGCCGAAGAAACCCGAGCAGGCACAGCCGTACCCGCGCAACCGCCCGGTCCGCAGGCCGGCCGACGGGCCGGACCCCACCCCGGCGCCGAGCGATCCGGTCCGCTCCCCACACCTCGAGCGCCGTCGTCGGCGCCGCCGCCGGGGGAGCCGGCGGGGGAGCCCGCGACCGCGACCGAGCGCCGGTTCTGGGCGCTGCAGCACACCGCCGGTCATCCGGCCGCCGCCCTGACGTTCGGCCGGTTCCGCCTCACCGGGCCGGTGGACCTGCCCGCTCTGGCGGTGGCACTGCGCGCGGTGCGCGAGCGCCACGAGGGCCTGCGGACCGCCTACACGGTGCGGGGCGGGACGCTTCTCGCGCAGGTGGTCGACCGGCCCGTGGAGCACGATCCGCTGGTGCTGCCGCCGGGGACCGCGCCCGGCGAGGCGATACGCCTCCTGCGCGCCGGGCCCGCGCCGGACGCGACCCGGGCCGACCTGCTGCGCTGGGCCGTCGTGCCCCTCCCGGACGGTGCCGACCTGTACCTGGCCGTGCACCACATCGCGTTCGACGGTGCGTCCGGTGAGGTGCTCGCCGCCGATCTGGCCCACGCCTACGCCCAGGCCCTCGCCGGCGAGCGGCCCCGGCCCGCCCCGGCCCCTCGCCACCGGGCGCAGCCCCTGGCCCCGGCCCGGCGCACCGAGCACGAGGCGTACTGGCAGCAGGCCCTGGCAGGCCTCGCCGACCTGCCGGACGGCGGCCGCGGCCTGACCCGGCGCGACCTGCTGCGGGACACGCTCGTGCAGCGGCCGGTCCGGCTCGGGGCCGCCGAAGCGGCGACGCTGCGCGAGCGGGCCAGGTCCGTCGCCGCCACGCCGTTCGCCGTCCTGCTCGCGGCGTACGCGCGTGCCTTGTCGGCGCTGGCCGGGGTACGGGACTTCGCCGTCGGCACCGCGGTCGCCGACCGCCGCGCCGGTACGGAGCAGGAGGTGGGCTGCCTGTTCACCATGGTGCCCGTCCCGGTCCGTGACCCGCTCGCCCCCGACTGCGTGCCGCGGCTGTGGCAGGCGGTCGTGGACTGCGTCCTGCACGCCGGGCTCCCGCTGGAGGACATCGTCCGGGCGGCGGGCGCCGGACGCGGCCGGCGCATGCCGCTGTACCAGGCGACGTTCCTGCTGCAGAACTGGCCGCGCCACCCCCACGACGCCGGGCCGGTCACCGTCCGCACGGTTCCCGTACCACCGTCCGCCCCGCAGGCGGAGGTGCTGCTGGAGCTGTACGACGACGGTCACGGCCCCGTGCACGGTGTCCTGCAGGCACCCTCCCGATCCCTCTGGGCGGACCGGCTCACCTCGCTGGCGGACCGCTGGCACCAGGAGGCCCTCCGCACCGCGGCCGGGCCGGGCACCGGCGCGCCACGACCCGGCCCCTGACGTCCTTTGGCCACCGGGGCGGCGTCCGCCGTCCGCCCGTTGCCCCACGTCCGCGACTCCCCGTACCGCCGCCCCCATGACCACCCGGGAAACCAGCCATGACCATCAAAAGCCCGTCTCCCACCCGTCCCACCTCCACGGCACCCCCCGTCACCGCCCCGGGCGCCCACCGCCGGCTCCTCGACCGGGGCCTTGGCACCCTGCCGGACGACGACCCCGCACTGGCCGGCCTGCTGGACGCCGAAGCCCGGTACCAGCAGGAGAACCTCGCCATGGTCGCCTACGCCAGCCTCGCCCACCCGTCCGTCCTGGCGGCGGCGGGCAGCGCGCTGTCCAACGTCACCGCCGAGGGCTACCCCGGCGCCCGCTACCACCCGGGCAGCCGCTGGTTCGACCAGGTCGAACGGCTCGCCACCGACCGGGCGGCGGCGCTGTTCGGCGCCCGGTACGCCAACGTCCAGCCGCATTCGTGCTCCTCGGCGAACCTGAGCGTGCTGTTCACCCTGATGCGCCCCGGGGACACCCTGCTCGGCCTCGACCTCGACGCCGGCGGCCATCTCACCCACGGCGCGCCCGCCTCGGTGACCGGCCGCTGCTTCCACGCGGTGCACTACGGCCTGGGCGCCGACGGCCGCGTCGACCTGGAGCAGGTCGCCGACCTGGCCCGCAGGCACCGGCCCAAGGTCATCGTGGCCGGAGCCAGCGCCTACCCCCGCACCTGGGACTACGCCGCCTTCCGGGCCGTCGCCGACGAGGTGGACGCCTACCTGCTCGCGGACATCTCACACATCGCGGGCCTGGTGGCGGCCGGGGCCCACCCGAGTCCCGTCGACATCGCCCACGTCACCACCACGAGCACCTACAAACAACTCGCCGGACCACGCGGCGGCCTCATCCTGCTCGGAGCGGCGGCGGACACGGCACCGGGCGCGGCCGGCCGTACGCCGCTGGCCGAGCGCATCCAGCGGGGCGTCTTCCCGCGGACCCAGGGCACCCCCGACGCGGCCGCCATCGCCGCCAAGGCGCGGGCTCTGGGCCTGGCCGCACAGCCGCGGTTCACCGCGCTGGCCCACCGGATCAAGGCGAACGCGCGCGCCCTGGCCGACGCCCTGTCGGCGCGCGGCCACCGGCTGGTCAGCGGCGGCACCGACAACCACATGGTGCTGCTCGACCTGTCCGGCGGCACGGTGACCGGAGCCGCCGCCGAGGAGGCCCTGCAGGACTGCGGGATCCTCGCCAACCGCAACCGCGTCCCGGGCGACACCCGGCCGCCCCTGGTCACCAGCGGGCTGCGGCTGGGCACCAACATCCTCGCCCAGCGCGGCATGGGCCCGTCCGACATGGCCGTCTGCGCCGACCTGGTCGACACCGTCGTACGCGGCCTGCGCGCGCGGCACGGCGGGAGCCACCGGCTCGATCCGGCGGTCCGCGACCGAGTGCGTGCCGCCGTGCGGGAGCTGTGCGACCGCTTCCCCGTGCCCCTGTACCCCGCTGCCCGCTGAGAAGGGACGTCACCATGCAACCACTGCTGCTCCCGGTGGCCCGCGAACCGGCGACCGCCGCCGGCCCGCCGGGCTCCGGCACCGCCTCGGTGCACCCCGTGCGCCTGCCGGCCCAGTGGCTGCGGCCGGCGCCGGACGGCACGGGAGTCCCGGGGCTGGCCGAGGCCACGGCGGTCTGCGCGGTGGTGCTGGCCCGCCACGCCGGCGCCGACGGCTTCGTGCTGCCCGTGCTGCCCGCGGGACCTCAGGCCCGGCCGGCCGCCGTGCCCGTGGACCTCACCGGGAACCCGACGTTCCGGCAGCTGCTGACGCAGGTGCGCGCCGCCCTGTGCGCCCCGCGGGACCCGGGCGGCGCTCCGGCCGGCGGCGGCCCCGGCGAGCCCGGTCCGGGCACCGGCCTGCTGCCGGTCCGGGTGACGGCCTGCCGGGGGCCGGACCTCGATGCCGCCGCCGACCCCGGCCGGCTCACCCTCGCCGTCACCGCCGCCGACGGGCCGGAAACCGCTGCCCGGCTCCTCGCGCCCCCCGGTGCGCTGTCGCCGGACGCGGCCGGGCGGCTCGCGGGCCACCTCGGTGTGCTGGCGGCCGCCGCGGCCGCCGCACCGGACACCCCGGTGGCCGGCCTGCCCCTGCTCACCGCGGCCGAGGAGCGGCTGATGCTGGGGGAGTGGAACCGTACGGCCGCCGATCTGCCGCACGACCGCTGCCTGCACGAGCACTTCCAGGACCGGGCCGCCGCCCAGCCGGAGGCGGTGGCCGTGTGGGAGGGCGGCAGGCCCACCACCTTCGCCGCGCTCAACCGGCGCGCCAACCGGCTCGCCCGCCGGCTGGTCGGCCTCGGCGCGGCTCCCGGGTCCGTCATCGGCATCGCCCTGCCGCGCTCCGCCGACCTGCTGGTGTCCGTGCTGGCCGTGCTCAAGGCCGGCGGCTGCTATCTGCCGATGGACCCCGACTACCCGGCCGAGCGGCTCGCCCTCCTGCGCCGCGACGGCCGCTGCGACGCCGTGCTGGCCTCCGCCGCCACGGCCGCGGCGCTGCCCGACGGGCCCGGCCGCGTACTCCTGGTCGACGACACCGGCGACGAACCGCCGGAACCGGCCGACGACCTGCCGCGGCGCGCCGGACCGGACGACCTGTGCTACGTCATCCACACCTCCGGCACCACGGGCGAACCCAAGGGCATCGAGCTGCGGCACCGGGGCGTGGTCAACAACCTCACCGACCTCAACGGCCGCTTCGGCGTGGGCCCGGGCGACGCGGTCCTCGCCCTGTCCTCGCCGGGCTTCGACATGTCCGTGTACGAGTTCCTGGGCGTCACGATCGCCGGCGGGACCGTCGTGGTGCCCGACCCCGAAGGCGTGCGGCGGCCGGCGCACTGGGCGGAGCTGATGCGCGCCCACGGCGTCACGGTGTGGAACTCGGCGCCCGCTCTGCTCGAGCTGTTCGTCGAACACGCCGAGCGGACCGGGCTGCGGCTGCCGGGACTGCGGCTGGCGATGCTGGGCGGCGACTGGATCGGCGTCACGCTGCCGGACCGGCTGCGGGCACTCGCCCCGCGGGTGCGGGTGGCCGCCCTGGGCGGTGCCACCGAATCCTCCATCCACTCCACGCTGTACGAGGTCCCGCCCACGGGCCCACCCGACTGGCCGAGCGTGCCGTACGGCCGTCCGCTGGCCAACCAGCGTCTGTACATCCTCGACCCCGGCGGGCAGCCGGTCCCCGTCGGTGTGCCCGGCGAACTGCACCTCGCGGGGACCGGGCTCGCCCGCGGATACGCCGGCCGGCCGGAACTGACCGCCGAACGGTTCTGGACCTGGCACCACCCCGCGGTGGGCGAGGAGCGGCTCTACCGCACCGGCGACCTGGCCCGCTACCACCCGGACGGGCTCGTGGAACTCCTCGGCAGGCTCGACTTCCAGGTGAAGATCAGCGGGGTCCGGGTCGAACTCGGGGAGATCGAGCACCACTTGCGGCAGGTGCCCGGCGTACGGCAGGCCGTCGCCGTCGCGACCGGCGGACGCACCGGCCGGCAACTCGTCGGGTACGTCGTCCCCCGCCCGGGGGACACGGTGCGCCCCGAGGCGGTCCGCGCGGAACTGGCCGCCAGGCTGCCCGCGGCCCTGGTGCCGGGTACCGTGATCGTCACCGACAGCCTCCCGCTCAGCCCCAACGGCAAGGTCGACCGGCGGCGGCTGGCCCAGGCACCTCCGGGCCCGCCCGGGATCCGCCCCGAGCGGACCGCGGCGCACGGGGAGCCCGGGAGGCACGACGGACACGCGGATCCGGAGGAGCAGCGGGTGGCGGCGGTGTGGGCCGAGGTGCTGCAGGTCCCGCCGCCGGGGCCGGACGCGGACTTCTTCGCCCTGGGCGGTGACTCGTTCCGGGCGATCCGCGCCATGAGCGCGCTGGCGCCGGACCTGCCGCCGACCGAGTTGTTCCGCCACCCGACGGTCGGCGCGCTCGCCGCCCGGCTGCGCGCGGTGAGGCACCCATGACGGACGTCCACGGGGGAACCCGACGCGCCCACGGGGGCCGGTGCGGGCCCTGGCCGCGTTCGTGGAAGGGAGGGCCCTGTTGGGCACGGAGGTGACCGCACGACCGGCGGGATACCGGCAGGTGATGTCGGTGCCCTGGTGGCGGCCCTGGGCGCTGACCACACTGCTGAGCCGGATCCCCGACGCGATGGCGCCGCTGGCGCTGGTGCTGCTGGGCCATCAGACGGGATCGTTCACCGTCGGCGGACTGGCCTCCGGCGCCCACGCCATCACCGAGGCCGCGCTGGCGCCGTGGCTCGGCGTGCTCGCCGACCGGTGGCGCGGCCACCGCTACGTGCGGGTGGCGCTGGTCGTCCGCGCCGCCGCCTACACCCTGCTGGCCGCCACCGCCAGCGTGCTGCCCGCCGCGGCCCTGGTGATCCTGGCGGGCGTGGCGGGCGGCATCGGGGCCGGAGTGCCCGGACAGCTCAGAGCGCTGCTCGCCCGCACCATGGACCCGCCGCTGCTGCACCCGGCGATGAGTCTGGACACCACGCTGCTGGAGCTGGCCTGGACCGTGGCCCCGGTCGGCGTGTCCGTGCTGGTCGCCGTCGGCGACCCCCGGCTGGCGGTGGCCACCATGGCCGTGCTGGCCGCCGCCGCGGCACTGGCCTCGCTGCGCCTGCCGGCGGCACCGTCCGACGGTGACGGGGCCGACGGCGCCCGGCGTTCGGGAATGGCGCTGGGCCCGGTCCTGCTGCGCGCGGCCCTGCCCTCCCTCGCACTGGCCCTGGTCGGCGGCTTCGCCGGCGGCGTCCTGGACACCGCGGTGCCACCCGTCCTGGACGCCTCCGGTTCCCCCGCCTCGCTCGCCGGGGTCCTGTTCACCGGCTACTCCATCACCAGCGTCGTGGGCGGGCTGATCTACGGGCTGCGTCACTGGCCGGGCAGGATCCACCGCCAGGCGGCGGCGCTGCTGGCGGCCCTGTGCCTGGTACTGCTGCCGGCGGCGCTGGTGCCCAGCCTGCCGGTCATCGCGGTGAGCATCGTGGCGGCGGGGCTGTTCGCCGCGCCGCAGCTCACCGCCCGCTCTCTGACCCTGCAGCGGGACCTGCCGGAGTCGGCGTGGAGCGCCGGGTTCTCCGCCCTGTACGCCGCCAACGGCGCCGGGTACGGCCTGGCCGGTTTCGCCGTCGCCGCCCTGCTCCCCCTGGGCGCGCACTTCGCCTTCGCCGTGCCCCTGGCGGTGTGCATCGCCGCCGCCGTCGTCGCCTTCCTCCCTTCAGGAACCGCCCGTTCCTGAAGGGGGCGGTCTCGTACCTCCACCGGCGCCACGACCCGCCGCCCTTCTAGGCGTCGGCTCGCTTCTCCAGGCGGCTGCCGCGGGGCAGGGTGAGCGACATGATGTCGCTGGGGGCGTCCAGCGCGATGCGGTGCCATCGTCCGCGCGGCACGATGACCGCGGTTCCCGCCGCCAGCTTGATCTCCTCCTCCGCGTCTCCGGGCTGCTCCGGACGGAGACAGAGGCGTATCCCGCCGGTGAGACAGGAGACGACTTCATCCGCGTCGGGGTGGACCTCCCAGTGGTCGGCGTGGACGTCGGCGTCGGTCTCCACATGGAAGGTCATCAGCTGCCAGCCGTCCCGCTCGGGGTCGAACACCGGCTGTTCGGCGCGCACTTGGCCGCCCTGCCGGAGGTGGAGGAAGGAGGAGAAGAGATCGATCGGGGTGACTGTCATGCCGGGACGTCCTTCCTGTGGTGATCTCGGTGATCTTTCGTCGGTCAGGTTCGTGGCACGGGGGTGGTCGGCTGGGCCGGCGGTGACCGTCTCACTCGGCCAGGGCACGGCGCAGGGCTGAGCTGAGTTCGGCGATCTGCCGCTGCGACACCTCGGCGGACAGGATCGCCTGCGATCCGTGGAACGTGCCGGGCCACTGGTGCAGCTCCACCGACACGCCCGCCTGCAGCAGCCGCAGCGCGTAGGTGATGTCTTCGTCGCGGTTCGGGCAGAACTCGGCGGTGGCGAGGTAGGTGGGTGGCAGGCCGGACAGGTCGGCGGCCCGCGCCGGGGCGGCGTACGGCGTGGCGGGCTGGGAGCCCAGGTAGTGCCGCCACGCTGCGGCGATCTTGTCGCGGTTCATCCAGGGCGTGTCGGTGAAGTGCCGCGCCGACCATGTCTCCTGCCGGTCGTCCAAACTCGGCTGGTTGAGCAACTGGAAGCGGATCGGCGGCCCCTGCTGGTCGCGCGCCCGCAACGCCACCCCGGCCGCGAGTCCCGCACCGGCGCTGTGACCTCCGACCGCGATCCGCTCCGGGTCGATGCCGAGCTCGGCGGCGTGCTCGGCCGCCCAGGTCAGTACGGCGTAGGTGTCGTCCAGGGCGGCCGGGAACGGGTGCTCGGGGGCCAGGCGGTAGCCCACCGAGATCACCGTCGCGCCGGAGGCGTCCGCGAGCCGGGCGGCCCACGGGTGCTCGGTGTCCAGGTCACCCATGACCCATCCGCCGCCGTGCAGCCACACGATGGCGCCCTGCGCCCGGTGCGGGCGATACAGCCGCACCGGCACGGCCGGATCGGCGGGCACCGTGCGGTCCTCGATCTCCAGTCCCGCGGTGTCCGGCGCCGGCACCGCCGCGGCCAACGCGGTGAAGTTCTTGCGCTCGGTGACCGGGTCGGTCAGGTCGGCGCGGGGGAACAAGGGGATGAATGCTTCCAGTTCGGGATCCATGACGGCCATCCTCACGGCTGCCACCCGGCGAGGTCATCCGCCGACCGTCGGCCAACTCGCCCGGATCACGCACCGATCGGCGCTCTCCGTCCGCCACGGAGCACCTATCCTCCTGCCATGGAGGCACTGGCCGCACGGCTGTCGCACCTGGATTCCCAGGCCGAAGGCGCGATCCGCGTCGTCATGTTCTACGACACGCTCATGCGCCGCCGGGTGGATCTCCCGGCGCTCGCCCGGGCCTCGGCGGGACTGGCCGAGTGCGTGACCGGGATCCGGCTCCACGGCACGGGCCGGACGATCCGCGTCTCGTCCGACGGCAGGCAGGCCTCCGCCCCGCCGCCGCCCGCGTCCACCACGATGCCCATCACCCTCGACGAGGAGGAGATCGGCACGGTGTGGCTGGAACGCCCCGGCGCGCCCGGCCCGCTGGACGAACTGCTGCTGGACCGGCTCGCCATCGCCGCCGCCGCGGTCGTCGAGCGGTACGGCCCGGCCCGCACCACCATGGCCGACCCCGCCCTCGTCGAACTGGCGATCAGCCCGGACAGCGACGAGGCGGCCAGAGCCCGGGCGTTACGGCTCCTGGGTTTCGCCGCCGACCTGCCGGTCCGCGTCGTCGCCGTACGCTCGCGGCTTCCCCTCGACCAGGTCGGCCGGCTGGTCTGCCCGGCCCGCCCGGTGAAGGCGGCACCACTCGCCGACGTGGGCGTCATCCTGGCCACCACCGTCGACCCGGCCCGGTTCCCGGCAGGCGTACGCGCGGGCATCGGCGCCGCCGAAAGCCCCGACCGGTCCTGGCAGCAAGCCCGCACCGCCCTCCGCTTCACCACCCCCCGCGAACCCGTCATCGGCTACGACCACCTGGGCGCGCTGGCGCTCCTGGCCGAGACGCCCCCAAACGCCGCGCGAGACAACGCCGACGTCGCCGCGATCGCCCGCATGGCCGGCAACCCCCAAGACCTGGAGACGCTGGACGCGTACTGCGCCACCGGCTCCCTGCGCCGGGCCGCCGACCTTCTCCACCTGCACCACAGCAGCGTCGCCCGCCGGCTCGAACAGACCGGAAAGGCCCTGGGCATCGACCTCACCGAGCCCACCGGCCTGATACGGGCCAGGCTCGCCCTGACCGCGTGGCGGCTGCTCGACGACTGAGGAAAAGGACCAGGCGCGCGGCCGGGCCGGCTGCGGCCCGGCCCTATGACGTCCGAGGGTCACAGCCTTCTCCCGCTCCCCTCTCATGGGAGTCGAGCCGACGGGGGAGTCGGAGGACGGCTGATCCGGCCTCAGGGGCCGGACGGGGCGGAGGGGTGACCATGGTGGGGGCTTCGAGGTTCGTTTCCACGGTGGCGCTGTGGATGTGCGCGGCGACCCTGGTGGGGGGCTGCACGCAGGAAGCGGGTCAGAACGATGCGGGAAACCCGCGCCCCGTACCGCGCTCCTCCCGTGCCCAGGACGACCTGCTCAAGAGCGCCGAATCCGTGCTGGTACGGCGTTGCCTGACCGGCCGCGGGGTGACGCCGCCACCGGCGCCGCCGCGCGACTCGGCGCACGGAACCGGATCCGGCGGCGGTGCCGCCCAGGACGGCACGTCCGGGCGGCAGCGGGAGTTCCCGTACGGGATCGACGACCCCGCCTGGGCCGCCGAGCACGGCTTCGGCAGCGCCGCGGGCACCACAGACCGGCCCCGCACCGACCAAGCCCGCACGTCTCCGCAGAGGCAGGCCCCGCAGCGCACGCCACAGGCACAGCAGACGCCGCGGTCCGCCGAGCGGGCGGCGCAGCGGCGACAGCGGCTGGTCGACGCGCTGTTCGGCACCGGACGCCGTGAACTGTCCACCCGGACCGCCACCGGACACCTCGTCAGGGCCCACAGCGACGGCTGCCTCGCCGAAGCACAGCGCGTCCTGTACGGCGACCAGGCGCGCTGGTTCCGCACCGAGGTCGCGGTCAACAACCTCCAGGCCGCCGCTCACCACCGCGTGATGCGGGACCCCGCCTACCGCGCCGCGCTCGCCCGCTGGGCGCGCTGCATCGCCCCGGTCCACAAGGCCGAGGACCCCGGGCGGCTGCGCAGCGCGTTCCAGGACCGCGCCCGCGGTCTCGAACCGCGTCGGGCGGCGGCTCTGCAGCGGCGCTTCGCCATGGCCGAGGCACGCTGCGTACGCAGCACGGACCTCGCCGACACCGGCACGCGGCTGGAGAAGCGCCACGCGGCCGACCTGCGCGCCGAGTACGCCGACCGGATCGCCGACCATCAGCGGATGCGCGAGCGCGCCCTGCGCCACGCCCTCCGGCACGTCCTCTGAGACGCCCCCGGTCGAGACACCCGGCGGCCCGGCAACACCTCAGCACGTCGGCGGCCGCCGCGTGCCGCGGTAGCCCACGCCACCGCATCTCGACAGCCAGACTCCCGGAGCCCCGGCCGACCGGCCGGCAGCCACCGGGTCCGGCGAGTGCGCCCCCGTCGGAGACCACTCGTCGCCCCACCGCACCGCGTTCCACACGGAAGGACCGACATCATGCGCAAGACCTTCATCACCGCGGCCGGCGTGCTCCTCGCCGCCGGCGCCGCCCTGGCCACCGTCCCCGGTACGGCCCAGGCCGCCGCCCCCTGTGCCTCCGGCAGCTTCTGCGCCTGCACCGACGCCGACTTCGGCGGCCTGGCCGTGGGCTGGACCGGTGACGACGGCTGGTGGGAGAGCAACATCGCCGACCAGGACAGCTCGTGGGCCAACCACGGCATCTCCGGCCCGGGCGTCAAGGACCATGTCAAGGTCTACGCCGGCGCATGGCAGGGCGGCGGCGTCACCGTCTGCCTGACCCCGGCCAGGAGGTCGGCTACAACGCCACCGCCAACGACCGCGGCGACTCCCACACCTGGACCTCCGGCTGCTGAACGCAGTGGATGCCCGACCCGGGCGTGACTGCGCGGCCCGGCCATATGGGTGTGCCGGACCGCGCAGGTGGTGTGGTGATGCGGTCAGCGGCGGCCGCGGAGCCTGCCCAGCAGGCGCTGGGCCTGGGCCCGGCGCCGGGGGTCGGCCGCGGCACGCCGCGCCTGGCCGGCCGTACGTCGCCCCTGTGGGCTCCTGGCGAACCGCTTGATGCGCTCCAGCATGCCTGGCATGGCACTCCTTTCCTCAGGCACCGTGCTTGTCCCTCCTTCAGGCCGGTTACCCCCCACGGGACGGATCAGCCCTGTCACCTCTGGGGAAGCCCGGTTCACCCCTGGCAAAGCCCGGGGCGGCACGCATACCGGTCGCCCGCGAAGGAGGCGCAGTGCTAGAAATGGGACATGATCGGACGTTCCCTCCGGTCCCGGGCGAGACAGGCGCCGTCGTTCGGCGAACGGCGGTCCCCTGACCCGTCCCGCCGTGCGCCGTCGTGGCGTTCCCCCGGACGCCGCCTCGCGCCGTCCCTGAGCGTCCGTACGCTCGCCGCGCAGGTCTTTCTGCTGCAGGTCCTCATCGTGCTGGTGCTCGTCGCGGCGGCGGTCGCCGCCCTGGTCGTACAGGGGCGGTACGACGGCGAGCGGGGCGCCGTCAACCGTTCCCTGGCGGCGGCGGAGGCGTTCGCGCACGCGCCCGGCACGGCGGACGCGCTGCGGTCGCCGGACCCGACGGCACGGCTGCAGACGCCGGCGGAGAACGCCAGGCGGGCATCCGGCGTCGACTTCATCACCGTCCTGGACAGGCAGGGGGTGCGGCTGACCGACCCCGAGCCCGAGCTGATCGGCACGAAGGCCGAGGGCGTCGGCCGGGCCGCCGCGGGGGAGAGCTTCACCGAGACGTTCCACGGCGAGCCGACCGACGCCGTGCGGGCGGTGGCGCCCGTGACCGACGAGAGCGGGCGCGTGGTCGGCATGGTCAGCGCCGGGATCCAGTTCGAGACGCTGGGGCACGTGCTGAACCAGCAGGTGCCGGTGATGCTGGGCTCGGCCGCGGCGGCGCTGGCGCTCGCGACCGGGGGCACGGCCATGGTCAGCCGGCGGCTGCGCCGGCAGACCCACGGTCTGGGACCGGCCGAGATGACCCGGATGTTCGAGCACCACGACGCCGTGCTGCACGCGGTGCGCGAAGGGGTGGTGATCGTCAGCGGCGACGGGCGGCTGCTGCTCGCCAACGACGAGGCACGCCGGCTCCTGGACCTTCCGGAGGACGCCGACCAGCGGCCGGTGAGAGAGCTGGGACTGGCCCCCGGTCTGACGCGGCTGCTGGTGTCGGGCGAGGCCGTCTCCGACGAGGTCCTCCCGGCCGGTGAACGGCTGCTGGCGGTCAACACACGGCTCACCGAGCCCTACGGCGGCGCGCAGGGCCTGGTGGCCACCTTCCGCGACACCACGGAGCTGCGGGCCCTGTCGGGCCAGGCCGAGGTGGCGCGGGGCCGGCTGACCCTCCTGTACGAGGCAGGGGTGCGCATCGGCACCACGCTCGACGTGCGGCGTACCGCGGAGGAACTCGCCGAGGTGGCGGTCCCGCGCATGGCGGACTTCGTCACCGTGGAACTGCTCGACTCCGTGCTGCGCGGCGAGGAGCCCACCGGCGCCGTGAACCGGATGCGGCGCACCGCGCTGCGCGAGTCCCAGACCGGGCATCCGCTCCAGCCGGTGGGAGACCTGATTCAGTTCGTGGTGGCCGACACACCGATGGTGGCGGCACTGCAAGGCGGCAAGGCCGTGCTGGTGCCGAACCTGCACACCGCACAGGACTGGCGGGCCCACGATCCGCAGGGGGCACGCCAGGCGCTGAACTACGGCATCCATTCGCTGATCACGGTGCCGCTGCGGGCACGGGGCGTGGTCCTCGGCATGGCCAACTTCTGGCGGGGCGCAGGCTCCCCCGCGTTCGAGGAGGAGGACGTCGCGGTCGCCGAGGAGCTGGTGGCCCGGGCGGCCGTCGCGATCGACAACGCACGCCGGTACTCCCGCGAGCACGCCATGGCCGTCACCCTGCAGCGCAGCCTGCTGCCCCGGGACATTCCGGAGCAGGACGCGCTGGAGATCGCCTGGCGCTACCGGCCGGCGCAGGCCGGCGTGGGCGGCGACTGGTTCGACGTCATCCCGCTGCCCGGCTTCCGGGTGGCGCTGGTCGTCGGCGACATCGTGGGGCACGGGCTGCACGCCGCGGTGACCATGGGAAGGCTGCGGACGGCGGTGCTGAACTTCTCGTCGCTGGACCTCCCCCCGGACGAGCTGCTCGCCCGTCTCGACGAGATGGTGACACTCCTGGACACCCAGACCGCGAACGCCCACAGCGACGCCGCGCCGGTCACGGGCGCCACCTGCCTGTACGCCATCTACGACCCGGTCGGCGGGCACTGCACCCTCTCCCGCGCCGGGCACGTCGCACCGGCCGTGGTCGATCCCCGGGGCAGGGTGACCTTCCCCGACCTGCCCTTGTCGCCGCCCCTGGGAGTGGGCGGGCATCCCTTCGAGGCCGGCGAGCTGGACCTGCCCGAGGGCAGCCGGCTCGTCCTGTTCACCGACGGTCTGATCGAGGACCGCAGACGCGACATCGACGAGGGTCTGGAGCTGCTCCGCTCGGCTGTCGCCCATCCGGGCCAGACACCGGAGGAGACCTGCCGGGCCCTCATGGACACGATGCTGCCCGAGCACCCGAGCGACGACGTGGCGCTCCTGGTCGCCCGGACACGCCTGCTCGATCCGTCCCGCATCGCGGCCTGGGACGTGCCGTTCGACGCGAGGGCCGTCTCCCGCCTCCGTACGGACGTGAGCCGCCGGCTGGACGGCTGGGGGCTGCAGGAGTCGTCCTTCACCACGGAACTCATCCTCAGCGAGCTGCTCACCAACGCGATCCGGTACGGCGCTCCGCCCGTACGGGTCAGGATGCTGCTGGGCCGCACCCTCGTCTGCGAGGTCTCGGACGGCAGCAACACCTCACCCCGGCTGCGGCGCGCCGCCACCACCGACGAAGGAGGCCGCGGCCTGTTCCTCGTCTCGCAGTTCGCGGACCGGTGGGGCACACGCTACGTCGCGAACGGAAAGGTGATCTGGGCCGAACAGACGCTGGGCCGCACCCCGGAACCGGACGTGACCCCGCTGATCGACGAGATGGCCTGGTGACGCCGCTCGGTGTCCGAGGCCGGGCCAGGAACCACCGCCCGAACACCCACGCAACCGGCTGGTCGGGCCGGAGAGTGACGTGCGGAGCGGCCGTCTCCGGCCCGGTGTCGTCTCGGCCGTCTGTGAGCAGCGGACACGCCGACGCTCACGGTCGCGGGTTGGTGCGGTGCCACCGTGGGCGTGCGTCACCGCCGCGGCGTCCGGCGACCGAGGCGCAGCGCGGGCACTGGCGCTGCACCCGGTCCGCCGCGCCGCCGGACTCGGGGAAGGTGTCCGACCAGGTGACGTGCGGGAAGCGGACCAGCTGGGAGCGGCTCAGGGACAGCCCGCAGACGGTCTGGTTCAGGCCCGGCTCCCAGGCGTGGACCTCCCCGGCGGGCAGGCGGCGGCGGCCCTCCTCCTCGTCGGTCCACTGTCCGGAGGCGGCGACGGCGTACCGCTTGACGCGTGCCATGGCGTGCGCGGGCCGCCGGTCAGCCGGCCGCGTTGTCGACCCGTAGCCGCACCTGCTCCTCCAGGCGCTGAAGGCTGGTGTCCAGGGCGTCGCGTACGGCCTCCTCGCCCGGGTCGTGGCTGTCGTCGAAGAACGACAGGTGCACGGTCACCTCACTGGCGCCGCTGCCGATGCCGGCGACCTGGAGCCAGCCGGTGTAGCTGCCTCGGTCGCGGGTGCCCCATTCGAGCCGCATCTGGTCGCGCTGCGCCCGCAACAGGGCGGGGGTGTCCTCGTCGGTGCGGTCCTCGTGCACGGTGACGGCGGGCGGCTCCCCGGCGTCGACGTGCAGGGCCTCCGGCAGCCAGGCATCCAGCTGGTCGACATTGGCGGCCTGGTCGAAGACGTGCTCGGGCTGTGCGGGCATCGTGCGTGAACGTTCGTACTCGGTCATCGCGATACCGTCCTCGGCTGGGTTTCGTACAGCGGAACGCGTGCCCGGACCCGCGCGCCGAGGCGTCGGGTACCCAGCGGCTCGGGCCGTGAATCAGTTCCGGTCCGTAGGGCGCCCCGGCCCGATCCCGTCCCGCTCGTCGGGAGACCGTGTCAGGCGATGGAAGCCGAGATGACGGCGGACACAGCGAGGTTGCAGGATGCCGTCACCCAGACCGCGGGGTGAGGTTCCGGCTCGACCAGTGTCGCGCCCAGGCGTCCCGGCGTGATCAGGTCCACCACCAGGAACGCCACAGCCATCATCACCAGCCCCAGCAGCCCGAACGCCGCGGTCGACACCAGTCCCTTGCCGAAGTCCTCGTACGTCGTCCAGATGGAGGTGAACACGATCCCGCCGATACCGAGCAGCGAGGAGCTGAGCACCGTGGCGGCGTTGCGGTTGCGCTGCTCCCAGATCTGCCGGCCGAGCTTTCCGGGCGTCAGCACGTCGACCAGGACGATGCCCAGGACCAGCAGGACCAGGCCCAGGGCGCCGTAGGCGGTGGCTCGGCCGAGTCCGTTGACGATGTCGCTCATGGTGGGTGCCGACTCCGTAGCGTGAGGGATCGTGAATGATCGCGGTCAAGGAGAGGCAAAATGTAGCGCACCGGTTCGGCCCCTGTTCGGCACGGCCGGCAGTCCGCTGCGGCAGCGGCGGTGCAGAAGACGGAGGTGCCCCGCGGTGGCCAACTGCTCCTGTCGGGGCGGCGATACGGCGCCCCGCAAGGTGGATGTGTCAGCTCCAGCCGAACCGGCGGTCCACCTCCGCGGCGAACTCCTCCAGGGTGAGCACGGCATCCCCGTTCTGGTCGGCCGCGTCGAACAGCGCGGAGGCGGCGTCGGCGTCCTGCACTCCCCACACCGGCAGAACGCCCGACGCGGCCAAGGAGGGCCCCTTCGTCCGCAGGGCGACGATCACCTCTTCGCGGGTCAGGATCCCGTTCCGGTCGAGGTCGAGCGCCTCGAACAGTATCCGGGCCTTGTCACTCATACGTCGTCCTCGTCTCGTCGTCGGCAGACCCCGCTCACCACGGATGACGCCTTCCACACCTGACGGGTTCCCCACCGTCCGAGTCGGCCGCACCCGGGGAGCCGTAGCCGCGCAGGCCGAGGCGACGGAAGTTGAGTTCTTGGTAAGGATCCCCGTATCGGATGGCCGGAAGGTGGTCTTGACATCCATTGCCATCTAGCGTGTGCCGAAGCCGGGACAGGCTGAGCTCGGCGGACAACTCACTTCACTGCGGAGGGATCCTCCATGCGCGCGTCCTCGTCCCGGCGTCTGGCGCCACTCATAACCGGCGTCTCCTTGGTGGTCCTGGCCGGATGCGGCGGCTCGTCCGGTTCCGGCACCGGCACCGGTGCCTCTCAGAGCCCCGCTGCCTCGTCCGCCATCCCGGTGGTGGCCTCGACGAACGTCTACGGGGACATCGTCGAGCAGATCGGCGGCGGGAAGGTGAAGGTCACCTCGATCATCAGCGACCCGGACCAGGACCCGCACTCCTACGAGGCCAGCACCCAGAACCAGTTGGTGCTGTCCAAGGCGAAGGTCGTCGTCGAGAACGGCGGGGGTTACGACGACTTCATCGACCGGATGCTCAAGAGCAGCGACAACTCGTCGGTCGAGGTCGTCAACGCGGTCAAGGTCTCGGGGAAGACCGCTCCGGCGGGCGGGGAGCTCAACGAGCACGTCTGGTACGACTTCCCCACGGTCGGCAGGCTCGCCGACCGCCTCGCCGCCGTCCTGGGCAAGGCAGACCCGGACGACGCCGCCACCTTCACCGGGAACGCGAACGCCTTCAAGGCGAAGCTGAAGCCGCTGGAGACGAAGGAAGCGGAGATCAAGAAGGACCACGGCGGCGAGGAAGTGGCCATCACCGAGCCCGTGCCGCTGTACATGATCGAGGCGAGCGGGCTCAAGAACGCGACGCCCCAGGAGTTCAGCGAGGCCGTCGAGCAAGGTGACGACGTCTCCCCGAGGACCCTGCGGGACACGCTGGCGCTGTTCACGGACAAGAAGGTCAAGGCGCTCGTCTACAACGCGCAGACCTCCGGCCCGCAGACCGAGAAGGCCGAGCAGGCGGCCAGGACCGCCCGGATTCCCGTCGTCCCCGTCACCGAGACCCTGCCCCATGGCCAGGACTACCTCAGCTGGATGACCGCCAACGTCGACGCGCTCGCCGGCGCGCTGGGCAAGTGAGGCGGCCCACGGTGGCCTCCTTGCCCCGTGCCCGCGAGGGCAGGGCCGAGGACCGTGGCGCGGACGCCGCGCTCATCAGCCTGCGCGGCGCGGCCCTGTCCTACGGCGAGCGCGTGCTGTGGCAGGGGCTGGATCTGGACGTACGGCCCGGGGAGTTCCTGGCCGTGCTCGGGCCGAACGGATCGGGCAAGACCAGCTTCGTACGCGCCCTGCTGGGCGGGCGGCAGCTGTCCGGCGGCACGCTCACGGTCCTGGGCCGCCCGCCCCGCAAGGGCAGCCGGCACATCGGCTACGTCCCGCAGCAGGCGACGCTGCCCGCCCACGCGATGCTCCGCGCCCGGGACCTGGTCCGCTTCGGCATCGACGGACACGGCTTCGGACCCCGGCTGCGCACCGGCGCCGTGCGCCGCCGGGTGGACGAGGTCCTCGACGCCGTCGGGGCCGCCGCGTACGCGGACGTCCCCGTCGGCCTGCTCTCCGGCGGCGAACGGCAGCGCGTACGCATCGGACAGGCGCTGGCGACCGACCCGCGGATCCTGCTCTGCGACGAACCCCTGCTCTCCCTCGACCTGCACCATCAACGGGCCGTGACGGAACTGGTGGACGCCCGGCGCCGCTCCCACGGCACGGCGGTGGTCTTCGTCACCCACGAGATCAACCCCGTACTGGGACTGGTGGATCGCGTGCTCTACCTCGCCCGCGGCGGCCACCGGGTCGGCACGCCGGACGAGGTGCTGACCTCCGAGGCGCTGTCGCGGTTGTACGGCACGCAGGTCGACGTCGTCCGCGTCCGGGACCGGATCACGGTCGTGGGCGTGCCCGACGAAGTGACCGAGCCGCCGCACCATCCGGAACCGCCGCACCATCCCGAACTGCCGCACGGAGTACGGCCATGACCCTCGCCGACGGGATCTGGCAGCAGATCTTCAACTTCGCCGACTACGGAGAACTGCTCGCCCTGGTGCGCAACTCCCTCATCGCCGGCGCCGCGCTCGGCCTGGTCGGCGGCCTGGTGGGCGTCTTCGTGATCATGCGGGACCTGCCGTTCGCGGTGCACGGTATCAGCGAGCTGTCGTTCGCCGGCGCCTCGGCCGCCCTGCTGCTGGGGGTGAACATCGTGGGCGGCTCGATCGTCGGATCGCTGATCGCGGCCGGGACGATCGGTCTGCTCGGCTCCCGCGCCCGGGACCGCAACTCGGTGATCGGCACTCTCATGCCGTTCGGCCTCGGACTGGGCGTGCTCTTCCTCGCCCTGTACAAGGGCCGGGCAGCGAACAAGTTCGGCATCCTCACCGGGCAGATCGTCGCCGTCGACACCCCGCAGATGTCCTGGCTGCTCGGCACGTCGGCCGTGGTGCTCCTGGCGCTGGCGGTGATGTGGCGGCCGCTGGCGTTCGTCAGCGCCGACCCGGAGGTGGCCGAGGCGCGGGGCGTGCCGGTCCGCGCCCTGTCCTTCGCCTTCATGATCGTACTGGGGCTCGCGGTCGCGCTGTCCGTGCAGATCGTGGGGGCGCTGCTGGTCCTCACCCTCCTCGTCACCCCCGCGGCCGCCGCGGCGCGGATCACGGCGTCCCCCGTGCTGCTGCCCGTGCTGAGCGTCGCGTTCGCGGTGGCCTCCATCCTGGGCGGGATCCTGCTCGCCCTGGGCAGCAGCATCCCCATCAGCCCCTACGTCACCACCATCTCGTTCACGATCTACATCCTCTGCCGACTGATGGGCACCTACCGGACCCGGCAGTGGGGCGCCGGGCGAACCGTTCCCGAGCCCCGGTGATCAACGCCTTCCTCGGCTCCTCGCGTAGCTCGTCCGGCGACCGGACGGGGACCGGCCGGCGCGGCAGGTCGTCTAACGGGTCGCCACCACGACGTAACTGTTGCCGTACTGCCAGACGGGACCGGCATGCGCGAACCCGGCCTGCCGTAGCAGCCGCAGATGCGTGGACAGCGGCAGGCCGGGGCCGGTTCCCGCACGCGTGCCGTCGCGTGGCTGCCGGCGGCGGCGTTCGGCGAGGAGGTCCGCCAGTTCCGGGTCGTCGGCCACGGCCGCCCACCAGGAGTCCCAGTCCTCGTGGGTGAACGCCTGCTGCCGCTCCGCCCGGCGTCGTGCGACGTGGGTGACGATCCCGGCGGCCCGGGGGCTGCCCTCCGGTGGCAGGTGGTCGCCGTTGACGAGGACTCCGCCGGGACGCAGCAGCGCGGCGAGTTGCCGGTACGTGCGCCGCAGATCGTCCTGGGCGAGGTAGTGCAGCGCGGTGGTGGACACGGCCGCGTCCAGCGGGCGGTCCAGGCCCAGTGCCCGGATCCAGCCGGGCTCGCCGATGACCGCCTCGACATAGCGGGCGGCGGCGCCGTGATGGGTGCGGGCCAGCTCCAGCAGCAGGGGGTCCAAGTCCACGGCCACGATTTCCGCGTCCCGCAGTCGCCGGGCCAGTCGTGCCGCCAGAGAGCCGGGGCCGCAGCCCAGGTCGAGTACCAGGGGCGTGGCGGGGCTGTCGGCCGTGATGTGCTCGACCACGTCCGCGATGACCGTGAACCGCTCCTCGCGGCCGACGGCGTACCGCTGCTGCTGGCGTTCCCAGCGTTCCACCCACAGCTCGGCCGTCGCCATGCTCAGCCCCATCCGGTCGTGCCACCCTCGCCGTTCGCACCTGTCTTCCGGGAACTCTCGCACCCTACAGGTGGAAACGGTTCTCATTCACATCTGGCGCGGCCATCTCAGTGAAGGCCGGCGAGTACGGACAACAACCGGTCGATTTCCTCAGGGGTGTTGTACACGTGCAGGCTGACCCGTACCGATCCGGTCGTCTCACCCGCGCTGCCTTGGCAGTGGTGGTCCGAGCGGACCATGAAGCCGTGGCTGAAGAGGATGAAGCCGAGGTCGCCCGAGTCGATGTCGCGGTGCCGGAAGGTGACGATGCCCTGGCGCTGCTGGACGGGCGAGTCGGCGGCCAGGCTGAGGTGGCAGCCGAGGATCTCGTAGGCGTCCAGGTGGCGCAGTCCCTCGGTGAGCCGGGCCGCCAGGGCCACCGTCCAGCGCTCGACGCGGTCGGTGCCTGCGGCCTCCAGCCAGTCGAGCGCGGCGGCGAGGGAGGCGATGCCGGTGGTGTTCGGGGTGCCGTTCCACCCGCCGGGGGAGAAGGCCGGTCCACGTGCCTGCCGAGCCCAGACCGCGCCCGTGCCGGGCAGGGCCAGGGCCTTGTGCCCGGAGAAGACGACGAAGTCCACGTCCAGGTCGGCCACGGACACCGGCAGGTGGCCGATGCTCTGGGCGGCGTCGAGGCAGATGACCGCGTCCGGGCCGACCGCCTGGCGGATGCGGTGGACGTTCATGTTGCCGCCGTAGACGTGGTGGACGTGGGTGGTGGCGACGAACCGGGTGCGCGGCCCGGCCAGTTGTGCCAGTGCGAGGTGGTCGTAGTCGTGGGAGCCGGGCTGGTACGGCATCGGACGGACGTGGACGCGCACCCCCTGACCGGCCAGGAGTGCCTGCGTCTCCAGCCAGGGCGCGATGTTGGCCTGGTGGTCGGCGACGGGGGCGACGATCTCGTCCCCGTCGGTGAGGTACGAGGTCAGCCAGTCGCGGGCGATCGTGCGCAGCCCCTCGGTCGTGCCGCTGGTGAAGTACACGCCGGAGCGTTCCGGAGCCGGGTCGGCCAAAAACTCCCTGACGCGGTCCCGGGTCCGCTCCACCAGTTCCGTGGTGCGGTTGGCCCAGGTGTAGGTGCCGCGCCCGGCGTTGGCGTTGGCGGTGGTGAGGTACGTCTGGACGGCGTCCAGCACGGACTGCGGTTTCTGGGCGGTGGCGGCACTGTCCAGGTAGGCCAGCTCCGGATGGGCCGTGATGATCGGGAACTGGCCGCGCAGCTCGCGCTGCCAGTCCCGCAGGTCGTCGGGGAAGACCATGCCGTTGCCCCGGGCCGAGGTGACGGTCATGTCAGTCCCGTACCAGGGGAGCGCCCGCATCGCGCCAGGCGACGATGCCGCCGGCGAGGCTGCGGACGTCCGGATGTCCCATGCGGGTCAGCAGGGCCGCGTACCGGGCGGACTTCTCGCCGACCGGACAGGCCAGCAGCACCGGCCGGCTCCGGCTGAAGGGCAGACCGCCCCGCACGAGCTCGTCGAACAGCTCGTCGACGATGTTGACGGACCCGTCGATGTGCAGCGCCGCGTATGCGAACGGGCTGCGCAGGTCGACCACGAGCGGCTCGCCGGTGGCGATCCACCGCTGGGCGTCCGCCACACCGATGGCAGGGGCGGCGCTCACTTCGGCGTCGGACAGATCGGCCACCGAGTTCTTCCTCCGGGGCCGGCCCAGCAGGTCGGGCCGCCGCTGCCGGACGTAGCTCAGATAGCTCTCCACGCGGTCGCAGACGATGAAGACGGCCGTCCGGCGCTCCGCCTGACGCTCCGTCAGCTGTGCGTCCACCTCGCGCAGATGGCGGATCGCGCCGAAGTAGGCGGCTCCGCCGGTGGGGCCGGCCAGCATCCCGCAGCGGCGGACCAGGGTGAGCATCCCCTCGATGGCTTCGTCCGCGCTCACCGTCTCCATCACGTCGTAGGTGTCCGGGTCGAACAGGCCGACCTCCTGGACCTCGTCGATGGTGCGGATGCCCGGTATGAAGTCGGACTTGCCCCCGACCAGCCCGACGACCCGAACCTTCGGGTCGTGCTCGCGCAGCACCCGGGCCACGCCGGTGGAGGAGCCGGCGGTGCCCACGCAGGCGATGAACCAGTCCGGAGCCCGGCCGTCCAGGTCCTTGACGATCTCCGGGCCGGTGCCGGCCAGGTGCGCTTCCGTGTTGCGGGGGTTGAAGTACTGGTCGGTGTGCAGACAGGCCGTGCCGGACTCGGCGAGGGTGCGGTGGAACAGGGTCAGCGGGTCGTCGGTCGCGGTCGGGTCGAGGCACTCGCTCTGCCCCGGCAGCTCCTCGATCTGAGCGCCCAGCAGCAGGAGCAGGTCCTTGATCTCCGGCACCCTCATACGGTTGGTGACGCTCTTGAAGGTCAGGCCGTGCATCCCCGCGATGACGGCCAGCGCCTTGGCCGTGTTGCCGCTGGAGAGTTCGACGATCTGACTTCCGTGCTCGACCGCGTCGTCCAGATGGGGACGCGCCATGTTCCAGGCGGCCCGGTCCTTGACCGAGCCGAAGGGGTTGAGCATCTCCAGCTTGGCGAACAAGTCGATGTTTTGCAGGCCGGTGACGTCCGGATCGATGCGCACCAGGGGAGTGTTGCCGATGACCTCGGTGATGCTGTCGTACCTCACTGATGTCCCCCCGAGGGCGTGGTCGGCCAGTACTGTTCGTCGAGGCTCCAACGCCATGAGCCGCCGTCCTGCCAGGCGGCGACCTTGCGGGCGACGGGCTGGTGCTGTGCCTGGCCGGCGTGGAAGTCCATGGCGTAGCCGGCGGTGTTGGCGAAGACCATCAGATCGCCCGGTTCCGGCCGGCGCGGAAGGAACACGGTCCGCCGGGTGATCAGGTCGCTCTCCAGGCAGAGGCTGCCGAAGAGATGGACACCGACGGGCCCGGTGCCGGAGCGGACCGCGGTGCCGTCCCTGGGGACGACGACGGGGTCCAGCAACACCCCGTGGTCCTCCAGGGCCACGTCTGCGGCCTTCAGCGCCAGCCGGACCAGCAGGGCATCGCCGGTGCCGGAGTCGCGCACCTCGAGTACGGTCGCCAGCGTGACCCCGCACTGGTCCACCAGGGCCCGCCCCGGTTCGACGTACAGGTCGTACAGGTACTCCAGCAGCAGTGCGGCCAGCGGGCGGCCACCGAGCGACGCGGCGGGCTGCGCCAGCAACTCGTCCAGATACCGCTCACCGGCGACCGGCCGGTGAGCCGGGTACAGCCCCAGCGTTCCGCGCACCGTGCCGCCCTCGTTGCGCAGCCCGTAACCGTGCCCCTGCCAGGTCAGGGGTGGGCGCCTGCCCAGCACGGCTTCCGTGAGCTCGGTCGTGTACCGCTCCCACTGCTCCCGGTCCGCCAGGTAGTTGACGCCGAATCCGCCGCCGATGTCCACGGCCCGCGGACGCAGCCCGCGGCTCCGGCACGCCTCCAGCACGGCCAGGCAGCCCTCCAGGGCCGTGGCCTTCTCGGTGAGACTGGTGGTGTCCAAGTGGTAGGCCACGCCGGTCAGTTCGACCGTGTCCCCGTGCCGTTCGACGGTCTCCAGCAGCGTGTCGAGGTCGTGCACGGGCGAGCCGAAGCGGCTGCGCCGGCTCAGCACCCGCACGCCGGATGCCTCGAATCCCGACAACCGCAGCATGACGCGGGCCCGGGGGAGTGCGTGCTTGCGGACGAGACCGGCGAGCTCGTCCAGTTCACCGGCCGAGTCGACGCTGACGGTCACTCCGGCGCGGGCCGCCAGCCACAGGAACTGAGGGTTCTTGGGCCCGGTGGCCACGATCCGGTCGGGCACGAAGCCGGCGCCGAGAGCGTGCTGCAGTTCGCCCAGCGACGCCACGTCCACGCCCGCGTCCGTGGCGGCGAGCCGCCGCAGCAGGGAACTCGACCGGTTGGCCTTGTGGGCGAAGAAGACCTGGCCCGACAGGTGGTGCCTGCGGTAGACGGAACGGAACCGCTCGAGGTTCTCGGCGATCTGGTCGGGCACGAGCACGTTGAGCGGTGATCCCAGCGCCTGGGTGAGCATGTGCAGGAAGTCGGGGGCTTGGAGAAGGGACCGCAACCGGGCACCGAGCCGGGGTGCCAGGTACAGGGGCCTGCCCATGCGTGTCCCTCCCCCGAGAACGCCAAGGCCCGGCATGCCGAGCGCGGCCGACGCTTCCTCCTGCGGTTCGCCGTATAGCACCTTTCCCTCACGTGCGCCCTCTTACGCCCCGGGCGCCGGTGTCGTACCGCAAGGGGAGGGGTAACGCCGCGGCCACGGTGGCGCTCGGCGGTGTTCACATCAGGGCGTCTGCGGGGAGGGCGGCGCGAAGGCGCGTCCCCCTGGTGTGTGACGACCGTGCCCGCTGCCGCTGTGCTACCGCTCCGGGCGGTGTGACGGTTGTACGGCCAGCAGCCGACGCGGAGGTCGGCGCCCTTGGTTCAGGCCCTCCGCCAGCCAGTCGGCCAGGGCCTCGGCCTGCGCCGGATCCATGAGCGGGCCGAAGGCCAGGGCGGGGCCGAGCGGTGTGCGCTCCCGGGTGCACGGCTGGACCACCACCCGGTGGCCGGTGCGCGGCACCTGATTGCCCTCGTGGTGCGGGCAGTGCAGGTGCCGGCCCAGGCAGCCGGTGGCGACGAGCAGCCCGAACGGCGCCCTCCGGGTGGCGCCGCGCAGTGCTTCGAGCACGCGGCCGTCCGCCGCGCCGCAGCCGCCCTCGGCCCGGCAGACCGCGGCCGTGAAGCCCTCGGCGGCCTGCCGGGTGGCGGTGTGAGGCGGCCTTCGCGTCATGCCACGGCCGTTCCGGTCAGGATCCGTACGTCCAGATCCGTCACCGACGCCGCCTCCAGCGCGGCCGTGAAGCGCGTGCGGACGCGTTCCACCGCGGCGGGCGCGAGCCCGGCGAGCAGGGCGCGAGTGCCGCTGCCCACCGCCAGGTCCCAGGCGGTCGCGGGGGTCAGCGGCACGGCGAGTTCCCGGCGTACGACCCGGGGCTCGTGCAGCCCGAGGCCCTCCAGCCAGGCGGCGAGCGCGTCGGCGGTGTCGATGCGGGCCAGTTGGTCCGACTGCGCGGAACCCGGCCATTCCCGCTCCGTCTCGACCGCACCCTTGAACGCCTGCCCCCAGCCGCCGAGCGCTCCCTTCTCCCATACGGTCACCGCGAGCCGGCCGCCCGGACGCAGCAGCGCCACGAGCTTGGCGGCATCACGGTCCATGTCGGGGAAGAAGAACACGCCCAGGGCGCACTGCACCAGGTCGTAGCCGCCGTCCGGTGCCGACCAGGCCGTCACGTCGTGCTGGTGGAACCGCACATTGGTCAGCCCCTCCTGCCGCGCGCGCTGCTCGCCGAGCGTCACGAGGGCGCCGGAGAGGTCCACCGCGTCGACCAGCCCTCCGGGGCCGACGGCACGGGCCGCGGGCAGGGCTGACGCTCCGGCCCCGCAGCAGGCGTCGAGCACCCGCTCGCCGAGGGCCGGGGCCGACACCTCCGCCGTGGCCTGCCCGACCTGGTCCCACAGCAGCGGTGACCAGCGGTGGAACTCCTCGGCGCCCGCGCTGAACACCTCTCCGACGGCGGCCTGTTGCTCGGTCACGGGAACCTCACCTTGAAACGATTGTCATGAGCGAAGAAGCCTACTTTCAACGGTGCTCGTTGACCACCCTCTGACGGCCACCGCCACCCCGCCGAGTAGGGACGCGATGCCTGCGCGGTGACCTGCACGAGCGCTGCCGGCGCAGGTGGTGAGGCGGGGCGTCAGAACCCTGTCAAAGCTGACGGCGCTGCCGTTAGAGAACCGTCAACAGCGCTCGATCTCGGTCAACAGGGACGTTTCCTTGATCCGTCCGTTTCTGTTCCGAACCTCTTCCAGGAGTTCGCGATGGCCGATCTGGCCTTCGTCCTCACCACCGTCGCGCTCTTCGTGCTGGTGGCCTTCGTCGCCAAGGGAGTGACGAAGCTGTGACCGGCGTGGGCGCCTCGTCGATCTTCGCGACCTCCACGATGCTCACGTCGACCGGCGCGGTGGATTCCTTCCACTCCTCCTTCACCGGCCTGGGCGGCGGCATCACCCTGCTCGGGATGATGCTGGGCGAGATCGCGCCCGGCAGCCTGTTGGTGGGCGCGATCGTGATCATCACCGGTCTGACGTACTTCCCGGCCCTGGCGCTGGGCCCGCTGGCGGAGGGGCTGGCGGCATGACCACCCGCACAGACAAGCAAGAGGACTCGATGTCCACAGCCACTCCCACCCGGCCTGCGCACCAGGACGCCCTGGCCGGCCGGCGGCAAGCTGGTCGCGATGACCGGCGACGGCACGAACGACGCCCCGGCGCTGGCCCAGGCGGACGTCGGCGTGGCGATGAACACCGGTACGTCGGCCGCGAAGGAGGCCGGCAACATGGTCGACCTCGACTCCAACCCGACCAAGCTCATCGAGATCGTCGAGATCGGCAAGCGACTCCTCATCACCCGGGGCGCGTTGACGACGTTCTCCATCGCCAACGACGTCGCCAAGTACTTCGCGATCATCCCTGCGCTGTTCGCGGCCGTCCACCCGGGCCTGGACAAGCTGAACATCATGGCGCTGTCCTCGCCGGACTCCGCGATCCTGTCGGCCGTCATCTTCAACGCGCTGATCATCATCGCGCTGGTCCCGCTCGCGCTCCGGGGTGTGCGGTACCGGCCGGTCAGCGCGGACAGGATGCTCCGCCGCAACCTCGCGATCTACGGCCTGGGCGGCCTGATCGCCCCCTTCATCGGCATCAAGCTCATCGACCTGCTCATCTCCCTCATCCCCGGGCTGTAACTCCTCGAACGGTTCCTCGAAAGCGTGCTGATCCCCATGAACAACTCGGTATCGAACACCGCCCGGTTGCTGGGGGCGGGCCTGCGCGCCCTCCTCGTGCTGACCCTGGTGACGGGCGTCATCTACCCGCTGGTCGTCACCGGTATCGCCCAGGGACTGTTCACCGGCAAGGCGAACGGCTCGGAGATCAAGGCGGACGGCAGGGTCGTCGGCTCCTCGCTGATCGGGCAGTCGTACAACCTGCCGCTGAAGAAGGGGCAGGACGCCCCGGATCCCGACCTGAAGTGGTTCCAGGGCCGCCCGGCGGGCGGCCTCGGCAGCAACAGCGTCAACACCCGGTACAGGCTGCTGGTGTCCGGCGCCACCAACCTCGCCGCCGACAACCCGGAGCTGATCGATCAGGTGAAGGCGGCCCGGGCCGCGGTCATCAAGGACAACTCCGTGCCCGGCCACCCGGTCAAGCCGTCCGACGTGCCCGCCGACGCTGTGACGTCGTCCGCCTCGGGCCTGGACCCGGACATCTCCCCGCAGTACGCGGACCTCCAGGTCCGCCGGGTGGCGGAGAGGAACGGCCTGTCCGTCGCCCAGGTCCAGCACCTCGTCGACGAACACACCGAAGGCCGCACCCTCGGCTTCGTCGGCGAGCCCCGGGTGAACGTCCTCCGACTCAACATCGCGCTCGAGGAACTCGCGGCGAAGAGCTGATGGCGTGATGCGACCCGCGCGGGAGCCGGTGGTACGGCCGTACGGCCCTGTGATCTCTTCGGCCCCGCGCACGACAGGAAGGGCGCACACCGATGACTCGGGTGCTGGTCGTGGAAGACGACCCCCAGCTCGTACGAGCCCTCGTGATCAACCTGCGGGCCCGTCAGTACGGAGTGGACGCGGCGCCCGACGGTGCCTCCGCGCTCCGCCTGGCCGCCGCCCGCCGGCCCGATGTGGTGATGCTCGACCTCGGTCTGCCGGACATGGACGGCGTCGACGTCATCACAGCGCTGCGCGGCTGGACCCGCGTACCGATCCTCGTCCTGTCCGCGCGCCGTGCCAACGACGAGAAGGTCGCCGCGCTCGACGCGGGCGCCGACGACTACATCACCAAGCCGTTCAGCATGGACGAACTGCCGGCCCGTCTGCGGGCAGCAGTCCGCCGCACCGAGCCTCCAGGAGGTCTGGGAGCCTCCCACAGCAACAAGACACGACGAGGTGGTACGCCGCGCGGACTGCGGTTCGCGCGCGCGTCCGCTGCACACTGCCGGGGGTTCAGGCCGAGGGCCCCCATCGGGGTGTCGCCCAGGCCAGCGCGTAGCCGAAGCCGTTGATCGCCCAGTGCAAGGCCGCGGGCGCCAGCAGGCTGCCGGAGCGGCGCCGCAGCTCGCACAGCACCACCCCGGCGGCCACCATGGCCGCGACGGCCGCCATGACGATCGGCGTCACGTCCGCCGAGCCGCCGCCGAAGACCGTCGCGACGCCGGCGTTGGAGCGGCCCAGCCCGCGAGAGGGCAGCAGGTGCCACAGACCGAACAGCAGCGACGAGACGGTGGTGGCCCACGCCGTTCCGCGCCGGCGCCGGATCATGGCCCACAGCACACCGCGGAAGGCCGTCTCCTCCAGCAGCACGGTCCCGAACGGCACCCGCACCAGCACCCGCCACAGCAGCTCCGTCGTGGACAGGTCGACGGCCCTGGCATCGCGGAAGGCCTCCCGGCCGACCGGTACGGCGAGGAGGAGCAGGAGGACGACGAGGACGGCACCGGCCAGGACGGGCATCCACCGCAGCCCCTGGCGCACGCCCGCCGCGTCGAGCCCCAGGTCGGCCGGGGTGAGACCGTCCCAGCGGGCGATCAACAGCAGGACGGCCGTGGCGATCACACAGGTGAGCACATACGCGTAGGGCCCCCGCGCGAGCCAGTTGTTGAGCAGGTTCGCGGCGGCCAGGACGACAACGACACAGACGATCCGCATCCTGAGTCCAGGATCTCCCGTCGACGTCCGGGTGTCCTGGCCCGGGTCGCCTCCGGCGGGGGCGAAGGCCACCGTGCCGCTGGTGTCGCGCGCTCCGGCCCGGGGGCGAAGCAGGGGCCGCGCCGGTGCGGGCCCGGCGGGCCGTTCGCCTGTGGGCTACTTCCGTGGTCGAGGAGCAGTCGGCCTGTCCCTCGGACGCCGTCCGCCCAGCAGGGCCTGTTGGAGCCGGCTCGGCCGAGTGCCGCCGCTGTGAATCGATTCGGCAGCGCGCCTCAACACCGCCACTCCACCCTCACGGGCCACCGCATCTGCGCGCCCGGGTCCTGATCGGTCGAACCGCCCATCGCGGCGGTGGCGCCCCCGTGCGCGGTGGGCGCTTGGGGGCCATGCGATCGTCGGGTGGTCGTCAGGGGGATCACCGAGGCTTACCGCGGCATCAGGAGGAGGGGGTGGCTTCGTCTTCGCCACCACCCAGTCGGACCAGTCCGGGCAGTCCCGGCCCCCGTCGGCGGCACGCTGCGGCGGCCCGGTGATCCGCCGGGCACCGCCCGTTCCGGGCCTCCCGCCGGGCGATCTTGGCCTGGTTCCCGCAGGATGGTCCCGGTTGCCCCGTCAGGGAAGGCGGCCGCCAGGGGCAGCCGCCTTCCCTGCGCGGCGAACGGCCGCCCCTCTTCCCTCACTCAGGAGTCCCGCATGGCAGTGATGACGGAGGAACTGGTACCGGCGCTGGAAGACGCGCGCCAGGCTCACGCCGCCGTCCTCGACCGGTTCCGGGCGGATGCGGCGGTCACGCCGCCGGGTTCGCACCGGCAGCTTCTCGAACACCACGCCGAGGAGGTTCAGGACAGTCTGCAGCGCATCCAGCACCAGGTGCGCGTTCTGCAGTCACGGGGGCTGCTCGGCACCGCGGCGGGAGTGACGCGGTGGGTTTCGCGGGGCGCGGTGCGTACCGCGATGCTGCCGGTGACGATCGGGTCGAGGGTGGTCAGGGGCGTGCTGCCCGGCGGAGGCCCGGCCGATGCGCGGCAGCTGCTGAGGAACGCGGAGGACGAGTACGCGTCGGCGGCGCGGGCGCTGGCGGCGTGCCGGGCCGGGGAGGTCCTCGCGGAACAGGCGGACGACCAGGGGACCGCCGAGCTGTTCGGCTCGCTGCGCCGTCAGGACGAGGAACTGCTGCGTGCGCTGGAGGCCAGCCTCGCCGAACATGCCCGCGCCGTGGCGGCATCCACCGACGGCTCCGAACCGGGAGAGAACCGCGACGGCGGTCTGGCCGGGGCCGCGGTCCAGACCGTGCGGACCGCTTTCGACCGGGCCCGTGACATCGCCGGGCGCGGCGGCCGGCCCGCCGAGAGTGCGGCCGAGGGGGCGGACCGGAAGATGCCCGTGTCCAGCCCCATCGCCGAGGAGGTCCTGGGGTCGGTCAGGCGGGAGGAGGATCTGCCGATTCACGGGTTCAGCCAGCTCAGCACGGACCAGATCGAGCGTCGGCTGCCCGACCTGTCCCCGGCGGACCTGACGGTGATCGAGACCTACGAGCGCACGCATGCCCGCCGGAAGGGAGTCCTGGACGCCATCGAGCAGCTGCGCGGAGAGCAGCAGCAGTAGGCGGGCTACGACGGACGCCACGGGACCTCCGGCTGACCGGGAGCACCGTACTCGGGAGCACCGGAGGCGATGAGCCCCGCGGAGCCAGGGACCCTCGGGTCACAGGGCTCAGATGGGCCGGGGAGCGGGTTCCGTGGCGTGCAGGATCGCGGCGGCGACCGCCTCGGGGGCGTCCAGCATCGGTACGTGACCGCAGCCGTACAACGGCACGAGGCGGGCGTCGGGGATCATCGCACGAGCCCGGACCGCCTGGCGGGGCGGCAGGAGGCGGTCACGGGTGCCCCAGGCGATCGTCACCGGTACGTCGGGGATGTCGCCGGTGAACAGGCCCGGTGCGCGCCCGGCCCGCAGGGTCGCCTTGAACGCGGCCGAGGCCTTCAGGCCCTGCAGTGCCGCGGCCACCGCATGGGGCGGGCACAGATCCGCGCTGCCGTACAGGGTGCCGGTCAGCACGGCACGGGCGGGTGCGGTGCGCACCAGTGCTTCCAGAGCCGGCTGCGGCAGCAGCCGCACGCCCTGGCGCGCCGCGTTCAGCACGGCGTACGTGTAGCGCCGCTCGGCGCCGGTCCAGAAGCCGGCCGGTGCCAGCGCGGTCACGCTGCGCGCGAGCCCGGCCTGTCCCAGCCGCAGGGCGATCAGCCCGCCCAGGGAGTGACCGACCACGTGCGGCCGTTCGACGCCCAGCGCCGTGAACACCGAGCCCAGCCACACCACAGCCGTCTCCAGGTCGCGGGGCACACCGGGATCAAGGTCGGGGGACTGGCCGAATCCCGGCAGATCCATCGCGATGACCTCCCGGCGCCCGGTCAGCAGCGGCACGACCGGGTCCCAGGCCAGCCGGTGACACCCGAGCCCGTGCAGCAGGACCACGGGCTCCCCGGCCCCCTGCCGTTCGTACGCCACCGTCACCGGCCCCAGATCCGCCGCCTGACCCTGCACGAACCAGGCCGACCGCGGCTCGACGACGACCTTTCCCCGCTCACCCCCGGGCCGGGCCTCGGCCTCCCGCCGCAACACCGGCCCGCCCAGCAGGAGCCCTCGCAGGCCGGACGCCACCTGGCCGACACGGCCACCTCCCCGGCCGGCGGCGGAAACGAGCGCAGATATCCAGGCCATCGCCGAACACCTCACACGTCCCGTGACTCAACATGTCACCTTCAGGACACTTGTGTAACTCCCCACAGTACAACTCGTGGCAAATTGTCCATATTCCTGGCTCGGCGAGGACCTGCGGCGAGGACCTGCGGCGAGGCCTTGCGGTGAGGACCTGCGGAGGCGGTCAGGCCCAGGTGAGCGAGTCCCACTCGGCCCGTCTGTGCCGCTGATCGCACCCCGCTCAGGACCTCACAGCTCCCGAAGCCGCGCCAGGATTTCGCGCAGCAAGCCGGGGCCGTCGACGCCGGTGCGGGGCGTCGGCGGGCGATACGCGCCAGTCCCGCGTCGAGCGGGCCGGCCAGAAGGACACGGACCCGGTCAGGACTCTCGCCGGCTCCGAAGACGGCGCCGTAGGCGAGCCCGCTGAGCAAGAGGGCGATGGCGTTGTTCCCGGCGGCGAAGAAGGACAACAGCAGACCGATCAGCAGCCCGAACCAGGCTCCTGATCCCGCGCCGGCGAGGGCGGCTAGGCCGCGAGTGAGGCGGCCCAGCACGGTTTCGACCATCCGCAGGTCGGAGCCGATGATCGCGGTGCGTTCGACGGGGAAGCCGCTGTCGGAGAGGAAGCCGACGGCCCGCTGGGCTCCCTCCTGAGGTGGGCCAGTACCCCGTCGCCTCACCGGCAATCGACAGGGGGCCGCGGGGTGCTGCCCGCCCGTGAATCTCCCCATGGGTACGGCCCGCCCGCCGACAGGCGGCGAGCGGGCCGTGGTGGTCCGGTCATGCGGTGGTGCCGTACGGCCGGGCGATGCCGGCGTCACCGCCGAAGCGGCTCCGCCGGTTGCGGTGGGGCCGATGTCGGTTCCGGTGGGGCCGATGTACGAGTCCCGCCGTTGTCGCCGGGCTCAGGTCTTGCCGCCGGGCTCAGGTCCAGTAGTTGGTGCAGCCGGACGACCACCGGTGGGAGCTGATGGCGTCGTTCGCGGCCGAGCCGTCGCTGAACCTGTTGTCCGTCAGGCTGTCGACGTAGTACTCGGCCCGGGCCACGCATCCCGTGCCGCCGCCGTAGCCCGCGTGCACGTAGAACTGGACGTTGTCGATCCCGGGTGTGCCCGTGTTCATCAGGGACGTCGCGGCATCGCCGTCCGAGCCCTGGAACGGCCCCGAGCCGTCGTGCCAGTTGGAGTCGCCACCCGGAGTCACGCCGAGCAGTTCGCCGGTGCAGTCCAGGTCGCGCCAGGCCCGCACGTTCCCGTCGTTCTGGTACGTCCGCCACAGGCGGTCGCAGTTCGGCCCCCTGACCCCGTCCGGTGCCGCCTGGGCAGGGCCGGCGAGCAGGGTGCCCGCCGCCAGGGTCGCTGCTGCTGCCGCGATGACTGCGTGGATCTTGCGCATGGATTCCCCTCTTGTCTGTTTTGTCTGTCTGTCGATCTTGTTTGTCTGCCGATCGGTCATCGGCGTAGTCGTGGCCCATGGGTCCCTCTGCGGGCGGCAGACGCGGGGCTCGCCGCCTCAGCCGCGGGCGCCGATCCGGTCCGCCCGCCGCAGGGCGGTCAGCTTCATCCGGTTGCTGGTGGCGATCTCCTCGGCGTGCCGCTCGCGCACCGGATCGCCGTACGTACGGTCCAGCAGGGTGAGGGTGTCGCGCAGGCCGGTCTCCTGCGCACAGGTGGCCTC
Organism: Streptomyces deserti; assembly: GCF_054782695.1. NCBI lineage: Bacteria > Bacillati > Actinomycetota > Actinomycetes > Kitasatosporales > Streptomycetaceae > Streptomyces > Streptomyces deserti. The sequence continues at coordinate 123,684 of NZ_BAAGRZ010000019.1, forward strand.
GGCGACCGCCGTCCCGACCTCCACCGCCCGCGCCTTCGAGGCGTCGAGCCCGTCGATCCGCTGGTGCAGGTCGGTGCGGACGGCGTCCGGGTCGGCGTAGCGGCGGCCGGTCGCCCCGTGCATGCAGTCGGACCAGCTACGCAGGGCCGCGGTGAACCGCTTGTCGCGGACGAGTTTCGGCGTGTAGACAGGGGTGAGGTTGGTCGCGATCTTGTCAGCGCGGAAGAACGCCTCCGTGTCGCCGTACAGCTCCGCGCGGGCGACGTGCCGGCATCCGCCGTCCAGGGTGCGGACCGCCCCTCCGGCCGGGAGCCCGACGGACAGCACGGGCGACTCGGGACCGCCGCTCAGGGCGGTGACGTACCGCTCACGCAGGGTCGGGGACAGGCTGTTGCGGTAGGCGAGGTTCCTGTCGCGTTTCTTCGCGGAGAGGTACGCCCGCTGGAGCTCTTCGCCGTACCCGTGCTCCCGCGCCCAGGCGACGTCGCTCAGGACGAAACCACGGGTGAAGGCCCGCAACGTGTCGGCGCTCGGCGGTGGATCGACCCAGTAGCGGAAGCCCTCATCCGCCATGCACCGCTGGATCAGGCGCTCTTCGGCGTGGCCGAGGCGGGCCTGCTCGGCCTGCGTGAGCTCACGGACCGGTTCGGCGGGCCGCGCCGCCGCGGCCGGTTCCCCCGAACCCGGCCCGGATGTGCAGCCCGTCAGTACGGCGACGGCCGCGGTCGCCGCGACGATCGTGACGGCCGTGGTGATGGCGCTGCTCCGGCGTCGCACGGTGTACCCCCCTGGTCTCCGTTCCCGTACCAAGAGGCTGTCGCCGGACGGCGCGCCGCCGCCACACGTGGAAGTTGTGGCTTAGGCGTCGTGCCGGCTCAGGTCTGCAGCGGGGTGTGCAGCGGGCTGTCGAGGAGGGCGAGTCCTGCCGGAGTGATGGTGTGCAGCACGGACCTGCTGCGCCGCACGCTCCGCAGCAGCCCGGCCCGGCGCAGCACGGCGGTGTGCTGGCTCGCGGCCGGCCCGGAGATGCCGAACCGCCCGGCGAGTTCCCCCGTCGTACGCCCCGCCACCACGTCCTCGAGGATGGCGGCCCGGGTGCGACCGATCAGGGCACCCAGCGCCGCGACCCGTTCCGCCGTGCCGCCGCTGTGGTCCCCGGCCCAGCCGAGGGTGTGCTGGATGGGATAGACGAGTACGGCCGCCGGCTCCTCCGCCACGAGCGTGACGGGGGTACGGGAACAGAAGAACGACGGTTGCAGCAGCAGTCCTCGTCCACGCAGCCGCAGTTCCCGGTGGACCGGATAGTCGGCCTCCAGCACGGGCGGTTCCCAGCGCAGTACGGGACGCAGGCTCGCCAGAAGGCCCTCGACCCCGCCGCTCAGCACCGCCCGGGCGCGCTCGGCCCGGTCGGCGTCCACTTCTGCCCGGATGTGCGGCCAGAAGGGGACCAGCGCGTGCTGATGGTACGCCCGCAGGGCGGCACCCAGCCGACGCAGGGCCTCCGGGGCGCCCTCGGCCAGAGCGCGGGTCCCGGACGGCAGCGGTCTGTACCGGCCGGAGGAGGCGGCGAGTCTGAGCAGATCACGGCGCAGGCAGGCCCGGGGGGTGCTGAGCAGGGTGTCGACCGCGCTGTCCAGGTCGTGGGAACCGCACAGATCGGGGGTGAGGAAGTCCGGGGAGTATCCGCGCGGCGGGAGCAGTGGGCCCAGTACGGAGCCCAGTACGGGACCGCACGACGGAAGCTGCTGCCGGACGAGGCGCCGCCATTCCCCGAACACCAGCGAGGTGTCCTTGCGGGCCAGGAGCTGAAAGCTGTTGGTGATTTCCCAGAGCGGATCGGGGGCGGCGGCGACGCGTACGCGAGCGATGTCCTCGGGAGTGAAGTGCACCCGCAGCATGGGGGTCTCCGATGGTGGTCGGTCATCGGGCATGTGCCACTGCACACGACAGTTATCGGGCCCCACAGATGCGAACAAGGCGGCATTCGGTCGTCACACGGACATCACTCGACACCCCCTGACCTACCACCAAGTGACCGTCCCCTCAAGGCTTGTTCGCCATGGACACGGCCCGTTGGATCTCCGCATGCAGCGCCTCGCCGACCGCCACGTGCTCGGAGCGGGACAGTTGCCTCCCGCGCAACCGGCGCCGGTGTGCGGACGCCTCGGGGTCGACACGGCCGCGAGATCGGCATGGGTGATCACGCAGCCCCTGGGCCGCGGCCCGGTGGTACCCGAGGTGTACGCGATGGTGGCGACCGACTGCGGCCGCACCGCCTGACGGTGACGGTGCACCACGGCGTCCGGGACACCCCGGACCTGATCCGAGAGCGGCCGGCATCGGCTCTCCAGCTGGAACGAGATGTACGACTGCGGCGGTATCCGCATGACCGGCCCGCACTTGACGTCGGACTGGACCACCGAGGGCAGCCGTGGCGTGAGCGCGGCCACCGACGCCACCCAGCAGTGGAACCGCGAGCCCTGGGACGCGGGCTGATCGCCGAAGTCCGCCACCGCGGGCGTCGACTGTGCCGCCGACTGCCCCGCCTCCCGGAGCAAGGCATGCGTTGGACTCCGCCTACCGGGGCATCCTCGACGCGACCGGGACCTGGTACGCCCAACACCCACCACTCGTACCTCGGCCTAACGGCCCCGGGAGGAATAGGGAGTTGTGTGATCGTGAGCCGGAGCCCATGGCTGGGCATAGTCCAGGCGCGGCCGGGGTTGGCCTGTCTGTGACCAAGATTCTTGTGACCGGCGCGACCGGCAACGTAGGTAAGCATGTGGTCTCCTCGCTGGCCGGGGCTGGGCTTGAGGTTCGGGCGCTGGTGCGCGACCCGGCCAGGACGTCGCTGCCCGAGGGCGTGGAGGCCGTGCGTGGTGACCTTTCGTCTGCGAAGACACTGGAACCCGCGCTGCGCGGTGTGGAGAGCGTGTACCTGATGTGGCCCGGGATTCCCGTGGAGCCCAGCGTGGTGGAGGCGATCGCCGGACACGCCAAGCGAGTCGTGTACTTGTCGACCGATGTGGCCGACCTCGCGGACGGCGAGCAGGCCACGATCTTCCACCAGGAGATGGAGCGGCTGATCCGGAAGTCCGGGATGAGCTGGACGTTCCTGCGGGCCATCGACTTCGCCACGAACACGCTGGTGTGGGCCGATCAGGTCAGGCGCGGAGTCGTGCGCTGGCCGTACGGTCAGGCATCCAGATCGCTGATCCACGAGCGCGACATCGCGGACGTGGCCGTACACGTGCTCACCTCCCCTGGGCACGACGGGGGCAAATACGTGATCACGGGACCCGAGTCGATCACCCATGCCGAGCAGGTAAGGATCATCGGCGAGGTGGTCGGGCGCGAGGTGCGGTGGGAGGAGCTGCCGCTGGAGGCAGCACGCAAGCAGTTGACAGCGGCCTGGGGGAATGCAGAGTTCGTGGAGGCCAGGCTGAAGGCGTGGAGGGCATTCGTGGACTCGCCTGAGCGAGTGACTGACACCGTGGAACAGCTACTCGGGCGGCCGGCGCGGACGTTCCGAGCATGGGCGGAGGAGCACGCGGACGACTTCCGCTAGGGATCCGGGGGTTGGGCGTCCGAGTCGTCGAAACTCGCCGATTGAGCGCAGGGCGGATTCGTCCCTGAGGCGGGCCGTGACATGAGGACGGCCACGCGGGGTCTCTAGGTGTGAATCACGAGCTACTCCGCGTGGCCTCGTCCCATCCTGTTTGCACCGGCATCTCCCGCCGACACTTCGGCGAGTCACTCGAAGAAGTTGCGCCACGCTGGGAGTCGGCCCCCGCGAGTCTGCTCGCGCCGAGGAACGCGGCGGGGCCCGCAGGCGGGCCCCGGGAGCCGGACGCAAGCCGAAGCTGGTCTTCACCGACCGGCTGCTGGTCACTTTGGTCTGCCTGCGACTGGGGGCTACCTCACGAGGCGCTGGCCGAGCTGTACCGGTGTCGACCGCTCCACGGTCTCCGTGGCCGTCCGCCAGGTGAGGCCCCTGCTCGCAGCCCGCGGCTTCGCCGTCCCGGAGCGGCCCGGCCCGCGCCTCCGCACCCTGGGGACGTGTTCGCCTACGCCCAGAACGAGGGCGTCGACCTACGCATCGATGGCACTGGAGTCCAAGTGCGGCGCCCCCCGGGGACGATGCCTGCGAGGGCGCCAAGCGGGCCTGGCACGAAGCAAGGCGCCGCCAGCCCTCCCGCCGGATCTGCGTGGAACGCACCACGCCGGGTACAAACAGTGGCGCCCACTCCAACGGTTCACCGGACGCCGAGACACCTACGCTGAAACCACCTGGCAATCGCCGGACCCGTCTCCGACGGCTCCGCCCGCAGGCCCATACGCCCTCGGCACAGCACACACCTGATATCCGTCCGGCCGACGGCCTGCTGATCACACACCAGCCGAACCCGCAGGCCAGCACGCGCAGAAGTCAATTCCTCCCGAGGTCGTAAAGGCAGACGGCACCGGCCGGACCCTGCGACCCGCCGCGCCTCCTGCCACTTCGAGGTGGCGCTGCGCCACACCTTCATCGGCTGGAACTGGCGGCGCGGCTACGCCTGACCGGCGCCCGGACGGCCGCCGGAGCGCGGCGCGCTGGGCAGCGCCCTGTCAACCGGGCTTCGTCCTGGTGGTAGCACTCGCCGGGCGGGGGGCGCCTGTGGCGGCCCGCGCAACCAGGACAGCGTGCAGCGGGGTGGGCGCCATCACGGAGGCGAGGCTAGCGTTCCGCCATGCCGCTCTTCGTTGACTGCTTGATGCCTTCCGTAGTCTTGACCGCAATCTTCGGGGGTGTGGCTGTTGCTGCCTGGATAGTGAAGCGCTGGCCTTCGTGAGTTCCGCAGGTCGTGGGCCGCCGCCTCAGCGCTTCTGGAGCGCACGGGCTTGCCCCGGTCTCGACAGCGGTGCTGCGGGCGGCCTGGGCTCGCCTGCGCCCAGGCAGTGGTACGAGCGGTCTGCACCCCTGTGGAGATCGGGCAGAAGGTCGAGGAGTGCGTGGGCCGGCTGCTGCCCGTGCTCGGCAAGGCGGGAATCGGATGGGAGCCGCCGCTGTGGGGGCTGTACCCGCTGGATATGGAAGAGCGGATGGAGATCACCGTCGGAGTGCAGACGCCGCAGGGGGAGGGGACGCCCGGCCTGGAGTTCGAGGTGCTGCCCGGCGGGCCCGTTGCCGAGACCATGCGCATCGGGCGCTACGCCCAGCTGCCCCTGGCCTACAACGCTCTCTTCGCCGCCGTCCACGAGCGCGGACCGCGCCCGCAAGCGCCCGTACGTGAGGCCTATCTCGTCGGGCCGGCAGAGGCACCGCAAGAAGAGCTGATGCCCCAGCTGATCATCCCCGTCCAGGAGAGCATGGCATGACCACGGTAATTGACATCGATGCCCGCGGCACGCAGCACTGCGAGACGTCAGCCCTGGGGGTGCTGCTGCGGCACCAGGGACTCGATCTGTCCGAGCCCATGCTCTTCGGCCTCGGCTCCGGTCTGTCCTTCATCTACTGGGACAGCAAGAACATGGGCTTCCCCTTCCTCGGGGGACGGGTCAGGCCTTTCGACCTCACCAGAAACCTGGCCACCAGACTCGGGCTGGAGCTCCTGGTCCAGGAGACCGCCTCGCCCCGCAGGGCGTGGGAGAACGTGGCGGCCCTCATCGACGCCGGCCACCCCGTCGGACTGCAGCTCGACAGCTACTACCTGGACCACTTCGCGTCGAAGGTGCATTTCGGCGGCCATGTCGTCGCCATGTACGGCTACGACGACCACGACGCCTACTTGGTGGACACCGACCAGCAAGGCGGAGCGGTATCCACCAGCCTGACCAGCCTCGCCCAGGCCAGGGCCGCGCGCGGCCCGATGACCGCCAAGCACCGCTCCTTCACCCTCACCGCTCCGAGGAACCTGCCCTCCCCACAGGGCCAGATCATTCCCGCCATCACCGCCTGCGCCGACGCCTTCCTCAACCCGCCCATCGCCAACCTCGGCCACCGAGGCATCGAGAAGGCCGGCAAGCTGGTGCCCGCATGGCTCCAGCGGACCGACAACCCGCAGCGGGATCTGCCGCAGGCCGGCCTCCTGATGGAGAAGGCCGGCACCGGCGGCGCCCTGTTCCGCAACCTCTACCGCGACTTCCTCGCCGAATGCACCCAACTGCTCGACAGCAGCCACCTGCGCACCGGCCACGGGCTGTACACCGAGGCAGCCACCCTGTGGACGGAAGTCGCAGCACTGATCACAAAAGCCGGTGAATCCGGCGATGCACAGTGCCTCGTACAGGCCGGCACCATCCTCAGCGATCTTTCACGCATGGAGCACGAGGCCATGCGGGCACTGAGCCGCCTGGACGAATGAGACTCCGAGCGCAATCCCAGTCATGACAGCCTTCACAAATCCCCGGGTTCGCCGCGCGAGCTGCACTGCGGTGTGCCCTACGACGTAGACGCCAGCCCCATGCCGACAATCCGAATCACAAGCGGCTACTGAGAGACCGTCACTGACAACAGCGACAGGGCGTGCGGGGCGGTGGGCCGCGATCGGCTGCGGCGGGGCATGGAGGCTGTGGGCCGCCTGCATGGCATCCGGTATTCCGCAGTACGCGCCATCGCCCTGTAAGTCACTGCGGATCAAGTGACCGAGCGTGTGCGCGAGTACCGGGCGTGCGGGATCGGCGCCGTGGTCGTGAATATGCAGAGTGGCCGCGGTGCGAAATGGCCGCACCTGCGGGTGGTCGCGCGCGCCACGCAGCAGACACGGCCCTGGCTCGCGGTGCTGTGTGGTGCTGCGTGTTGCGGTGTGGTGGCCGGGGCTGTGCGGGGTGCGGGTCTCAGGCCTGTCGGGTTTTCGGGAGTGCTGTGCTGGTCAGGGTTTGCTGCGGGTGGTGTCACGTGTGACTCAGGGATCGTCGCGGGGTGGCATTGTGCGGGGGTGGTGTGGGCATGCATGGGTCGTTTGTCGACGGCCCCTCAGAAGGAGTGTTGTCTGCTGTGAGTGCTGCCGCGTTGTTGCCTGTCCGTACCGCGCCGGGAGGTCTCCCGCTGGTCGGGCACGGCCTTCGGCTGGCCCGTGATCCTTTGCCTTTCATCGACTCGCTGGGTGAGTACGGCGGTGTGGTCCGCATACGGATAGGGCCCACTCCCGCGTATGTCGTGACCGATCCTGCGCTCACCCGAAAGGTGCTGGTGACCGATGCCGCGTGCTTTGCCAAGGGCGGCAAGATCATTGATGCGTTGCGGGTGTTCTTCGGTGACGGGCTGGCCACGATCGCTGATGGTGATGCCCGTCTGCGTAACCGGCGGCTGATGCAGCCGATGTTCAACAAGGCCCATATCGCTGAACGCGGCGATGCGATGATCCGTCAGGTGCGGACGATCGTGGGCGCATGGCCCGAGGGGCAGCCGCGTGATGTGTATGCGGACATGAACGAGGTCACCCTTGCGGCGTTCCTCGTGGCCCTGTTCGGCGCGGATCTGCCCGGGCATCTGGCGGGTGAGTTCACCTCGCTGATGCCGCGGATCATGAAGGGGACGATCCGACAGACCATCCTCCCGCCGTGGGCCGCTCGTCTTCCGCTGCCGGCCAACCGGGCCCATGCCCAGCGCGTGGCCCGGCTGCGTGCCCTCATCGACGAGGCCGTCGAGCACCGCCTGGGCCGGGCGGCCCGCCCCGCGGCATCCGGTACCGAGGCCGCGCTCGGCGCTTCCGGATGCCCGCACGCGCACCAGGAGCAGCAGGCCGGCCTCTTCGACACTTTGCTGTCCGCCGGGGATGCGCTGACCCGCGAGCAGTTGCAGGACGAGGCGATCACCCTGCTGACCGGGGCGATCGAGACCACCGGCACCACGCTGGCCTGGACGCTGTATGAGATCACCCGCAATCCGCAGGTCAACCAGCGGCTGCGTGAGGAACTCGTCCGCGTGTGCGGCGACCGCCCGCTGTCCTACGCCGACGTGGACCATCTGCCCTACGCCCGCAAGGTGCTGCGGGAAGCCATCCGCAAGTACGGTCCGGCCTGGCTGGTGACCCGGACCGCCACCCGCGACGTCGACCTGGGAGGCCACCGCATCCCGGAAGGCGCCGACGTGGTGTGGAGCCCGTACCTTCACCAGCACGATCCGAAGGTGTTCCCCGATCCCGGTGTCTTCGACCCGGATCGCTGGACACCCGAAACCGTCTCCTCGGCCCGGGGTTCGTTCCTGGCCTTCGGTGACGGTCGCCGCAAGTGCATCGGTGAGAACTTCGCCTGGGCGGAGCTTCAGATCATTCTCGCGACCGTCCTGCAGACCTGGCCTGTGTTCACACCCGTCGGCGCCGGGCCGGGGCCGGCTGACGATCCTGCGCGCACCGGATCGGCAGGCGGGAGAGCCCTTCGCCCGGGTCACCACCCGCCAGCCAACGGCCTCGGTCTCGCCTTGGTCAACGCCCCTCTGATGGCGTCGGCCTCCACTCCGGTGGCCCTGATCGCGGGCCTGGTGACCTGGGGCTTCGCCGCGAGCCTGCTGTCCGTCCCCATGAACGCCCAGGCGGTCGAGGTGGAACGGAGCTACGGCCGCCCCCTGGTGTCCAGCTTCCACGCCTGTTTCAGCATCGCCGTGTTGTTCGGGGGCTGCTCGGCACCCTGGCCGCCGCGCTGGGCGTCGCCCCCGCGGCGCAAATGGCCGTGACCAGCCTGGTGCTCGGCGCGTCCCTCCTGGTGGTGGCCCACTGGCTGCCCGATCAGCGGCCGCCCGCTCGCGACCGTGGCACGGAAGGGCCGGTGCGGCGCATCCGGCGACGGGTCACCCCGCGCCTGCTGCTGCTGGCGTTCATCGCCTTCCAGGCGTCCTTCATCGAGGGCGCGGTGACACAGTGGAGCGCCATCTACGCCGCCGACTCCCTGGGACTCGCGTCCGCGTCGGCGGCCGCTGTGTACACCATGTACGCCGTGGCCGTGGCGGTGACACGGCTGCGGGGCGACTGGCTGACCGAACGGCTCGGTCGGCGCAGGATGCTGCGCCTGTCCTCGCTCGCCGCTGGGCTGGGGACGGTGGCCGTGGTGGCCTGGCCGCACCCGGCCACCGCGTTCTGCGGCTTCGCGCTGCTCGGGGTGGGCATCGCCGGTGTCACCCCGACGGCCTTCGCCGTGGCCGGCAGCCAGCCGGGGCTGACCGCGGGGGAGGGGGTGTCCGTGGCGGTCGTCGGGCAGTGGCCCGGGTTTCTGCTCGCGCCCCCCGTGATCGGCGCGCTGGCCGGTCAGTGGAGTCTGCGCACGGCGCTGGCGACGCTGCTCGTCGCGGTCCTGGGCGTGGCGGTGGCGGCCCGTGCGGTGCCGCGGTGAGCGGTGGTCAGGCTGGGAGGGGTGGTGGCGGATCGGCGTGCGGTCAGCCGGTGCGCCGTGGCGCCCACCTCCGACAGCGGCCGCGCCCGGCTCACCGCCCCGTCCGCGGGGGCCAGGTCCAGCTCTCCCGGACCGACCTGGCGAAGTCCGCCACCGACCCGCACACCTGGTCCCACGGCGGCACGCGGAGGTCTTCGGCCCGGCCGTCCCGTTCCACCCGGACGGCCGACACCCCGCTCACCGGAGCGAAGGCCGGATCGACGACGATCCGCCCCTCCTCGTCCCACAGCCCGTAGGCACCCCGGTAGGAGACCCCGTCGCCGAAGAAGGCCAGGGTCGCGAGGACGCAGTCCGCCGTGTGCGGCAGCGTGGTGCCGGACCCGTCCACTCCGGTGTCCGGGTCCTTCTCGACGCACGCTCCGGCGACCCGCAGTGGCCCGTCTACGAAGAGCTGCGCCGCACGCACGGGATACACCCCGACGTCCAAGCGCCCCGCTCCCCAGCTCCGGACGGTGGGGTACGTCGCCCGGCGGGGGCATCGGGATGCCGAAGACCGTGTGGATGCTGCGGAGCCGTCCGATCAGCCCGCCGTGGGAGTTCCCGTACACGCCGATGCCTCGGGTGGTGCGGGAACATGACGTTCCCCCGGCGGGACGAGGCGTCGGTCGGCGGCCAGGGACACGAGGTCCGCGACCTGCTCCGCGGTCACGGCCATCGGTTTCTCCACCAGCACATGCTTGCCCGCTTTGAGTGCCGCCGACGCCCAGCGGTGGTGGAGGCTGTACGGCAGCGGGATGTACACCGCCTCTACGTCGGCGCGCAGGCACCTGTGCGTAGCCCGCGGCCGCTTCAGCGCCGAAGCGGGCCGCCACGCGCTCCGCGCGCGCCCGGTCCCGGCCGACGACCATGAGCCTGCCGGCCGGCCCTGCGGGGCGCTGTGGTCAGGCCGGTCGGATGTTCTCCGCCTGCGGTCCCTTCTGGCCCTGCGTGATGTCGAACTCGACTTTCTGCCCCTCCTGCAGCTCGCGGAAGCCCTGAGCGGCGATGTTGGAGTAGTGGGCGAAGACGTCAGGTCCGCCGCCCTCCTGCTCGATGAAGCCGAATCCCTTTTCGCTGTTGAACCACTTCACGGTGCCCTTGGCCATGGCCTGCTCCTTCGAGGGAAACCCGGGCTCGCACCCTGCGGGCCCGGGAGGTGATCGTCCTGGTCCGGAGAGGCGCTGTACAGCAAAAATGCCCATGATCGTGATCACGGGCGAACGGGACTTCGGAACCACGACTGCTCGATGACGACGCTACACCGCGCGGTCGGCAGCTGCTACTGAGGTTGAACTCGTGGAGTCTTAGGGGCTGATGGCTCGTCGCTCCTGCGGTATCACCGGGGCATGCGGTATCCACAAGGGGGGCCTTGCGGAGAACGTGGCTGAATACTCTGAGTGACTATTCGCCGCGGTCTCGGCAAAGGGTGAGGACTGCCACCGAGGTGGCGGTCCCTGACCGGGTAGCGGATCGGGGTGGGGTGGTGGGCTGAGGCTGATGCCGCCTCAGCCGGGCTCATGATCGGCGGTGTGTGTTGTCGTCGCTGAGGTCAGTGGTCTCTGTGCCGGCGTCGGCATAGGTGGGGTCTTCTTTGTAGCGTGCGGCGCTGGTGGCGTTCTGGGCGAGGAGGAAGCCGAGGACGACGAGGCTCTGGGATTCGGCGCCGAAGGCGATCATGCGGCGGTTCCAGAGGGAGCGGTCGAACTGGGAGAAGCCGGCTTCGGTGTCTTCGCGGCCGCCGTAGAGGTGTTGGTGGACGGCGGTGTCCTCGGGGATCTGCAGGCCACATCCGTCCGCCGACCTTGCCCGCCCTCCGGCGCCCGATGGGCGAGCCATACCGGACGGCCGCCGCCCGTCTCGCCCGGGCGATGGCCCCTGCCGGCACGCTCCGCTTCGGCAGGGTCGCCGGCCGGATTCCCGCGGCCGAGCACGGAAGTGCGGCCAACAGCGCGCGGAACACCGTCTGTTCACCGCGCATGTCCCCGCACCCGGTGACCTGCGTCCGCCGTGGGACGGCGCGCAACTGCTGTCGTCCCCTTACCGCGAGGCCGCCGAGCAGGTCGCACACCTGGCGATCGCGGACCTCGACGCCTTCCTGGAAGGCTACGTGGAGGGGTGGATCCCGGATGGGTGGATCACGCTCGGATGAGCCCAGCCCGGTCCGGTGGACCGCCACCCGGCCCAGGACGGCGACGCCGTCGACGCAGAGGGCAGGCCTCCAAGGTGGCCTCCAAGGTGTCGAAGTATGGGCCGTTGGCCTGGGAGATCACGATGTCGGGCCAGGCCGCGTCCGGGCCTTGACCCCGAATCCTGGACACGGGTTGTGCGGCTGGTGCCAGCGTAGTTGATGTTGTTTCGGATGTTGTCTCGTAAGCGATCGGGCTGCGGTGTCCGAGGCGGGAGTGACGGCGTCGGGTGTTGTAGCGGTGCAGCCAGCGGAACGCGTCGAGGCGGGCTTCGCGCTCGCGGGTGCCATGGGTCCTGCGGAGCATGGTGCGTGGTGGTTGCTGGTCAGGCTCAGGATGTGCCCGGCCCGGGATTCATAGGCGGCAGCGCTAACGCGTGTTTCGGGCCTCTGGACGCCGGGCGCGGCTGACGGTCCGGGCTCAGCTGACGGAGGCGAAGGCCGGGGAGAGCATGCCGGCGGGGCATGGCTCGGCGGTGCGCTCCGGATGGTTCGAGGGCGCCGACTCCGGTCGGGTGTCCGCGTCCTCCACGCGGAGCGTGGTCGTCTCGTCCGGGATACGACGGCGACCGAACCGCTGGTCAGGCCGACCACGAACTGCTCCAGGACGGAGTGCACCGCGCCCGTCACTGCGGGGACCTTCCGCGAAGGGGGAGGCGAAAGGGCCCCGCAGTGTCGCCGTTGTCGGCATCGGCTCAGCGCAGCTTGTCCTTGACCTTGTAGTAGGCGCCGCCGAACGGCAGGAACCAGGCGGTGCCGTTGTAGAAGGGGACCGGGACCTTGGGGAAGCCGAGGCCGCGCAGCGGGTTGGCCTCCGGCTTGCCGTCCATCATCTCGGCGACCGCACGGCCCATGTAGGTGGCCATTTGGACGCCGTGGCCGCAGTAACCCATGGAGTAGTACAGGCCGTTGACCTCGCCGGCGTGCGGGATGCGGTCCCAGGAGAAGCCGACCCGGCCGCCCCACAGGTAGTCGATGCGCACCCCTGCCAGCTGCGGGAAGCTCGCGGTCATGTCCCGTTTCAGGATCTCTGCGCTCTTGGCGTCGGAGGCCGGGTTGGAGGGGGTGAAGGCTGCCCGGCCGCCGAAGGCGAGACGGTGGTCGGGGGTGAGGCGTATGTAGTGGCCGATGTTCTTGGAGCCGACCACCAGACGGGCGTTCGGGATCAGCTCCTTGGCGCGCGCCTCGCCGAGCGGTTCGGTGACGATGATGAAGCTGCCGACGTTGATCAGCCGCTTACGGAACCAGGGCAGTGACTTGTCGGTGTAGGCGTCGGTGGCCGCCATGACCTGCTTGGCATGGATGGTGCCGCCCAGGGTCTCGACCAGGAAGCCGCCGCCCGGCAGGCGGGTGAGGCCGGTGGCGGCGTTGCGCTCGTGGATCTCGGCGCCGGCGCGTTCGGCGGCCTCGGCCAGGCCGTGGACGTACTTGCCGACGTGGAGGGCGGCGCTGTCCGGGTCGAGCAGGGCACCGTGGTAGAAGTCCGAGCTGAGCTCCGACTTCAGCTCGCCGCGGGTGAGGAGCTGTGTCTGGTGCCCGAAGTTCTCGGCCAGGTCACGCTGTTTGGCCCGCATCGCCTCGAAGTGCCGCGGCTTGGCGGCGACGGCGAGGCGTCCGGCGCGGTGGAAATCGCAGTCGATTTTCTCTGTCCGCGTGATCTCCTCGACGACGTCGACCGCGTCGCGGAAGGCGTCGTACAGCTCGCGGGCGCGCTCCTGGCCGTAGCGCTTGCGGGCTTCGGCGGTGCTGATGGTGATGCCCTGGGTGCACATGCTGCCGTTGCGGCCGGAGGCTCCCGAGCCGACCTTGTCCTTCTCGACGAGGACGACGCGGGCGCCCTTGCGGGCAGTGTGGTAGGCCGTGGACAGGCCGGTGAGACCGCCGCCGATGACCACCACGTCCGCCTCGTCGGGCAGGTCCTTCCCGCAACGGTCGGGCAGGGCGGGGGCTGTGTCCATCCAGTAAGGGATCTGCTTCATGGCGTGCGTCCTGTCGTGTTCTCTGTCCTGTGTGGCCGGGTCGCGTGCGGTCGGCAGCCGAGCGGCGCCGGCGGGCCCGTCATGTCGGGCAACTGGTCGTCATGCGGTCGTAGTCGCAGTGCTGGGCGCCGCCTCTTCCGGAGTCGACGATCATCGAGGCTGTGCCGCGTGGATGGCGTGCGGCGGCTCGACGCCCCCTGCCTTGCGGTGTGTTCGAAGGTCACGGAGAGGTGGGACCCCGGTCTGGCCGGCGCAGAGCATCGGCAGGATACGAGCAGGTCCGTTCTTGTGGCCGGCGGATGCTGCCGAAACGCAGGACGCTTCCGTCCGGCTCGCTCAGGTGTGAAAGCCGGGCAGGGACAAGTACTTGAGCTGCTGATACTCGTGGAGGCCCTCGGGCCCGCCTTCGCGGCCCAGGCCGGACTGCTTGATCCCGCCGAAGGGTGCCGCGACCTCGGAGACCAAGCCGCGGTTGATGCCGACCATTCCGGCCTGCAAACGGGCGGCGACCCGGCGGGCGCGGTCGAGGTGTGACGTCATCAGGTACGACGCGAGGCCGTGCTCGGTGTCGTTGGCCACCGCTATGGCCTCGGCCTCCGTGGAGAACCGGTGGATGGCGGCGATGGGGCCGAAGACTTCCTCGTGCATGATCGCGGCGTCAGCGGGGACGTGGTCCAGCACGGTCGGGGCGGCGTAGTAGCCCGGCCCGTCGGGGATGTCCGCCTCGGCGATGACAACGGCACCGCGGGCCACGGCGTCCTCGACGAGGTGGCGGACCTTGTTCACCGCACGGTGGTCGGCCAGCGGGCCGAGGTCGGTGTCCTCCAGGTCCGGGGGACCCACCCGAATGGCGGCCATCCGTTCGGCCAGCGCAGCGGCGAACGCGTCGGCGATTCCCTCCTGGACCAGGAACCGGTTGGCGCCGACGCAGGACTGGCCGCCCAGCCGCATCTTCGCGATCATCGCTTCGCGGACCGCGAGGTCGAGGTCGGCGTCGTCGAAGACCAGAACGGCGCGTTGCCGCCCAGCTCCATCGAGGTGCGCAGTACCCGGGCACCGCTCTGCTGCAGCAGCAGTCGGCCGACCGGGGTGGACCCGGTGAAGGACAGCTTGCGCAGCCGGGGGTCGGCCAGCAGAGCCGTGGTGACCGCTGCCGCGTCGCTGCTGGTGATCACGGTCAGGACACCCGCGGGCGCGCCGGCCTCACGCGCCAGCTCGCCCAGTACCAGGGAGGACAGCGGGGTGAGCGCGGCTGGCTTGAGCACGGCGGTGCAGCCTGCGGCCAGGGCAGCGGCGGCCTTGCGGGCGGCCATGGCCAGCGGAACATTCCACGGAGTGATCAGCAGACAGGGCCCGACCGGTTCGGCGACGGTGACGATGTGACTCTTGCCGTCCGGGGAGGGGGTGCTGCGCGCGTGAGGGCGGACCGCTTCCTCGGCGTACCAGCGGAAATAGGCCGCGGCGTAGTCGACCTCGCCCCGGGCTTCGGTGATCGTCTTGCCGATCTCCAGGGTGATGATCCGGGCCAGACGCTCACGGTGTTCGATCAGGGCGTCGGTGAGCCGGTGCAGGACTCGCGCGCGGTCCCGCGGGCTGGTGAAGGCCCACCGGTCGGCGGCCGCGGCCGCCGCGTCCAGTGCACTCAAGGCGTCCTGTGCGCCGCAGTCGGCCACGGTGGCGATGACTTCTTCGGTTGCGGGGTTGCGCACCTCGAAGGTGCGACCGCCGGTGGCGGGCTGCCAGTCGCGGGCGAGGAAACCACGGGGAACGGATTGAAGGACTGCCGACTCCCCTGAGGGAGCGGTGAGCGTGTCAGTCATGCGCAGGACTCTTTCGGTGATCGCAGGATGGTGTGCCACGGGAGCATGAGCGCTGGGTGGTCATACGGTCTCGCCTGCGGGGTTGGCGACGCCGACCGTGTTCTCGACCGACAGCAGGGATTGCTGTCGTCCGGAGCCGATCCAGCGCACGAGGGCGACGAGGCCGAGGGCGAG
>NZ_BAAGRZ010000020.1:0-127567 GCF_054782695.1 Streptomyces deserti
CGGTTCCAGCCTGTTGTCCCCCATACCGTCAGCACACCGAAGAACAGCAGCCTGTCACCAGCACAGCCATGATCTGAAACAGAACACAGCTCACGTGGCGAAGCGAGACATCAAGACCGGCTCACTAGAGCCTGTCCGACGGATCCTCATCGGCTCCCGGTTCCTGGAGCGCCTCCGGCCCCTCGGAGGCCCCCGGGTCCTCGGGCCCGTCGTCGTAGGGGTTCCACTCCACGGGCCCCTGGTCCTCGGGGTCCTGGACGTAGCGGAGGACCCCCCACATGCCGTGCTCGTCGGCGTGCGGGGCGTCGCTCTTGCACGCCTCGAGTTCCTTGCCGAGGGCGGGAGCGTCGATGCCGGAGCCGATGAGGACCAACTGGGTGAGGCGTTCCTCGGCGTGGCCCCAAGGCTCCGGGTAGAAGCGGAGGAACCGTCCGACGGCGTGCACGGCGTAGCGGTTGCGGGTTTCGTACGGGCCGAAGTCGACGTACCCCTTGATCCGGTACAGCCCCTCGGGTCGGCTGTCCAGGAAGCCCATCAATCGCCGCGGGTCGAGGGGGACTTCGGAGACGAAGGAGAGGCTGTCGTAGCCGGTGTGCAGATGCCCGGCGTGCTCGTCCTCGCCTTCGCCGTGCTCGTGCAGGTCGTCGAAGGACAGCTGCCCGATGCGCTCCTCGCTGGGCCGGCAGTCGAAGAGGAACTCGGGGTCGATACGGCCGTAGGAGGCCGGGACGACGGCGGCGCGGTCGACGAGGGACCGGACGAGACCGAGCACCCGCTCCCCGCCGGCGGCCCGGTCGATCTTGTTGACGACGACGAGGTCGGCAAGGCCGAGGTGCCGGTCGATCTCAGGATGCCTGGCTCGGGTGTCGTCGAACTCGGCGGCGTCGACGACCTCGACGAGCCCGCCGTACACGGTCCCCGGCAGTTCGCTGGCGAGGACCATGCGCACGAGTTCCTGGGGCTCGGCGAGGCCGCTGGCCTCGATGACGATGACGTCGATGCCGAGGGAGGGCTCGGCCAGCCGCTCGAGATAGAGATCGAGCTCTCCCGCGTCGACGGCACAGCACAGGCAGCCGTTGCCCAGTGACACGGTCGAGTCGCCGAGCGCGCCCGCCACGGCCATCGCGTCGATCTCGATGGCCCCGAAGTCGTTGACGATGGCGCCGATACGGCTGCCGCCGCTGCGGTGGAGGAGGTGGTTGAGCAGAGTGGTCTTCCCGGATCCCAGGAATCCGGCCAGGACGATGACCGGGATCTGTCGGAGGCCGGAACTCGGGCTCGGGATCTGTCGGGAGCCGGAACTCGGGCTCGCGATCTGTCGAGGGCCGGAATACGGGCTCGGGCTCGGGCTCGGGCTCGCGCTGGGATGCCTGCTCGGGCTCGGACTCGTGCTCGGCTGACTCACCGTGCGACCTCTCTCACGCCGACGCGCGCACCGGCTCATGGCGCCGGTACACACACGAAGATTGAATGCCGCCCCAGGATACGAGCCGCAGGAATCGCGACGAAGTGAACGATTGTTAGCAGCACTTGCGGGGCAGACGTTGGGCATGGCGCCGGAGTGTGCGACCCTCGCTTCCCTCCGTGCGCCTTCCTCTCCGCCTCCCTGCCGATCAGAGCCGCTCGGCACTCTGGGAGACGGCAAGCGCCGCCCACCGCTCGCCGGTCCCCTCCTGTCGACCCGCACCCGACGACCGGCGGACGGCCGCCTGACTCGGGGGTTGACATGGCCACACAGAAGTCCGGGACGCAGGGGCTGAGTTCCGCCGCAGTGGCGGGCATCGGCCTGTTGGCGGGAGTTGTCGCCGCCATGGCCGCACAGCGCCGCAGGATCGATTCTTTGCGTATCCGGCTCGAGCACTTGGAGCAGGCTGCGCAAAACCAGCGCCACGCCGACCTCGCCATCCAGCAACGCCTCCACTGGGAACTACTGAGCAAGGCGATCGACAATCCGGATTTGGCGGAGGTGCTCGACGTCTTCGAAGGACAGGTCTCCCCCGAGCGGCGGCGGCAGTTCCTGTTCGCCAACGCCCTTTACACCAATCAGGTCTTCAGGTACCGGGTCGGCAACATCAACCGCGAGGAGTTCTTCGGCTTCATGCGCGGCCTGTTCCAGAATCCGATCGTCCGGGAGTACTGGTACGCGGGCCGGCACCAGCGGGCGACCATCGCCGACCGCTCCGACGAGGCCAAGCTCGGGCGCCTGGTCGACGACTTGCTACGTCAGCTGGAGGAGGCCGACATAGACGAATGGTGGGTCGTCGGAGAGCCACCGATGGAGTAACTTCCGCCACAAGACACCAACAGTCACATTGGGTCAACTTCGTTCGCGTTTCTTCAGGTATCGCAAGGGTGAACCCAATCCGGCGATAACGAAGTCGAAACACCTTCTGTTTCGCAGGTTTCACGGGGCTCGCCTGTCGCAGCACAAGAGCACCATATGAACCACTGAACACTCTGAGCGCTCTGGGCGCGGTGGTTGGCTATTCTCGACCCTGAGGCCGTGCCGGCTGCCCGCGTGCGCGCCCGCACCCATGCCTCGAACCCGTGCGAACGAAGGAAAAGCAACAGTGAGTCAGATCATCCGTCGCCTTGGTGCATCTCCACGCGACCGGGGCAGCGCCGGCGGAGCGAATTGCCCGGACATTTTCGAATTGTCCGACGGGCGCTTCGCCATTATTGGTACGGATGTCACGGACTCACTGGACACCGAACTCCCCGATGACGCCTCACGCGCCGACTACGAACGCATCGTGGTGATCACCCGCGAGACCCTGGTGAGGGCGAAGGCCGACATTCCCGACGCGTAGGCACCCTTCCTTGCGGGGCCGGCTCGGCAGAACTCCGAGCCGGCCTTTGTCACGCCGCCGGCACCGCCACCGGCGCCGTCGACCCCACATACCGCGCCACCGGCCTGATGATCTTGGAGTCCTCCGCCTGCTCCAGGATGTTGGCCCCCAGCGGAGATCCTTGCCCTACGGCACCAACTGCTGGTCCCAACGCCAGGTCGGCAGGCCCGCGTTCACCAACACCGACCGCGTAATCCTCGCCGACCTGCTCCACCGCCTCCCGAGAGACAAACTGCGACAGCTCCTGCTGCTGGTACAGCCGGACACGAGATTGCGCTGGCACCGCGATCTGTTCAAGCGGCGCCATGCCGCCACCTGCGTGCCGGAGCGCCGCGGGCGCCCGCCCACGATCCGCTCGATCCGCACCCTGGTCCTGCGCCTCGCCCGCGAGAATTCCTCCTGGGGGTACCGCCGGATCCACGGCGAGCTCGCGGCCCTGGGCTTCCAAGTCGCCGCCTCCACCGTCTGGGAGATCCTGAAGGAGCACGGCATCCCGCCCGCGCCCGAGAGACAGAGCCACACCCGGGCCGACTTCCTGCGCGGCCAGGCCGACGCACTGCTCGCCTGCGACCTCTTCGAGGTCCGCACCCTGACCGGTGCCCGCTTGTACGTCTTTGTCGTTCTCGAGCACGCCACCCGGCGTATCCGCATCCGCGGCGCCACCGCACACCCCACCGCCGAGTGGGTAGCGCGGCTCGGCGGAACCTCGTCATGGACCTCGAGGACGCAGGCAGCAAGGCCAGGTTCTCGATACGCGATCGCGACTCGAAGTTCACGCAGGCCTTCGACGCCGTCCTGGCGACGCCGGACTCAACGTCATCACCACCGGAATCCGAGTGCCCGTCGACTCGGCGGGACCCTTCACGAGTACCACATGCCGCTTGACCAGGCCGGATGATTAATTGACACCCGCACTGTCGCGAACCCTCTGGGCAGCCCCGATGTACTGCCCCTGGCCAGCGGCGGCAGATCGGGACCGCGGTTGCACAGCGGTTCAGAGCCCAAATCCGGGTAGCCGGACCATTCGACGTCCCGTGGGAGCGAAGGACGGCCTCCCTACTGTCCGACGACGGGACCAATCGCTGCTGGCCAGTACTCCAGTCGGCGTCCCAGGGTGGAGTCACAGGCGATCCCGTACAAGGTCAGGAGTGAAGCGGTCGAGCAGTGCGTCCAGCCCGGCGGCCAGCCCCGCCGGGCCACCATGCTCGATGAAAGCCGGGGCCGTTTTGCGAAGCCTGGGAAGTTCCTGAATTGGCATACGGTGCAGGCCGAGCCGAAACGCGGGGTCGGACTCCTCCGGGTTGTCCACCATGGCCCGTAGCTCCACGAAGACGTAGCCGAGTATCCAGCTGGTGAAGGCCCGGAAGGTCGCGGTGGCTTGGATTTCCTCGAGGCCGGCCTTTCCGAGCACGGTCAGCACGCGCTCATCGTCCTTGAGGACCGCCAGCGGGCGCCGGGCCAGCGGGACGGCCAGCATGCGGGTGGCCAGGAGCGGCACCACGTGTGGGTGGGCCAGCGAGACCTGGTAGGTCGCCTGGGCGATCCGGTGTAGTTCGGTGCGCCAGTCAAGCCCCGTTCCGGAGGAGGGGGTCTCGGGCCTGGCCGCCGCTTCACCGGAATCTGCTGCCAGGCAGTCCGGCAGCTCGGTGTACAAGGCTTCGACCAGACCGTCCAGGAGTGCGTCCTTGCTGAACGCGTACCGGTAGAGGGCCATCGCCTCCACCCCCAGTTCGGCTCCGACCCTGCGCATGCTCAGCGCGGACAGCCCTTCCCGGTCGACCAGCTGCTCCCGCTGGGAGCATGCCGCGCTATCTCCTCTTGACGGTATGCCTAAATGGGGCAAAAATGTATGTATACGTCGTAAATATACATCTGTTGCATACTACGCATATCTCTGGGAGAGGCCGTCATGTTCACGATGCAGAGGAGCCGTCCTCGGACGCCGTTCGTGCCGCACCCACTGCGACGCGCAACGGACTGGCCCGCCGCCGGCTCACGGCGCGCCTGCTCCTCGGCGGGTACCGATAGGCCAGGGGCGTCAGGCCACCGCGTTCGTCATCCCGCCCGGCGAGCTTCGGATCATTTCGTGCTCACTGCAGCCGACCGCCGTACTGGCCGACGTTGCGCCAGCGCTCCTCGGCGCCCGCGAGCACGGACGGGCTCCGCCCGGACCCGCACCGGTCGTCGCACGGCCGACGGCGGCGACCATCCAGATCATTCCCGTAGCCCTCGAGGCCAGCACGGGCACGAGAGGGGCGTGCTGATGGGCTCCCTGCCGCTCGTCTCGCCCGCACGGTTGGTCTTCCCTCTCCGCCACGACAGGCCTCGCCGTCATGACAAGCCGGATGAGATTCCGCCCTGGCTCGTGCGTCCCCTGGTGGACCTTGAGCTGATCGTTCCGGCGTTCAACGAGGAGCGCCGTCTGCCCCCGACCATCGCCTCCGCCGTTGCATACCTCTCGGGACGGCCATGGTCATCAGCCATCGTCGCGGTCGACAACGACAGCGCTGACTCCACGCGGGACGTCGTCGGGCAGTTCGCCCACGCCCCGATCAGCGTGTACGCCATCGACTGTAGCGATCACGACAAAGGAGCGGCCGTACGCCGCGGCATCGCCACCTCCCGCGCCCGATATGTCTGCTTCGTCAGCGCGGACAACGCCACGCCCATCGACACTCTTGACCGGATCATGGCCCCGCCGCGGAAGAGCCATATCGCCGTAATTGCCTCCCGGCGGACTCCCGGAGCGCGTTACGAGATCGAGCAGTCGCCAGCAAGGCGGTGCGGCTCGCGGGTGTTCCGGACACTGGCCCAGCTGACGCTTTGTCACGAAGAGGTGCCATTCGTGACAACCGGATGCGGCTTCGCGGCGCTGCCAGAGCGTGGGCGGGGCGGCGGAGACTCCCACGTATGCGTGTGACGAGGAAGACGGAGGAGAGCGTCGTGGACGTGCAGACAAGTCCGCGATCCAACCGTGGCACCGTCCTGCTGGTTGGCCACCACGAGACGGCGCCCGCGCCGGTGGCCGCCAGTCTGCAGCGCGCCGGCTACGAAGTGGCCACCGCGAGCAGCGGTCGCGAGGCTTTGGTCCAGATCGGTCTCGAACTGCCCGATGTCGTCGTTTTGGATGTGAGCATGCCCGACATGGACGTGTTCGACTTTGTCCAGCGACTGCGGGCGGACCCGGCCGGGCGGACCGTGCCTCTGATCTTCCTCATGTCCCGGCGAAGCTCGGTGGATGTGATGAAGGGGCTGCGGCTGGAGACGGACGACTGTGTGCACAAGCCATTCGAGGTTGACGAGCTGGTCGCCCGGGTGGATGCCAAGGTTGTCCGGCGCCCGGTCCCCGCGGACCTGCTGGAACGTGATGCGTACAGTGGCGTGCTCTCCGAGTGGAGGCTGCGGGAGATGGCGGGACGCGAGCTGGAGCACGCCGACCGGACTGGCCGTCCCGGTTTCTTCGCGGTGCTGGAGATCGCTGAGGCCGAGGAACTCCGGGCTCGGTTCGGTCCGGCGGCCCTTGACGCCTTGACGCGCCAGCTCGCGGCTTCGGTGGCTTCCGGTGCCGATCCCCTGGAGGACATCGGCCGTTCGGAAAGCGGGCGGGTCTTCGTCCTGCTGCCGGAGACAAGCCTGGAGCGGGCGAGGGAGAGGTTGTCGAGCATCGCGCGCACCGTTGCCGGGCGCAGCATGCAGGTGCACGAGGAATTGGTGTGGACGACCCCGGCGATCGGCTTCGTGGGTTTCTTCGAGGCGGCGGACGTCGACGATCTCGTAGCGAAGGCAGGGATTGCCGCGGAACACGCGAAGATTCTCCTGGACCTGCGGCCGCAGCAGTGGTCCAAGCGGATGCTCCCGCCGAAGAGGGCTGTCCGGCCGGTGTGGAAAATTTCGCTGACTGTCCTGCGGACGCCCTTCCAGATATGCCTGACGCTGCTGGTCGGAATGGCGCTGCCTTTTTTTTCTACGTGTGGGTGGGCGCGGTTTACGACCTTTCGAACATCACCTACCTGATCGTCGTCGCCTTCCTGGCGGTCACCGCTTTCACGATCTGGTGGGAGGGGTTTTTGGCGCTGTTTCCGCCCTCTCCGCCCGATGAGCCGGGATCTCCATATCCGGCCGCGAGTGCGATCATTCCTGCTTACCTGCCCAATGAGGCGGCCACGGTGCTGGAGACCATCGATGCTTTTCGGTCGGTCGACTACAGCGCGCCATTGCAGATCATTCTGGTGTACAATACGCCGCGCCCTCTGCCGATCGAGGGCGCACTGCAGGAGGTCGCTGCGCGGGACCCCGACTTCCTGCCTTTGAAAGTCAAAAGCTCCACATCGAAGGCACAGAATGTGAATGCCGCCCTGGCTCGGGTCACTGGAGAATTCGTCGGCGTTTTCGATGCGGACCATTGGCCCGCCCCGGGCTCCTTCCAGCGGGCGTGGCGCTGGCTGTCCAACGGGTACGACGTGGTGCAGGGACATTCGGTGATCCGCAACGGCGATGCCTCGTGGGTCGCGCGGACCGTGGCGGTCGAGTTCGAGGCCATGTATGCCATCAGCCACCCTGGCAGGACCCGGTTGCACGACTTCGGGCTTTTCGGCGGCTCGAATGGTTACTGGCGCACCTCGCTCCTGCGCAAGACGCGCATGCGCAAGTCGATGCTGACCGAGGACATCGACTCGTCACTGCGGGCCATCGAGGACGGCGCGAGGATCGGGACGGACCCGCTGCTGATTTCCCGCGAACTGGCCCCGGGCACCGCTCGCGCATTGTGGAAACAACGAATGCGCTGGGCACAGGGCTGGACCCAGGCTTCGCTGCTGCACCTGCGCCCCGGGCTGCGCTCCCCCCGCCTTACGTTTCGGCAGAAATGTGGATGGTTCTTCCTCCTCGGATGGCGCCAGGTATCTCCGTGGGTCGCGATGCAAATTTTCCCGATCATCGCATACAAGATCCTGTACCAAGGACCTCTGAACTGGGTCATTCCCGTCTTTTTGATGACGGCGACCTTCACGCTCTCGGTGGGTCCTGGCCAGACCTTCTTCTCCTATATCCGCGCCGATCCGTCGATTCGCCGACACACCGATTGGTTCTGGTGGTATCTGATCATCGCCAGCTTCCTCTATTCCGAGATCAAGAACCTCATCTCCTGTATCGCGCAATTCAAGGAGCTCATGCGCGAGCGGACGTGGAACATCACACCGCGCGCCAAACCGGATCACGGCCACTGATGATCTGGCCGCAACCGGACCGGGGTGCCATGAAAGCCAGCGTGCGGCCGCCCCGCGCATCAGCCCACCGGTGCACTCGGCCGATCATGAAAAAAACGATGACCCGCCTTCGCTGACGTCCACGTCGATGGCGCTGATCCGCGCCTGGCCACTGTCGACGGTGAGGGTGAGGGTGTGAGGGCCGGCGGTGACGCGGCCGAGGGCGATAGCGGTGTGACCGGAGGTCGAGGGGACCGGAGGGAGGTCGGTGCCGTCCAGGGAGAGGCGCAGGCAGGCGCCGGGCGCTACAGAGCCGAGGACGACGGCGGTGAGGTCGGCGGGGTCACGTGCCTCGAAGCGGTAGGCGACCCACTCACCCGCCGCGAGTCGGATCTCGAGCGCGTCCTCCAGATGCGGGTACGGGTCCCCGGTCGCCGGGAAGGAGACCGCGCCGGTGCGCTGGGGGTCGGTGAAGCCGATGGTGACGCCTTCGCTCTCGCGGACTCCGCGCAGCCCGGTGTCGCGCCGGGTCGCGGACCAGGAGACACCCTCCCCGCCGACCGGGAAGTGGGCGGCGTACAGGCGCAGCGGAGCGCGGCGCATCATGGCGTGGACGACGTCGGGGTGCTGCTCGCAGGCCTCGTAGGCGATGTTGTCGAGGTACTGGCCGAGGATCTTGGCCGCGGCCTGGGGGGCGGGGCGGTCACCGCCGGTGGCCGCGGCCTGGATGAGGTGCCAGTCGTCGGGGATGCGGACGGAGAGAGGGGAGACGCGGGTGTCCAGTTTCTTCCACTGCCAGAAGTTCCATCCGATGCCGAGGTCGTCACACATCCCGAAGGTGCCCTGGCACCAGGCGAGGTGGTTCTCGCCGCCTTCGCCGAGCCAGATGGGGACCTCGAGCCGTTCGCGCATCTGGAGGTAGGGGCGGATGCTGCCGATGTCGGGCGCGTCCCAGTACTTGTGGAACTCCAATACGACCTGGTCATCCCACAACTCGGTGAAGATGCTCCAGTCGTTGGACCAGTCCATGCCTTCCAGGAAGATCAAGTGCTCGTGGTCGACGGCCCGGATGGCGATGATCAGGTCCTGGTAGAGCCGTACGAGCCGGTCGCGGTAGCGGTCCCGGTGGTCTCCCGGCAGCGGTTCGTTCAGCAGGTCGTACCCGGCGATCACAGGATCGTGGCGGTGGCGGCGGGCGAGTTCCTGCCACAGGCGGACGGTGAGGTGCTGGTTGCGGGAAGTGGTGAACAGATCGGGCCAGCCAGCGGAGTCGTCGATATTCGTGCCGGTCTGGCCGCCGGGGGCGCCGTGCAGGTCGAGGACGACGTAGAGGCCGTGGCGGCGGCAGGCTTCCACCGTACGGGTGATCAGCGCGAAGCCGTCCTCGATCCACTCGCCGTCTTCGGTCACGAGAACCCGCCAGTTGAACGGCAAACGAATGGAGTTGTAGCCGTAGGCGGCGATGGCGGCGATGTCCTGATCGGTGATGTAGGCGTCGCGGAACCGGCGCCAGAAGTCCCTAGCGGCGACCTCGCCGATGAGGTTGGTGATCAGGGCCTCGATCTGCCGCGGACTGGCCGCTCCCTCGCCGAAGCGCCACATGTAGCCCTCCGGCAACAGCCAGTTGCCGAGGCCGACACCGCGCAGCAGCACGGGCTGTCCGGCGGCGTCGACGATCTGCCGGCCGTCACGGCGGAGCAGCGAGAGTGCCATGGGCCGATCTCCCGGGTGGGCTATGCGAGGCCGGAGGTGGCAAAGCCCTGGACCGCGTAACACTGGAGGGCGATGAAGGCGAGCGTGCCCTGGACGGTGTCGGCCCGCATAGCGGAAGAAGACGCGGACATAGCCGGCGCCGCCGCGCGCGGGGTGCACGTCGTACTGGCCGGAGCGGTCTGCAGAGCGGCCAGAAAGATCATGACATCGAGTCCACTGCCACCCCCAGATCGGCACCGCGCCGATGAACAGCTGGGACAGCAGGTCGTTCGCCAGGCCGTACTCGGTTTGGTGGAGACAGCCCCAGACTACCGCGATGAAGCCGTACGGACGGTAGCCGTGGCGGACGACGCGGGCTGCGGCGCAATAGGGCCCCTGTCCTGGGTGCGGGTGTCGCCTGGGACAGGGCGAGCTGCGCCATCGAGGGTGCTCACCGAGGTATTCGCGGTGGTTGTGGGGACCGGTCGGATACCGCCAGCTCTTCCGGTGACGTGATGCCACGCTTGCCCTGTATGCGCCGTATGCGCCGTGACGAGTGGCGGGTTTCCGCTGCTCGTCTTCCAGCGCGGTGATGAAGATTTTTGAATTCGGTTCTGACCGGGATTCCGTGAACGATCTTGCAGGACCGGGATTCCAGGATCAGCAGAGCGCAACCCGCACTGTGGCGATACACATCCCACTCTCCGCAAAGGGAAACTCGGGAGTCTGAACTCCGCCTGGGCGGTGTTGCATCCAGCCACCCAGGAGACCCGACGAAAGCCACGAATGAAATATTCGGGCTCACGCGTTCCACGCTCGCGTGGGCCATGTGCTGTCCGTGGTGGAGGAGGCCGCGCAGAGTTCGAAGCTGCGGTGCGGTGCGGCCGTGGTGATGGCCGCGTCCGGCGGGTGGCGGGGTGCGAAGGCGGCGGCCGCAGGCGTAGCGGCGCTCACGGTCGCACAGCGGGTCTCCAACGGCCTGGGTAAGCAGCTCGCCGAGCGGCCCAGGCCGCCGAAGGAGTGCTTTCCGCACGACGAGGCCGATGAACGTCCCGCCTCCTCGTCCTTTCCCTCCTGACACACTGCAGCCGCGATCGCCTTCACCACCGCCGTCGCCCCCACGTGGCCGGCCGTCGGCATCGCGTCTGCGGGCCGACAGTCATGGTGGCCGACGAGCGGGTGCAGTCGGGCGCCCACAACCCCAGCGACGTCACCGCTGGCGCCGCCATCGGCCTGCTCAGCGCCTGGCTCACCCGACACACCCTGCACCTGCTGATGCGGCTCTGGCTGTAGCAGCAGGTCTGTGACCTGGCATTTTCGGCGAGAAGCCCATTCCGGGGCACGGTCAACGCTTCCGCTACCGGACCTGCCGACGTCCCCCACCGACGCAGCGACCTGAACGAGGCCGTTCGGGGTACTCGCTCGACCGACGGGCGAGCGACCGGGACGCCGCTCACGGTGGACCAGGGAGCGGGAACGACATGGATGGGAGGTGATCGCTGGGTCGAGTATGCAGCCGCGCTCCACCGCTGCTGAACGGCAGGCGCACAATGCCGGCGATGAGCCGGTGAGCGAGCTGGTGCAGCGGGCCTCGCAGCAGCTGACCGAGCTGGTGCGCGGTGAACTGCGGTTGGCGCAGGCGGAGATGAAGGAGAAGGGCAAGCGCTACGGCAAGGGTGGCGGCCTGTTCGGCGGCGCCGGCATCCTCGGCTTCCTGATGCTGCAGGCGCTGGTCGCCACCGCGATCGCGGCGCTGGCGGTGCCGCTGCCGGTCTGGGCGGCGGCACTGATCGTCACCGCAGTACTGGGTGTGATCGCCGCGGTGATGGCCATGAGCGGGAAGAAGCAGGTCGACCAGGCCGCGCCGCCCGCGCCCGAGCAGACGATCGAGAACGCCAAGGCCGACGTGGCCGAGATCAAGGAGAGTGCACACCGATGACCCAGCCGCCTCACGATGAGCCCACCGCCTCCAGCCCCGAGGAGCTGCGAGAGCAGGTCGAGCAGACCCGTGCTGAGCTCGGCGAGACGGTCGAGGCGCTGGCAGCCAAGACCGACGTCAAGACCCGCGCCCAGGAGAAGGCCACTGAGGTCAAGGAACAGGCCGCTGCCAAGGCCGGCGAGCTGAAGGAACAGGCCAGTGCGAAGGCCGGTGAGCTGAAAGCGAAGGCCACCGACCTGGCGCACCAGGCACAGGACAAACTGCCCGACCCGGTCAAGGACAAGGCCGCCCACGCCGCCGAGCAGGCCCGGGCCAAGGCGGCCAAGGCCGGCCAGCTGTGGCAGGACAAGGCACCCGAGCCGATGCGGCAGAAGACGGCCCAAGGGGCGCGGCTGGCGCGGGACAACCGCAACCTGGTGCTCGCGGCCGCGGGCATAGCCGTCGTTGTCTTGCTGGCCTGCCGCCGACGCAAGGGGTGACCGGGTGCAAGCATAGAAGATCGCATACAAGCCGGTCGGGCTCGCCCTGGGCGCCGTCAGCGGCCATGGCCGCCGGAGCCTTGTTCAAGCAGACGTGGAAGATGCTGGGCCACGACCAGGACGCCCCCCGAGCGGAGCCACAGTTGAGCCGATGCCTGGCCGGCACCTGGCCCGGCTGACGCACCAAGAAGGGGTGCCGGAAATTGCCTGGATACCGGCACCCCTGCCCCGGAAGTACCCGCACGGAAAGATCACCACAGCAATGCCTGCTCACCAGCGGTGATCCCCGCACTGACCGCAGCAGCGGTCACAGGCATCATCCTGACCGCCCGCTGGACCGCCCTGCACCGGCACAGGCGCGGGCCGTACGAAGCAGCACCTGGTCGTCGAACCAAGCGACCGCGCACGGTGCTCTCCGAGGTGGAAGTCGCACAGATCAACAGCTACGCCCACGCGGTCACTGCAGACGAGCGCTACCTGGCCGGTCGGCGCGATCATCCGACGCGTGTGAAGAACGGCTGCGCAAGCAGCGGGAACGGCTGGACCACGGTTGTGTCGCTCATTGGCTGCCTGTCACGACGGCTGCGCCGGCTTGTGGTCCGTTCGTCGGTGCCCGAGGTGCGACCTTCCTTGTGTCGGGCGACAGTGAGTGGACGCGGTGCCGATGTGCTGCTGGCCTCACTGTCCAACGAAGGGAAGTCACGAGATGTCGGAACGCAATACCGTCATGCGCAGCCTGCACGACCTGGGGCTGGCCGCATGGTTCGGCGGCTCTTTGATGGGCGCGGTGGGCCTCAACGGCGCGGCACGAGCTGAAGGCGGAACGCAGGCGACCCCCGCGCGGATCGCCAGCTCCGGTTGGGCGAAGTGGGCGCCGGTGAACGCTGCGGCCGTCGGAGCCCATCTGGTGGGCAGCAGTGGCCTGCTCGCGGCGAACGCGGCACGGGTTGCTACCCAGCAGGGAGTGGCCGCCTCTACCGTGGCAAAGACAGTTCTGACCGGAGCGGCCCTGGCGGCCACCGCGTACAGCCGGGTGCTGGGCAAGAAGATCGAGCTGGCGTCCTCCAGCGACCCGGAAGATACCGAAAAGGCCGCGGAGCACCCCGTCGACACGGACAAGGCGCAGCGTCAGCTCGCCTTCCTGCAGTGGACTATCCCGGCGCTGACAGGCGGCCTGCTCGTCCTGAACGCGCTGCACGGAGAACAGCAGCGCCCCGAGGAGCAAGCCAGGGGGATGTGGCAGCGAGCCATGAGCAGGACGCCCCACATGCCCTCCATGGCGCACATGCCGTCCATGCCGGACTGGCGCTGGATGCAACCGCACGGCTGACGCAGACTGCCAGCACCCCGCGCGCGGTCACCCAGGCCCAACGGCCCGAGCACCGTTGTGAGGCGGAGCAGAGGCCGGTGAGCAACCATGCTTGACCGCGATCCGGGCGGCGACCTCGGGCGCCACGGCACCTCGCAGGCCCGCGGCGGCCGGTCCCGCTCGCGCGGCACGATCCGCCGGAGGATGTCCTGGCCGACCAGAGCCAGGCCCCGGCCGAAATACCGGCCCTGACGGACGGCTTGCTTGAAGCGCTGTTACCGGGCAGCACGACCAGTCGGCGCTACGGATGGGTGTCACCAACGGCACGCTGGCCCCCCATCCAGCCTGGCGTCCTCTGATCACCTGGGCGGCGAGCAGGCGCCGACTCTCCTTGGCCCGGTGGCACCGGCTCCACTCACATGGTCGGGGGCCAGGAACAGCATCACGGCTGTCTGCGTACGGATCGAGGCGATCGCCTCGGCCAGATGGTCACGCAGGCACCCACCCGTGTGGAACCATGCTGCCCGCAAACCGTCCGGCCTGCCCCGACCACCCATGTCTGAACCCTTCAAGGGAGCCGGTCCGTAACGGCAAGCACTACGGCTGCGGCGACCATCACCGCTGAGTAGCTGACCATCACGGCCCGGCCCCACCCGCCACGCTTGACGACGACGCCCAGGTCATCCCGCTCAGGCTCGGAGCCAGTGAGCCCGAGCGGTGCCGCATACCGCGCAGCGCCGTCCACGCGAGGATTCATGCCCGGGTCAACGCCTGATCAGAGTTTTGGACACAGCACAACCGCCGTCATCACCCGCTCAGCCCACACGCCCCCTCACAGCTGCGCTCGCCCCCCCCCGGCCGCGAGGTCAGGGCCGGTTCGCAAAGGGGAAGACTCATTGTCTGCGCCGCCCGTCAGGTGCCAGAAGGCGCCGAGGGCTTCGCGGCACCTGCCCTCAGGCCAGTTCGGACCGGCCGAACAGCAGCGCGTAGCCGGGTGGGAGCTGGGTGAGGATGCGGTGCAGCAGGTCCTCGCCCGCAATGTCGGCGAGGGTGCTCAGGACGGCGCCGGTGTCCCAGCGGGCGGTCTCGGGGGTTGCGCCCTCGATGAGCAGGGCGACGGCTTCGACGAACTCGTGCGGGGTGAGCGGTTTGGTCGCCGGCAGCGGTTCGAGCAGCAGGGGTTGGCACTGAGCCGGAAGCTGGTCGGCGAGTTCCTTGCGTTCGGAGCCCAGCAGATGGGCGCCCAGGGCGGCCAGCACCGTCCGGGTGACCCGCTCGGCCTCCCGCGTGGTGGTGTACTCACCGCGTTCTTGGACCTGGGCCAGGAACGGTTCCCATGCGATGGCCACGGTGGCCTCCTTCATCGACATGCGGCATTGCGCATTTCTCAGGGCCAGCCTGCCCGCAGTCCGGCCGCCCCGGCCCCGGGCGCAGCAATCACCAGGGGCCGGGGGTGCGGACCTGACCCGCCTGGCGGGGACTTCGGCGGTCAGCCGCTGCTCTGCTGGCGGCCCTCACCGGCGCTGACGGCGATCTTGCGGGGCTTGGCCTGCGTCACCTGGTACGTGCCCCCCAGTGGTGGCCTTCCATCCGTCCTGCGGCGCGCTGGGATCACGCCGGGCGGATGTTCTCCGCCTGCGGTCCCTTCTGGCCCTGCGTGACGTCGAACTCGACTTTCTGCCCCTCCTGCAGCTCACGGAAGCCCTGAGCGGCAATGTTGGAGTAGTGGGCGAAGACGTCAGGTCCGCCGCCCTCCTGCTCGATGAAACCGAAACCCTTTTCGCTGTTGAACCACTTCACGGTGCCCTTGGCCATGGTCTGCTCCTTGGAGGAAACACAGGCGCGCACCCTGCACGCCCGGGAGGTGATCGCCCTGGTCCGGAGAGGCGCTGAACAGCAAGAACGCCCATGATCGTGATCACGGGCGAACGGGACTTCGGAACCACGACTGCTAAATAACGACGCTACACCGCGCGGCCGGAAGCCGCTGACAACGCGGCCGTGGACCGTGCCTCTTGCCCCGGCTGTCGCGCAGGAAGAGACGTCCGCGCGGCGATCCGGCTTTGCCCACCGGGTGTGAGCCGCGAAAAGGAGGTCCCTGATTTTCGGGTGGCTTGCCCGGCCGTCGCGCAAGGGTTCAGCGGCTGCGCGTAGTGCTCGCGCGCCGACGGTCAGGGTCGTCGACGTCAGCTCGCCGTGCTGGAGGCGGGGCAGTGCGGTGGCGAGGCGGGTCCGCGGGCGCGGTGAGTACGTCGGCAAGGGGAAGCGGCTCAGGTCACCACGGCCGTCCTGCAGGTCCTCGCCCAGACCAAAGACCTGGCAGCCCAGGAGTCCGAGGGCACCGGATCCCTGCCCCGCACCACCCTGCGCCACCGTGTCCTCGATCAGGGGGAACTGCCCGACCTGCGGCGACGGCGACGCCACCGGCTTCCGCAGGGGCGGGCGGGCGAGGGAACGGCCGGGACCGGGCGGCGTGGCGTTTACAGATGGTGAAGACCAGGTAACCCTACTTGCCGTCGCACTACGGTTACGTAAGCGTAGGTACGTCGGACAGGACGAGGAACGGAGGGCCGGGATGGCAGGTGCGCTCCGGCACCTGGCGCGGCCGATATGGCAGGCCGCCGGCCGGCTGAGCACGCCGCTGCTGCCGGACGACTTCCTTGCGGTGGTGGATCCACTGTGGTCGGCCCGGTGGCCGGCGGGCCGGGTGGAGGCGCTGTGCGCGGAGACGGCGGACGCGACGACGCTGATGGTGCGGGCGGGGCGGGGCTGGTCGGGGTATCGGGCCGCCGGGCAGTACGTGCCACTGGGGGTGAGTATGGACGGGGTGCTGCACTGGCGGACGTACTCGATCACGACTCCGCCGGACGGCTCCGGGCGTTTCGCGATCACCGTGCGGGCGGTTCCGGGCGGGCGGGTGTCGTCGTACCTGGCGCAGCGGGTCAGGCCCGGGACGATCCTGCGTCTGGGACCCGGCCAGGGGGAGTTCGTCCTCCCGGACCCGCCGCCCGCGCGCCTGCTGTTCCTGACCGGCGGCATCGGCATCACTCCTGTGGCGGCCATGCTGCGCGCGCTCTCACGGCGCTCGGGCCGCCGGCCGGACACCGTATTGGTGCACAGCGCGCCGGACGCCGGCCGGGTGGTCTTCGGTGGCGAGCTGCGTGACATGGCCGCCCGCGAGAGCTGGTTCACGCTGTACGAACACCACACCCGCGGGGAGGGACGGCTGGACCTTGCCCGTCTGGACGCGCTGTGCCCCGACTGGCGGGAGCGCGAGACATGGGCCTGCGGGCCCGAAGGGCTGCTGGCGTTCGCCGAGCGGGCCTGGCGTGACGCGGATGTCCGCCACCAGCTGCACCTGGAGCGGTTCCGGCCGCCGCCGGTGGCCGCGTCCGGCGGCGGAACCGGCGGGCGGGTGTGCTTCACCCGCAGCGGTGTGGAGGCCGAGGCCCGCCCAGCCACGTCCTTGCTGGACATCGGCGAGGCGGCAGGCGTGGCCATGCCCAGCGGCTGCCGTATGGGCATCTGCCACAGCTGCGTCAGCCCGCTGTCCGCCGGACGGGTCCGCGACCTGCGGACCGGCAAGGTGCACGGCGAGCCGGGCGACCTGATCCAGACCTGCGTGTCGGCCGCCTGCGGCCCCGTTCACATCGACCTGTAGAGACGATCTGCCACGCTTTGGGAAGGGGAACACCTGTGGCCGCTGCGCTGGGTCTCACGCCGTCCGATGCCGACGCCTTCGGGCGGGAACTGGACCGTATCCGCGCCGAGGTGCTGGAAGACCTCGGCGCGCAGGACGCCCGGTACATCCACACGCTGATCACCGTCCACCGCGCCCTGGAGGCGGGCGGTAGGGCCGCATTGGCAGTGTCCCTGCTGCCGCCCGCCTGGCTGGCCGGCACAGCCCTGCTCACGACCGCCAAGATCCTGGAGAACATGGAACTGGGCCACAACATCCTGCACGGCCAGTGGGACTGGATGCGCGACCCGGCCATCCACTCCACCACCTGGGAGTGGGACTTCCCCACCCCGGCCGCCGCCTGGAAACACACCCACAACGACCTCCACCACACCTGGACCAACGTGGTGGGACGCGACCGGGACCTCGGGTACGTAGCCATGCGGATGAGCGAGGACCAGCCCTGGCACCCCGTCCACCTCCTCCAGCCGCTGTACGGCGGGCCGCTGCTGGCACCGGTCTTCGAATGGGCCATCGCGCTGTACGACCTGGAGCCCGAGGCCGTCGTCCAGGGCCGAAGGTCCGTGCGCGCGTTCCTGGGCGACCTCGCCGGGATGGCCCACAAGGCGGCACGGCAGTTCACCAAGGACTACGTCCTCTTCCCGCTGCTGGCCGGCCCGTCCGCCCTGCCCTGCCTGCTCGGCAACCTCACCGCCAACACCGTCCGCAACATCTGGGCGCACACCGTCATCTTCTGCGGTCACTTCCCCGTCGGCGCGGAATCCTTCACCGAGGACGAAATCGAGGGCGAGTCCCGCGGCGAGTGGTACGTACGTCAGGCACTCGGCTCGGCGAACATCGACGGCGGACCGCTCCTTCACATCCTCACCGGCAACCTCAGCCACCAGATCGAACACCACCTCTTCCCCGACCTGCCCAGCAACCGCTACGCCCAGATCGCTCCCCGGGTGCGCGAGCTGTGCGAGAAGTACGGCATCCCCTACACCACCGGCCCGCTGCCGCGGCAGTACGCCTCCACCTGGGCCCGCATCTGGCGCATGGCGCTCCCGTAACCCTGGCACCGATCCCACCCGCAGGCCGGGCATCCCACCGCCCGTCTCCGCGACCAGGTAGAAGCCCGCCTTGCTGAGGACGTGCCGTACCTGGGCGGCACAGACGAGGTGACGCCATCCCGTGCACCTGCCCCGGAGCCCGTCATGCGGGTCGGCCTCCCCATCGAGCCCCTACGGCGCAGTGCGGCCGGCGATGTTCCCGCCGGGGTCGTCGGCCAGCGCGATCAGCGCCGTGACGCGTTTGCCGACCGGTTCACGGTGGACTTCGTAGCCTTGGCTGACGGCGAGGGTGATCTCCAGGCCGTGCCGGCCCACTCGCCTCGGATCGGTGGCGGCTACGTCCGGCAGGACCGGATCGCTGTCCCACACCGAAACCCGTACCGCGCCGCCGACGATCTGCAGATCGAGCATGACCGGCCCAGGCGCGTACTTCACCGCGTTGGTGACCAGTTCACTGACCACCAGTTGCGTCATGCCCAGCGCCCGCTCGGACACCGGCAGCCCGTGCACGGCCTGCACATCGCTGAGAAAACCGGTGGCCAGGCGCCGCGCGGCACCAATACAGGAAGAGTCGCCGTCATAGGCGGCCGACGCCGACAGCGGATCACTGTCCCCGGTCTTCTGTCCTGCATCCCCCGCCGTCTGCCCCATACACCCCGCCCCGTTCCACATGATCGTCACAAAATATTCACGCTGCGCGTCCGGGCAGCATGCCATGCCGGCCGCCTGTCGACTGCCCCGCTGTGCTGTACGTGCCTGGGGGAGTTACTCGAAGTGACTGTGAGAGTCACCGTCCGACCAGACATGCGAAAACAATTAGGTGTTGTGGGGCGGGGAAGCGGCGCCGACCTCCCCAGGCGTTCCGCCGCTTCCCCGCCAGCACGGCCCGCCTACCCGAGGGCGCCCGTCTTACGCTCGCCCGTCACCTCGAAGCCCGCCGCGCCGCCACCGCGGCGGCCAGCTGCTTCTGCAGATGCTCCGGCATGGGCTCCTGCTGCGTCGTTCCGATCACGGCTTGGGCGATGTCGTGCAATTTGGTGTTGGTGTTCTGGGAGACCCTCACCAAGATCTCCCACGCTTCCTCCATCGTGCACGACCAGACCGCCATCAGCACTCCGCGGGCGATATCGATGACCGGCCGCCGCTCCAGCGCCGCCTTGAGCTGCTCGGTCTCCTCACGCAACAACTCTGCCCGCTCGGCAAGCGACAGCTCGCCGTCATCGGACATGGGGGAACGGGCCACACCGTCGCGCGCGCCGCCTGAAGGCTCTGTTCCAGTGCGGCCACGCCGGGGGCCCGGGCGTTGGGAAGGTCGCATATCCGACGCCTTCCCGGCAGCATCCCCCACACACCGGCCCCGTACGGTGACGCGAGTATAGAAGAGCACAAGAGCCAGGTACTGCCGCGTCGACGGCCCCTGTGTGTGTCCTCACACGTCGCGGTCGCCGGACGTCGCGAAACGCCTCCCCGACGCCACCGCGAAACGACTCCTGCGGACCCCCCGGCGCAAGGCGCTTCATCCTGGTTTGACCGGGGCAGTTGACATTGTGCTGCGGCGTACATTTACGTGGTCGGTGACCTCGTAACCGACGAGTGCCCACCACGGACGAAAAGGAGACGGCATGAGCCAGGCCCGCTTGACCGTCTCCCAGCACACCACCGCCGACGGCGTGAACGTCCTCGCCCTGGCCGGAGAGATCGACCACACCACGGCCGACATCTTCCGCCAGGCACTCACCGCAGACGACGGCCCCGCCCGGTACACGGCCGTCGTCGACTTCCGCGACGTCACCTTCATGGACTCCAGCGGCATCAACGTTCTTGTCGCCGCGAACAACGCGGCCCGGGCCCGCGGCGGCTGGCTGCGCCTGGCCCACACCCCCACGCGCGTGCTGGACCTCCTGCACATCGTCGGCCTGGACAACGTCCTCGAGCTGTACCCGACCCTCCATCAGGCCCTCGCGCCGGAAACCGCTGCCTGATCCCCGCCCGCTCCCTCCAGTGCCCGGCTTCGCTCCGCCAAGGTGCGCCGCTCTCCCAGCCGGAATCCCACGACCCCTGCGAGGAAGAGCAGCGCCGCCTTGACCGCCGTGTCACCGGCCGGCCAGGACATGCGTCAGCTGCCGATCGTGGCCAGGCCGGCTATGCCGGCGGCGTACGAGAGGAGGACGGCGATGCTGTCGACGCCCATCCGTAGGTACTGGCGTTGGGGCCGGAAGACCAGTCCGGTGACGTAGACGGCGGTCACCGCGATGCCGAGGGCGGTGAGGTAGATGTCGGTGTGATGCGCGGCGGGCAGGACCGGCTTGCCGGAGATGAGGGTGGCCAGCAGGAACAGCACTGGCAGGAACGCGTTGCCACCGAAGACATCGCTGATGGCCAGCTTTCCCGAGACGGGAGGCGGAGGCCAGTAGCCAACACGGGTACCGGCTCAACTTCACTGCCTCGTCCCGCGCGAGGCCTGCGGAGAGTGTTCGGCCCCGGCGCCGTCCCACGGAGACGGGCGGCGCCGGGGCCGAGGTTGCCGGACTCCGCAGCGGTGTCTGCGGGAGGGTGTGCGTCAGTGGCTGGCGGCGAGTTCGCCGCTGAGCTTGCCGTGGAGGTGGGCGCTCGGTTCGTTCAGGCCGGTGATCTCGACGCTCTTGCCGCGCTGGGCGTACTTGGTCTCGATGGCGTCCAGGGCGGCGACGGAGGAGGCGTCCCAGATGTGGGCGGCGGACAGGTCGACGACGACCTTGTCGGGGTCGCCCACGTAGTCGAACTGGCCGACGAGGTCGTTGGAGGAGGCGAAGAACAGCTCACCGGTCACCCGGTAAACCACGCTTGTGCCGTCGGGATCGGTCACCGCAGTGACCTCGGCCAGGTGGGCGACCCGCTTGGCGAAAACCACCATCGCGGTGATCGAGCCGACGACGACGCCGACGGCGAGGTTGTGGGTGGCGACCACGCAGGCGACGGTGATCACCATGACGGTGATCTCCCCGGCGGGCATCCGCTTGAGGGTTTTCGGGGCGATGGAGTGCCAGTCGAACGTCGCGAACGACACCATGACCATCACCGCGACCAGGGCGGCCATGGGGATGTCGGAGACGACCGGGCCGAAGACGATGCACAGCACCATCAGGAACGCCCCGGCGAGGAAGGTGGACAGGCGGGTGCGGGCACCGGACACCTTCACATTGATCATCGTCTGGCCGATCATGGCGCAACCGCCCATGCCGCCGAAGAAGCCGGTGACGATGTTGGCGATGCCCTGCCCGATCGACTCGCGGGTCTTGCTGGAGTGGGTGTCGGTGATGTCGTCGACCAGCTTTGCCGTCATCAGCGACTCCATCAGGCCGACCAAGGCCATCGCGAACGCGTACGGGGCAATGGTCGTCAGGGTGTCCAGGGTGAAGGGCACGTCCGGCAGGCCCGGAACCGGCAGTGAGGACGGCAGTTCACCCTTGTCGCCGACGGTGGGCACCGCGATCCCGGCCGCGACCGTGACCACGGTGAGGATCAAGATGGACACCAGCGGCGCCGGGATCACCGTGGTGATCTTCGGGAAGAGCACCATCAGCGCCAGCCCGGCCGCGATCAGCGGGTACACCGGCCAGGGCACGTCGGTCATCTCGGGGACCTGGGCCATGAAGATGAGGATGGCGAGGGCGTTGACGAAGCCGACCATCACCGAGCGCGGGATGAACCGCATCAGCTTCGCGACCCCCACCGCGCCCAGGATCACCTGGAAGACCCCGGCGAGGATGACCGCGGCGACGAGGTAGCCCAGGCCCTGCTCGCGGTTGAGCGGTGCGATCACGAGGGCCACCGCACCGGTGGCGGCGGAGATCATCGCCCGTCGGCCGCCGACGACGGCGATGGTGACGGCCATGGTGAAGGACGCGAACAGGCCGATCGCCGGATCGACCCCGGCGATGATCGAGAACGAGATCGCCTCCGGGATCAGGGCGAGCGCGACCACCAGGCCGGCCAGCGCCTCGGTGCGCCAGACCTTCGGATCACGCAGCCAGTCCGGGCGCAGGGCGCGCAACCGCGCGCCGGGAGAGAGAACGGAAGAAGACAAGAAAGCAGCTACCTGTCGTGCTCGGGCACACCCCGAGGGCAGGTCGGGGCGCGCGAAGAAAGGCGCGGGAGGCCGGGCCGACATCCCGCGATCGGCCCGCTGAGCAGGGCCGGAAGTCAACGTGAGGCAGAGTCGGCGAAGCAGCGGACGGGGCGCCTGCTCGGGCTCTGGTCAAAGGCGAAGCGTCACGGCGGACAGGCAGCGGCGCCGGGCACCACGGACTCGCGCACGCGTCTCTCCTGCAAGACTCGGATTCTTCGCCGGGGGCTGCATCGGCCCCGACACGGCAGCACGGCACGGCCTGCATGCCCGCCCCGCGCACGGAGCGAGGAACGGCTCGCAGGCCCAACCCTCACCACTGGAAACTCTACCCTAACGTTAGAGTAGAGATCGGCGGGCCGGGCAGGGGCACGGTACGGCCGGATACGAGAAGGGCCGGATCGGGGACGTGGACGGCAAGCACATGCAGATCGGCGAGGTCGCCGCGCGGACCGAGCTGTCGCTGCGCACCATCCGGCACTACGAGGAGGCCGGCCTCGTCATCCCTTCCGCCCGCTCCCAGGGCGGCTTCCGTCTCTACACCGAGACCGACGTGGCCCGCCTCATGGTGATCCGCCGCATGAAACCGCTCGGCTTCACGCTGGAGCAGATGCGCGACCTGCTCGAAGCCACCGACCGCCTTGACACCGCCGAGCAGCCCGACGCCGCCGAGCGGGAAGCCCTGCTGAACCGGGTGCGCGGTTACGAGCAGGCCGCCGCACGGAAGGTCGAGGAGCTGCGCGTCCAACTGGAGCGCGCCGAGGACTTCGCCTACACCCTCCGCAACCGGCTGGAGGCAGCCGCCCCTGAGAGCGGCTCTTTCGCCGGGCCGGCTGCGCACGCCTGACAGCGGCCGCGCGCCACGCGTCACTGGCCTTGCGCCTTGTGCGTGGCGGCGGCCCGGCGGGCACGGCGACGGTGTGCGGCAGGGCAGGCGGCGGGAGCGGCGGACCGCGTGGAGGCGGGCGGTCAGGGCGTCGGCGGCGAGGCGGGCCCGCTCGTAGGGTGACTTGGCCCGGGCGCGGGCCAGTGGGCGCACCACGGCCTGGTCCTCGGTGTCGTGCGGGTACAGGGCGCGCAGGTCGGCGGTCATCGAGCGGCCGGCGGGGCGGGTGTAGCCCTCGATGGCCGTCTGCACGATCTGTTCGTCCAGGCGGGGTTCGTGGGGGTGGCCGCGCAGGGTGGGCGAGGTGGCGGCGGCTTCGGCGAGCAGGTGCCAGCGCCGGAACCCGCCGTGCATCACGTACACCACGGCGGTGATGTCGACGGCGGCCAGCGCTATGTCGACGACCGGCCGCACCCGCGGCCCAGACCGCCGCGGCTGCCGCCCGGGCCCGTTCCGCCAGGCGGTAGGCGACGCAGGCGCCCACCTTCCGGATCGACGAATCCCGCCAAGCCGCAGGCAGTTCGGACAGCGACCGCACCTCCGCCGGCTTCGGCGGGCGGGAGCAGTCGGCGGCCTGCTGGTCCAGCGCGTAGGTGGCCCGCTCCCCCGGCGGATGGCCCTGCGTCGCCTCGTAATCGGTCACAAGGGCGGGCATCACGTCCGCGATCTGCCAACGGCGGGTGGACTGCCAGCCGATGAGCCGCTGGTCGATATCCGCGATCTCCGTGACCGGGCGCTTGCCGATGGACGACCACTCACCGGTTCCAGGCCAGCGGATCAGGTGCTGAGCCGGTCACTGCCGGGTGGTGTGCGTGGGCCAGGCATTCTTCGGCGAACGCCAGAACCTTGAGGTGGTAGGCGCGGGCAGTCCAGCCGAGACTGATGTTGTGCCCGGCGTGAGGCAGACGGTCGACGACAATCCGCGGAGCTGCGGACAGCCGTGCGGTCAGATCGGCGATCTCCTCATCGTTGTGGCGCCACCAGGCCTCATGCTCGGCGAAGGTCAGCCGGACGGGGACGCCAATACGCGGCAGGAGCACAGCCGACAGCCGCGTCCAGCCCGCCACCGTGCCGACCTCATGCGCAGGCATCGGCGCCACCACGGTCTGGCTCATCTGAAATGTCTCTGCCGGATACAAGCCCAGCGGCCCCCAGTTCAGCCGCCGCAGTCCCGCACCCGCCTCCCGGCCGACCAATCCGGGATTCACCGCGAGCCTGCGCCCGCACCCCGAGACATCCACGCCCAGCAGCTTGCGCACGCCGCTGTCCGCGGCGGCGGCCAAGGCGACCTTGGCCCCGAAGGAATGACCCAGCAGCAAGGTGCCGACACCGGGTGCATGGCGGGCAGTGAAGGCGGCTATTGCGGCCCGCACGGTCGCGGCCTGCGCGGTCAGTCTCTGCCCGCGGGGAAAGCGGCCGGCTGACGCACCGTAGCCGGGACGGTCCAGCGCCAGCACCGCATAACCCAAGCGCGCACCCAACGCCAGCAAGGACACATCCGGGTGCGCCTGGCCATCGAAATACCCGGCATTCATACCCCCGCCGTGCAGCGCAACGATCACCGCACGCGCAGAACCATCCACGGGTTCACTCATCAGACCGG
The DNA here is from genome assembly GCF_054782695.1 of Streptomyces deserti. Classification (NCBI taxonomy): domain Bacteria; kingdom Bacillati; phylum Actinomycetota; class Actinomycetes; order Kitasatosporales; family Streptomycetaceae; genus Streptomyces; species Streptomyces deserti. Next base: position 24,819 of record NZ_BAAGRZ010000020.1, read on the forward strand.
ACAGGGCGACGCCGTCCGCATCGACGCTGACCACCCGTACACCCGGCGAGAGCTGCCTGTGGCGCACCTGGGGTGCAGTCGGCGGCCTGCCTGCAGCGGCCTGCACCGTCGGGGCATCACCCACGGCACAGACCCCGACCGGGCCGGGAAAGGGTAAGCACCGATACCGCCCTGCCAGCCGCACACAGCACGCCAACCCCTCCACCCTCATCCCGAGCCGGACCGAAGCCAAGGGCAGCGCCCCGCCCCTCATCCTCCCAGCCGCATCCGCTGCCAGCCAGCCGAGCCAGCCACGCCCTCCCCCATCCACGGATGCAGACCATCATCCCGGTCCGTGACGCGGCGGGCCGTCAAGGGATCAACAATGCGTGGTGGTAGAAGTGCGTCGAGTGTCCGTAAGAACGGCGGAGAAACCAGGGAAATCGAGCGTGTGTTCTTCGATTGACAGGGCATCCGGAGCGTCGGAGGTTGATCACTATGGTTCCCCTGCTTCTGGTTCTGCTGCTGGCTCTGATCCTCTTTGGTGCGGGTTTCGCACTGAAGGCACTGTGGTGGATCGCCGTGATCGTGCTGGTGGTCTGGCTGCTGGGCTTCGTCGTGCGGACGGCGGACACAAGCGGCCGCAAGGGTCGCTGGTATCGCTGGTAACCCTCAAGCGGCAACGCGCCACACTGCGGGCCCCGGGTGCACCCGGGGCCCGCAGACATGTCCGGCAGTGGGGCCCGGTGAAGCAGCGGAACCTGCGCCTCCGTCCATCGGACCCCAGCTCCCTCCTGTCGGCGTCGCCATCGGGCCTTTACCGAGCAGTGCGGCCGGCGATGTTCCCGCCGGGGTCGTCGGCCAGCGCGATCAGCGCCGTGACGCGTTTGCCGACCGGTTCACGGTGGACTTCGTAGCCTTGGCTGACGGCGAGGGTGATCTCCAGGCCGTGCCGGCCCACTCGCCGCGGATCGGTGGCGGCTACGTCCGGCAGGACCGGATCGCTGTCCCACACCGAAACCCGTACCGCGCCGCCGACGATCTGCAGATCGAGCATGACCGGCCCAGGCGCGTACTTCACCGCGTTGGTGACCAGTTCACTGACCACCAGTTGCGTCATGCCCAGCGCCCGCTCGGACACCGGCAGCCCGTGCACGGCCTGCACATCGCTGAGAAAACCGGTGGCCAGGCGCCGCGCGGCACCAATACAGGAAGAGTCGCCGTCATAGGCGGCCGACGCCGACAGCGGATCACTGTCCCCGGTCTTCTGTCCTGCATCCCCCGCCGTCTGCCCCATACACCCCGCCCCATCTCACATGCTTCGCAAGAGATTCACGCTGTGTCCGGGCAGGATCGCATGACCAGCCAGACAGCGCCCATCCGCCTCCCGAAACCGCTGTCGAATGTGCGTCCGCTGTCGTGGAGAGAGCCAGACTGCCTGTTGGCTGCCCCGCTGGATCGCCGCACAAGCCTCTGGTCCGGCATAGAGGTTGCTTACCTCTTTGCGGAGGCGGGCGGGCTGTCGGTCACGTCGGCGGCTGTGGCATGGACAGGCAGGAGTGAGTCGATGCCGGTCATGCTGAGCATGCGCATCAGGCGGTCGGGGACGGCTGCGAGGCTGAGTGAGCCGCCCGCTTCCTGAGCTGCGTGCCAGATGCCGATGATCGCGCTGAGACCGGCGGAGTCGCAGAAGCCGACCCGTGCCAGGTCCAGGGTCAGGCGTGGGTGTCCTTGCTGAATGATCTCCAGGGCCCCGGAGCGCAGGTTGGGCGCGGTGTGCATGTCCACATCCCCGACGATCGTGGCGACCGCAAGGCCGGGGTGGGGGTGCTGGACGGTCAGGTGAAGCGTGTGGGTCACGTCGGTCATCACTCCTGGCCGAAGTGTTCGGGTGCGGTGGTGGTGTGGGCGGTGGCGGCGACCCCGGCATCGGGTGCGGTTTCGGGGTCAGACACGGACAGGGCCAGCAGGGCCACGTCGTCGCCGGCTCCGTCGGGCAGGGAGGCCAGCAACGTGACGGCGTCTTCGACCAGGGTGGTGGCGGTAAGGGGGCCGGTGCGCTGGTGGAGGAAGCCGGTCAGGCCGTCCTCGCCGAGCATGGTGCCCTGGGTGGTGCGGGCTTCGGTCAGCCCGTCGGTGTAGAGGAACAGGCCCTCCCCGGGGGCCAGGGAGAAGGTGGCCTGGGCGAAGTGTGCCTGGGGGAAGGCTCCGATGAGCATGCCGCCCTTGGGTCGGATCGCCTTGACCCATACCGCGCCGCTGTCGTCGGGGCGCAGGTGGTAGGCCGGCGGGTGGCCGCCGGTGGCCACTGTGACGGTGAAGCCGCCGTCCTCCCGTGGTACCAGCAGGCCGAAGAGAGCGGTGCAAAAGCGGCTTCCGGCGGTGACGTCGGTGAGCAGGGCGGTGTTGAGCGTGCTCAGGACGGTGACCGGGTCCGGATCCATCTGGGCCGCGACGCGCAGGGTGTGGCGGGTCAGGGCGGTGACGGTCGCCGCCTCGGGGCCCTTGCCGCACACGTCACCGAGGAAGAACGCCCACTGGCCGCCGCCGACGGGGAAGACGTCGTAGAAGTCGCCGCCCACATCGTGGACGGAGGCGGTGTGATAATGGCAGGCCAGCTCCAGGCCGGGCACCACGGGAAGCGCCGGGGGCAGCAGGGTTCGCTGGAGGGTGGAGGCGAACGCGGCGATGGCGGATTTGTCTTTCTCCGCTTGTTCCCGCGCCGCCCGTTCCGCCTCCCGCCGTTCCTGCTCGTTGCGTAGTGCGCGCAGCGCCGACAGCCGCAGCTCCATCTCGTCCAGGACGATCGCGGCAAGATCGGCCAGTGTGGCGGTGTCGTCCTCGGTGATGGAGCGCGGCTTGGTGTCCAGGACGTTGACCGTGCCCAGCCGGTGGCCGTCGGGGGTGATGATCGGTGCGGCGGCGTAGAAGCGCACACCCATCTCTCCGGCGACCAGCGGATTGTTTGCCGCCACGGGATCACGAAGGGTGTCGGGGATGACCAGCGCGTCATCGCGCAGAATCGCCGAGCCGCACAGGCCCGGATCGCGGCCGATCTCCTTGACGCCCTCCAGGCCGTGTGCGGCCTTGAACCAGATGCGGTCGGTGTCCACGATCGTGACCGTGGCCACGGGGACATCGAAGAGGCGGGCGGCCATGGCCGCCACCCGGTCGAACGCGCCGTCGGGCGGAGTGTCGAGGATGTCGTAGCGGCGTACCGCCGCAATACGGGCCGCCTCCACAGCCGGGTCCGGGACCAGCTCGGGGCGCCGCCCAGGCGCCGGGTGGGCCGCCGAAGCCTGCTGCGTCATCGGCTTTCCTCTCCGTCGATGGGCCGCCGCGAACGGCACGAACCGACGCAGCCTAGATCGAGTACACGTCCGAACGCCAATGCCGCGGTGAACGCCAGATTTGCGGCAGCATCGCTCACCTCCTTTCGCGCTCACGGCCGACACACGACACCACCGCTCAATCCGGAGAGGCCCTGACGTGACCGAACAGCACCAGGCCGAGCTCCACCACATCCGCGCGGCCATGGACCGGCTCCTGGCAGGACAGGCCATCGCCTCTGACGGGAGCCTGACCATCGTCGCTCTCGCTGCCGAGGCTGGCGTCGACCGCATGGCCCTCATGAAGCGACACGCTGATCTGAAGAACGAGTTCTCCGAGCGCGTCCGACACGAAACCCGGCAGGTCCCGGAGCCTGAGAAGCGGCTGCGGGAGACCGTCGCCAAGCTCAAGAAGACCATCGCGAACCAGAACGCCGAGATCGAAGAGCTCCGCCAGCTGGTGACCAACCAGATCTTCACCGTGGCGCCCGCCAGGTGGGCCACCCCGGCAGCACGAGACGGTAAGGCGTCGGCTGGTGCACTCTCCCGCCCATGACGATCACCAGGTATGGAGGAGCCCTGCCCTCTCTGCCGCACGCCGCTGCTCGTGGACGTGTGCCAAGTCCGCTCCGCACAGTCCGACTCCCCCACGGCTGAGCGGGTCACCGGACACCGCTGCCATGGCTGCCAAGCGACCCGGCCCTTGCAGTGGACGGAAGTGATGCGCGCCGTCTACGGCGACGCCTGACGGCGTCGTGCGAATGCTGTCGTCCGGCCGTTTCAGCCGCGACTCGTACGGCGAGCGGCCCGCCTCGTAAACCGATCGGTTTCCGCTTGTAGCCGACGTGCCTCCAGGGAAGGCACTTCGGCCCCTCCTCGCCGGGTTCAGCCCGCTACCGGGATCGGCTTGTCGGCGTCGGTCGGCACGTCGGTCTCTTTGACGCCGTACCGCATGTAGAAGCGGGCCAGCGGGCCAGGAGCCCACCAGGCCGCCCTGCCCATCAGCTTCATGACGGCCGACCCCAGCAGGATGCGCACCACCAGCACGTCCACCAGGACCGCGAACACCATGCCGACGCCGAAGAGCTTCATGGTCAGCACACCGCTCATCCCGATCGCAGTGAGCGGCACGCACATCAGCAGCGCGGCGCTCAGGACCAGGCGGCCGATGGACTGCAGAGACACGTCGGCCGACTGCCACCAACCCGGGATCATCGTGCGATAGAGGTAGCCCCAGGTCGGCTCGTCGTGAGCGAGGACCACGACCGGGCCGTCGGGCGGCCCCTCGTCGACATAGTGCACACGCAGGCCCTACCGACCATGGCCGTACCGAGGCTCGTACGGCCAATCGGAGAGGCCGACGAAGCGCTCGTCAGGTGTTCGTTCGATGTTTATGCGACGCAGCGTACACCGATCGGTTTCGGGTCACACCGATCGGTTTCCCGCTGCGGTTCGGTCGGCTCGCGGAATGGTCCGAGGCCGTTGTTGCAGGTCACCGTCGGCCCCACTGTGCAGCCGACGCCTTTCGCCGGACGGCGAGATGTGGGTCGAGGGAGATGGCCACCCCTTGGGCTTGCCATGCGGAAACCGACCAGTTTACGCTGATGGAAACTGATCGGTTTCTCGCCGCGGCGGCGAGTCTCCACGCCAGACTCACTCACTAGGAGCACCCGATGACCACCGCGCGCGACGCCGAGGGACAGTCGGCGGATCCCAGGCTTCCGGCGAAGCTGGCTGCGCACCCGTCGGTGCGGGCCGTGCTCGCCCGGCGCAGAGCCGGTGACGTCACGAGCCCGCCGGCGGTGATCGACGCGGCTTGGCTGCGCGAACTGTGCCTGGCGACCGGCGCGGACGACGCGGCCGCGGTCAGCCTGGACCACCCCGACCTGGCAGGCGAGCGCGAGCACGCACAGTCCGCACTGCCCGGCACCCGCACTCTGATCGCGATGGCGGTCCGGATGAACCGCGACAACTGCCGCTCCCCGGCCCGCAGCGTGGCCAACCAGGAGTTCCACCAGACCGACGAACAGGCCAACCACGCCGCCCGCAGCGTCACCCAGGCACTGCAGGACGCCGGCTACCGCGCGCTCAATCCGTCGGTCGGCTTCCCCCAAGAGATGGACCGCTTCCCCAGTGAGCGGATCTGGGTGGTGGCGCACAAGACGGTCGCGGTGGCCGCGGGGCTCGGCGTGATGGGCCTGCACCGCAACGTCATCCACCCGAAGTTCGGCAACTTCATACTGCTGGCCACCGTCCTGGTGGACGCCGAGGTGAGCGAGTACGGGCAGGCGCTGGACTACAACCCCTGCATCGACTGCAAGCTGTGCGTCGCCGCCTGCCCGGTCGGCGCCATCAGCAAGGACGGGGCATTCGACGCGCTGGCCTGCACCACGCACAACTACCGGGAGTTCATGAGCGGGTTCACCGACTGGGCGCAGACCGTGGCCGACAGTCAGGACGCCGCCGACTACCGCTCCCGGGTCTCCGATTCCGAGAGCGCCTCCATGTGGCAGAGCCTGGCCTCGCCCCCCGGCTACAAGTCCGGCTACTGCATGGCCGTCTGCCCCGGCGGCGAAGACGTCCTGGGCCCCTACCTGGACGACCGCAAGACCTTCATGGACACCGTCCTGCGACCGCTGCAGGACAAAAAGGAAACCCTCTACGTCCTGCCGGGCTCACACGCGCAGGAATACGCCCGGCGCCGCTTCCCCCACAAGCCCGTCAAGGAAGTCACCGGCGGCTGGCAGCCCCCGACGTAACACCCCGCGGCCCCCTGGCACTGCCGGGGCAGGGAGACCTCACGGGCATACTCGCGCTGCTGTTCACCGTGCTCTACGTCGGTGCCGACATCGATCCGGTCGACCACACGAAGAAGCTGCCCGTCGGTCTGGTCAACGCCGACAGAGGGGCTTCTGCCGGGGGCAAGCACATCAACCTGGGAGCGCAGCTCACCGAGTCGATCATCAGGTCCACTGCGAGCGGGCGCAAGATCGACTGAAAGGTGCTGGACGAGAAGGGGGCGAAGGACGAAGTCGGGGAGGGCAAGCTGTACGGCGCGCTCGTCACCCCCGCTGACTTCTCCTCCTCGACCACCGCACTGACCAGCACGACGACCACCGGGACCCCGGTCCGCCCGGCGCTGACGATGCTGGCCAACCAGTCCGCCGGCAGCCTGGGCTCCAGCCTGGCTCGGGCGGCGACGACGGCGGCGGCGGCCGAGAGTGCCTCGCTCCAGGCGGGCAGGGAGCTGACCGCGCAGAACGGGGCCGGGCACGCGAAGCTGCCCGTCGCGGCGCGCGTCCTGCTCGCCGACCCGGTCGCCGTCACGGTCAAGGACGGGCGTCCACTCGACCCGCACAGCGGCCTGGGTCTGACGGCGTTCTACTACGCGCTCGTCCTAGTGGTCTGCGGCATGCTGTCCACCAATGTCATCAGCGGCCAGGTGGACCACGCCCTCGGCTATACCCACAACGACATGGGCCCGCTGCGCCTGCACCGCCCGCCGATCCGGGCGACCCCGGGTGCAGACCCTCGCGATCAGCAGCACCCTGATGATCGCTCTGTCCCCGCTGATGGGAACCCTGGTCATGGTGGGCGCGGTCGGCATCATGGGGATGGACGCCGCCCATCTGCCGCTGCTGTGGCTGGTCTCGGTATGCGCCATCGCGGTCTCCGGGATCGGTGCCCTCGCCCTCCTTGCCGTCTTCGGCACGCCCGGCATGCTGGTGGTCACGCTGGTCTTCATCGGGATGGCGGTGCCGACGGCCGGCGCCACCACCCCCATCGAGGCGCTCCCCGGCTTCTACCGCTTCCTCGCGGAGTTCGAGCCGCTGCGGCAGCTCACCGGCGGTCTCCGCTCGATCCTCTGCTACGACGCCCAGGCCGACGCGGGCCTGACCCGGGGCTGGGTGATGATGGCCGTCAGCCTCGCGGCGGCCGTGCTGTTCGGCTTCGGCACGGCCGGTTGGTACGACCGTAGGGGGTTGCATCGCATCCCGGCCGAGACGAAGTCCGAGAAGACCGCCGCCCCGGCGTAGCGGAAGCCGTCCCGCCACACCCTGAAAACCGATCGGTTTTCATTTCGTCCTCAGCGAGTTAACCTCGCAGCATGACCACCGAAGTGAAGCCAAGTACCAGAGAGCGGCTGCTGGAGGCAGCGGCCACGCTCACCTACCAAGAGGGTGTCGGTATCGGCGTCGAGGCACTGTGCAAGGCGGCGGGGGTGTCGAAGCGCTCCCTGTACCAGCTGTTCGAGAGCAAGGACGAACTGCTGGCGGTGAGCCTGGAGGAGCGCGCCTCCGCGTTCGTGGCGACCCTCCTGCCCGCGGCGGACGACGGCCGCTCACCCCGCGAGCGGATCCTGCACGTCTTCGAGCAGGTGGAACTGCAGGCAGGTGCGCCCGAGTTCCGGGGCTGCCGGTACCTGGCCGTTCAGATCGAGCTCAAGGATCAGAGCCACCCCGCGAGCCGGGTGGCCCACCGGATCAAGGCGAACCTGACGGCGTTCTTCCGTGGCGAGGCCGAACAGGGCGGGGCGAGCGATCCGGACCTGCTGGCCCGGCAGCTCAGCCTGGTCTTCGACGGCGCCAGTGCCCGTGCAGGGATCGGCGCCGACAAGCTGACCGGGCTCATCGCGCCCACGGTGGCCACCCTGCTCGATGCGGCAGGCGTGCGCTGACGCATCCCTTTTCGAGCAGGCGCGGGCACTGAGGTGCTCCTCGAGTTGATGCCGGTTTGGGCAGCCGGAGCAGCTCGCATGACCGCATGCCCCTTACTTGCCGCGCTCAGCGGAAGCCCGGCAGGCTTCCCAGAGTCTCCTCCAGCCGGCCCGGCGAGCTCGCGACCGCCCGTTCGAAAGCCGGCCGGATGTCTTCCGTGCTCCACATCAAGGCGGCGGCGAAGATCGCCTTATTGCCCGGGAAGAGCCCGGAAGGCGTACGGCCGCGTGACACCGACGCGCTGGGCAAGCACCTCCGCAGAGGTGCCGTAGTGGCCCATAGCCCGTAGCCCGTAGCGCGAACTCGGCGATCCCGCACGGACGACGCTCTCGACTCGCTTCCCGCGCACCGATCCCGCCCATGCCGTCACCCCGGCAGACGCGCTCCGGCCGACTGCCCCCGAGATCCCGCACCGGCGTCCCGCGGTGTCGGGGCAACGGGCGGCGCCGCGAAGCTCCCGCGCCGTACGGGCGACACCTCGCGCGGACGCGCCCGGCCCGACGGCGGTCGAACGCGCCGACCGCCCGGTGACGGATCGACCTGAACGCAGCCGGTGACGCGGCCCGGATCAGTTCCTGCGTGAGCTTGCACATGAAAACCGATCGGTTTACAGTGTAAGGAAACCGATCAGTTTCTCAATGTGTGCGGGAGTCCATGATGACGACAAGCCGGCCGGTGGCACTCGTGACGGGTGCGTCATCCGGCATCGGGAAGGAAGCCGCACGCGCGCTGGTCGCAGCGGGTTTCGACGTGGTCGGCACAGGCCGCGACACCTCGCGCGTCGCCCCGCTCCGCGGTGTGACGTTCCTCGACCTCGACGTGACCAGTGACGCCTCGGTCACCACCGCGGTCGAGCAGGTGATCGTGCTGTTGGGGCAGATTGACGTCCTGGTCAACAACGCCGGCGTCGGCTCGATGGGCGCGGCCGAGGAAACCTCCGTCGCGCAGGCCCAGGGCGTCTTCGACACCAATGTCTTCGGGGTCATGCGCATGGTGAACGCGGTCCTGCCGCACATGCGCGCGCAGGGACGCGGGCGCATCATCAACATCTCGTCCGTGCTCGGATTCCTGCCCCAGCCCTACATGGCCGCCTACGCCGCCTCCAAGCACGCGATCGAGGGCTACTCCGAGTCCCTGGACCACGAGGTCCGCGAGCACGGCGTCCGGGCACTCATCGTCCAACCCGCCTACACCAGGACCGGATTCGAGGCCAACAGCGGGAAGCCCGACACGCCCCTGCAGGTCTACGCGAAGCAGCGGCAGACCGTCGACCGCGTGATGGCGGAGGCGATCAGCAACGGCGACGCACCCGCCGTCGTCGCCAAGGCGATCGTCGCGGCGGCGACCGACGCCAAACCGAAGCTGCGCTACACCGCCGGCCCCACGGCCGGACGCGCGAGCACACTGCGCCGCGTCGCTCCCGCCCGGGTCTTCGACAAGCAGATCCGCAAGATCAACCGGCTGGCCGGCTGACGCGCAACGCGCGCACCGGGCGCCCCTGTTCAATCAGCATGTCGACCATCGTTCGGCTCACACCACCGATCTCACCGGCGGCACCGGTGATCAGGATGGGGTCGCGCTCCGGCATCAAAGTGTGCTCTGCCTGGTCGGGGTGCGGCGGTTTTCTAGATGGCGCTCTGTAAGGCGAAGGCGTTGAGCTCGGTGGCCGCCTCCGCGTGAGCCTGTCCATCGGTGCTGCGAGTCCGGCGTCGCCCGGCTCGTCGAGAGCCACGGTTTCGGGCGCGCCGCGTCCTTCCGCTGAGAGAACGAGCAGCGTTCCTGCTGCTTCGGACGGTCCTGCAGCAGGCCGCTGAGCGGCATCCTCGGGTGCCGAGTCCGGCGTTGAAACCGCAGGCACCTCGGGCCTCCTTTGTTGCTTGGATAAGTCTGTTCACCTACCTGCGGCGGGAGAGAGCTGATCCGGCACTCAATTTCCCGACACCCGCTGTGATTCACGCCATCCCTCACTGTCTGGCAGCGTTCCCCTTTCGCCGGCCCAACTCAGCCGCCGTCGCTCGAAGGGGCTGGCCGATCATCGCCCTGACACCACATCACTCCGCGTGGCAGGGTCAGCTGTGATCACGAACAGCTGAGACGAGGGGTCTTCCGTGGACGCGCGGATGTGGGACGGACTGGTCAGCGTGATGAAGGAGGCGTACACCGCCGGCCTCGGGACGGGCACCGTGCCCCGCCCGGCCATCATCCGACTCCACGCGCCAGCCGTGCGCATTGTCACCGATACGACGCACTGCGACGCGTCGACGTGGAGGGCTGCGATCGGTGCCGGCTGCGAGCGCCAAGCACCGCGTCGCACGGTATTTGGCAGCCAGGATCAGGCGATGACGGGCACCGCCACCGGAGGTTGTGGTCCCACGTACCGCGCCGCTGGGCGGATGATCTTCGAGTCCTGTGCCTGTTCGAGGACGTTGGCGCTCCAGCCCACCACCCGTGCCGCCGCGAACGTGGGGGTGAACATCTCGCGGGGCAGACCGCACAGTTCCATGACCACGCCTGCGTAGAACTCGACATTGGTGTGGAGTTCACGGCCGGGCTTGAGCTCAGCCAGGATCGCCTCCACATGCTGTTCGACCTCGACCGCGAACTCGACCAGCGGGCCGCCGATTTGTTGCGCGATGCCGCGAAGCATGCGCGAACGCGGGTCCTCGGCACGGTAGACGGGATGCCCAAAGCCCATGATGCGCTCCCCCGCCAAGACGTGGTCGCGGATCCACGCATCGATCCGGTCACGGCTACCGATCGCATCCAGAGTGTCCAGCGCGCGGCTGGGAGCACCTCCGTGCAGCGGACCGGAGAGGGCTCCGACCGCGCCGACCAGGGCGGCCGCCACGTCCGCGCCGGTGGAGGCGATGACCCGTGCGGTGAAGGTCGAGGCGTTGAAGCCGTGGTCGATGGTGGAGATCAGGTACTGCTCGATCGCCTTAGCCCGCTCGGCATCCGGCTGCGAGCCGGTCAGCATGTAGAGGTAGTTCGCGGCGTAGGGAAGATCCTCACGCGGCTCGACCGGTTCCAGGCCCTGCCCCAGCCGATACAGGGCCGTCAACAGGGTGGGCACGGCCGCCACGGCCGCCACCGTGTCCGCTCGGCGCTGCTCGGCGTCGATGTCGTACACCGGTCGGAACCCCTTCACCGCCCCGAGCAGCGACAGCGCACTGCGCAGGCCGGCCAGCGGCCCGGACGGGCCGCTGGCCGCGGCGACGGCGGGCAGCGCGGCGCGCACCTCGTCGGGCAGCCGACGCAACTGCGCCGTGTGAGCGGCGAACGCGGCACACTGCGCGGCGTCCGGCAGGTCGCCGTGAACCATCAAATGCCACACGTCCTCGAAGCTGCGGCTCTGCGCGAGGTCGACAGCGGAGTATTGGCGATAGTGATAGAAGCCCTCCTGCCCCCTCACGTCGCCCAGGGCAGTGTCGGTGACGACCACCCCCGCCAGGCCCCGCGGAACATCGACAGGGGCAGATGCAGCCCGGTTGATCGGCATGCCTCCTCCTTCAACTTGATTCGACTATCAATGCTTGACTACACCGATGTCAATATTGATTTAATCAACATGGATCAATGTGCAGGGAAGGCGGTTACGGTGACCCCTATGCGCGATCAAGAACCCTCCCCGGCCGACGCGGAACGGCGGCTGAGCACCAAGGAGGCCGCCGACCTGCTCGGCGTGAAGCCCGAGACCGTCTACGCGTACGTCAGCCGTGGCCAGCTCAGCAGCCGGCGGATGGCCGGCGGCAGGGGCAGCACCTTCGACGCGAAGGAGGTTGAGGCGCTCGCCCGGCGCAACAGGCGGGAGAGCGGCGGGAGTCCGGGCTCGGGCGGAGAGTTGTCCGTACGGACCCGCATCACGCTCATCGACCGGGACCGGTACTACTTCCGGGGCGTCGACGCGGTCGACCTGGCGGCACGCCACACCTACGAAGAGGTCGCCGAGTGGCTGTGGACCGGCCGGATCCGTCCCGGCGTCACCTTCCTCGCGCCCGACGCCGCCGTCGCCGTCGCCCGCCGCGCCGTCGACGCGCTGCCCGAACACGCCGCGCCCACCGACCGGTTGAGGGTCGCCGCGATCGCCGCCGCGAGCGCGGACCCGCTGCGCTTCGACCTGTCCGAGAATGCCGTGCTCGGCGCCGCGCGCACCCTCATCCCCACCCTCGTCGCCGCGCTGCCGCCGGTGCGGCTCGATCATCGGGACGAGGGCCCGCTCGCCCGGCGCCTCTGGGCGCGGCTCAGCGGGTGGGACCCGGACGAAGCGTCACTGCGCGCCCTGGACCGGGCACTCGCCCTCCTGGTCGACCACGACCTGGCCGCCTCGACGCTCGCGGTGCGCGTCGCCGCTTCGGCGCGTGCACACGCCTACGCGGCCGTCTCCGCCGGGCTCGGCGTACTGGAGGGCCCGCTGCACGGCGCGGCCAGCGGGCTCGCCCACCGGCTGCTGCTCGACGTGCTCGACCACGGCGACGCGGCCCCGGTGATCGCCGACGAACTGCGGGCCGGCCGCCGTATCCCGGGGCTCGGCCACCGGCTCTACCCCGGCGAGGACCCACGCGCGCGTGCCCTGTTCGCCCTCCTGGAGGAGATCCCGCGCGCGGCGCCCGCCCTCGCCGCGGCCCGCGACATCGTGGCCACCACCGCCCGCCACACGCCCCTGCACGCCAACGTCGACCTGGCGCTCGCCGTACTCACCACGTCCTCCGGCATGCCCGCCACGGCAGGCGAGACGATCTTCGCCATGGCCCGTACGGCGGGCTGGATCGCCCACGCCCTGGAGGAGTACGGCGAACGCCCGCTGCGCATGCGCCCGAGCGGGCTGTACGTGGGCCCGAGGCCGCCGCAGCCCCTGCCGGAGTAGGACACAGGCGGGGCGAGAAGTCATCCCGGCTCAAGTCAGGTTAGGCTCACCTCTGTGAGTACGTGCTCAACCGTCTCCCGAGGCCTCGACGAGCCCGTTTCGGGAACCGCGGCGACCGCCAGGACCTGGCTGCTGCTGGAGCAGCCCGGTCCGTGGGGTGCCAAGGCGCTCACCTCGAGCCACCTGGACCCCGCGCTGGGCCGCGCCCTGGAGGCGGCCGCGAAGGGCACAGGGGTCCGCATCGCGCTCATACGCCGCCCCGGGCGCCACGCGGACTGCCGGATGCCCGCCACGCGCCGGGTGTACGCGGCGCACACCGTGCCGGGAAAGGTGTGGTTGCACGGCGCCACGACCACCGACCCCGGGCAGCTGCTCGACCTCGACCTCACCGCGCTCGGCAAGGGCGACCACCGCAGCTTCGACGCGGTGCTCGGCGGACGGCCCCACGAGGGAGACCCCCTCGCCCTCGTCTGCACCAACGGCAAGCGCGACCGCTGCTGCGCGCTCCTCGGCCGGCCCCTTGCGGCCGAACTCGCCGCCTCCGGGGTCCAGGGCGTCTGGGAGGTCACCCATCTGGGCGGTCATCGATTCTCCCCGACGGTGCTCGTCCTGCCGTACGGATACGCCTACGGCCGTGCCGAGGCGCACACCGTCAAGGAGGTCCTGCACGGCGCGCAGGAGGGCCGGATCGTCGTGGAAGGGTGCCGCGGGAGCTCCGCCTGGGAGCGTCCCGGCCAGGCGGCCGAGCTGGCCGTGCGCACGACGGTGGGCGAGTACGCGGCGGAGGCGCTGCGCGTCGTACGGACGGACGGTGCCGCCCCGCGCTGGGAGGTGACCGTCGCACACGTCGACGGGCGCCACTGGCGGGTCGTCGTGGCCCAGGGCGCGTCCCAGCCGCCCCGCCCGGAGAGCTGCGGGGTGTCGGTGCTGGGCTCGCCGGCGCGGATGGACGTGGTCGAGGTGCGCGAACTGACGGTGGCGGCGGCGCTCGCGAGCTGACGGCTCCGGGGACGCGCGGGTCCCCGTCCCTCTCGGGCCGGCTGTCCCTGCAGCGGGCCCGGGCGCGGTCGTGCGCCTGTCGACGCTCCTCCCCTCGTGCACGTCCCCTCATGCACGCGCGCGTGCGTGGCCATTAGGCGAACGGGCTGATCACGGCCCTCACCCGGCCTCGTGCACGCGCGCGTGGGCGGCCGTTTCCCCGGAGCGCTTGCCGTAGCCGGACCCCGGCTGCCGCGCCCCGGCCGAGAGATCCACGCCCCGGCCGAGAGATCCACGCCACACCCCTACGGCGCGGCGCACCCGCCCACGTACCGTCATGGGTATGAGCCCCACTCCCCCCGCACGTCGCCTGCGTCTCGGCCTGCCGCGGCGGGTGTTTTCGCAGGTGCTGCTGATGCAGGTGGCGATCGCCGCGGGTGTCGCGGTGCTCGCGACCGGGCTGTTCCTCGCGCCGCTCAGCGACCAGCTGGACGACCAGGCGATGCGCCGCGCGCTCGCGATCGCGCAGACCACCGCGCAGCAGCCGCAGATCGCCGACGACCTGCTCAGCACCCGTCCGTCGCCGGACGGGCCGGTGCAGCAGGAGGCGGAGCGGATCCGGAAGGCCACCCACGCCGAGTACGTCGTCGTGATGGACCGGCGGGGCGTGCGCTGGTCGCACACCGACCCGCAGCGGATCGGCGGGCACGTGTCGACCGACCCCGGCCAGGCCCTGGCCGGCCGGGAGGTCATGGAGATCGACAGCGGCACCCTGGGCCGCTCCGCCCGCGGCAAGGTCCCGTTGCGCGACAGCCGGGGCGACATCGTCGGGGCGGTCTCGGTCGGCATCGCGTACGACAGCGTCCGGGCGCGGCTGCTCCACGCGATCCCGGGGCTGTTCGCGTACGCCGGCGGCGCCCTGGCCGTCGGCGCGCTGGCCGCCTGGCTCATCTCCCGGCGCGTCCAGCGGCAGACCAGGGACCTGGCCTTCTCGGACATCGCGGCGCTGCTGGCGGAGCGCGAGGCGATGCTGCACAGCATCCGGGAGGGCGTCGTCGCCCTGGACCGCACCGGCCGCGTCCGCCTCCTCAACGACGAGGCGCAGCGTCTGCTGGACATCGACGGCAGCGCGGTGGGCAGAACCCCCGACGAGGCGCTCGGCGAGGGCCGTACGGCCGACGTGCTGGCCGGGCGGGTGACCGGCACGGACCTGCTCACCGTCCGCGGCCAGCGCGTCCTGGTCGCCAACCGGATGCCCACCGACGACGGCGGCGCCGTCGCCACTCTGCGCGACCGCACCGAGCTGGAGCAGCTCGGCCGGGAACTCGACTCCACGCGCGGCCTGATCGACGCCCTGCGCGCCCAGGACCACGAGCACGCCAACCGCATGCACACGCTGCTGGGCCTGCTCGAGCTGGGGATGTACGACGACGCCGTGGAGTTCGTCGGAGAGGTGGTCGGCGACCACCGGGCCACCGCGGAACAGGTCACCGAGAAGATCCAGGATCCCCTGCTCGCCGCCCTGTTGGTCGGCAAGGCGACCGTCGCGGCCGAGCGCGGTGTCGCTCTGTGGGTCTCGGACCGGACGCGGCTGCCGGACCGGCTGATCGACCCCAGGGGGCTCGTCACCATCGTCGGCAACCTGGTGGACAACGCGCTCGACGCCGCCGCGGGCACACCGCACGCGCGCGTGGAGGTCGAATTGCGTACCGAGGGGCGTACCGCGATCCTCAGGGTGCGCGACACAGGGCCTGGAATCCCCGCCGAACACCGCGAGTTGGTCTTCACCGAGGGATGGTCCACCAAGAAGCCGCCCGCCCACCGCGAGCGCGGGATCGGGCTCTCCCTGGTGCGCAGGCTCGCCGAGCGGCAGGGCGGCAGCGCGACCGTGGCAGAGGCGCACGGCGGCGGGGCGGAGTTCATCGTCGTCCTGCCCGAGGCGCTGGCCGAGCCCGGCCCGGAACCGGCCCTGAGCGTGCCGTCAGCCCCGCAGACCGCCAAGGAGGAGTCGCGATGATCGAGGTCCTGGTCGTGGACGACGACACCAGGGTGGCGCGGGTCAACGCCGCCTACGTCGAGAAGGTGCCGGGCTTCCACGTCGCCGGCGAGGCCCACAGCGCCGGGGAGGCCCTGCGCAAGCTGGAGACGCTGCCCCGCCTGGACCTGGTCCTCATGGACCACTACCTGCCCGACGAGACGGGCCTCGCGGTCGTCCAGGAGATGCGCCGGCGCGGCCACCAGACCGACGTGATCATGGTGACTGCGGCCCGGGACGTGTCCACCGTGCAGGCGGCGATGCGGCACGGCGCGCTGCAGTACCTGGTCAAGCCGTTCGCCTTCGCGGGCCTTCGCGCCAAGCTGGAGGCGTACGCGGAGCTGCGCCGCACCCTCGACGGCGGCGGCGAGGCGGAGCAGGCCGAGGTGGACCGCATCTTCGGCGCCCTGTCGGCGCCGTCGGAGCCGGACCTGCCCAAGGGGCACTCCCCCACCACGGCGGAGCTGGTGCGCCAGTCCCTGATGAACGCCGACGGCCCGCTGTCCGCGCAGGAGATCGCCGAGCGCACCGGGGTGAGCCGCCAGACCGCCCAGCGCTATCTGAAGCTCCTGGAGCGCACGGGACGGGCCAGGCTGACCCTCAAGTACGGCGACGCGGGCCGCCCGGAACACCGTTACGTGTGGGCGACCCGCGCCTAGGGCACGGCCGGGTGGGGGCGGGAAGGGACCGTGCCCACTCTCCTGTACGGATTCGGCGCGCAGCCTTCTCTCCTCTACGGATCCGGCCCCGGCCGTCTCCGCGAACTCGGTCGTGGACCTGGCGGGGTTTCCGGCTCTGACCCTTGGCACAGGCCGGCCGCCTCGGGCTCCTCCCTCGGGTACTCATGCGGCTCCAGCCCCCGTCAGCGACCGCACCTCCGTCTCCGCGTGCTTGGCCTCGTCGGGAACCTCCGCCGAGGTGACCGTGCCGAGCCAGCCCGCCAGGAAGCCCAGCGGGATGGAGACCAGGCCGGGGTTCTGCAGCGGGAAGTACTGGAAGTCGACGCCCGGGAACAGTGATTCTGGGCTGCCCGAGACCACCGGGGACAGCAGCACCAGCGCCACGGCCGGGATCAGCCCGCCGTAGACGGACCACACGGCGCCGCGTGTGGTGAAGCCGCCCCAGAACAGCGAGTAGAGCAGCACCGGCAGATTGGCGGAGGCGGCGACGGCGAAGGCGAGGCCCACCAGGAAGGCGACGTTGAGGTCGCGGGCCAGCAGACCGAGGGCGATCGCGACCACGCCGATACCGACCGCGGCGGCCCGGGCCACCGCCACCTCACTGCGCGGCCTGCCACGCCGCCGCCGCAGGGACGCGTACAGGTCGTGCGCCACGGATGCCGAGGAGGCGAGCGTGATTCCGGCGACGACGGCGAGGATCGTGGCGAAGGCGACAGCGGCGACGACCGCGAAGAGAACCGTTCCGCCGGTGGAATCCGCGCCGCCACCCAGATCGAGCGCCAGCAGCGGAACCGCCGTGTTACCGGCCGCGTTCGACCCGCGTACGGCGTCCGGCCCCACGATGGCGGCCGCACCGAAGCCGAGGACGATCGTCATCAGGTAGAAGCCACCGATGAGCCCGATCGACCAGACCACCGAGCGCCGTGCGGCCCGCGCGGTCGGCACGGTGTAGAAGCGGGACAGGATGTGCGGCAGCCCGGCCGTGCCCAGCACGAGGGCAAGTCCGAGGCTGATGAAGTCGAAGCGGGCGGTCCAGTCCCCGCCGTACCTCAGCCCGGGCGCCAGAAACGCTTCGCCATGTCCGCTGCGCTCGGCCGCCGTGAGCAGCAGGCGGTCGACGTCGCCGTGGAACCGCACCAGGACGAGCACGGTCAGCGCGATCGTGCCGCTGAGCAGCAGCACCGCCTTGACGATCTGAATCCACGTGGTGGCCCGCATCCCTCCCAACGACACATAGATCACCATGAGCGCACCGACGCCGATGACGGTCCACGCCTGCGCCGCCTCGCTCGTGCCCCCGAGCAGCAGCGCGACCAGGCTGCCCGCCCCCACCATCTGCGCCACCAGATACAGAACGGACACCGTGACCGAGGAGGTTCCCGCCGCGATCCGCACCGGCCGCTCTCTCATCCGTGCCGCCACCACGTCGGCCAGCGTGAACCGGCCACAGTTGCGCACCAGTTCGGCGACGAGGAACAGCACCACGAGCCAGGCCACCAGGAAGCCCACCGAGTACAGCATTCCGTCGTAGCCGTAGAGGGCGATGAGCCCGGAGATCCCGAGGAAGGAGGCGGCCGACATGTAGTCGCCCGCGATGGCAAAACCATTTTCCATAGGTGAGAAGAGCCGGCCGCCGGCGTAGAACTCCTCCGCCGAACCGCGCCGCTTGCGGCTGACCCACGTCGTGATCGCCAGCGTGACCGCGACAAACGCGCTGAACAGCACCAATGCCAGCGTCTGGTGGTCTCCCGTCACGACACACCACCTCTCACACCACGTGTCATCTCCTGGGTGTCCCAGCGCAGTTCGAGCGCGGCCCGGTCCCTGCGCAGTCGCGCGTGGCGGGCGTACGCCCAGGTCAGCAGGAACGTGGTCAGGAACTGGCCGAGCCCCGCGAGCATCGCCACGTTCACCGCGCCCGCCACGGGCCGGGCCATCAGCTCCGGTGCGGTCGTGGCCGTCACGACGTAGGCCACGTACCAGGCGAAGAAGACGGCGACGGCCGGAACCACGAACCTTCGGTACCGGCTGCGCACCTCTTGGAACGCCGCGCTGCGCTGCACCTCGAGATACACGTCCGCCGCGGCCACGGCCCCGTCCTCCGTGCGTGCCGCCGGCACCACCGGAGCCGGCGCCCCCACGCCGACCGACTCGCCCCAGCCGGAGGCGAGGGCGTCGTACCAGGGATCGTCGTACCGTACGTGTCCGGACGCCCCGGCGACGGCCGGATCGTGACCGCCGAGGTGCCCGGCCGGACTCTCGTGACCACCTCCGCCTCCGCGGGGGCGACCGTTGCTTGGCTGCATGCCCAAGGATGGACAGAACGGGGAGATCCCCGGCTCTTCTTCTCCTGGCTCTTCACCCCATCAGGTGACTCAACCCGCTGGTCGACGCACGAGTCCCTGCGCGTAGGCGTAACGCACCGCCTGGGCACGGTCCTTGAGTCGCGTCTTGGCTAGGAGGTTGTTGATGTGGGGCTTCACCGTCGCCGTGGAGACGTGCAGCCTGCGGGCGATCTCCTGATTGCTGAGCCCTTCGGCGATCAGCAGCACCTCGGTCTCCCGCGCGGTGAGCCCGTCCGGCGCCTCGGGGGGCGGTGACGGTCTTGGCTTGGCTTCCGACAGGCGCTCCAGCACCCGGCGTTGGATACCCGGCGAGAGCCCTGCCCACGGCCCGCACGATCTCATCTGCGGACGAGGAGCGTGCCCGAGAGCGCGAGCAGCAGGGCGGAGATACGGCAGGCGCAGACTGGCGGGCGATCACAAACGACACCCGCCCCGCACCCAGGACCACCCCTGGCACGGGCCCGCCCCTCGCCGGCCGGGGGCTGCCTCCACCCCCGGCCCAGGCCCAGCGCCTACGCGTCGATCCGCGACCGGTCCAGCGTCGCCGCCGAGTTGGAGATGAACTCCTTGCGCGGGGCGACGTCGTTGCCCATCAGCAGGTCGAAAACCCCTTCCGCGGCTTCCAGGTCGGTGAGGTTGATCCGGCGCAGGGTGCGGCGGCGCGGATCCATGGTCGTCTCGGCCAGCTGGTCGGCGTCCATCTCACCGAGACCCTTGTACCGCTGGATGGAGTCCTTGTACCGGATGCCCTTGCTCTGGAACTCCATGAGCTTGTCGCGCAGCTCACGGTCCGAGTACGTGTAGACGTACTTGTCCTGGCCCTTCTTCGGCTGGATGAGCTCGATCCGGTGCAGCGGCGGCACCGCGGCGAAGACCCGGCCCGCCTCGACCATGGGCCGCATGTAGCGGTGGAACAGAGTCAGCAGCAGCGTACGGATGTGGGAGCCGTCGACGTCGGCGTCGGTCATCATGATGATCTTGCCGTAGCGCGCCGCGTCGATGTCGAAGGTGCGGCCCGACCCGGCTCCTATGACCTGGATGATCGCGCCGCACTCGGCGTTCTTCAGCATGTCCGTCACGGACGACTTCTGGACGTTGAGGATCTTGCCGCGGATCGGCAGCAGCGCCTGGAACTCGGAGTTCCGGGCGAGCTTCGCCGTGCCGAGCGCGGAGTCTCCCTCGACGATGAACAGCTCGCTGCGGTCGACGTCGTCGCTGCGGCAGTCGGCGAGCTTGGCGGGCAGCGAGGAGGACTCGAGGGCCGTCTTGCGGCGCTGGGCGTCCTTGTGCTGGCGGGCGGCGATGCGCGTACGGGCCGCGGCGACGGCCTTCTCCATGACGACGCGGGCCTGCTGGGCCGCGTCCCGCTTCGTGGAGGTCAGGAATGCCTTGAGTTCCCTGGAGACCACCGTGTTCACGATGCGGCGGGCCGCCGAGGTCCCGAGGACCTCCTTGGTCTGGCCCTCGAACTGCGGCTCGGCGAGGCGGACGGTGACGACCGCGGTGAGGCCCTCCAGGGCGTCGTCCTTGACGATGTCGTCCTCGGCGACGCGCAGCAGCTTCTTGGCGCGCAGCACCTCGTTCATCGTCTTGGTGACGGCCTGCTCGAAGCCTGCGACGTGGGTGCCGCCCTTGGGGGTGGCGATGATGTTGACGAACGACTTGACCGTCGTGTCGTAGCCGGTTCCCCAGCGCAGCGCGACGTCGACGCCGAGCTCGCGGGTCACCTCGGTCGGCGTCATGTGACCGCGCTCGTCCAGAACGGGCACTGTCTCCTTGAAGGTGCCCTGCCCGGTCAGACGGAGGACGTCGCAGACCGGCTTGTCGTTCGCCAGGAACTCGCAGAACTCGCTGATACCGCCGTCGAAGCGGAAGGACTCCTCGCCCTTGCTGCCGCCCTCGCCGAGCCCGAATTCGTCGCGGACGACGATGGTCAGGCCGGGCACCAGGAACGCGGTCTGGCGGGCGCGCTGGTGCAGGTTCTCCAGGGAGAGCTTGGCGTCCTTGAGGAAGATCTGGCGGTCGGCCCAGTACCGCACGCGCGTGCCGGTGCGGGTCTTCGGGATCTTCTTGGTCTTGCGCAGCCCGCTCTTGGCCTCGAACTTCGCGTCCGGGCCGTTCCCGGCGAAGGCACCGGGGACGCCGCGCCGGAAGCTGATGGCGTTGGTGTGCCCGCCGCGGTCCACCTCGACGTCCAGCCGGGCGGACAGGGCGTTCACGACGGACGCGCCGACGCCGTGCAGACCGCCGGAGGCGGCGTACGAGCCGCCGCCGAACTTGCCGCCGGCGTGCAGCTTGGTCATGACGACCTCGACACCGGAGAGGCCGGTCTTGGGCTCGACGTCGACGGGGATGCCGCGGCCGTTGTCCCGGACCTCGACAGAGCCGTCGTCGTGGAGGATCACCTCGATGTGGTCGCAGTACCCGCCAAGGGCCTCGTCCACGGAGTTGTCGATGATCTCCCACAGGCAGTGCATCAGACCGCGACTGTCTGTCGATCCGATGTACATGCCAGGGCGCTTGCGCACGGCCTCGAGCCCCTCGAGGACGAGCAGGTGCCGCGCGGTGTAGTTGGAACCGTCCCGGTCTGCTCCTGCCAGCAGCGCTGTGGACGGCACGGACGTCTCGGCGGTCACGCGGTTCGCTCCTCGCTGAATTTCAGATGGGGCCCTGTTGGGTAAGGGCGCGGCTTCGGTCACCGGTGAGAGGGTACCGAGGCCTGGTAGAGCCGTTGTAACGCCACCCTCGCCGGGACCTCAGAGTAGTCCAGCATCGCATACATGTTCGATCCCTCGATGGAGTGAAGTACACATCACGTTCCCTTCGAGGCATGAACCATTTAGGCTCCGGGCACGTCCTCATGAACAAACCGGCAACCCAGCCGGGAGGACCGACACCGACCGACAGCGCGAACCCGTAGACACTGCAGACACGCAATACGGCACATTCGCCGCCAACCGGCAGCAGCCAGCCGCCTCGGGAAGATTTTTTCGAGGAAAAGCCGCGAGCGGGAACGTTTTGGGGCTGGTTGGATGTTGACCCTGGTACGACAGCTCGTCGAGCTAGAGAAGAGGCGACGTGACTACTGTTCTGACTTCCGCGAGCCCGCTGACGGCCGCTGATCGCTGCGACCGCTGCGGCGCCCAGGCATACCTGCGCGTCGTCCTGCTGAGCGGCGGAGAACTGCTCTTCTGCGCCCACCACGGTCGCAAGTTCGAGCCGGAACTCAAGAAGATCGCCGCTGAGATACAGGACGAGACGGAGCGGCTGACGTCCGTTCCGGGCAACGTCTCCGAAGAGGAGCGCTGACACCTCACGTCCGACGACGAGCAGCCCGGCACAGGCCGGTGAACGGGCGGCTGCCTCTGAAAGCAGAGGCAGCCGCCCGTCGTCATGCCCCCACGAGCCCGCTCAGGCTCCGTCGGACGCCCTCTGCGGCCCTCTGACGCCCGTGTCCCAGCCGAGCCTGCGCATGACGTCCGACACGCGCGTGTAGACCCCGGGGCTGTCCGCCCGCCCGCAGCCGCTCCCCCAGGACACGAGCCCGATCAGCCGCCCCTGGGCGACCAGCGGCCCGCCGCTGTCGCCCTGACAGGCGTCGCGGCCACCGTCGAGCTCCCCGGCGCACAGCATGGTCTCGGCGCGGTAGGCGCCCTCGGCACTGCCGGGATAGGCCCTCTCACAGAGCGCGTCGGGCAGTACCCGCACGCGTGCGGCCCGCAGACTGGTCGCGTAGTCGCCGGCACCCGTGGCATCCCCCCACCCATAGACCATCGCGGCCGTGCCCACCCCGTACGCGGGATCCCCCGCGGCCGCCATTGCGATCACCGAGCCGGCGGGAAGGGGTGCGGCCAGGATGAGCACCGCGAAGTCACCGGAGTTGCTGCGGTCGTCATAGCCCGGGTTCACCCAGGTGGCGCGCACGGCGATTTCCTGGCCCCGGTCCGAGAGCAGGTCCGTACGCCCAGCGATGACTCTGAGGTCGCGCACCCGGTCCGGCGGGGCTCCCAGGACCTCCTCGTCCAGGCAGTGAGCCGCGGTGAGCACGATCGTGGGGCCGACGGCCACGCCCCCGCAGAACTGTCCCGCCCGGGTACCCCCGAACCGGTCACGGCTGGACAGCGCCACCGTCCACGGACTCTGCGACACCTCCACCGGGAAACCGCCGACGACAACGCTGTCGGCGGCTGCGGGGGCGGCGGACGCCAGCGGTATGGCGGACGCCGCGGCCGCCAGGGCCAGCGGCGCGGCGAGGGCCCGGGCAATGCGACCACGCATGTGTTCTCCTCACTCTGGGGTTCACCATGGGACACCCAGAGTGATCCAGCCGACCGCGCCGCGCACCCGCGGGGCAGCACGAAGGCCCGGTTCCCGCTCAGGGAACCGGGCCTTCCGCGTCGTACGACCGAGACCTAGTCGAGGTAGTCGCGCAGCACCTGCGAACGCGACGGGTGGCGCAGCTTCGACATGGTCTTGGACTCGATCTGGCGGATGCGCTCACGCGTGACGCCGTACACCTTGCCGATCTCGTCGAGGGTCTTCGGCTGACCGTCGGTGAGACCGAAGCGCATGGAGACGACGCCCGCCTCGCGCTCGGACAGGGTGTCGAGCACCGAGTGCAGCTGCTCCTGCAGCAGCGTGAAGCTGACCGCGTCGGCCGGGACGACGGCCTCGGAGTCCTCGATGAGGTCACCGAACTCGCTGTCGCCGTCCTCACCCAGCGGGGTGTGCAGCGAGATGGGCTCGCGGCCGTACTTCTGGACCTCGATGACCTTCTCCGGGGTCATGTCGAGCTCCTTGGCCAGCTCCTCCGGGGTGGGCTCGCGGCCCAGGTCCTGGAGCATCTGGCGCTGCACGCGCGCGAGCTTGTTGATGACCTCGACCATGTGCACCGGGATACGGATGGTGCGGGCCTGGTCGGCCATCGCGCGGGTGATCGCCTGACGGATCCACCAGGTGGCGTACGTGGAGAACTTGTAGCCCTTGGTGTAGTCGAACTTCTCGACCGCGCGGATCAGGCCGAGGTTGCCCTCCTGGATGAGGTCCAGGAAGAGCATGCCGCGGCCGGTGTAGCGCTTGGCCAGGGAGACCACCAGTCGGAGGTTGGCCTCCAGGAGGTGGTTCTTGGCGCGGCGGCCGTCCTCGGCGATGATCTCCAGTTCGCGCTTGAGCTTCGGCGCCAGCTTGTCGGAGTTGGCCAGCTTGTCCTCGGCGAACAGACCCGCCTCGATGCGCTTGGCGAGCTCGACCTCCTGCTCGGCGTTGAGCAGGGGGACCTTGCCGATCTGCTTGAGGTAGTCCTTGACCGGGTCGGCGGTGGCACCGGCGGCGGCGACCTGCTGCGCGGGCGCGTCGTCCTCGTCCTCGTCGGAGAGCACGAAGCCGGCGCTCTCGGCACCCTCGGGCTCGTCGGCGACCTTGGCGTCCTCGAGGACCTCGTCCTCGATCAGCTCGACGTCGTCCTTCTTGGCGCCGGTCTTCTTGGCAGCCGTCTTCTTGGCAGCGGCGGTCGTCTTCTTCGCCGCCGCCTTCTTGGCGGTCGCCTTCTTGGCCGCGGCCTTCTTCGCGGGCGCCTCTTCCTCGGCGGCGGGCTCGGCAGCGGGCGCCGCCGGGGTGGCCGTGGCGGTGGCCTTCCTGGTGGTCACCGCCTTCGCCGCGACCGTCTTGGTGGCGGTGCGCTTGGCGGGGCTCTTCGCTGCGACGCTCTTGCGGGTGCGCTTGGGCTCTGCGGCACTGACCATCAGCGTCACACCCTCTTCCTCGAGGATCTGGTTGAGGCTGCGCAGTACGTTCTTCCACTGAGTGGCCGGAATCTGGTCAGCTTCGAAGGCCCGACGCACGTCATCGCCGGCGATCTGCCCCTCAGCCTTTCCCCGCTCAATGAGCGCCATGACAGAGACGGACTCGGCGATCTCCGGCGGGAGCGTACGGGATGTGCTGGCCGACACGAACAACCTCTCGGAACGTTGGAAAACGGCTTCCGGCCCCGTCCACAGTGGACAGGAGCCGACCGCCGGCTTGGGGATGGGCCGACGGCGCGGGCGAGGACCCGGGAGATGCACAGCGCCGTGACCGGCGTCCGTATTCCCTCCGCGGCTGTCACCTCTTAGGTCATCGCGTTCTCTCCACGAGCGTTACGCCCAATCCGCGTGGCCCGAGTCACACCCCGTAAGCGTTCAAAAGCGGTCAGATGTGAGCAGAGGGGATCGTTTGCGGCTCTGACCGGACCGCTTCGGCGTGTCTGGTGTGTCTGCCGTCTCTTCGCGCCGTGGGACTCCGCGGGATCGCGATGGATCCCGCGGAGTCCCACGGGGGACGGTTCACCGGCCGGACGGTGCCACAGGAGGGGGGTGGCACGTCCGGCCGCGCCGTCCGCGGAACGCGATCAGTGCTCGCGCGGGGCGGGCACCACACGTTCCACCTCGGGGTGGACCGTGAGCAGTTGGCGCATGGCCGCCTCGGCCGCCGCGCCGTCGCCGGCGGCGAGGGCATCGACGATCCGGCCGTGCTGCGCCAGCGACGCCTCGTTCGGCCGGTCGCAGCCCGTGACCGGGCCGCCCGACACCTGAAGCGCGGCGGACACGATTCCGGAGAGGTGCTCCAGCATCCGGTTGCCCGCGACCTGGATGAGCAGCGAGTGGAACTCGGAGTCGGCGCGGGAGAAGGTGAGCGCGTCACCCTGACTCATGGCGTGGCCCATGATCTCGACCATGTCGGCCAGACGCTGCTGGACGTCCTCGCGCCCGTGCCCGGCGGCGAGGCGCGCGGCGAGCGGTTCGATCGTCCAGCGCAGCTCGCTCAGCTCACGGCGCTGGTTGTCGCGCTGGGGCCCGAAGGCCCGCCACTCGATGATGTCCGGATCGAGGAGGTTCCAGTCGCTGACGGGACGCACGCGCGTGCCGACGTTCGGACGGGCGCTGACCAGGCCCTTGGCCTCCAGGACGCGGAGCGACTCGCGGACGACGGTGCGGGAGACCTCGAAGCGCTGGCCGATCTCCTCGGGCACCAGCGGACGGTCGGCGCCCAGATCGCCGGAAACGATCATCTGACCCAGCTGCTGGACGAGTTGGCCGTGCAGGCCGCGTCCGCGGCTGCCCGCGGCACGTCGGCCCACGCGGCCCAGCTCGGGGTCCGCGCCGTCCCAGGCAGGGACTCCGACGCGGTCGACGGCGGGCGCCTCCGCGTAGGGGTAGCGGTCGAGTTCGCCCGGGTTCGCGAGGCCGGAGTCGGCGGAGCGGGCGGCGGTCATCATGGTGTGCGCAAGGGTACTCACGCATCCTTTGTCGGCGCCGCTTCCAACTCCCTTGAGGTCTTTGGTGAAAAGCACACGAAAGGGTGATCGCTCACCCCGTCGCAATTGACGCCTTATCGGAAAGAAATGGGCGTTCTCCGGGGAGTTGCGCACACGGCCGGATCGGGCGGCTGCGGACCGTAGTCACCGGACCCTGCTTCGCAGGGTCATGAGCAGGTACGCGCAGAACAGCGCGGTCAGCGACAACGTCAGCGCGCCACCCACGGGTTGGGCGATCACCCTGAGCGCGCTCTCCAGATAGCGCTCTCCCCCGAAGGGCCACCGCAGCAGGACCGTCTCGCGCAGCCGCACGGGAAGCCCGGCCGCGGTCCGCACAGACGACCCTTCCAGGACCTTGTGTACGAGGGGCACGACGAGGAGGGGCACGGCGACCACCGCGGCGAGCCCGGCCGTGGTGGATCGGAAGAGGCCCGCGGCCAGCACACCGGCCCAGGCGCACCCGACCACGAGCCCGATCCAACTCGCACCGAGCGAAAGCCAGTCGGCGGGAACCTGCGCGAGTTCCCGTCCGTAGACGAGATAGAGCACCTCGGCGTCGCAGCCCACGGTGAGGAGGGCCAGCACCAGCGCGGTTGCCGAGGCGACGAGGAGTTTGGCGGCCAGCAGCCCCAGTCGGCGGGGGACGGTGCCGCGGTCCGCCGCCAGGGCGGGATGGCGGAACTCGTCGCCGAAGGCGAGCGCACCGAGCAGTCCGGCACCGAGCGCCGCGGGGGGCAGCGGCAGCTCCCGTGGCCACGCGACGAGCAGGCGCGGCTGCGGAGTGTGACCGATACGGGCCAGCAGTACGGCGGTGAGCGCGGACACGACGAGTACGACGGCCCCGGTGAGGAACCCTGTGCCGATGCCGGCGGCACGGCGGATTTCGTAGCGCAGCGGGCGGAGGGGGCTGGGCGCGGGGCGGACGGAGATGGGAGGTGGGAGAGCGGAGAGCGCGTGGAGCGGGCGTCCTTCGGGGCAGCCAGGACCCTGCGCGGTGGAAGGTCTGCTGAGTGTCTTTGCGGGGATGCCCGGTGTCGGCTGGGAGCCCGTGGTCGGCGTGGTCACGGTGGTCGGGTCGTCGCCCGTAGGGGCGTGGGCGCCTGCGCGCGACTCGCTTCCGGGCAGTGATTGATCGCCGACGGGCTGAGGTTCGTCGCTCGGGCCCCTGGGTTCCCCGACGGAGGGCGCCGGTCCCCCGGACCTCGCGTCGCCCTTCGGCTCCGACGCGTCGACGGGGATCCCCGCCGCGTCGGCCGGTTGTCGCGCGTCCGTCTCGGGCCGCTCCTCGGTGCGGTGCGGTTCATGGTCGGTGTGCGGCTCCCCAGCAGGGGGCGCTCCCGCCCCCGGCCCCATGTCCCCGATCTCGTCGGCAAGTTGATGCACGACGATGCCGTGCCGGAACGCGGTCTCGCCCACGTGGGCGCAGGTACTGCCGTACACGGAAAGGCGGTTGCCGCCCTCTCGTACGACCTCGACGGAGCGCTGTGCGGTGCGGGCCTCCTTGGCGAGGAGGGCCGCGAGGCGGGCGGCGTGCGGGCTGCGGACGGCCACGCGGGGGCGCAGGCGGGTGCGCGAGAACTCCGCGGCTTCCTGGTCGGCGACGAGCCTGCCCGATTCCAGTGTGACGACGCGGTCGGCGGTGCGCGCGGCCTCCTTGGGGTCGGCCGTGGTGAACAGGACCGTGCCGCCCTGGGCGGCGTGGGCGCGCAGCATCCCGTACAGCCAGCGGCTCTCCCGCACCGAGAGCCCGTCGGCGGGGTCGTCGAGGACGAGAGTGTGCGGGTCGGCCAGCAGGGCGCAGGCCAGGCCGAGGCGGCGGTCCATGCCCCGGGAGAGGGTGCCGAGGCGTTCGTCGCGCAGGCTCACGAGTCCGACCGCTTCGAGGACTTCGTCGGCGCGCCGGACCGGGACACCCGCGGCGGCGCACAGCATGCGCAGGTGGCCGCGGACACTGCGGGCCGGGTGGCCCGGCACGTCGCCGAGCAACACACCGACCTCGCGCGAGGGGTGGGCGATGCGGTGCAGGGGGCGGCCTCTGAAGTAGGTGAGACCACGGCCCCGTTGGAGTTCGAGCATGAGTCTGAGCGCCGTCGTCTTGCCCGCGCCCGGCGCTCCGAGCAGTGCGGTGACCCGGCCCGCGTGGGCCTCGAAGGAGACGTCGTCGACGGCGGGCGGAAGCTCTTTGCGGGGGTTGCTGGTCAGTCCGAAGGCGTGGATCACGCGCAGCAAGATAGCGTGCTATGTCCGGTTTTTCGGGCATCGCAAGGCTCGCTCCGCACAGGGCGACCGGCCCTGTCGGACCCGTGATCGCCGCTCGTTCCGGAGTCGGGATCCGTGTCCCGGCCCGGGCTGCCCGCCCGTCCGTACCCGGCGTCACACCTCGGGACGCAGCATCGGGGGGTTGAGCAGGGTGGCGCCGCCCGCGCGGAAGAGCTGGGCCGGGCGGCCGCCCTGGCGCGTCGTCGTGCCCCCGGTCGGGACCAGGAAGCCGGGCGTGCCCGTCACCTTGCGGTGGAAGTTGCGCGGGTCGAGCGCCACGCCCCAGACCGCCTCGTAGACGCGGCGCAGCTCGCCGACGGTGAATTCGGGCGGGCAGAAGGCCGTGGCCAGCGACGAGTACTCGATCTTGGAGCGGGCACGCTCGACTCCGTCCGCCAGGATCTGGGCGTGGTCGAAGGCGAGCGGCGCCACCGGCTCGCCGTCACGGCCGTAACCGCCCCGCTGCAGCAGTTCCTCGACCGGCGCCCAGCGCGCGTTGCTGGCGTCGCCGCCCGCCCGGGGCGCGGGCAGGTCGGGGGCGAGGGCGAGGTGGGCGACGCTGACCACGCGCATCCGCGGGTCCCGCTTGGGGTCGCCGTACGTGGCGAGCTGCTCCAGGTGCGCGCCGTTGCCCTGGGCGGGGACGGACGGGTCGTGGACGCGCAGCCCGGTCTCCTCGGCCAGCTCGCGCGCCGCTGCCTGCGCCAGATCCTCGTCGGCCCGTACGAAGCCGCCGGGCAGGGCCCAGCGTCCCTGGAACGGCGGTTCGCCCCTGCGTACCGCGAGCGCGCACAGGGAGTGGCGCCGTACGGTCAGCACGACCAGGTCCACGGTGACGGCGAAAGGCGGAAAGGCTGACGGGTCGTAGGGCATGCGGCGATCATAGTCGTCTGCCTGACGATAAACACTCCCTTCGTCGGCTGCGTCGGCGGTTGATCCACTTCGGTCCGGTAGGGGCCTCACCGTCTGTTCCCGGTCGCCTTACGGTGGCGCGTCGTGCCAGGTCACACTCCCAGTTGGAGTCCGTCGGCCGCTTCCTCGACCATGGCGAGGCCGAGCCGGCTGACGCGCACGGAGAAGGGGGCGCCCGCGACCCGCAGTCCCGCGAAGCCGATCTCGCCCAGGGGCGCGCTGCGCACGGGACGCAGGGTGACCGTGCCCGCCGGGGCGTCGGGGCGGATGCCCGCGAGCGTGGTCAGCATCAGGACTCCGGCGGCCGCCGCGGTGGCCGCGGGACGGCAGGCCGCCGGGTGCGGGAGGGGAGCGCTCCCGTCCGCGCGCCGCTCCCCCGCGTACATCTCGGGCAGCCGGTGACCGAATGCCTCGGCTGCCGCCAGCGCTCCCTTCAGCAGGGAGCTCGCCTCCTTCTCGTATCCGGCGGCGGCAAGGCCCGCGACCGCGAGTGCCGTCTCGTGGACCCGGACGGCGCCGGCGCGGTGGCCGAACGGGTTGTATCCCGGCTCCTTCGCGCCCAGGCCGCGCAAGCCCCAGCCGGAGTCCATGGCCGGGCCGCCGAGGAGCCGGGCGAGGTGTTCGGTCTGCACCTTGTCGAGCAGGCCGGGCGCCTGCTCGCCCCCGCCCAGCAGGCCGGTGTCGAGGAGGTGGACGGCGGCGGCGCCGAGGTGCGGAACGGGCCTGCCGTCCGGGGCGCGGGCCAGGGCCGGGCGGCCGCCGCCCAGGTCGTCGACCCAGAACTCCTCCCGGAACGCTGTCCGCAGCGCCTGCGCCCACTGCCGCAGCCCGGCTCCGCCCGCCCTGCCGCAGGCGTCGAGGAGATCGGCACCGAGGAGGGCGGCGCGGTGGGCGTGGGCCTGGATCTCGCAGCGGACGGGGCCGCCGGGGTGCGGGTCGCGGAGGTACGTGCCGTCGCCCACGGTGGTCCGCAGCCAGGTCAGGCAGCGCTCGGCGGCCGGCAGCAGTACCTCCGTCTCGTGTTCGGGGAGTCCCCAGCGGCGGGCCTCCGCGAGGAGTGCGGGGAAGAGCAGCGTGGCCTCCGTGCCCGTGCACTGTGGCGGCAGGTGCGGGCCGGCGTCCCGTCTCGGTCCGGGGATCAGGCCGGACTGCGGTCCCGGGCCGGGGAGTTGGCTGCGGGCGAGGGTGCGCAGGGTGCCTGCGGCCAGGCCGGTGCCGAGGGCCAGCGTCATCCGGGCCGCGGCCAGCGCGTCGGCGGGGGCGAGGCCACAGCGCCAGGGTGCCCCGGCCGCGAGATGGACGTCGGCGGGGTTGGCGGGGTCGCGCAGCAGGAGGGCTTGGAGGTCTTCGACGCTGGTCCGCACAAGAGCGGGGACCCTGGGGTCGTCGCCGGCCGCACGTGCGGGGGCGAGGGGGCTGGTCGCCGCGCGGCCCACGGCACGGAGGGGGCCCGCGCCGTCCGCTCGCACCCGCAGTTCCAGGCTCGTGCTGCCGCCCGGGGGCAGGACGAACTCCCATCGGAGCAGTCCGGCCGAGGCCAGCGCGTCAGCGGGCGGCGGTTCAGCCGTGACCGACGCGTTCCCGGTGGCGCAGGACCAGCGCAGGCCGGAGTCGTGGACGCTGGCGGTCAGTTCGGGTCCCGCGTTGCCGGACGCGATCGCCCCGAGGTCGGCCAGGTCCGTGCCGAGGGCCACTTCGACCGGCAGGCGCAGCGGACGGAGGGCGGCACTGTGCAGCGTGATCCGTTCCGTGCCGTCCGCGTAGCGGTTCCGTTCGACGACCAGGTCCGGGTCCGGGCCCGCCTGCGGAGAGGCGCGGAGCGTCCCCACGAAGCGGGCGCGGTCGGACGCGGCCATCCGGGCCTGGACCGCGAGCGGTTCCCGTCCCGCCACACGGACCTGGCATCGGGAGAGCAGGCGCCGACCCGCGCGGTAGAACCCCTCCAGCCCGCGGCCCGTCATCTGCCCCTGTTCCGTGGAGATCGCGAGGCCCGGCAGAGCGACGCAGATCATGGCGGAGTGAACCGGCGGCAGATCGGCGAACCGGCGAGGCGGCGGGAGCGGAGCGCCGCGGGGAGGGGCGGGAGATGGCCGTGGCGCCTGCCCGGCGGGCGGCAACGGGGAGCCGTTCCGCCCCGCCGACCGGGGCACGCCGCGGGCTGATGTGAGGGGCGGCGCGGGCCCACCCACGGCGGGGCGGTCGGCGGCGGAGGGCGGAGTCGGCTGATGCATGGGAGGGCTTCCTCTGCGCTCTGTGCGCCTCGGGCGGGTGGGGCGCCGGTGGTGGAGGGCTCCGTCGGGGCAGGGGCGGTGTGGCGTCACGGCCCGTCCAGGCGTTCCGCCACTCAGGTGAACGGCGCGGGCCTCCTCCGGGTCACGCCTGCGGCCGGATGACCCGGCCAGGGGTGCGTCGCGGCCCTCAGGGCGCCGTCGACGACGGCTTTTCCCACACGCCCGTTCGTCGTGGCAACGGTCACGGGTCTGCCGGATCCGGTCGCCGCCGCTCCGGTGATCGCTCACTCCTCCCCCTCGGCGCCGTGGGGGCCGGGCTGAACGCCTTCCTGGTCGGGACCGCGTCGGCGCGCGGCTCCCTTCCCGGACGTGGGCGGCCGCGTGGCGCTCGCCCGCGCGCTGCCGGGGCGCGTACCGCCAGCCGCCCCACCGCCAGCAGGCCTCCTGCCCGCCGACGTACGGCGGTGGGGAGCGCGCCCGCTCGGTTCGCAGGCGTCCGCCCGGGCGGGACGAGGTGCGCCGTCGGCCGCACCGGCGGAACGCAGGCGGCGTCGGCGGCGAGAGGGCACTGCCTCAGGGGCGGGCTCGGCTGCCTCCCGCGCCGTCGGCCTCTCGGCGTCCGCCCGGGCGGCCGGCGCCGCGGCTCCCGTACGCGCGCGCCCCTCGCGTTCTGTGCGCAGGCAGCGGCGGATCGACTCCGGGTCGAGTCCCTCGTTGCAGGCCTGGTGCAGGAGACGGGCGAAGAGGTAGTCGGGGTCCGCGCCCAGGGCCATGGCGAGAGCCTCGCGGGCCTCCAGTTCGTCACCCGTGGACCAGGCGACCCATCCGGCGAGGGTGAGGAGCGCCGCGGCGTGCTCGCCGTACGGACCGACGCAGCGGCGGGCCAGGGCCCGCCAGAGACGCAGAGCAGGACCGGCCTCGTCGCCCTCCATCCACTCGGCCGCGCGGTCGCGGGTCGTGCGGTCCTGCAGGCCGAGGATGAGCGTCGCGGCTTCGTCATGGGAGACCAGTCCGTCGTCGCGCAGATCCGCCATGAGCGTGCCGGACACGCGTGGGGCCTCGGCCAGGCGGCCCATGATCCGCTCGGCCAGTAGCAGCGTCTCCTCGGCCACCTCCGCGCGACCCGTGTCGTCAAGGATCCTGGGGATCAGGGCCATGCTGGCGGTGTCCAGGGCGACCTCCTGCTCGAGGGCCGCGGCGTTCTCCCAGGGCAGCAGCCTGGCCCGCAGCTCACGCAGCGTGCCGCGCACCTGGATCCCCGCGTAGGTGGCAGCGGCGGCCAGCACTGAGGTACCGGGCAGGCCCATCGGGGTTCCGTCGGCCGGGCAGCACGCCTCGCTCTCACAGCAGTAGGACCAGTAGCGGCCGTCCGAGATGCACAGAGCCTCGACCACCGGCACGTCCAGGGCGCCACACTCCACGCGCAGCTTCTGGGCCAGCGGACTCAGCCGTTCCTTCACCTGCCGGCCCGACTCGCCCTTCCCCGGTTCCTGGCAGAGGAAGGCGACGATCTGCTCGGGCTTGGCCCCTCGGCGCTCGCTGCCCGTCACCAGGCCGTGGGCCAGTTGCCGGGCTGCGGACGGCCAGTCGTCGGCGCTGCCGGGAATGCCGAGCCGGGCGCGGCCGCCGAACCGGCCGCGTCCGTCCCTGTCGTGCAGGGCGACCAGGACGATGCTGTCCTCGGGGCGGTATCCGAGCAGATAGGGCAGGGCGTCGGCCAGTTCGGCCGGAGTGCGCAGGGTGATCTGCTGCTCGCCGCCGTGCCTGTCGTACGCGGTGCAGGCGACGTCCTGTGCGCGCCGGTCGCGGCTGTCCCGCCCGGCGTTCACCTCGCGTCCGGTGATGTCGCCGTTTTCGGGGGATCCCGTCGTTTCGCTGTGGTTCGTCATGCGGAGACGATCTCGCGGATTGCGAAGTTCCGCTTTGGGCTGTGGATAAGTCCGATCAGGGACACGTCACCCAACAGGTTCGCCCCGCATAGTCTGGACCGCAGGCGACGCCGACGGGGCCGAAGATGAGGCCGAAGATGAGGCCGAAGCAGCAACGGCCGATGCCGCAGTTGTCAGTGCCGTCCTGTTGTATGGAACGCATGGAGCACACGAGCAACGCGGAACTCCGGTCGGCCGCCGACGCGGTTCTCGCCCGCCTCGTCGGGGATGCCTCGGGCGCGGCCCGGCTGCGCGAGGACCAGTGGCGGGCGATCGAGGCGCTGGTGGCCGAGCGGCGCCGGGCCCTGGTCGTCCAGCGCACGGGCTGGGGGAAGTCCGCGGTGTACTTCGTGGCGACCTCGCTGCTGCGGGCGCAGGGCAGCGGCCCCACCGTGATCGTCTCCCCACTGCTCGCGCTCATGCGCAACCAGGTCGAGGCGGCGGCCCGGGCCGGTATCCACGCCCGGACCATCAACTCCTCCAACACCGAGGCGTGGCAGGCCGTCCAGAACGAGATCGCCGCAGGGGAGGTCGATGTCCTGCTGGTGAGCCCGGAACGGCTCAACAACCCGGACTTCCGCGACCAGGTGCTGCCCAAGCTCGCGGCCGCCACCGGCCTCCTGGTGGTGGACGAGGCCCACTGCATCTCCGACTGGGGCCACGACTTCCGCCCGGACTACCGGCGGCTGCGCACCATGCTCGGCGATCTCCCGCCCGGTGTGCCCGTGCTGGCGACCACCGCCACCGCCAACGCGCGCGTGACCGCCGACGTGGCAGAGCAGCTCGGCACGGGAGGCACCTCGGACGCCCTGGTGCTGCGTGGCCCGCTGGACCGGGAGAGCCTGAGTCTGAGCGTGCTGCGGCTGCCGGACGCCGCGCACCGGATGGCCTGGCTCGCCGACCACCTCGACGAACTGCCGGGCTCGGGGATCATCTACACGCTCACCGTGGCCGCCGCCGAGGAGGTCACGGCGTTCCTGCGGCAGCGCGGACACACGGTCGCCTCGTACACGGGCCGGACGGAGAACGCCGACCGGCAGCAGGCCGAGGAGGACCTGCTCGCCAACAAGGTGAAGGCGCTGATCGCCACCTCCGCGCTCGGCATGGGCTTCGACAAGCCCGACCTGGGCTTCGTGGTGCACCTCGGCTCGCCGTCCTCCCCGATCGCCTACTACCAGCAGGTCGGCCGCGCGGGACGCGGTGTGAAACACGCCGAGGTGCTGCTCCTGCCGGGGAAGGAGGACGAGGCGATCTGGGAGTACTTCGCATCGCTGGCCTTCCCGTCGGAAGACCTGGTGCGCCGCACCCTCGACATCCTCGCGCGCGCGGAGAAACCCCTGTCGCTGCCCGCCCTGGAGCCCTTGGTGGAGCTGCGCCGCTCCCGTCTGGAGACCATGCTCAAGGTTCTCGACGTGGACGGGGCGGTCAAACGGGTCAAGGGCGGCTGGATCGCGACCGGGCAGCCGTGGACGTACGACACGGAGCGGTACGACTGGGTGGCGCGGCAGCGCAAGGCCGAACAGCAGGCGATGCGCGAGTACGCGGCGACACCGGGTTGCCGCATGGAGTTCCTGCAGCGCCAGCTGGACGACGAGGGCGCGAGGCCCTGCGGTCGCTGCGACAACTGCGCGGGCGCCCGCTTCACCGCCGACGCCTCCGAGGACGCCCTCGCCGCCGCGCGCGTGGACCTGGGCCGGGCGGGCGTCGAGGTGGAGCCCCGCCGGATGTGGCCGACCGGGCTTCCGGCGATCGGCGTGGACCTCAAGGGGCGTATCGCGGCCGACGAACAGGCCGCGCCTGGACGGGCGTTGGGGCGTCTGTCGGACATCGGATGGGGCAACCGGCTGCGGCCGATGCTCGCGCCCCAGGCTCCGGACGGACCCGTGCCGGACGATGTGGCGAAGGCCGTGGTGGGCGTGCTCGCCGACTGGGCCAAGGGGCCCGGTGGCTGGGCCTCCGGAGCCGCGGACGCCCCGCCGCGTCCGGTGGGCGTGGTCACCGTCGCCTCGCGCACCCGGCCCCGGCTGATCCACTCGCTGGGAGCCCACATCGCCGAGATCGGCCGGCTGCCGCTGCTGGGCTCCGTCGAGTACACGGGAGAGGCGTCCCCGGCCTCCCGGAGCAACAGCGCCCAGCGTCTGAAGGCACTCGACGGGGCGCTGACCGTGCCGCCCGCCCTCGCCTCCGCACTTGCCGAGGCCCGGGGCCCGGTCCTCCTCGTGGACGACTACACCGAGACCGGCTGGACCCTCGCGGTCGCGGCCCGCATGCTCCGGCGCGCCGGAGCACAGGGTGTGTTGCCCCTGGTACTGGCCGTACAAGGCTGACAGGCGGCCCCCGTGTGGACAGCCAACCGCAGAGCCGGCCATGCACACCTCTGGACGCCGCGCACCTGCGTGACGTACGAACGTGTCGGGCTCGAACGCCCCATGGGCCGCCCGGCGACGCACCGGGTGGGGATATAAGCCGCGCATCATCCGATTACGGTCGGCTGCCCCAATTGCTCGTTGCCGCAATCAAGTTCGACAGGAAGAATTGAAGTCCGCTCCCGCACGGCTCGTCCGCCGACCCGGTAGGGCTTCGCTGCGGTGCGCGCTCCCCCGAATCCGACCCCGCCCGCTGTGTGGGCGCGTAGCCGAAGGGAGGACCGTGACCTTCGGATTCGCTCCGTCCTCGGCGGCATCGTTGTCGACGTCCGCCGCTTCCGCCAACCGCGTGCTCGAACCCGCGGAGTGGGCCGCCGCCGGGATCCCGCTGCTGCGCAACCCCCGGGAGGTCGTCAGCGGACTGCACGCCCGGCACCATCCCCAGCCGGCGACCGCGGTCGTGGCCGTGCTCGATCAGGACGAGCGGCTGCGGGCGAGCGCCTCGTTCACCCGCCGCCCGGCACAGGCCGACGGCTGGATGTTCCGCAACGTGCTGCTGGCCCAGCTGCGCCGCGTCATCCCGCACGACCTGCGGCGCCGCACGCCGGTGCGCACCGCCGTACTGCTCTACTGCCGTGAGGGCGACGCGCGTTGGACGGAGGAGGACGGTGCGTGGATGTGGGGCCTGCGGGACGCCTGCACGCTGCACGGCCTGCGCTGCGGGGCGTACATCACGCTGACGCGTGACGGATGGCAGGTCCTCGGCGAAGGTCGTGGCGGACGCCGCCCGAACGCGGACTCGCCCCCGGAACCGTTCGCCACGTCCGAGGCGCCTCCCCCGCTGCCCCGCACCGGCGGTGCGGCATCGGACGTCCTGCGCCGCGCGGCGGCCCGCTGAGCGGACCCGAAGGAACCCCCGGCACATCCCCGTGTCGTGCGGCATACGACCAGTTCCGTACAACGGACGGGTCCACCCCGACGGCAAGCGGCCCCTCGCCCCGCACAGGTACCGGCACCCCGTCCGGCGACTGTCGCGCAGGGCCAGCCCGGACGGCTCGCAGCGCAAGCCGGCCGTTAGAGCCGCAGCCTGTACGGCACTCCCCGACACGTGGCTCCAGAGCACACTCACGGACCACGCCAAGGCCTGCGCACGGCGGCCGCCTTGGCCCTCGGCGCACGTCGAAGCCCCCACGGTGCAGACGCCACCACCGCGGGCGCCTGCGTCAACCCCCCGGCGTCCCTCCGGGCGCCACGGCGTCGGCTCAGACGCCCGCGCCCAGCACCGAGTTGATCTGCTGCGGATCGCCGCAGACGATCAGCAGGGCACCGGCCCGGGAGTGGGCCAGGGTCAGGGCACTGGCCGCCGCGGCCTCCGAACCGCCGTTGACGGCGACCACGACGACGGGCCGCGAGGCGGCGCGGTCGGCGACGGCGGCGTCCGCGTAGAAGACGTCGTCTCCGGCGTCGTGCTGCGCCCAGTAGGAGGCCTCGCCGAAGGACAGCTCGTGAGCGGCCCACGGGTGCGGCTCGCCGGTGGTGATCACCAGCACGTCGCCGGGGGCGCGGCCCGAGTCCAGGAGCAGATCCACGGCTTCCTCGGCGGCGTCGAGCGCGCCTTGGGCCGAGGCCGGGATCAGCTGGATCTGCGGAGCGGCCGAAGCGGCGGCGGCAGGGGCAGCCGGGCTGGACGGTCCGGGCTTGGCTGCGGCCACGTCACGCGGCGTGCGTTGCACCGGCGGCGCGGGCCGGAGAGGGCCGGGACGACCGGGACGCGACGGAGCCGCGGGGCGGGGGCCGGGTACGGGACGGGGGGTCGGCGCGGTACGGCCGCTGGCCGGGGTGGCGCGGGGACCCTGGGCACTCTCGTGAATCTGAGGCTCCTCGGGAATGAGAGGCATGAGTTGATGTTTATCAAACGTTGGTACGGCTCGCGTCGGCGGGTGGCACATGCGTGCACGCGGAACCGTCAGAAATCGAAGCCGAGCTGACCCTCGATTTCTGGAACGCTTCCTTCCGCCCAGCTGCGGACCTTCTTGAGGTGCCGCCACTGGGGCAGCGCATCAAGATACGCCCACGACAACCGGTGGTACGGAGTGGGGCCCCGGACCTCCAGTGCGGCCTTGTGCACGGGCGACGGATACCCGGCGTTGTCCGCAAAACCGAAGTCTGCATGGTCGATACCCAGTTCGGCCATCATTTTGTCGCGCTGAACCTTGGCGATCACCGACGCCGCCGCGACCGCCACGCACGACTGGTCGCCCTTGATCACCGTACGGACCTTCCAGGGCGCCCCGAGGTAGTTGTGCTTGCCGTCCAGGATCACCGCGTCGGGACGCACCGGCAGGGTCTCCAGGGCGCGCACCGCCGCGAGGCGCAGCGCGGCCGTCATCCCCAGGTCGTCGATCTCCTCGGGGGAGGCGTGCCCCAGGGCGTACGACGTCACCCACTTCCGCAGTTCCTCGGCGAGCTCGGTGCGGCGCCTGACGGTGAGCAGCTTGGAGTCGGTGAGGCCTTCGGGGGGTCGGCGCAGTCCGGTGATCGCCGCGCAGACGGTGACGGGGCCGGCCCACGCGCCGCGCCCCACCTCGTCGACACCCGCGATGATCTTCGCTCCGGTCGTGGCGCGGAGGGAGCGCTCGACGGTGTGAGTAGGTGGTTCGTACGGCATGGCGCCCTTAGATTACGCCGCCCGCAACCGACCGCGACACCCTGGTTTCCCCGAGCAACGTCAGCACCTCTGCGGACCCGGCTCAGGCACGGCTCGGCCGCAGCAGCGGAAGCATGAGCTGGTCGATCATCTCCCTGAGATCCTCGTCGCTCCATTCACTCCCGCACATCTTCGAGCGGTACATCATCATCGCCGGGATGGCGTCGACGACGTATCCGTTGTCCGCGTCCGACCTGACCTCTCCACGCCTTATTCCACGGGTGATGACCTCCCGAAGCAGCTTGACGGTAGGCTCCACCACCCCTTCGAAGATCACACCATGGAAGCGTTCCGCCTGGGTCGGGTCGCATTCGTGAATCACTGCACGGAGCGCGAATCCGGGTCGGGAGTACATCGCGTCGCGCGCCTGTCGGCA
Source organism: Streptomyces deserti (assembly GCF_054782695.1). Lineage (NCBI taxonomy): Bacteria > Bacillati > Actinomycetota > Actinomycetes > Kitasatosporales > Streptomycetaceae > Streptomyces > Streptomyces deserti. The sequence goes on from NZ_BAAGRZ010000020.1 coordinate 63,817, forward strand.
CAGTGCGAGCAGATCCTCGCGCACGCTGCCCAGGTCGGGCGCCTCCTCGAAGCGCGGCAGTCCGGCCTGCAGCGCGTCCGCGACGAGGTCCTCCTTGGACGGCCAGCGCCGATAGACAGCGGCCTTGCCGGTCTGGGCGCCGGCGGCAACGCCCTCCATCGTGAGGCCGTTCCAGCCGACCGTACCCAACTGCTCCAACGCGGCATCCAGGATCGCGCGTTCGAGCACGGCGCCGCGCCGGCGGGGGGAGGCCGTCTGAGCGGAGGCGGCCGTCCAGCGCGAGGTAACCATCAGTGACTCCAGCAAGCAGGGGAAGCGGGGATTCCGGGGATGGGCTCTTGTCACACGGCAGCAAAGGGGGAGACGCCACACTGCGACGTTTTAAGTGAACGCTTGCGTTCACTACCGGGGACTCACTACCGTGAACGCGACAGTGAACGCGAGCGTTCACTAACGCACTTGTGGGGGACCCATGGTGACAACCTCTCAGTTGATCAAGGACCAAAAGCCAGGTGCGGCACGCCGGGAGGGGCATCCCGGCATAGCGCTCACCGTCATCGCAGCCTGCCAACTCATGGTGGTACTCGACGCGACGATTGTGAACATCGCTCTCCCGCACATTCAAGAAGCCCTCAAGTTCAGCACCACCGACCTCACGTGGGTCGTCAGCTCCTACACACTCACCTTCGGCGGTCTGCTGCTTCTGGGCGGCCGAGCCGGTGACATCCTCGGCCGCCGCCGGGTCTTCATGACCGGCATCCTGCTGTTCACCCTCGCCTCGCTGCTCGGCGGTTTCGCCCAGGAGCCCTGGCAGTTGCTGGCCGCACGCGTCCTGCAGGGCATGGGTGGTGCGATCGCGTCGCCCACCTCGCTGGCCCTCATCACCACCACGTTCCCGGAAGGCCCGGAACGCAACCGGGCCTTCGGGGTCTTCGCCGCGGTCTCCGCGGGCGGTGGAGCCATCGGACTGCTCGCGGGCGGCATGCTCACAGAGTGGCTCGACTGGCGCTGGGTGCTCTTCGTCAACGTGCCGATCGGTGTGCTGATCGCTGTGCTCACCCCGCTGTACATCAGCGAGTCCGAGCGGCACACCGGCCGCTTCGACATTCTGGGCGCGGTCACCTCGACGGCGGGCATGGCGTCCCTCGTCTACGGCTTCATCCGGGCGGCGGACGAGGGCTGGCGGGACAGCCTCACCATCGGCTCCTTCGGCGCCGCGGTGGTCCTGCTGCTGGCCTTCGGGCTCATCGAGTCCCGGGCCAAGGAACCCATCACCCCCCTGCGGATGTTCGCCGACCGCAACCGCTCGGGCACATACGTGATCATGCTCAGCCTGGCCGCGGCGATGTTCGGCATGTTCTTCTACATCGTGCTCTTCGTGCAGAACGTGCTGGGGTACAGCCCGATCGAGGCGGGGCTCGCCTTCCTGCCGGTGACGGTCGTGATCGCGCTCGGCGCGGGGCTGTCGCAGCGGTTCCTGCCGGTGCTGGGGCCCAAGCCGTTCATGCTCGTGGGCTCGACACTCGTGGTGATCGGGCTGGCCTGGCAGACCCTGATCAGCTCCGACAGCTCGTACGCCGGCGGAGTTCTCGGCCCGATGCTGCTCTTCGGCCTCGGGATGGGCCTGAACTTCGTCACGCTGACGCTCACGGCGGTCTCCGGCGTCGCCCAGCACGAGGCCGGGGCGGCGTCCGGGCTGCTCAACACCACGCAGCAGGTCGGCGGGGCGCTCGGCCTGTCCATCCTGACGACGGTGTTCGGCACGGCCAGCAGGGACGAGGCGGAGAACCAACTGCCGAAGTTCATGGCCGAGGGCTCGGCGGAACAGAAGGCGGAGTTCGCCAGGACGCACGAGCTGCCCGCCCCCTGGGGGCACGAGGTGCTCGCCCAGGGCATCTCGACGGCCTTCATCCCGGCTGCCGCGATGGCCGTCCTCGCCCTGGCCACCGCCTGGCTGGTGATCCGGGTCCGCAAGAGCGACCTGGAGGCGCTCGCCGGCTCGGCCGGACCGGGAATCGGCTGACGGGAGCTCATCGCGGGCGGGCCTCGGCGGCTCGTCGACAGGCGCGACGGGGGCCTGTCGGCGGCTGCCGGGGCGGCCCGCCACCGGCCGCGGGTGGCCGGATCGCCTCAGAGGGACGAACGGCGAGGACGGCGGTCCGGCCATCCGCACCCGCTCCGTGCGGCACGCCCCCGTGACCCACAGGGCGAGCAGAACGACAAGCAAGACCTCCATGATCCCCCCCGTGGCGCTGTCGTACGTACCACCGTGTGGCCTCATGGCTCACACAGCGGATGCCACGACAACGTGCGCCCGGTCACGGAGAGTTCCCGAGATGCACAGAGAGTTCTGACGGCTGTCGCGACGAGTTCAGACCCTTATGCCGGCGTCGGCACCCAGTCCGGCAGCGCTTCCGTCCGCTCCACCCACTCGGCGGGCGGCGTCCCCGCCTTCCCGGAGGCGATCACGCCGCCCACGATGGCGCAGGTCGTGTCCACGTCCCCGCCGACCTGCGCGGTCGTCCAGAACGCCTGCTCGTAGTCACCGAGAGCCCGCGCGGCCGACCAGAGCGCGAAGGGCACGGTGTCGTGGGCCGTCGTACGCCGCCCGCAGCCCAGCACGGCCGCGACGGTCGCCGCGTCGGCGAAGTCGAGCATGTCCCGCGCCCGCCGCAGCCCCGCGCCGACCGCGCTCTTCCCCGGCACCAGCGCGATGACCCCGTCCAGCAGCGCCTCGGCGCCGGGCGGCCCGCCCGGAGCGGCGGCGAACGCGGCGGCCGCGGCGACGGCCATGGCACCGACCACGGCCTCGCGGTGCTGATGAGTGGGGTACGCCGAGATCTCCGCCTGGTGGGTCGCCTGCTCCGGGTCGTCCGCGTACCAGGCGCCCAGGGGCGCGATGCGCATCGCGGCGCCGTTGCCCCAGGAGCCCTGGCCGTTGAAAAGCGCTGCGGCGAGTTCCCGCCAGTCGCCGCCCTCCCGGACCAGCCGCAGCAGACGGTTGACAGCGGGGCCGTAGCCCCGGTCGAAGTCGTGGTGCTCGGCGAAGGACCGCGCCAGCGCGTCCTGGTCGATGCGGTGGTGGGCGGCCAGCACGGCGACGACGGAGCAGGCCATCTCCGTGTCGTCGGTCCACTGCCAGGGTCCGGGCGGCAGCTCGCGGTGCTTCAGCAGCGGGTAGTTCACCGGGACGAAGAACTGCGAGCCCAGCGCGTCCCCGACCGACAGTCCGCGCAGGCTGGCCAGGGCGCGGCCCAGGCGCCCGTCGGGAGAGGAGTCAGCGGTCATCGCCCTGCCACTCTATCCGGTGATCCCATAGGGTTCCGGATCTCGCCACCGATCGAAGGGCCGGTCAAGCGTGTACTTGCCGTCGTCCCCAAGAACGAGCATCCGCATCTCGCCGTTCCCAGGGTTGGAGAGCGACTCGAATTCCGCCACCGTCCAGTGGAACCAGCGCATGCAAAACAGCCGCATGGCCAGACCATGGGTCACGATCAGAACGTTCGGCGGGTGGTCGGGGGCCTCGAAGCTGCGGAACAGGCTCTCCAGGAAGCCGCCGACCCGGTCGTAGACGTCGGCTCCGGACTCGCCCTGCGCGAAGCGGTAGAAGAAGTGGCCGTACGCGTCCCGGTAGGCCTTCTGCAGGCGCACGTCGTCCCGGTCCTGCCAGTTGCCCCAGTCCTGCTCGCGCAGCCGCGGCTCCTCGCGCACCCGTATGAGCTCGGGGTCGAGGTGGAACGCGCGCAGCGTCTCGTGCGTACGGCGGTACGGGGAGACGTACACGCTGACGCGCTCGCGACCGAACAGCTCGCGCAGCTGCTTGCCCGTCGCCTCGGCCTGACGCCAGCCGCGCTCGGTCAGGGCCAGGGCGTGGTCGGGCTCACGCTCGTACACGGAGTCATCAACATTGCCCGTTGACTCGCCGTGCCGGACAAGGACGATGCGCCGTGGTCGTGCCATGCCGAAACCCTAGATCGTAGGGCGGCTGATCGAGCACTGGTACGGGCTCCCTACGGCGCAGGTCACACACTTCCTGCACCACTGGCCACACAAGGCCGACGTTCAACGTGTCCAGAGGTCACACCGTCCAGGCCGGTTCCAGGTCCACGATGTCGCCCGTGAGGGCGGCGATGTCGGCCTCGGTCTGGGCCCGCAGGGCGAGCCGCTCCACACGCTCGGTGCGGTACTTGCCGTGCTCGGCGGCCGAGCGCCACATCGACAGGACCAGGTACTCGTTCCCGGGGGCCTCGCCGAACAGTCCACGGATCATGCCCGGCGAGCCGGCCATCGCCGGGTTCCAGACCTTCTCCTGCATCAGCACGAAGTGCTCGGCCCGCTCCTCGTGGACACGGCAGAGCGCCACCCTCAGCAGATCGGCGTCCGTGAACCGCGGTTCGAAGCCGGTCTTCACATCGAAGCGGTAGTCGAAGAGCCTGACCTGGGCGTCCTTGAACGTGCCCGACTGGGCCGACGCGAGCCGGTCGTGGGAGCGCGCCATGAAGGAGTCGTAGAAGGCCCGGCTCTCCCAGAAGGCGAAGATGTGCGCCACGTCCGGGCGACCCCGGCTCCAGCCACCACCCTGCCCGCGAAAACCCGGCTCCCCCAGAAGCCCCGCCCACTTTCGCTGCCCCCGCTCGAAACCGCGGCGGTCCACCACGGTGCAACGAATCCACTTGACCAGCACCGCGCCATGGTAAGGCCAGGGAGCGTGGCGCCGGTCACCCTCGGCTGGACAACTCCCCCGCACACGTGCACGCGCGCGTGGCAGGATGGACAACCAGCCATGACGGCCCCGAAGTTGGGGTGACCGGCAGGACGGGTACGGGGAAGGGGAATCTGGTGAACGGCCTCCACAAGGGGATTCGCAAGGTCGAGGTCGCAGTGCGGTGGGACCCGAGTCCGGCGGGGCAGCCGCCCACCGATCTCGACCTCATCGCCGCCACCTACCTGGCGAGCGATCCGTACGGTGATCCGGCCTATGTGGTGCACTTCGACAGCCGCTCCCCCGACGGCACGATCACACTCAACCGGGACAGTAAGGACGGCAAGGGCTTCGGCTATGACGAGATCATGACGCTCGAACTCGACAGGCTCGACGGCCGCTACGCGCGCGTGGTGATCGGCGTCGCCATCCAGCAGCAGCAGCCCGCGCTGCGTACCTTCGTCAGCGTGGCCAATCCCGGCCTGCGTATCCGCGAGGGGTACACCGTCCTGGCCGAGGACCACTTCGGCGGAGTCCTCGGGGCCACGGCGGCGACGGTCGCCGAGTTCGTCCGGGACGGCTCCGGCCCGTGGGAGTTCAACTCCGGCGTCCACGGCTTCGAGGGCGACCCCGCGACCTTCACGAGGACCATGGGCGCGGCACGCCATTGAGCCGGTGACCTCGTTCTCGGACGGGTGGGACACCGCGGCTCGGCTGGTCGACGGCCGCTGGGTCGAGCGCCGTCCCCGCCGCGGGGAGGTGACCAGGCAACTCCGCACGGAGACCCGCCTGATGCCCTGGCTCGCCCCGCAGCTGCCGCTGGCCGTGCCGGTACCCGACGTCGTGGCGGACGATCCGCTGGTCGTCCGGCAATGCCCTGGTTCCCGGCGAGCCGCTGGAGAAGCCGGACGCCGCTCAGGGACGGGCACTTGGGGTGTTCCTGCGCGCCCTGCACGCGGCCGACACCGACGAGGCGGTGCGTCACGGAGTGCCGTCCGCGCGGGAAGTGCGCCAGGAACGCGCGGCCACGGTGGAGGAGTTCCGGTCCCGGGTGCTGCCCCTGCTGCCGACGGACCGGCACGGCCCCGCCTCCGCGCTGCTGGAGGCCGTAGGCGCGCTGCCCACCCAGAGCCTCGTTCACGGCGACCTCGGGCCGGAGCACGTCCTGGCCGGGGACGGCACCCTCAGCGGAGTCATCGACTTCGGCGACGCGCACATCGGCGACCCCGCCGTCGACCTGGCCTGGGCGCTGAACGGCACCCCGCCGGCCTTCGCCGGCGCCCTTGCCGCCGCGTACCCGGCGACACCGGCGCTGCTCGAACGCTCCCGGCTCTGGTATCGCCTGGGTCCCTGGTACGAGGTCACGCACGGGTTGGACCTCCATGACCAGGGCACCGTCCGCTCCGGGTTGGACGCGGTGCTGGACCGGCTACCACCGAGAGACCGGCTACCACCGGCTTGAATCGGCTTCCACCGGCTTGAGACCGGCTTCCACCGGTTGAGGAGGCTGCCCCGGCCACGCCGTACGACGGGAGGGGCACCAACCCATGGCTGGTGCCCCTCCGTCACGAGCTCAGGCGCTCAGTCTCAACTGCAACCGCTGGTCGAACCGCAGCCCTCGCAGATGTAGCACGAGCCGGCGCGCTGCATCTTCGTACCGCAGGAGAAGCACAGCGGGGCGTCGGCCTGGATGCCCAGCTGCATCTCCACCAGCTCGGCGCTGGTGTGGGCCTGCTGCGGGGCGGGCTTGGCCGCCTCGGACTCGGTCTTCGGCGTGGAGACCGCCTTCAGCTCCTGGGCGCGCGGCGCCGACTGGGCCAGGCCCTCGACGTCGACCTCGTCCTCGGACGGCTCGTACGAACCGGTCTCCAGGTGACGCTGACGTTCCTCGGCGGAGTGGATGCCGAGCGCGGAACGCGTCTCGAAGGGCAGGAAGTCCAGCGCCAGGCGGCGGAAGATGTAGTCGACGATCGACTGCGCCATCCGCACGTCCGGGTCGTCCGTCATGCCGGCCGGCTCGAAGCGCATGTTCGTGAACTTCGAGACGTACGTCTCCAGCGGCACGCCGTACTGCAGGCCGACCGAGACCGCGATGGAGAAGGCGTCCATCATGCCCGCGAGGGTCGACCCCTGCTTGGACATCTTCAGGAAGACCTCGCCCAGACCGTCGTCCGGGTAGGAGTTGGCGGTCATGTAGCCCTCGGCGCCGCCGACCGTGAAGGACGTCGTGATGCCGGGACGGCCCTTGGGGAGGCGCTTGCGGACAGGGCGGTACTCGACGACCTTCTCGACCTTGGGCTCGACGGCGGCGGGCTCCTCGGCCTTCTTCTCCTCCTTCTTCTTGGCGGAGAGCGGCTGGCCGACCTTGCAGTTGTCGCGGTAGATGGCGAGCGCCTTGACACCCATCTTCCAGGCCTCGAAGTAGATCTCCTCGACCTCCTCGACGGTCGCCGTCTCCGGCATGTTGACCGTCTTGGAGATGGCGCCGGAGATCCACGGCTGGATCGCGGCCATCATGCGGACGTGGCCCATCGGGGAGATGGCCCGCTCGCCCATGGCGCAGTCGAACACCTCATAGTGCTCGGGCTTGAGACTCGGGGCGTCGATCACGTTGCCGTGCTCGGCGATGTGGGCGACGATCGCCTCGACCTGCTCCTCCTGGTAGCCCAGGCGGCGCAGGGCCTGCGGGACGGTGCCGTTGACGATCTGCATCGAGCCGCCGCCGACCAGCTTCTTGAACTTGACCAGCGCCAGGTCCGGCTCGACACCGGTGGTGTCGCAGCCCATGGCGAGACCGATGGTGCCGGTCGGGGCGAGCACGGACGCCTGGGAGTTACGGAAACCGTTCTTCTCACCGAGACGCAGCACGTCCTGCCACGCCTCGGTGGCGGCGGCCCACACCGGGGTGTCCAGGTCGTCCATGCGGACGGCCGTGCCGTTGGCGTCGGCGTGCTGCTTCATGACGCGCTTGTGGGCGTCGGCGTTGCGGGCGTAACCGTCGTACGGGCCGACGACCGCGGCGAGTTCGGCGGAGCGGCGGTAGGCCGTACCCGTCATCAGGGAGGTGATGGCGCCGGCCAGGGAGCGGCCGCCGTCGGAGTCGTAGGCGTGGCCGGTGGCCATCAGCAGGGCGCCGAGGTTGGCGTAGCCGATGCCGAGCTGGCGGAACGCGCGCGTGTTCTCGCCGATCTTCTGGGTCGGGAAGTCCGCGAAGCAGATCGAGATGTCCATCGCGGTGATGACCAGCTCGACGACCTTCTGGAAGCGCTCGGTCTCGAAGGACTGGTTGCCCTTGCCGTCGTCCTTCAGGAACTTCATCAGGTTCAGCGAGGCCAGGTTGCAGGACGTGTTGTCCAGGTGCATGTACTCGCTGCACGGGTTCGACGCGGTGATCCGGCCGGACTCGGGGCAGGTGTGCCAGTTGTTGATGGTGTCGTCGTACTGGATTCCGGGGTCGGCGCAGGCCCAGGCGGCCTCGGCGATCTTGCGGAAGAGCTGCTTGGCGTCGACCTCCTCGATGACCTCACCGGTCATCCGGGCACGCAGGCCGAACTTGCCGCCCTCCTCGACCGCCTTCATGAACTCGTCGTTCACACGGACCGAGTTGTTGGCGTTCTGGTACTGGACGGACGTGATGTCGTCGCCGCCCAGGTCCATGTCGAAGCCGGCGTCGCGCAGGACGCGGATCTTCTCCTCTTCCTTGACCTTGGTCTCGATGAAGTCCTCGATGTCCGGGTGGTCCACGTCGAGGACGACCATCTTGGCGGCACGCCGCGTGGCGCCACCGGACTTGATCGTTCCGGCGGAGGCGTCGGCGCCACGCATGAAGGAGACCGGGCCGGAGGCGTTGCCTCCGGAGGACAGCAGCTCCTTGGAGGAGCGGATGCGGGAGAGGTTCAGGCCGGCACCGGAGCCGCCCTTGAAGATCATGCCCTCTTCCTTGTACCAGTCGAGGATCGACTCCATGGAGTCGTCGACGGACAGGATGAAGCAGGCGGAGACTTGCTGGGGCTGGGCCGTGCCGACGTTGAACCACACGGGGCTGTTGAAGCTGAAGATCTGGTGCAGGAGGGCGTACGCCAGCTCGTGCTCGAAGATCTCGGCGTCGGCGGGCGAGGCGAAGTACTTGTGGTCCTCACCGGCCTTCCGGTACGTCTTCACGATGCGGTCGATCAGCTGCTTGAGGCTGGTCTCGCGCTGCGGGGTGCCGACGGCACCGCGGAAGTACTTGCTGGTGACGATGTTGACCGCGTTCAACGACCAGAAGTCGGGGAACTCGACGCCGCGCTGCTCGAAGTTGACCGAGCCGTCGCGCCAGTTGGTCATGACGACGTCACGGCGCTCCCAGGCCACCTCGTCATAGGGGTGGACGCCAGGGGTGGTGTGGATGCGCTCGATGCGCAGCCCCTTGCCCGCCTTGGTGCTCTTGGCGCGGGAACTCCGTGCCGGACCGCTCGCCGTCTCTGTCATGCCGCCTCCCTGTACGGGCGAAAACGCCCTGAAGTGCCCCGTTGTTCCCGTGGCACGGTGTTCTGTCTGGTGTCGCGGGCACCCACTCGCATCGCCCGCGACAGGTCTTCCTCGTCGCCGCCGACCGGCCGGGCCCGGGCTCTGCCGTCCGGGTCCGGCCCGCCTGTCAGTCGGCGGCGCCTGCGGGCTCGGGGACCTGAGCAGTCCCTCCGGACCCGCGGTCGTCTTCCTGGCTCCCCGCACCCGTGTCCTCGCGGTCGCCTTCGTCCGCGTCGGTGCGTCCCGTCTGTTCCCTCAGCTCCGCGATGGCGGCCTCGAAGTCCTCGAGCGAGTCGAACGCCCGGTAGACGGAGGCGAATCGCAGATAGGCGACGAGGTCGAGCTCCTGCAACGGGCCGAGTATGGCCAGCCCCACGTCGTGGGTGGTCAGCTCGGCGCTTCCGGTGGCACGCACCGCCTCCTCGACCCGCTGGCCGAGCTGGGCGAGCGCGTCCTCCGTGACGGGCCGTCCCTGGCATGCCTTGCGCACACCATTGATGATCTTCGTACGGCTGAAAGGCTCGGTGACTCCGGACCGCTTGACCACCATGAGCGAGCACGTCTCCACGGTCGTGAAACGACGGGAGCAGTCAGGACACTGGCGGCGCCTGCGGATCGACGTGCCGTCGTCGGTCGTACGACTGTCGACGACACGGCTGTCGGGGTGCCTGCAGAAGGGGCAGTGCATGAACTCCCAACCCTCCTCACAGCAGACTCAATAGCCTCGCTGGACCTCTTGGGCCCCACGAAGCAGCCCCAAGCATAGGCGATCGCCGGGGGCGCGAAGACCCGGGGGACCACAACTTCTGGGCTGCTCCTGCAATCCAACCACTAGATGTGGGGATTGGCTCATACATACACACCCGGCACGCGTGTCGCGTCCGTACGCGCAGGTGGCACGCGCCCGGTTCGCCGCGCCGCGTCCCGGCGCGCGCACGTGTGCCGCTGCGGCTCATGCGGAGATGCCGTGAGCACCACGGGGAGGGCACGTGCGACTCCCGCACAGATGGAGGCCGCTCCACGGGGAACGGGGTGCCGGATGGCAGACTGGGGCCACAGCCCACGAGGCCGTCGCCCCGGCGGTGAAGAGTACAGCAATGAACCCTTTTGTCCGCCGGGAACCGCGGTAGCCCATACACCTGGACGCATGGCCACGTCAGGCGATTCGCGATTTTTCACTCGAACGTGTGTTTGGCGCAACCTTTCGAAAGCAACTACCGTTGTGCTGCAGGGAGACCATCGAGAGGGGCCGACGTGACCACCACCGCAGACAGTGCCACCATCACTGCCCAGGACCGCTCCCAGGGCCGACTCGAGCCGGTGCATGCGATGAACGAAGCCACGAATCCCGAGGGGCACAAGCGCTCCCTGCCGGGCCGACCTCCAGGCATCCGGGCCGACAGCTCCGGACTCACCGACCGCCAGCGCCGGGTGATCGAGGTCATCAGGGACTCCGTGCAGCGACGCGGCTACCCGCCGTCGATGCGGGAGATCGGCCAGGCCGTCGGCCTCTCCAGCACCTCCTCCGTCGCACACCAGCTGATGGCACTGGAACGCAAGGGCTTCCTGCGCCGCGACCCGCACCGCCCGCGCGCGTACGAGGTGCGCGGCTCCGACCAGGCCGCCTCCGTGCAGCCCACGGACACCGCGGGCAAGCCGGCCGCGTCGTACGTGCCGCTGGTCGGCCGGATCGCCGCCGGCGGCCCGATCCTCGCCGAGGAGTCCGTCGAGGACGTCTTCCCCCTCCCCCGCCAGCTCGTCGGTGACGGTGAGCTGTTCGTCCTGAAGGTCGTCGGCGACTCCATGATCGAGGCCGCGATCTGCGACGGCGACTGGGTCACCGTCCGCCGCCAGCCCGTCGCCGAGAACGGCGACATCGTGGCCGCGATGCTGGACGGCGAGGCCACCGTCAAGCGCTTCAAGCGCGAGGACGGCCATGTCTGGCTCCTCCCGCACAACTCGGCGTACGAGCCGATCCCCGGCGACGACGCGACCATCCTCGGCAAGGTGGTGGCCGTTCTGCGGCGCGTCTGAGCACAGCGGCGGAGGAGCCGAAGGGGCACGTCCCCGCGGCGAACCGCCGAAACAGCGGGCGGGTCCTCCCCGCCCCGCCCTTGACCGGGCCCCGGGACCCCTGCGCCGGTTCCGGGGCCCTGTGCTGTGCCGGTCCCGGTTCCGGGCCCGTGCTGTGCCGGTTTTGGGCCCTGTGCGGTCCGGATTCCGGATCCCGGTGCTGCCCAGGCCCCGATTCCGAGTGATCCCGATCGCGGGTTGGCCTGTCGCGGCGCGCGACAGGCCAACCCGCGATCACTTCGCTTCCGCCTGTTGCGCCGCCGCGTCGATCGCGGCCAGCGACTTCCGGACCTGGTTACGGTCCGTGGTGAACCAGAAGTCCGGCAGTGACGCCTTCAGGTAGCTCCCGTACCGGGCCGTCGCCAGCCGCTGGTCCAGTACGGCGACCACGCCGCGGTCCCCCGACGCCCGTACGAGACGGCCGGCGCCCTGGGCCATGAGCAGCGCCGCGTGGGTCGCGGCGACCGCCATGAAGCCGTTGCCACCCGCGTCCTCCACGGCCTTCTGGCGGGCGCTCATCAGGGGATCGTCGGGACGCGGGAACGGGATCTTGTCCATGACGACCAGCTGGCAGCTGGGTCCGGGGACGTCGACGCCCTGCCAGAGCGACAGGGTGCCGAAGAGACACGTCTTCGGATCGGCGGCGAAGTTCTTGATCAACTCGCCGAGCGTCTCCTCGCCCTGGAGGAGGATCGGGAACTCCGGGATGCGGGAACGCAGTTCCTCGGCGGCCAGCTGGGCCGCCCGCATCGAGGAGAACAGGCCGAGGGTACGGCCGCCTGCGGCCTTGATCAGCTCGGTGAGCTCGTCCAGCATGTCCGCGCGGTCGCCGTCCCGCGCGGGACGCGACAGGTGCTTGGCGACGTACAGGATGCCCTGCTTGCGGTAGTCGAAGGGCGAGCCGACGTCGACGCCCTTCCACTTGGGGAGGTCGTCACCCTCGGTGCCCTCGGGGGCGAGACCCAGGGACGCGCCGACGCCGTTGAAGTCGCCGCCCAGTTTGAGCGTCGCGGAGGTCAGGATGACGGAACGGTCCGCGAAGAGCTTCTCCCGCAGCAGGCCCGACACGGACATGGGGGCGATGCGCAGAGAGGCGCCGAAGCGGTCGTGACGCTCGTACCAGACGACGTCCCACTCGGAGCCGTTCGTGATCCGCTCCGCCACATCGTGGATGGTCTCCACAGAGGCCAGAGCCTGTTTGCGGACTGCGTCCTCGTCCTGCACGGACTTGTCGCGGGTGGTGCCGATCGCCGAGATCACCGTGCGGCAGGCGTCGCGCAGCGCCATGAGCGCGTAGCCGAGGTCCTCTGGAATCTCCTCCAGGCGGCCGGGCAGGGCCAGCTCCATCAGCCGCTCGAAGCCCTCGGCGGCGGTCTGCAGCTGGTCGGCGGCCTTCTCGTTCACGAGCTTCGCGGCGCGGCGCACCGCGCGGTTGACCTGGCCGGGGGTGAGCTCGCCGGTGGCGACGCCGGTGACCCGGGAGACCAGTTCGTGTGCCTCGTCGACGATCAGCACCTCGTGCTGAGGCAGGACCGGGGCGCCCTCGATGGCGTCGATCGCGAGCAGCGCGTGGTTGGTGACGACGACGTCCGAGAGCTTGGCCCGCTCCCGGGCCATCTCGGCGAAGCACTCGGCGCCGTACGCGCACTTCGAGGCACCCAGGCACTCCCGGGACGACACCGACACCTGGGACCAGGCCCGGTCCGAAATGCCGGGCGAGAGGTCGTCGCGGTCTCCGGTCTCCGTCTCGTCGGCCCAGTCACGCACCCGCAGCAGGTCCTGGCCCAGTTTGCTGGTGGGAGCGGCCGCCTCGAACTGGTCGAAGAGGCCCTCCTCCTCGTCCTGCGGGACGCCCTCGTGGAGGCGGTGCAGGCACAGGTAGTTCGACCGGCCCTTGAGCATGGCGAACTCCGGGCGGCGGCGCAGCAGCGGGTGCAGCGCCTCCACCGTGCGTGGCAGGTCGCGCTCCACGAGCTGGCGCTGCAGGGCCAGAGTGGCGGTCGCGACGATGACACGCTCCCCGTGTGCGAGCGCCGGCACCAGGTAACCCAGCGACTTTCCGGTGCCGGTGCCGGCCTGGACCAGCAGATGGGATCCGTCGTCGATCGCCTCCGCGACGGCTTCGGCCATGGCCACCTGGCCGGGGCGCTCCGTACCGCCGACGGCAGTGACGGCAGCGTGCAGGAGTTCGGGGAGTGAGGGCTTCGTCATAGCGCGACCACCCTACGACCCAGCACTGACAAACGGGCGATCACGGCGGGGACGAGGGATGTGATCAAGACGGGGGGCTCCTCGGCTGAGAGGGCGGATCGGTTCGGGTGGGGATGGGTTCGGGCCGGGATTGGTTCGGGGGGATGGGTTCGGTTGGGGCAGGGAGCGGTTCCGGGCGGGTTCGGCTTCGGCAGGGACGGGTTCGGTTCGGCCGGGCCGGGACGGGTTCGACTCCGGCTAAGACGGGATCAGTGCCGGCTGAGGCGGGTTCGGCATCGGCTGAGGCTGGCTCGGCTCGGGCTGAGAAGCGCTCGGCTTCGGCTGACACCGGTTCGGCTTCGGCCGAGACCAGGTTCGGTTCGGGGCACGGTGGTTTCGAGTTGGGGCGCCACCCGCGCCTCCGGCCCCCGCCTGGGAATCGGTATGGCCTGAGAACTCCGTGCGGCGGAAGAAATCGGTGCGCCGGGAGTGGGAACCGGAGCGGCGCGAGCGGTGTACCCAATGTGAAAGCGATGTGACACATCGCTACAGCACATGGCGCAGGGACCGGTCTCGGACCATGAGGGCGGCCTGCTTGGCGGGCAGGTCGACCTCGGCGGAGCACCGGAAACCAGCGCGTAGGAAGGCGGCCATGGAGGGGATGTTGCGAAGGTCGGGTTCCGCGACGACGCGAGCGCAGGCGGGTCTCCTGTCGAGCGCGAGATCAGCGACGGATCTGAGCAGGGTGCTGCCGAGGCCTCGTCCACGGTCGGCGACCGCACCGATGAGGAGGTGGATTCCGGTGTCATGAGGTCGGGCGGGATAGTGGCGAGCAAGCGGATCGAGGTCCGCCCGGTAGATCTCCCAGTAGCTCATCGGCGTGCCGTCCAGCACACCGATGCACGGGACGCTGCGTCCGTCCCCGGCGAGCTGAGCGCGCACATGGTCCTCGGTCACGCGCTGCGGACCTGACAGCTCCCAGAACGCCGAGACGGCGGGGTCGTTCATCCAGCGGCTGACGAGCGGGAGGTCCCGTTCGAGGCGTACGGGGACGAGGTGGAACACGCCGGCAGGTGTGTCGGTCGGCCCCCAGTCTGCGACGCCGTCGAGCAGGTCGTCATCGCTCGGGACGACAGAGGTACCGCTGGTGAGGGTGGCCCCGACGGGCTGCGCCGTGCCGTGGGGCGGCCTCCGTTCTCCGCCAGTGCCGGTGGCGCCCTTCCCGGAACGGGAGCCGGACTCTTCCTCCGCGAAGAGGGCGACGAGCTCGTCGGGCAGGCGCAGTTCGAGCGTGTCCTCACCGTCCGCGTGTGCTCCGGGCCCGGTTCCCGCTCCGCTCGTGTCCCCACCGCTGCTCGGGTCCGGGTCGGCCTCGGCCCTACCGGGGCCCGAGGCGGCTGGGGTATCCGTGTCGACGCTGGTGGTGGGGGCTGCGGCTCCGGTCTCGGCGCTCGCGTCGGTGGGAGGCACGGCGACGCTCCTCTCAGGAGGCGGGATGGGGCATGCTCCTCGGGGATGAAGGGAGTTGAAGGGAGTTGGTGCCGCTGGGGGCGGTCAGGAGTGCAGGGGGTTGGCGATGGTGACGTAGACGGACTGGGTGTCGACCGGGCCGACGAGTTCGTCGAGGCCGTGCAGCCGGGTCAGCAGGTTGGCCTTGCAGCGCAGGACGGGTGAGTCGAGCAGACGGGCGGGCAGCGAGGTGCGCAGCCGGGTCGGGCCGGAGGCGACGTCGCCGAGGAATCGCCGGAAGGCGGCTAGGAGCAGGCGTTCGTCGGCCAGGCCCTGAGAGCCGAACGCGCCGATGAGGCCGAGCACGTTGTTGATCGCGAGGTAGTAGCTGAAGCGCTCGTCGGTGACTTCGTCGGAGACGAAGGTGTCGCTGTGCTCGCCGATGCCGGGCAGCCTGGCGTCGAGTTCCGCGCGGCGGGACTCGCGGAAGTAGTAGCCCTGGTTGTCGCGGTAGCGACATCCTGCGGGCCAGCCGTCGGCGTCCAGCAAGAGGAGGGTGTTCTGCTGGTGGGCCTCCAGTGCGATGCCGGCCTCCCCGTCCAGCCACAGCACGGGACGCACGACTTGCTCGAGGTACCGCATGAACCACTCGGCGGCCACGGCGCCACGAGGTCGGCCGGTCCGGGCGGCGAGGCGCGTGACGATCTCGACCAGCCTGGGCCGCATGGCCGGTCCGTGCGTGTCCGGGAGGGCTCCGGCGGTGCCGAGTCGGGTGTACGGGCGCGGCGAGACCAAGCCGGCGAGGCAGGAAACGTCGTCCGAGGGGCTGAACGGGTTGTGCCGGATCACCACGTCGAGTCCGTACACGGGCTCGCCTTCCGGCCCGTCGACGGCGATCCAGGCCGGGTCACGAATGATGTCGAAGCCCGGGTGCGCGGCCCGCCACTGCTGGGACAGACCGGTGCGCAGCAGCCGGTGGACCTCGACACCTCGGTGGAGCTCTTTGCGGAGGTTCTCGCGGCGGGAGTTGGTGATGCGCAGTCCCAGCGACAGCTTGAGCATGGCGGGTGCGCCGGTCCGGTGCACGGTTCGTACGGAGGAGGTGGGGTGCCAAGGGGTGCCGTGAGGGCCGAGGTCGCGGAGTAGTCCGGTGTCCAGCAGGGCCGCGGTCTCGGGACGATGCCGGATCTCGCGTAGCTGCCAGGGATGCAGCGGCAGGGCCGTGTACCCGTCCGGCAGCGGCAGTCCGGTTCCGGCGAGGCGTGCGGTGAGCTGGGCCGCGGTGACGGGGCGGCCGCGTTCGGTCCAGGCGGAGTCGGTGACGAGTACGGAGGGAGCGACAGCCATCCAGTGCAGGGGGAAGGAACCGCGCAGCTCGGGCGAGTACAGCCGGGCTTCGGTTTCGGAGAGACCCTCGCGGCTCTTCGGGGTGGGGTGCAGCGGGTGTCCGAGGACGAGGGCCTGTTCCGCGGCGAGGAAGAGGTCGGGGCCGTCCGCCGGGTGGTCCCGGCGATCGCTGAGGAAGATGGCGACGCGGCGGGCGGAATCGGCGACGCGGGCGACGAGGTCGGCACCGTCGCCGATCGGGGGGACGGTAGTGGCTGAGGTGGGGCGGAAACCCACGTTGGGGTCGGAGTCCGAGCCACGCTCGGAGTCCGAGCCACGCTCGGCGTCCGAGTCACGCTCGGCGTCCGAGTCACGCTCGGCGTCCGAGTCGGGACCGGAGACCCGGTCGAAGCCAGAGTCCCGGTCGAAGCCGGAGACCTGGTCGACCTGGTGGGAGTCAGAGACCCGGTCGGAGCCGGAGACCCGGTCGAGGGCGACCTCCGGGTCCGGGCCCGAATCCCGGTCAAGGCCTGTCGGAACACCAGTCGCCTCGGCGGCCTCGGTCGGCCGCGACGCCCACGCTGTCTCGGCAGGGTCCACCGACCGCGGCACCCCTGCGGCATTCGCGTCGTCCGCCGCCCGAACCTTGCCCGGACCGCTCCACCCGCCGAATGCCTCCCGGGTGAGCAGGGCGGCGACCGTGACCGCGTCGGCCGGTGGGGCGTGGTCGGGGGCGTCGGCCAGGTACGGGAGACGGAAGCGGTGCCAGCCCGTCGCAGACCAGTAGAGGACAGGGGCGAGCAGGGCGGTGCCGCTGGCGGGCAGGGCGATGCGGAGGAGGCCGTTGTCAGGGGCGGGGAGGTTGGTCTCGCGCACCCAGCAGCGCAGCAGGTTCTCCACGGCCGCCGCCTGGGCCGCGGTGTGCGGGTCGGGGTGCTCCAGGAGGTCGGTGGCGGTGCCGGGCAGCCGCTCGGCGTCCAGCGCCCCTCCCTTCTGGTGAGGAACCGGCAGGGGCTTCGGCCGACCCGGTGCGAGTGTGTCGCCCGAGTGGCGAGCCGGTGTGGAGGCGCTGTCGTGGGGTGTGGGGAGGGGGATGGTGTTCAAGCCGATTCCTCGTGGGGTGGTTCAGGGTCGTGCGGTGCGCGTCGGACTGATGCCGAGGGCAGGCCGACCGTGCACTCAGGTGTCGTGTGCGCGGGGAAGTTCCGCAGTGGAGGGGATGTATGAGGGTGTTCCGCGGAAGCAGAGACGTACGGGCGCGGATGCGCATCGGCCGCCGGTCATCACGCCCGCTCGGTGCGGGTGGTGCCGCCTCGGGACTGGTGGCGCGAGTGATCCGTCTCGTGCGGCTGGTTGCGGCCGGTGTGGCCCCGGGCCGCCGTCTGGACCGCGTCGGCCAGTCGGTCGAGCACCGCGGCTGCCTGCTCGTCGGTGATGGTGAGCGGCGGAAGCAGCCGAACGACGCTCGTGTGACGGCCGCCGAGTTCGACGATCAGGCCGCGCCGCAGGCACTCCTGCTGGACCGCGGCGGCGAGTTCGGGGGCGGCGGGACGAGGTCCGCTCGCGCTGCCCGGCGCGACCGGCAGCCCGGCGCCGGCATCTTCGGCGCCGAGGGTCGCCGACGCGTCGGCGGCGCGAGCGGAAGCCCCGGAAGCCCTCGATCGGCCCGACCGACCTGCGGAGCACAGGCCCACCGGGCCATCGGCCACGACAGCGGAAGCCCGGGGAATTCCCCAACCCCCGGCCCGGCCTCCCAGGTGGTCAAGGGCTGCCGCGCTGTCGGCCCCCCACCCCGAGTCCACCGGCTCGCCCTCCGGATCCACCAGTTCGATCCCGATCATCAGCCCACGCCCGCGTACGTCGCCGATACAGGGGAACTGCGTTGCCAGCTCCTGGAGTTGGGCCAGCATGCCGGAGCCCAGCGTGGCCGCGCGTTCGGCGAGGCGGTTTTCTCGGACGTAGGCGAGGGTCGCCGTGCCCGCGGCCATGGCGAGCTGGTTCCCGCGGAACGTGCCGGTGTGGGCGCCCGGTTCCCAGAAGTCGAGGTCGTCCCGGTAGACCACCACGGCCAGCGGCAGGCTGCCCCCGATGGCCTTGGACAACACCATCACGTCGGGAGTGACGCCACTGTGCTCCACCGCCCAGAAGGCGCCGGTTCGCCCGACCCCCGTCTGGATCTCGTCGGCGATCAGTGGGATGGAGCGGGCGGCCGTGATCTGCCGCATCCGCCGCAGCCAGGCGTCGGGCGCCGGGATCACCCCGCCCTCGCCCTGGACGGGTTCGATGATCATCCCGGCCGGAAGCGGCACCCCCGACTTGGGGTCGTCGAGGAAGGACTCGGTCCAGCGGGCGGCGAGTTCGGCCCCGCGCTCTCCCCCGACGCCGAACGGGCAACGGTAGTCCTGCGGATAGGGCATGCGGGCGACCCGTACGTCGAAGGCGTCGCCGGACGCGTCGAGTGCTCCTGCGGTCATCCCGTGGTAGGCGCCGGTGAACGCGATCGTTACCGTCCGCCCGGTCGCGGCTCGGACGAGTTTGCAGGCGGCTTCCACCGCGTCGGTGCCGGCCGGTCCGCAGAACTGCACGCGCGCGCGATCGGCGAGTCCGGGAGGCAGGGTGTGGAACAGCTCGGTGATGAAGGCGTCCTTGACGGGAGTCGCCAGGTCGAGGACGTGCAGCGGTGCGCCCGAGTCGATGACCTTGCGGATCGCCTCCAGCACGACCGGGTGGTTGTGTCCGAGGGCGAGTGTTCCAGCGCCCGAGAGACAGTCCAGGTAACGGCGGCCGTCCGCACCCTCGATGGTCAGCCCGCGCGCCCGCACCGGCACGATCGGCAGGGCGCGGGCGTAGGTACGGGCCGCGGACTCCCGCGCGGACTGGCGCCGCAGGATCCCGTCGTGCATGGCTCCCGGTCCCGGACTCGCCTCGCCGACAGCGCGCCCCGGGACGGCGTGCCCCGACGTACGCCTCACCACGGCCCCCTCGGAACCACACCTCCCATACGTGGATTCACCCACGGCTCCCCGTCCTCCCACGGTCTTCCCCGCCGCCCCGGAGGCGAGTCGGTTCGACGTCTCGCATGGCTAGGGGCACAAGGGGACCGCCCACGGACAGCAAGCCCCCCACCGCTACCAACCGCGGACCGTTCACCGGGTTACGGGTGGCCTCAAGATCCTTGCGATGAACCGTTGAGGGGTGCCGCACCGCGCCGGGGTGCGCCCCGGGCAACGCCAGCCGCACGGTCTCCGGCCTGCGGGCCGAGCCCGCGCGGCACCGGAGGCCAGGGCCATGCGTGCCCCGCGAGCGGCGAGGTCGCTCAAGCGCCCCTCGGATCAGCAGGCGGACCCGTCGACATCAACGGGCCCCGGCAGGACCGGAGGCGGCAGGACCGGACGCGACAGGACGTCAAATCGGCAGCTGTCCGGACGAACTGCCAGTTCAGACAGCCCGTAGCGAAACCGTTGCCGTTCCGTCGGCACTCCCCCACAGCGAGCGCATAGTGTGTGATGCCGTTCCCGGACACCGTGAGGTCGGCCCGAACTCCTCGTGAGATCAGGTGAGACCACGGCTGAAGCACCAAGTACGTTCACACCAGGGGGAGTCAGATCATGCGTTCCATACGGCCGTCGTCCACCGCTCGCCGAAGGAGGACGGCGCGCCGCGGTACCTCCCCCGTGCTGACCGCCGTGGCCCTCGTCTCGGCGCTCGCGCTCACCGCCACCGCCTGCGAGTCGGGCGACGCCGCGGCGGGCGGCGAGGCCTCCGCGTCCGCCACCGCCTCCGACGACGGCAAGCTGAAGATCCCGGACGACATCAGGGACCGGCTCAAGGAGCACGGGATCGACATCGACAAGTGGAAGAACGGAGCCTGGAAGAACTGGGACAGGGACGACTGGCTGCGCGAGGCCAACGAGTTCGTCAACCCGATCATCGAGGGGCTGTGGGACCCGGACCGCATGCGTCAGGCCGAGGAACCGGACGACCAGGGCGTCGACGACAGTGACCTCTCCGGTGACCAGGGCGTGACCGACCCGGAGCCGCAGCCGGTCCAGGCGCAGGCCGTGCCGCCGTCGTACCACGCCAACGCCCCCACCGCTGGCAAGGTGTTCTTCGACTCCCCCGAGGGCACGATGGTCTGCTCGGCGACGGTCGTGAAGGACCCGGCGCACCCCGGCAAGTCCAACCTGGTGTGGACGGCGGGCCACTGTGTGCACGCGGGCAAGAAGGGCGGCTGGTACCGCAACATCGCGTTCGTGCCGTCGTACAACGACGCGGGCAAGTCGGCCGAGGAGCTGCAGAACGCCACCCGCGAGGAGGTCGCTCCCTACGGCGTCTGGTGGGGTGACTGGGCACAGACCTCCGACCAGTGGATCGAGCAGGGCGGCGCGACGGGCGGGGACGGCGCCCCGTACGACTTCGCCGTCATCCATGTGACGCCGGAGAAGGGCAGCGGCGGCAAGTCGCTGGAGGAAACGGTCGGTTCGGCGCTGCCGGTGGACTTCAAGGCCCCGGCCGTGCCGCAGGTGAAGAGCGTCACCGCGATCGGCTACCCGGCCGCGCAGCCGTATGACGGGCAGACGCTGTACCGGTGCCAGGACCGGCCGGGACGGCTGTCGCTCAGCGCCTCCGACCCGACGATGTACCGCATCGGCTGCAGCATGACGGCCGGTTCGTCCGGCGGCGGCTGGGTCGCGGCGGGCGCGGACGGCAAGCCGGCGCTGGTCTCCAACACCTCGATCGGCCCGGTGACGTCGGGCTGGCTGGCCGGCCCGCGGCTGGGCACGGAGGCCAAGGGCGTCTACGACGCCGTCAGCCAGAAGTTCGCCGGCCAGTGACAACCGGCTGGACTCCGACATCCGGCTGGACTCCGGCATCCGGCTGGACTCAGGCATCCGGCTGAACTCCGACGGCGGTGGGGTGGCGAACGAAGGCGCGGAAACCTTCACCACCCCATCGCCGTTCGCCCTCGACTCCACGGGCATAGTGGGGTGTCCGCACGAGGAGCCGCACGGGCACTCGGCGTGACAGCACCGTCATCACACCCAGCACGACACCGGCACCTTCCAACGGGGGTCATAGCACCATGCGTTCCACACGTATGCCCGCCGCGCCGAGGCGCGGGCGGCGCAGCGTCCTCGCCGCCACCGGGCTCGTCGCCGCCCTGGCGCTCACCGCCACCGCCTGTGGCGGCTCGACCGAGGACAAGGCGAGCGACAAGGCCGGCGCCACCGCCTCCCAGGCGGCCGGCAACGGCGGCGGAAAGGTCCAGCTCCCGGCCGACATCGCCGACAAGCTCAAGGAGCACGGCATCGACGTCGACCAGTGGAAGGACGGCGGCTGGAAGGACTGGGACAAGGACAAGTGGCTCAGTGAGGCCAAGGACTTCGTCAACCCGGTGATCGAGGGCCTGTGGAAGCCGGAGCGGATGCGGTCCGCGAAGGAGGCCAACAAGACCGTCACGACGAAGGACGCCTCGGCAGGCCAGGGCGTCAGCGACCCGGAGCCCGCGCCCGTCCGGGCCACGGCCGAGAAGACCCCGTACCACCGGAACGCGGCCCCGGTCGGCAAGGTCTTCTTCGACTCCCCCGACGGCCCGGCCGTCTGCTCCGGCACGGTCATCAAGG
The DNA here is from genome assembly GCF_054782695.1 of Streptomyces deserti. Lineage (NCBI taxonomy): Bacteria > Bacillati > Actinomycetota > Actinomycetes > Kitasatosporales > Streptomycetaceae > Streptomyces > Streptomyces deserti. Next base: position 85,690 of record NZ_BAAGRZ010000020.1, read on the forward strand.
ACGTCAACCACCCGGGCAGGTCCAACCTGGTCTGGACGGCCGGTCACTGCGTGCACGCCGGCGGTGACGGCGGCTGGTACCGCAACATCGTCTTCGTGCCGGCCTACAACGACCTCGGCAAGTCCGAGGCGGAGCTGGGCAACGCGAACCCGGCCGAGATCGCCCCCTACGGCAACTGGTGGGCGGACTGGGCCTCGACGTCGAACGAGTGGATCCAGGGCGGCTCGGAGACCGGCGGCGACGGAGCGGCGTACGACTACGCCGTGCTGCACGTGAAGCCGGAGCAGGGCACCAAGTCGCTGGAGGAGACGGTCGGCGCCGCACTGGACATCGACTTCTCCGCCCCGTCCGCGGCCGAGGCCGCCAAGATGGGCGCCTGGGGCTACCCGGCCGCGCCGCCCTACAACGGCCTGAAGATGTTCAAGTGCGTCGACGTGCCCGGCCGGCTCTCGCTCAGCCCCAGCCTGCCGACGATGTACCGCATCGGTTGCACCATGACCGGCGGCTCGTCCGGCGGCGGCTGGTTCCGGGTGCTGAACGGCAAGACGGTGCTGGTCTCCAACACCTCGATCGGCCCGGCCGACAACACCTGGTTGGCGGGCCCGCAGCTGGGCCGCGGGGCCGAGGCGCTGTACCAGAACATGAGCAGGACGTACGGCGGTCAGTGACCCGCACACGCTGACACGCTGAAGGCCCGCTCCCGGTGTCACGGGAGCGGGCCTTCCTGCTGGGCCTTCCTGCTGTGGCCCTCCTGCTGTCGGACGGAGCCGTCAGGCAACCGGTGCCGGAACGTACGGCGTGAGCTCCGCCGCCAGTTCCTCGTGCACCCGCACCTTGAGCAGCGTGCCCTCCGGGGTGTGCTCCTCGGTGAGCACCTCGCCCTCGTCGTGGGCACGGGCGACCAGCTTGCCGTGGGTGTACGGCACGAGCACCTCGATCTCGACCGACGGCCGCGGCAGCTCGTTGTCGATGAGCGCGAGCAGTTCGTCGATGCCCTTGCCGGTACGCGCCGACACGGCGATCGAGTGCTTCTCGACCCGCAGCAGACGCTGGAGCGTCAGCGGGTCGGCCAGATCGGCCTTGTTGATCACCACGATCTCGGGTACGTCGATGGCGCCGACGTCCCTGATCACCTCGCGCACGGCGGCCAGCTGCTCCTCCGGGTTCGGGTGCGAACCGTCCACCACGTGCAGGATCAGGTCGGACTCGCCGACCTCCTCCATCGTGGAGCGGAACGCCTCGACCAGGTGGTGCGGCAGGTGGCGCACGAAGCCGACCGTGTCGGCCAGCGTGTACAGCCGTCCGCTCGGGGTCTCGGCCCGGCGCACGGTCGGGTCGAGGGTCGCGAACAGGGCGTTCTCGACCAGCACGCCCGCGCCCGTGAGGCGGTTGAGCAGCGAGGACTTGCCGGCGTTGGTGTAGCCCGCGATGGCGACGGAGGGCACCTTGTGGCGCTTGCGCTCCTGGCGCTTGATGTCGCGGCCGGTCTTCATCTCCGCGATCTCCCGGCGCATCTTCGCCATCTTCTCGCGGATCCGGCGCCGGTCCGTCTCGATCTTGGTCTCACCGGGACCACGGGTGGCGAGGCCGCCGCCCTTGCCGCCGCCCATCTGGCGGGACAGCGACTGACCCCAGCCGCGCAGCCTCGGCAGCATGTACTGCATCTGCGCGAGCGCGACCTGCGCCTTGCCCTCTCGGGACTTGGCGTGCTGGGCGAAGATGTCCAGGATCAGGGCCGTACGGTCGATGACCTTGACCTTGACGACGTCTTCGAGGTGGATCAGCTGGCCCGGGCTGAGCTCACCGTCGCAGATGACGGTGTCCGCGCCCGTTTCGAGGACGATGTCGCGCAGTTCCTCGGCCTTGCCGGAGCCGATGTAGGTCGCCGCGTCGGGCTTGTCGCGGCGCTGGATCACGCCGTCGAGCACGAGTGCGCCCGCGGTCTCCGCGAGGGCGGCGAGCTCCGCGAGGGAGTTCTCCGCGTCCTGCACGGTTCCCGAGGTCCACACGCCGACGAGCACGACCCGCTCCAGGCGGAGCTGGCGGTACTCGACCTCGGTGACGTCCTCGAGCTCGGTGGAGAGGCCCGCGACGCGGCGCAGAGCCGCGCGCTCGGAGCGGCCGAGCTGGTCGCCGTCCCACTCTCCGTCGATCTCGGGGCTCCAGGCGACGTCCTCTTCCATCAGGGCATCGGCCCGAAGACCCTCGGGGTAGGTGTGCGCGAGGCGCTTGGTGTCCTGGGAAGGGGAAGAAGAGGAGGTCATTGGGTCCTTACGTCGATGGGAAACCGTTCTGCGGCGACGGAGGGAGCTTCGGATGCCTCAGCACGTCGGAGCTGATCCGTCATTGTCCACAACGCACGAGTACCCCGGGAGATTCCCGTGTCCCGTGCCGCGCCGACCTGACGATGGTCGCACGGCACGGGCCGTCTCGTCACCGGGTTATCGGGCGACCGGCTTCCAGTCCGGGTGGCCGGGCATCGGCGGGGTCTTCTCGCCGTACAGCCAGCCCTGGAAGAAACCGCCCAGGTCGCGTCCGGAGACGGCGGAGGCGAGTCTGACGAAGTCACCCGTCGTGGCCGTGCCGTCCCGGTGGAGGGTGACCCAGGCCCGCTCCAGGCGCTCGAAGGCGGAGCGGCCGATCTCCTGCCGCAGGGCGTAGAGCACGAGCGCCGCGCCGTCGTAGACGTTCGGCCGGAAGATGCCCATCTTCTGGCCCGGCTTGGGCGCCTTGGGAGCCGCGGGCGGCCCGCCGGCCGCACGCCAGCGGTCGGAGGCGCCGTAGGCGGCCTTCATGCGCGCCTGTAGCGACTCGCCCGCCTTCTCCTCCGCGTACAGGGCCTCGTACCAGGTGGCGTGTCCTTCGTTGAGCCACAGGTCGGACCAGTTGCGGGGGCTGACGCTGTTGCCGAACCACTGGTGGGCCAGCTCGTGCACCATGATCGACTCCACGTACCACCGGGGGTAGGTGGGCTCGGTGAACATCTGCCGCTCGAAGAGCGACAGCGTCTGCGTCTCGAGTGCGAACCCGGTGGAGGCGTCGACCATGAGCAGGCCGTACGTCTCGAAGGGGTAGGTGCCGACCTTGGCCTCCATCCAGGCGATCTGGTCGGGGGTCTTCTTCAGCCACGGTTCGAGCGCGGCGCGGTGCTTGGTCGGCACGACGTCCCGCAGGGGCAGCCCGTGCGGGCCGGTGCGGCGCAGGACCGTGGAGCGGCCGATGGACACCTGGGCGAGTTCGGTGGCCATGGGGTGCCGGGTGCGGTACGTCCAGGTGGTCGTGCCGCCGGACCTGTCCACGTCGGTCGGCAGGCCGTTGGCGACGGCCGTGTGGCCGTCGGGTGCGGTGACCCGGATGGTGAACAGCGCCTTGTCGGAGGGGTGGTCGTTGCACGGGAACACCAGGTGGGCGGCGTCGGCCTGGTTGGCCATGGCGAGGCCGTCGGCGGTGCGCACCCAGCCGCCCTCGCGGCCCTTCGCGGGTCCGGGGCCGCTGGTGTGCCGCACGGTGATCCGCATCCAGTCGCCTTCGGAGACCGAGTCCTCGGGCGTGACCACCAAGTCCTCGCCGGCGCTGCTGAACGCGGCCGGCGCGCCGTCGACCTCGACCGAGTGGACCGTGCCGTGGGCGAAGTCGAGGTTGACGCGGTCCAGGTCGGTGGTCGCCCAGGCGTCGATCGTGGTGACGGCCCGGAGGGGCTCGGTGTTGGTGCCGGGGTAGTTGAAGGCGAGGTCGTACGAGGCCACGTCGTATCCGGGGTTGCCCAGGTACGGGAAGAGGCGGTCGCCGACGCCGAGCGGGACCGCGGGCGCGCTCGCGGCGACCAGGCAGACGGAGACGGCGGAGGCGAGCAGCGCCACTGCCGTCCGCCGGCGGCGGGCGCGGGGGCCCTGGGTCGGGAGGGCCCGAGTGTGGGGGGTGAGCAGCATGCCCCACGGCTATCAGCGCGCGCGTGCGCTAGGGCGACGACGCGCGCCCGGCCCACCCGAACCGGGGACCGGGGCCTGCGCCGGGTGCCGTCTCACGCGCCCGCCGACGCCCGTACGGCGGGGCCACGCGCACGTGCGGCTGGGTCACACGCACGTACGCCCGATCGCACGTCAAGCGCACCAGGTCACGGGCACGTTCGCCTGGTCACGCATGAGGCGCGCCAAGTCACGCGTGCGCCGCTTCACGCGTCAAGCGCGCTCGGCGTCCGGGCCTGCGGCTGGGCACGGCTCACGTCGTACACGCCGGCCACGTTGCGCATCGCCCGCATGAGGGCGGGCAGGTGGGCTGCGTCCGGCAGCTGGACGGTGTACGTGTGACGTACGTGCTGCTGGGTGGGCGGCTCGACGGTCGCGGAGACGATCTCCGCGCCTTCGAGGGCCATCGCTTCGGTGAGGTCGGCGAGCAGATGCGGGCGGACGAACGATTCGGCGACCAGCGTGACCCGGCACTCGGTGGTGTCACCCCAGCGCACGTCGACCTCCGTACGCCCCGCGCTCTTCATCCGCGCCACCGCGGCGCACTCGACGCGGTGCACGGTGACCACTCCCCCGCGTACGGCGAAGCCGGTGACCTCGTCGGGCGGTACGGGCGTACAGCAGCCGGCGAGCCGTACGGTCGCGCCGGGCCGGTCGACGAGGACGTGGGCGGCTGCGGGGCGGCCGGCGGATCCCTCGCCGACCGCGCCCTGGCTCGCGCTCGCGGCCGCGGCGGGCCGGAACGCCGTCACGCGTTCCTCGGCCGAGGAGGAGTCCCCCTGTGCCGGATGGGCGGCCAGCCACCGCTGGATGGCGATCCGGGCGGCGGGCGTGTGGGCGTGCTCCAGCCACTCCCTGGAGGGCCCGGAGGCGGGGTCCTGGCCCATGAGGAGCTGGACGGTGTCGCCGTCCTTCAGGATGGTGCTCAGGGTCGCCAGACGGCCGTTGACGCGGGCGCCGATGCACGCGTGCGCGTCCTCGCCGTACTGCGCGTACGCGGCGTCAACGCACGTCGCGCCCTCGGGCAGGCCCAGCGTGCCGCCGTCGGGCCGGAACACGGTGATCTCCCGGTCCTGGGCGAGGTCCTCGCGGAGGGTGGACCAGAACGTGTCCGGGTCGGGTGCGGCCCGCTGCCACTCGAGGAGCCGGGAGAGCCAGCCGGGCCGGGTGGGGTCGGCGCGCTCGCCGTCGGCCGGGTCGTCGGGCGCGGGCGCGTACGGGTTGCCGAGGGCGACGACACCGGCCTCGGCGACCTTGTGCATCTGGTGGGTGCGGATGAGGACTTCGACGACCTGCCCGTCCGCCCGGGCGACGGCGGTGTGCAGCGACTGGTACAGGTTGAACTTCGGTACGGCGATGAAGTCCTTGAACTCCGAGACGACCGGCTTCATGCAGGTGTGCAGTTCACCGAGTACCGCGTAGCAGTCGGCGTCCTCGTTGACCAGTACCAGCAGGCGGCCGAAGTCGGCGCCGCGCAGCCGGCCGCGCTTGCGGGAGACGCGGTGCACGGAGACGAAGTGGCGGGGCCGGATGAGGACCTCGGCCGGGATGTCGGCCTCCCGCAGAACGCCGCGCACCTCGTCGGCGACCTCGGCGAGCGGGTCGTCCGCGCGGGCGGCGTTCTCGACGATCAACTCCCGGGTGCGCTGGTACTCCTCGGGGTGCAGGATCGCGAAGACGAGGTCTTCCAGCTCGGTCTTGAGCGCCTGGACGCCGAGGCGTTCGGCGAGCGGGATGAGGACGTCCCGGGTGACCTTGGCGATGCGCTCCTGTTTCTCGGGGCGCATCACGCCGAGGGTGCGCATGTTGTGCAGCCGGTCGGCGAGTTTGATCGACATCACGCGGACATCGTTGCCGGTGGCGACGAGCATCTTGCGGAAGGTCTCGGGCTCGGCGGCGGCACCGTAGTCGACCTTCTCCAGCTTGGTGACGCCGTCGACGAGGTAGCGGACCTCCTCGCCGAACTGCTCGCCGACCTGATCGAGCGTCACGTCGGTGTCCTCGACGGTGTCGTGGAGCAGGGACGCCGTCAAGGTCGTGGTCTCCGCGCCGAGTTCGGCGAGGATCAGGGTCACGGCGAGCGGGTGCGTGATGTACGGCTCGCCGCTCTTGCGCATCTGGCCGCGGTGCGAGGACTCGGCCAGGACGTAGGCGCGGCGCAGGGGTTCGAGGTCGGCGTCGGGGTGGTGGGCGCGGTGGGCCTCGACGACGTGGCCGATGGCGTCGGGCAGCCGGTCGCGCGTGGCGGGGCCGAGCAGCGCGGCACGGCCCAGACGGCGCAGGTCGATCCGGGGGCGGGCCTTCCTGCGCGGCGCGGCAGGCGCTACCGGGCCTGGCGTCACGGGGTTCGTGGCATCCGCACTCATGGGCACCTCCGGCTGCGTGGTCCGGCGGACGGGGTGCCCCAGGGCGGACACGGCTCAGGGGGCGGCGACCGGATCCCCCGTCCGGGCCGGTGCTTGATGCTATCGAGCCCAACACCCGCGACTGACCGCCTCTCGCCGAGCGTGAAACGGATCACCCATTCGAGCGAAGGTTTGCAGGTTTACGTTTTCGAACCGGGTGACCTGCGGCGCGGCACGGTTTCCGGCCACATGGCGAGTCGCGGCCGCGAACCGGCCGCGAACCGCCGGTTGCCTGGCGGGGTGTCAGGCTCTGCGGCGGGCGGCGTCCTCCAGCCACCGCGCGTCGATCTCGCCCTCGGCGACGATCACGGCGGGGCCCGTCATCTCGATCTCGCCGTCGGGGCGTTCGGTGATCACGAGCGTGCCGCCGGGGACGTCCACGGTGTACGTCGCGGGGGTTCCGGTGACCGCCGGGTCGAGGCCGTCGCGGCGGGCGGTGGCCACGGCGACCGCGCACGCGCCCGTGCCGCAGGAGCGGGTCTCGCCGGCGCCGCGCTCGTGCACGCGCAGTGCGACGTGCCGCGGGCCGCGGTCGACCACGAACTCGACGTTCACCCCGTCCGGGTAGGCGGAGGCCGGGCTGAAGGCCGGTGGGGAGAACAGGTCGCCGGCGTGGGCGAGGTCGTCCACGAAGGCCACCGCGTGCGGGTTGCCCATGTTCACGTTCCGCGCGGGCCAGCTGCGCTCGCCGACGCCGACCGTGACGTCGCCTTCGGGGAGCACTGCCTTGCCCATGCCGACGGTGATGTCGCCGTCCTTCGCGATGTGCACGGTCTTCACGCCCCCGCGCGTGGCGACGGCGAGGTCGCCCTCGCCTGCGTGCCCGGCGCGCTGGAGGTAGCGCGCGAACACCCGCACCCCGTTGCCGCACATCTCCGCGATCGAGCCGTCGCCGTTGCGGTAGTCCATGAACCACTCCGCCTCGGCCGCCATGTCCTTGGCCTCGGGGTGCGCGGCGGACCGCACCACGTGCAGCAGTCCGTCACCGCCGATGCCCGCGCGACGGTCGCACAGGGCGGCGACGGCGGCCGGGGGCAGGTCGATGGCGTTCTCGGGGTCCGGGACGATCACGAAGTCGTTCTCGGTGCCGTGCCCCTTGAGGAAGGCGATCCGCGTGCTCATTCCTCGATCGTACGGGGTGGGTACGACAGCCCGCCCCGGGCGGGAGCGTCGGTCAGCGCAGACGCGCCACGCGCCACACGGCGAGCACCACCACGACGGCCACCACCAGGGCGTAGCCGATCACGACCCGCCAGTCGGGTCTGCGTCCCGAGCCCCGGGCCGGCAGCCCCGGCCAGGTGTAGCCGACCCGGCGGGCGGCCATCATGCCCCAACCGGCCGCGCACGAGCAGATCAGCAGCCCCAGCATCGCGATCACCGCGCCGCTGTCGCCGAAGTCGAAGGCGAGCGGGAAGGCGAACATCAGGGAGCCGACCGCGGCCAGGCCCACGATGGGGGCGAGCTGCCAGATACGCAGCCGGCGCTGCGGGCGCAGCTCGACCTCGACCTCCTCGCCGCCCGCGAACATCTCCTCGGGCTCGGGGCCGTCGGCGGTCACACCGCCCTGCGTCTCGTCGGGCCCGTCGGAGCTGAGACGGTCCGCCTCCTGCTCCCGTTCACTCCGCTCGGTGGTGACGGGTTCGGTGCTTTGTGCGGTGTCGCGAGGGCCGGCCTCCATCGCCACGCGCCCTCCCAACTAGGACTCCACTTGGTCGATCGAAGCTCGATGATGGCACGGCACGACAGGCCCGGATGTCGGCCTGGGCGTCCCGATGCCATGACGTGATCAGGCTGTAACCGGTCGTTCGACCAATGACAGCGCGAGCTGCGGAAGTTCTGTGAGATCCGCCGCAGCCCCACTCAACCAGTGCACCCGCGGATCGCGCCTGAACCACGAATCCTGGCGGCGCGCGAAGCGCTTGGTGGCACGGACGGTCTCGGCCCGTGCCTCCTCCAAGGTGCACTCCCCCGCGAGCGCCGCGAGCACCTGCTGGTAGCCGAGTGCGCGCGAGGCCGTACGCCCTTCGCGCAACCCCTGTGCCTCCAGTGCGCGCACCTCGTCGACCAGGCCTGCCTCCCACATCCGGTCGACCCGGCGTGCGATGCGCTCGTCCAGCTCGGGGCGGGCCACGTCGACGCCGATCTGGAGGGTGTCGTAGACGGAGTCGTGGCCGGGAAGGTTGGCGGTGAAGGGTTTGCCGGTGATCTCGATCACCTCCAGGGCTCGGACGATACGGCGGCCGTTGCTCGGCAGGATGGCGCGCGCGGCCTCCGGGTCGGCGGCGGCCAGGCGGGCGTGCAGTGCCCCGGAGCCGCGCAGCGTGAGTTCCTCCTCCAGGCGGGCCCGGAGCTCGGGGTCGGTGCCGGGGAACTCCAGGTTGTCGACGGCCCCGCGGACGTACAGGCCGGAGCCGCCGACCAGGATCGGCCAGCGCCCATCGGCGAGCAGCGCGTCGATCCGCTCCCGGGCGAGCCGCTGGTACTCGGCGACGGACGCGGTGACGGTCACGTCCCAGATGTCCAGGAGGTGGTGCGGGATGCCGCCGCGTTCCTCGGGCGTCAGCTTCGCGGTGCCGATGTCCATCCCTCGGTAGAGCTGCATGGAGTCGGCGTTGACGATCTCACCGCCGAGCTGCTGCGCCAGGAAAACGCCCAGATCGGACTTTCCGGCCGCGGTCGGTCCGACGACGGCGATGACGCGGGGGGCGGGGGGTGCGCTGCTCACCGACCCAGTCTCCCAAACCTCCCACCGTGATCTCGAACGAGTTACGTGACGGTACGGACCCGAGGTCGTTGCCCGTTGCGAGGTTCCTGCCGCCGGATCGCAGAGGCGGCGGCCCGGCCTGCGCAAATGGGCGCACCGGGCAACGCGGGATTTCGCCCGCACGAGTAACGTTGGAGTGGATATGGGCGTTTTTGCACGGCTTCTCCGGAGGTCGAAGGCCACGGAGGAGGCGCCGGCCGCCGAGGCTCGGGCCGACGCGCCGGAAGGCGGGCCCGAGACCGAGGAGAAGGCCGAGGCCGCTGAGGCGAAGGCGTCGGACGGGGCAGCGGAAGCGGCGGAGCCGGCGGCGACGGAGACCGCCGAGGCCACCGACACCGAGAGCGTCGAGATCCCCAAGCAGCAGTCCACCGAAGATGCGGCCGACAACGAGGCCGGCGAGGGCGCCCGCACGTAACTGCCCCCGCGAGGGAAGGTGAAGCATGGGTCTCCTGGACAGCGTGAAGGCCAAGCTGGCCCCGGCCAAGGGCAAGGTCTCCGGCCTCGCGCAGCGGCATGAGGGCAGGATCCAGCACGGCCTCGACAAGGCCGCGCAGGTCGTCGACAAGAGGACCAAGGGCAAGTACAGCGACAAGATCCACAAGGGCACGGGCAGGGCCAAGGAGGCCATGGACCGACTCGCGCACAGGGGCGACAGCGGACCGGACGCGGGCGGCACCACGCCGCCGGCCGCACCACCGCCCACTTCCTGAACGGCACATCGGCGGACGGCCGTGGAGCACGAGGGCTCCCGGCCGTCCGCCGTTGAGGCCGCGCGGACGTTTGAGGGCGCGCGGCGGTGCGCCAGTTTCAGGGCTCGCGGCGGTCCGCCGTTTCAGGAGGGAGGTACGGTCATCGGCCTACGACCGAGTGGCCACGCGCTTCCCGCTCCTACGACCAGGTCGCCACGACGTACCCCACCCCGTACGGCGCGTCCTCGTAGAGCAGCGCGCCCTCGAGGCGCGTGCCCTCGGCCGCGCCCGCGAGGACCTGCCAGGGGGCTCGGCCGGACACCTTGAGTTCGCGGGCCAGCCCCGTGTCCAGCGCCACGAGGGCGTCCGCGTCCGCCGTTCCCAGCGCACGCGCCACCTCCGCGTCGAAGGGTTCCGCCCGCTCGTCGAGATACCCCGGCGCCTTGAGCGTGCGGCACGCGCTGGCGTCGCCCATCACCAGCAGTGCCACCCGCCCGGCCCGACCGGCGATCTCCCCGCCGATCTGAATACACCGCTCGGGCGTAAGAGGTTCCCCCACACCGAGTCCCTCGATCGGGGCGTCGGCCCACCCGGTCCGCTCCAGCAGCCAGGCGGCCACGGCGAGGGAGTACGGCAGCTCCCGCTCCGGCTCCGCGCCCTTGTCCGGGCCCAGCCGTACGTCGAGAGCGACACCGAAGCCACGGAAAGAGCCCTTCGCACCCGCCGGGTACGTCTCGGCCCCGGCACTGTCCGCGGGCCCCACGACCACGAGCCGGTCGGGCCGGGCGGCGGCGAGCACGCCGAGCGCGTCCGTGCACGCGGCCCGCGCGGCGTCCAGCTCGGGTGCGGCGCCCGCGGCGAGCTCGGGCACGAGCAGCGGCGGGCAGGGGCAGACGGCGGCGGCGACAAGCATGATCGGCAGCGTAACCCGGAGCTGTGCCGCGGCTCGCCGTCAGTCCTCGTCGCGGCTCGCCCTCCGTCCTCCGTCCTCCGTCCCAGGCTTGCCCCAAGCCCTCCGTCGCGTCAGTCCTCGATCAGCACGTCCGTCAGGTCGATCACGATCAGGACGAGCACCACGAGCGCGCCGTCGCTGATGACGTACTCGATGAAGAGGTTGCGCGAGAGGGCGATCCCCCGTGTCGCCTCATCGCCGCGTACGGGGTGGGAGAGCTTGTGCCGCGGGTCGGTCACCAGGATGGCCAGACCGCGCTCCAGCACCTCACGCCGGTCGGCGGACAGGCCGTCGCGCACCCGGGCGGCTTCTTCGGTGAACGCAACCCTGTGCGGCAACATCTGACGCTCCCTTCCGCCCGTACTGTGGCATCCCCCTCAGTCGCAGCCGCAGCCGCTTCCCGTGGCGACCGGCAGCGGCTCCGGCACCCCGATCTTCGGCAGGCCCAGCATCACGCCCGCGGGCTTGGCCTGCTCGGCGGCGTTGCGCTTCTCCCAGGCGTCACCCGCGCGCGTGCGGCGCACGTTCAGCACGGGGCCCTCGGCGAGCAGGTGGTGCGGGGCGGCGTAGGTGACCTCGACCGTGACCACGTCGCCGGGGCGGACCTGCTGCTCGGGCTTGGTGAAGTGGACCAGGCGGTTGTCGGGGGCCCGGCCGGACAGGCGGTGGGTGGTGTCGTCCTTGCGGCCCTCGCCCTCGGCGACCATCAGCTCCAGGGTGCGGCCGACCTGCTTCTTGTTCTCCTCCCAGGAGATCTCCTCCTGGAGGGCGACCAGACGCTCGTAACGCTCCTGGACGACCTTCTTGGGGATCTGGTCGTCCATCTCGGCGGCCGGGGTGCCCGGGCGCTTGGAGTACTGGAAGGTGAACGCCTGCGCGAAGCGTGCCTCGCGCACCACGTGCAGGGTCTGCTCGAAGTCCTCCTCGGTCTCGCCGGGGAAGCCCACGATGATGTCGGTCGTGATCGCCGCGTGCGGGATGGCCTCGCGCACCTTGCGGATGATGTTCAGGTACCGCTCCTGGCGGTAGGAGCGGCGCATCGCCTTCAGGACCGTGTCCGAGCCGGACTGCAGCGGCATGTGCAGCTGCGGCATCACGTTCGGCGTCTCGGCCATGGCGGCGATGACGTCGTCGGTGAAGTCGCGCGGGTGCGGGGAGGTGAAGCGCACGCGCTCCAGGCCCTCGATCTTCCCGCAGGCCCGCAGCAGTTTGCTGAAGGCCTCGCGGTCGCCGATGTCGGAGCCGTACGCGTTGACGTTCTGCCCGAGCAGTGTGATCTCGCTGACGCCCTCGGCGACCAGGGCCTCGATCTCGGCGAGGATGTCGCCGGGCCGGCGGTCCTTCTCCTTGCCGCGCAGCGCCGGGACGATGCAGAAGGTGCAGGTGTTGTTGCAGCCGACGGAGATCGACACCCAGGCCGCGTACGCGCTTTCGCGCCGCGTCGGCAGCGTCGAGGGGAACGCCTCCAGCGACTCGGCGATCTCGACCTGCGCCTCCTCCCCCACGCGCGCGCGTTCCAGCAGGACGGGCAGCTTGCCGATGTTGTGCGTACCGAAGACGACGTCCACCCAGGGCGCCCGCTTCACGATGGTGTCGCGGTCCTTCTGCGCCAGGCAGCCGCCGACCGCGATCTGCATCCCGGGACGCTTCGCCTTCTTCGGGGCGAGGTGGCCGAGGTTGCCGTACAGCTTGTTGTCGGCGTTCTCGCGCACGGCGCAGGTGTTGAAGACGACGACGTCCGCGTCGCCGTCCGCGCCCTCGGGCGCGCGCACGTAACCGGCGTCCTCCAGCAGCCCGGCCAATCGCTCGGAGTCGTGGACGTTCATCTGGCACCCGTAGGTGCGTACCTCATACGTGCGCGTGCCGCCCACTGACTGGCTCCGGTCGATGCTGCTCATGGGGACAAGGGTAGGCGGTCCGCGGGAGTGGCCCGGGCCGCCTGTGGACAACGGGGCTCGCGGCCTCACGGCTCTGTCAGGCCCGCGCGGATCGCGTACCGGGTGAGTTCCAGGCGGTCGCGCACGCCGAGTTTCTGGAGGAGATTGGCGCGGTGGCGTTCGACGGTCTTCGCACTGATGAAGAGGAGCTCGGCGATCTCCTTGGAGGTGTGGCCCTCGGCGACCAGTTTGAGGATCTCCTCCTCGCGTTCGGTGATGGCCCGCTGCGGCAGGCCGTCGCCGCGGTGCAGGCGGTCGAGGTAGGAACGGACGAGGGCGCGCTCGGCGCCGGGGTAGATGAACGGCTCGTCGCGTACGGCGGCCCGGCAGGCCTCGACCAGGTCGCGGTCGGCGACCGACTTGAGGACGTAACCGCAGGCGCCGGCCTTGAGGGCCTCGAAGAAGTACTGCTCGTTGTCGTACATGGTCAGGATGAGGATGCGCAGGGCGGGCAGGCGGCGGGAGAGCTCGCGGGCGGCCTGCAGGCCCGTCATGCGGGGCATGGCGACGTCCAGGACGGCCAGGTCCACGGCGGTCTCGCGCGCCCGGGCGACCGCCTCGGCGCCGTCGCCGGCCTCGGCGACGACCGTCAGATCCGGTTCGCCGTCCAGGATGAGGCGTACGCCGCGGCGTACGAGGGTGTGGTCGTCGGCGAGCAGGACGCGGATCGGGGCAGGCATCAGCGGGCTCCTGCCGTCAGAGGTATGCGCAGGCGTACGTCGGTGCCCCGGCCGGGGGCCGGTTCGAGGGTGAGGGCGGCGCCTGTCAGGAGGGCGCGTTCGCGCATGCCGGTGATGCCGGCGCCCTCCTGGGCCCTGCCGAGGCCGGTGCCGTTGTCGCGTACGAGGAGTTCGACGCCGCCGGGGACCGGGCAAAGGCGGAGTTCGGCGCGGTCGGCGGCGGCGTGCCGGGCGGTGTTGGTCAGGGCTTCCTGGGCCACTCGGTAGACCACGAGTTCCGACTCAGGGGTCAGCGGAGGGAGGTCGCCGGGCAGGTGGTGGCGCCCCGTCAGGCCGTGCGTGGTGAACTCGGCCGCGAGCGAGCGCAGCGCGCTGTGCAGGCCGAGCTCCTCCAGGACTCCGGGTCGCAGCCGGCGGGCGATGCGGCGGATCTCGTCCAGCCCGGCCCGGGTGGCCTCCTGCGCCTGGCCGATCTCCTCGCGCAGATCCTCGGGCGCCCGGTCCGCGACCCGCTTCAGCTGGAGCAGGACGGCGGTCAGCGTCTGGCCGACCTCGTCGTGCAGTTCCCGGGCGACGCGGTGGCGTTCGCGCTCCTGGGCGGACAGGGCCCGGGCCGCGCCCGCCGCCCGCTCGGCCTCCAGCCGGTCGAGCATCGTGTTGTACGTCGTGATGAGCTGGGCCGTCTCCGCCGCTCCGGCCACCGCCGCCCGGGCGCCCGGGCGCAGCAGGTCCGCGGTGGCCATGGCCCGGCCGAGCCGCTGCAGCGGGGCGAGTCCGAAGCGCAGCGCGAGCGCGTTGCCGGTCAGCAGCGCCGCGAGGCCGGTGAGGAGGACGAGCGCCTCGCCCGGCAGGACGGGAGTGGACACGGTGACCGGGCCCAGCAGGTGCGCGGTGGCGGCGACGAGGCCCGCGGCGTTGAGCGAGAAGATCCGCCAGAACAACGACACGTTCCTGCTCCCGCTCCTTTCCGCGTCAGCGTCCGCGTCCGCGTCCGCGCGCAGCACAGCCGGCACCAGCCTGTCCGCCCGCAGCCGGCCGCGTATATCCGTGACGAGACCCATATCGCCACCGTACGGGGGATGGCAGCATGCGGAGTTGACCGGTCCGATCACCCACACATCACCTGTCACACATACGCCGGGAATCCGGTCGCCGGCTCCACACGTACACCGAGGAAACAAGGGGAAGAAACGTGTCCGCTCCGCGCCTGAGGGCGACGCCGCTGCCAGGGATAGGGGTCCAGTACGACCTGGTCACCCGGGAACACCGCCACCTGTCGGTGGTGGCCCACCGGGACGGCACCCGCACGGTGAGCGTGTACCGCGCCGACGACCCCGACTCCTGCGCCCAGTCGCTGCGGCTGACCAGCGCGGAGGCGGGCTCGCTGATCGACGCGCTGAAGCCGTCCCACCACAGCGCGAGCCTGCTGTACACCTCGGACCTGGGGCTGGTCGCCGAGCGGATCGAGGTGGCCGCGACCTCGCACTGGAACGGGCGGGTGCTGGGCGACACCCGGTTGCGGACCGAGACGGGCACGTCGGTGGTGGCGGTGCTGCGCCGCGCCGAGGCGATCCCGTCGCCGGCGCCGGGCTTCCGGCTGGCGGGCGGGGACATCCTCATCGTCATCGGCACCCGCGAGGGCGTCGACGGCGCCGCGGCGATTCTCGGGCGGGAGTGAGCCGGTGCACTCGTCCGCGGTCCTGCTGATCGAGTTCGGCTCCATCATCCTCGGCCTCGGCCTGCTCGGCCGGGTCGCCGCCCGCTTCCAGCTGTCCCCCATCCCGCTGTACCTGCTGGCCGGTCTGGCCTTCGGCGAGGGCGGCCTACTGCCGCTGGGCGCGAGCGAGGAGTTCGTCGCCATCGGCGCCGAGATCGGCGTCATCCTGCTGCTGTTGATGCTGGGCCTGGAGTACACGGCGAGCGATCTGGTCTCCAACCTCAAGGCCCACTACCCGTCCGGTCTCGTCGACTGCGCGCTCAACGCCGTACCGGGCGCGGTGGCGGCACTGCTGCTGGGCTGGGGGCCGGTGGCCGCCGTCGTCCTCGCCGGGGTCACCTGGATCTCGTCGTCCGGGGTGATCGCCAAGGTGCTCGGCGATCTGGGCCGGGTCGGCAACCGGGAGACGCCGGTGATCCTCAGCGTCCTGGTGCTGGAGGACCTGGCGATGGCGGTGTACCTGCCCATCGTCACGGCGCTGGTGGCGGGCGCCGGGCTGCTGGCGGGGAGCGTGACGCTGGCGGTCGCGCTGGGCGCGGCCGGGCTGGTGCTGTTCGTGGCGGTGCGCTACGGCCGGGTGATCTCCCGGTTCGTCTCCAGCGACGACCCGGAGAAGCTGCTGCTGGTCGTGCTGGGCCTGACGATCCTGGTCGCGGGCGTCGCGCAGCAGCTGCAGGTGTCGGCGGCGGTCGGGGCCTTCCTGGTGGGCATCGCGCTGTCCGGGGAGGTGGCGGAGGGTGCGCACACGTTGCTGAGCCCCCTTCGAGACCTCTTCGCCGCGGTGTTCTTCGTCTTCTTCGGGCTGCACACCGACCCGGCCAGCATCCCGCCCGTGCTGCTGCCCGCCCTCGCGCTCGCCGTCCTCACGGCCGTGACGAAGATCGCCACCGGCTACTGGGCGGCCCGGCGGGCCGGGATCTCCGTCAGGGGCCGCTGGCGCGCGGGCGGGGCTCTGGTGGCGCGCGGCGAGTTCTCGATCGTCATCGCCGGGCTGGCGGTCTCGGCGGGCATCGAACCGTCCCTGGGTCCCCTGGCCACGGCGTACGTCCTCATCCTGGTCATCCTCGGGCCCCTCACGGCCCGCTACACCGAGCCGCTGGCGAGCTGGTGGACGCGACGCCGCTCGGCCGGGGGCCCCGATGCCCAGGGGGGTGCGCGGCAGGCCGCGGGGGCGGAGGCTTCCGTACGCGAGTGAGGTGCGGGCGGCGGCGGACGTCGGCTGAGCCCTGGTGGGCGGCGACTGGGCACCGCTCGTCAGGGGGTCCCTGTCAAAGGTCCCTGCCAGGGGCCCCCGTCAGGGGTCCCCGTCACGCACCCCCGCCCGGCACCCACCCCTGCCGTCGCAGTACGGCCGACACGTCCGGGGCCTCGTAGTGCTCCCCCTTGAGGACCTTGCCGTCGGAGCGGCGGGCGATGTGGCCGTCGGGCCCCAGTTTCGTCATGTTGGAACGGTGGATCTCGGCGATCACCGCGTCGAGGTCGATGCCGTGGACGAGGGCGGTGCCGTACGCGACGTAGACGACGTCGGCCAGTTCGTGCGCGAGTCGGTCGAGCGGGCCCTTCACCGACACCTCGGCGACCTCCGCGGCCTCCTCCGCGAGCAGCTCGCCGCGGTGGGCGGCCAGTTCCGGCGAGACCTCGGTCGGTGTGTCGCGGGCGTCCAGCCCGAAGGCGAGGTGGAATTCACGGACCAGGTCGGCGGGCGAGGAGCTCATGCGGCGACTGTAGCGGCCGCCCGTGACAGTGCCCCTCCTCCCCTGTGACAGCCCACTCTGGGTGCCCGCCCTGGTCAGGGCGGCGCACCAGCTGGCAGGATCTCGCGCATGTCCATGGTGTTGTCCCGTATCGGCAGGCGCCGGGTCCTGCAGGGCGCGGCCGCCGGTGTCGTCGCACTGGGGCTGCTGCTGTGGTGGCTGCTGCCCTGGGGGGAGGAGCCGCCGGGCGGGTCGATCGCGTTCAGCACGGGCACGCGCGCGGGGGTCTACCAGAAGTACGGCGACCTGCTGCGCAAGGAGCTCGACAAGGACATGCCGGGCCTGCAGGTGGACCTGCAGACCAGCGCGGGCTCGCAGGAGAACGTCAAGCGCGTGGCCACCGGCGAGGCCGACTTCACGATCGCCGCGGCCGACGCGGTGGAGACGTACAAGATCGAAGGCGGCGCCGGTGCCGACCGGCTGCGCGGAGTCGCCCGTCTCTACGACGACTACGTGCAGCTCGTCGTCCCGCCGGACTCGGACATTCGCTCCGTCGCGGATCTGCGGGGCAAGCGTGTGGCCATAGGGCTGCCCGACTCGGGTGTACGGCTGATCGCCAACGGTGTGCTCAGGGCGGCCGGCATCGATCCGGAGAAGGACATCACGCCCTCGTCGGAGGGCATCGACATCGGCCCCAAACGGCTGGGGCACGGCCTGGACGCGTTCTTCTGGTCGGGCGGGCTGCCGACGGGCGGTCTGGAGCGGCTCGCCGAGAAGTCCACGTTCCGGTTCGTGCCGATCGACGCCGCCCTCGTCGCCAAGTTGCACGAGCAGGGCGGTGCCACGCGCTACTACCGCGCCACCAACATGCCGGAGACGGCCTACCCCACCATCCAGAACGGCAAGTCCGTGCCGACGCTGGCGGTGTCCAACCTGCTGGTGACGCGCGAGGACATGGATCCCCGGCTCACCGAGTGGCTGACCCGGACCGTGATCAAGAGCCGGGACCGCATCGGCGACCGCGTTCACTCCGCCCAGCTGGTCGACGTACGCACGGCGATCTACACCGACCCGCTGCAGCTGCACGAGGGCGCCCGGCGCTACTACCGTTCGGTCAAGCCGTAACGACCCCACCGGTCGTCGACGACGCCCGCGCGGCTCACCAACGACGGGTGGCGAACGGGCTGGGGCGAGTCGCGAAGCGGCGGGAGTTGTTGGTGAGCCGACGGGACGGTTCGTGAACCGGCGAGACTTCACGACCCGTTCCAGCCCGTTCGCGAACGACTCCCGCCGACTCGTGAACGACCCCCACCGGCTCGTGAACGACTCACACCGCCTCACCAACAACTCCGGCCGCGTCACGAACAGCCGCCGCGCGTCACGATCCGCCCCCGCGTACTCACCAGCAGCTCTGCCGCTTCGCGACCCGCCTCGCCCGTTCACCACCAGCTCCCGCCGGTCGTCGACGACTCCCACCGGCTCACCAGCAACTCTCGCCGGTCCACGTGGCCCCCACCCGTTCCCGAACGCCCCCCACCGGCTCGCGAACGACTCCCGCCCGTTCCCGAACGACTCCGGCCGGTTCACATCCCACCTCTGCCGATTCACGCCATCCCACCTCTGCCGATTCACACCATCGGCGCCGACCTCGGCACCCTCACCGTCACCTTCAGCCCGTGCGGCTCGTGGTGGTCGTACGTGATCGAGCCGCCGCCCGCCGCGAGCAGCGCCCGTGAGATGGACAGGCCGAGGCCCGAGCCCTTGATGTTCTGGTGGCGGCCGCTGCGCCAGAAGCGGTCGCCGATGCGGGTGAGTTCCTCGTCGGTCAGCCCGGGGCCGTTGTCGGTGACGACGACGGTCGTGGTGTCGCCGTCGGAGGCGACGGTGACCTCGACGGTCTCGTCCCTGGGCGTGAACTTCACCGCGTTGTCGATCACCGCGTCCAGCGCGCTGGACAGGGCGACCGGGTCGGCCCAGGCCGTGGTGGGCGGGCAGTCGCCCACCAGTCGTACGCCCTTGGCCTCCGCGGTCGGGGACCAGGCCGCGACGCGCTCGGCGGCGAGCGCGCCGATGTCGGTGACCCTCAGGTCGGCCTCGGTGTGCTCGGCCAGCGCCAGGTCGAGCAGGTCGTCCAGGACCTGCGCGAGGCGCTTGCCCTCGGCCTGGACCGAGGCGATCTCCTCGTTGCCCTCGGGCAGTTCGAGGGCGAGCAGTTCGATGCGCAGCAGTAGCGCCGAGAGCGGGTTGCGCAGCTGGTGCGAGGCGTCGGCGACGAAGGCGCGCTGCTGCTCCAGCACGTTCTCGACGTTGTCCGCCATCTCGTTGAACGACCGGGCCAGCCGCCTGAGTTCCGGCGGTCCCCCGGCGGCGGCGACCCGGGACTTCAGCCGCCCGGTGGCGATGTCGTGGGTGGTGGCGTCCAGGACGCGTACGGGCCTGAGCACCCAGCCGGTCAGCCGCAGCGCGGCACCGACGGCGAGCAGCATCGCGGCGGCCTCGCCCGCGCCGATCACCAGCCAGCCGTGCAGGGTGCGCGAGCGCATTGGCCCGGTGGGCGAGTCGGTGACCACCACCGCGACGACGTCACCGTCCCGGATGACCGGCGAGGCGACGACGAGACGCCGCCGCTGCCAGGGCCACACCTGCTCCGGGTCGTGGCTGCGACGGCTGAGCAGCGCCTCGTCGAAGGCGTCGCGCACCTCGCCCGTCTCGGGGAGGAACCAGTTCGGCGCGTGGGCCATGGGCGCGTCGGTGCGGTAGAAGACGCCGGCCCGGATGCCGTAGACCCTGTAGTAGCTGTTGAGTTCGCTCTGCAGGGTCTCCCGCCGCTCGTTCCTGGCCGCGGCGGGAGACGCCGTGGGCGTCTCGGTGACGAACTGGGCGAGGGCCGCGAAGCGCGCCGTGTCGTCGATGCGGTCGACGACGACCCTCTGCTGCTGGGCGCCGGCCAGGCTGACGGCGAGCGGGATGCCGAGCGCGAGCAGCACGGCCGCCATCAGGACGATGAGCAGCGGGAGCAGTCGTGTGCGCACCCGGCCCCGCTACCCGGTAGGCGCGACGAGCCGGTAGCCGACCCCGCGCACGGTCTCGATGAGGGCGGGCATGCGCAGCTTGGCGCGCAGGGACGCGACGTGCACCTCCAGCGTGCGCCCGGTCCCCTCCCAGCTGGTGCGCCACACCTCGCTGATGATCTGCTCCCGGCGGAAGACCACTCCGGGGCGCTGCGCGAGCAGTGCGAGGAGGTCGAACTCCTTGCGGGTGAGCTGGATGACCGCACCGTCGACGCTGACCTGCCGCGTCGGCAGCTGGATGTGGACGGGGCCGAGGCGCAGTTCGGTCTCGATACCGCTCTGGGTGTCCTCGTGGGCGGTGCGCCGGCTGACGGCGTGGATCCGCGCGAGCAGCTCTCCAGTGTCGTACGGCTTCACCACGTAGTCGTCGGCGCCGAGGTTGAGGCCGTGGATGCGGGAGCGGACGTCGGAACGTGCGGTGACCATGATCACCGGGGTGCTGGTGCGCTTGCGGATCTTGCTGCAGACCTCGTATCCGTCCTGGTCGGGCAGGCCCAGGTCGAGGAGGACGACGCCGAAGCCGTTGCCCTCGGGGACGAGCGCCTGGAGGGCCTCCTCACCGCTGCGCGCGTGGGTGACGTCGAAGCCGTGCCGGGCCAGGACCGCCGACAGAGCTGCCGCCACGTGGTTGTCGTCCTCGACGAGCAGCAGTCTCATCCGGGCCCCCTTCGGTTCATCGGCCGTACGATCTGGGTGTGTACAAAAAGGCGTGCACGCGCGCGCGTGCACCTTGTGCAGTCACGCTGATGGATGAGGACGGCGTCAAGAGGGTTCCGGTTGCGCGCCGCTTCCGTTACCCGGCCGATATGAGCCCTGCTCATAAGTGCTACGACACGTGTCCGATTGCTATCGGATCGTGATGCTCAGATTCCCCTCAAGACTAATGACGCAGGTCGTAGAGGGTTACTACTGTCCTCCGAAACCGAGGAGGACGGAGCCTGAGAGCGATGACCGAAGTATCGGTGGCCAAGGAAGATGTGGCCGCGACCGGCGAACTGGTCGTCCTGAAGAGCGTCAACAAGCACTTCGGCGCGTTGCACGTTCTCCAGGACATCGACCTGACCATCGCCCGCGGTGAAGTCGTCGTCGTGATCGGACCCTCTGGGTCCGGCAAGTCCACCCTGTGCCGCACCATCAACCGCCTGGAGACGATCGACTCCGGCACGATCTCGATCGACGGCAAGCCGCTGCCCGCCGAGGGCAAGGAGCTGGCCCGGCTGCGGGCCGACGTCGGGATGGTCTTCCAGTCCTTCAACCTCTTCGCGCACAAGACCGTGCTCGAGAACGTCACGCTGGGTCAGATCAAGGTCCGCAAGAAGGACAAGAAGCAGGCCGAGGAGCGGGCCCGGGCCCTGCTCGACCGGGTCGGCGTCACCGCACAGGCCGACAAGTACCCGGCGCAGCTGTCCGGTGGTCAGCAGCAGCGCGTCGCCATCGCGCGGGCCCTGGCCATGGAACCGAAGGTCATGCTCTTCGACGAGCCGACGTCGGCGCTCGACCCGGAGATGATCAACGAGGTCCTGGAGGTCATGCAGCAGCTCGCCCGCGACGGTATGACCATGATCGTCGTCACCCACGAGATGGGTTTCGCACGATCGGCGGCAAACCGCGTGGTGTTCATGGCGGACGGCCGCATCGTCGAGGAGGCTGCGCCCGACCAGTTCTTCAGCAATCCGCGCAGCGACCGCGCCAAGGACTTCCTGTCCAAGATCCTGCACCACTGACGGCGCACGTCGCGTCCCCCGCGACGACCCGCGTCACCCGCATCCACGGCTTTCATCGACGGCTTTCTCTTCACGGCAAAGGATGTTCACCATGAAGTTCCGCAAGGTCACCGCTGCCTCAGCCACCGTGTTCGCTCTCGCCCTCACCGCAACCGCGTGCGGCGGTGACAACGGAGACGGTGGCGGCTCCGGCTCCGGTGGTGGCAAGACGATCAGCGTCGGCATCAAGTTCGACCAGCCCGGCCTCGGTCAGAAGACACCGCAGGGTTACGCCGGCTTCGACGTCGACGTCGCCACGTACGTCGCCAAGAAGCTCGGCTATGACGCGGACCAGATCGAGTGGAAGGAAGCGAAGAGCGCCGACCGCGAGACCATGCTCCAGCGCGGTGACGTCGACTTCATCGCCGCGACGTACTCGATCACCCCGGAGCGCCAGGAGAAGGTCGACTTCGCCGGCCCCTACCTGCTGGCGCACCAGGACGTGCTGATCCGCGCCGACGACAACTCCATCAAGTCGCCGGCTGACCTCAACAACAAGAAGCTGTGCTCGGTGGTCGGCTCGACCTCGGCGCAGAACGTCAAGGAGAAGCTGGCGCCCAAGGCCGACCTGCAGACGTACCCGACGTACTCGGCGTGCCTGAGCGGCCTGCAGAACAACGCGATCGACGCGCTGACCACCGACGACTCTATCCTCGCCGGTTACGCCGCCCAGTCGCAGTTCAAGGGCAAGTTCAAGCTCGGCGGCTTCAAGATGACCAACGAGAACTACGGCATCGGCGTCAAGAAGGGCAGCGACCTCAAGGACAAGATCAACAAGGCGCTCGAGGACATGGTCGCCGACAACTCCTGGCAGAAGGCCGTGGAGAAGAACTTCGGTCCGGCCAACTACAAGTACGAGCCCGCGCCGAAGATCGGCGAGATCAAGAGCTGAGGCAGCGCCTGACGGGTGTGCCGCCCTTCGGGGCGGCACACCGGGGTATCCCTACACGCGGAAGCGCGGAACACCGTGTTCGACTTTCTTTCTGACTACGACGTGCTGGGAGCCTTCTGGACGACGGTGCAGCTCGCCCTGCTCTCCGCCGTCGGCTCCTTGATCTGGGGCACCTTGCTGGCCGCCATGCGGGTGGGCCCGGTGCCGTTGATGCGCGGTTTCGGGGCCGCCTACGTGAACCTCGTGCGGAACATCCCGCTGACCGTGATCATCCTGTTCACCTCGCTCGGCCTCAACCAGACCCTGAACATCAGCCTCGGAGCGGAGGGCTTCGAGGCGATCAACTTCCGCCTCGCCGTGCTCGGTCTGATCGTCTACACCTCCGCCTTCGTGTGCGAGGCGCTGCGGTCCGGCATCAACACGGTGCCGGTCGGGCAGGCCGAGGCGGCCCGGGCCATCGGCCTCAGCTTCTCCCAGGTACTGGGCCTGGTCGTGCTGCCGCAGGCGTTCCGTTCGGTGGTCGGCCCGCTGACGAACGTACTGATCGCGCTGACGAAGAACACCACGGTGGCCGCCGCGATCGGTGTCGCGGAAGCGGCGTTGCTGATGAAGGAGATGATCGAGAACGAGGCGCAGCTGCTGCTCATCTCCGCGATCATCGCGTTCGGTTTCGTGTGCCTGACGCTGCCGACCGGTCTGATCCTCGGCTGGGTGGGCAAGAAGGTGGCGGTGAAGCGATGAGCTCGATCCTCTACGACGCCCAGGGCCCCCGCGCCAAGCGGCGCAATGTCGTGTTCACGGTGGTCTTCCTGGTCGCCCTCGTGGCCCTGATGTGGTGGGTGCTCAGCACCCTCAGGGACAAGGGCCAGCTGGAGTGGGCGCAGTGGAAGCCCTTCCTCGCCGGCACCGAGGCCTGGACCACGTACATCCTGCCGGGCCTTGCGAACACCCTGAAGGCCGCGGCGGTCTCCGTCATCATCGCGCTGCCGCTCGGCGCCGTCCTGGGCATCGCGCGGCTGTCGGACCACGTGTGGATCAGGGTGCCGGCCACGGTCGTGGTCGAGTTCTTCCGGGCCATCCCCGTCCTGGTCCTGATGATCTTCGGGAACGCGCTGTTCGCCGCGTACACCAACGTCCCTTCGGACGACCGTCCGCTGTACGCGGTCGTCACCGGTCTGGTGCTCTACAACTCCTCGGTCCTCGCGGAGATCGTCCGGGCGGGCATCCTGGCCCTGCCCAAGGGTCAGTCCGAGGCGGCGATGGCCATCGGTCTGCGCAAGGGTCAGTTGATGCGGCTCGTCCTGCTGCCGCAGGCGGTCACCGCGATGCTGCCGGCCATCGTCAGCCAGCTCGTCGTGATCGTGAAGGACACGGCCCTCGGCGGCGCGGTCCTCACCTTCCCCGAACTGCTGGCCTCGGCCAGCACGATGAGCGGCTACTACGGCGCGAACGTCATCGCCAGCTTCACGGTCGTGGCCGTGGTCTTCATCGCGGTCAACTTCGCGCTGACGAGTTTCGCGAGCTGGCTGGAGCGCAGGCTGCGGCGCAGCAAGCGGAGCACGGGCGCGGTCCTCGGTACCGAGGACGTCGAGGACCTCAACGCGGCCGAGGCCGCGGGCCATGGGGCGGGTGCCAAGCGCACCACCTGATGGCGAGTCAAGCGAGCACGGTGCAAGGGGCAGTGGCGCGATCGCCACTGCCCCTTCGTGGTCGGGGCTGACAACAGGGGCAGCTTCCCGGACCAGGCCACTGACAGACTCGCGCGGGCCCGTCCGTCGCTTGACGCAAGCACCGGCAATAGGTTGCATACGTTCTGTGATCGTGCACCCTGCTCCACCTTCCTGTTCACCTGCGTCCCTCACGACGTCACCTCGGGCAGGGGGCGCCGCGCCGTGGACCCGGTGATCATCGTCGGAGCGGGGCCCGTCGGGCTCACGCTCGCCCTGGCGCTGGCACGTCAGGAGGTGCCGTCGGTCGTCCTCGACGAGGGGCCGGGCAAGGAGGAATCGCGTCCCGCGCGCACCGTCGTCCTGCGCGAGGACACCGCGGCCCTGATGGAACGGCTCACCGGTGTTCCCCTGGCCGAGGCGGGCGCCCGTTGGGCCGGATGGCGGTCGATGCGGCGCAAGCAGGTGATGCGCGAGGTCGAGTTCGACGACGCCGAGTCGGCGCCGCTGCACATCGCCCAGCACGTCCTGACCGGCGCACTGCGCGCGGCCCTCGCGGGCCAGCCGCTCGTCGAGGTCGCCGTGGACAGCCGCCTGGACAGCCTGGAGCAGGAGGCCTCGGGCGTCACCGCCCACACCCGCGGGCCCAAGGGCACGTGGTGGCGCGGCAGTTACCTGGTCGGTTGCGACGGCCCCCGTTCGACGGTCCGCAAGCTCCAGGACATCCGCTTCCCGGGCCGTACGGCGGTGGAACGTCACGCCGTGGCCGCGCTGCGCATGGAACTTCCGTGGGAGGACCAGGCGTTGCTCCATCGGATGCCGCCGTGGCGCACGTCCGGCCCCTCGGCCGGGGAGATCACCGCCCGCCCCCTCCCCGACGGCGTGTGGCGCCTGGACTGGCTGCTGCCGCCGGGCAAGGACCTGGTCACGCCCGAGCTGCTGCTGGCCCGCATCCGGGAGACCCTCACCGGCTGGACCGGCGACCCGACGCCGTCGTACGAACTGCTGGACACCGGAGTCCACACCGTCCACCACCGGCTGGCCCGCCGCTGGCGGGTCGGGCGCGTGTTCCTCGCCGGGGACGCGGCGCACCTGCTCGGCGCGCTGGGCACGCACGGGATGGACGAGGGGCTGCGGGACGCCGACAACCTCGCCTGGAAGCTGGCGCTGGCCTGGCACCACGGGCCGCACGAGGCGCTCCTCGACAGCTACCAGGCGGAGCGGCGCGCGGTCGTCGCCGCCCGGCTGCGCGCGGCCGACCAGGTACTGCCGCTGCTGCGGGGCGGCGGAAGCCTGCGCGCGTACGTCCCCGGCTCCGCCCGCAACCACGACGCGCTGCTCGCCGACGGTCACCTGGGGCACGGCTCGCTGGGTGCGCCGGGGGCGTACGCCGACTCGCCGCTAGCGCCCCGGCGCCTGGAGGGCGAGGTGCCCGTCGACACCCCGCCCGGAGCGCAGGTCACCGACGTACGGGTCACGGCGGAGGACGGCTCCTTCGTTCGGCTACGGGACCGGCTCGGCCGCGGCGCGCTGCTCGTGGTGCTGATCGCGCCGGGTACGGGCGTGTGGGAGCGCCGGCACTGGGTGAGCGCCGGGATCATGCCCCGGCTCGCCGCCGCGGTGACCGCGCTGCCGCACTCCGCCGAGTTGCTGGTGGCCGAGAGCTATCCGGGGGCGGCCGCGCACACGGTGCTTCTGGTGCGCCCGGACGGGCACCTGGTCACCGCGCTGAGCGGGGTGCGCCCGGCCGACCTGTACGCGGCGGCGGAGGCGACACTGGGCGGCCCGGCGAAGGCGGAGGCGGAGGCCGGAGCGGGCGCCTCGGCCGGATCGCGCTGACGCGCCCCCCCTTCACCGCGCCCACCCGCACCGTGCTCGCTGTCACCAGGCTGTGCTGTCACTGTGCGTCCGCATGATGACAGCGAGTTGACCGGTCGGCACCGGTGTGGTGTACTCCGGATCGTGACCGACACCTGTGTGCGCCTGTGGCGGAGGGTCCATATGGACCTCGTCCGCTATGCGGGTTGCGTGTGTCGCCCGTCCTGCTGAATTCGCATCCCTCTTCTCTCTCGCGCGCCGCCTTCCGCGCTGCCGCGCGCCCCCTCGCGAACGCTTCTCAGGACGGTAGCCGTGTCTGTGTCTCCCGCTGTCTCCCCCACTGTCTCCCCCGCCGTGTCCGCGCCCACCCAGGCCGACCTCCTCGATTTCGTGCGGCGTACGGCCTCCGACGCCGCGCTGATCGCCTCGCTTCCGCTCGACCCGGAAGGCCGTACCTGGGTGCGGCTGGATGGACCCCATGGCAGCGAGGCCTGGCTGATCGGCTGGCCGCCCGGCTCGGGCACCGGCTGGCACGACCACGCCGACTCCGTCGGGGCCTTCGTGACCGCGTCGGGCGAGCTCAAGGAGAACTCGCTCGCCGCACGACTGCCCACCCACGGCTGGAAGACGTTGGAACTCACCGACGGCGTGGACCGGGAACGCCGGCTGCCGGCCGGGCAGGGCCGCGCCTTCGGCCGCCACCACGTCCACGAGGTCCTCAACGAGTCTCCCGACCGGCACGCGATCTCCGTGCACGCCTACTATCCGCCCCTGCCGCAGATCCGGCGCTACAGCCGCAGCGGGCAGATCCTGCGGCTGGAGCAGGTCGAGCGTCCCGAGGACTGGCAGTGAGCGAACAGCGGGTGGGAATCGACGCGTTGCTGGACCGGGTGCGCGCGGGCTACGAGCGCATCGAGGCACGCGAGGCGTACGAGGCCGCCCGGACCGGTGAGGCGCTGCTGGTGGACATCCGGTACGCGGCCCTGCGCGAGCAGGACGGCCTGATCCCCGGCGCCCTGGTCGTCGAGCGCAACGAGCTGGAGTGGCGCCTCGATCCGCAGGGCAGCCACCGCGTCCCCGAGGCCACGAGCCACGAGCTGCGCATCGTCGTCATCTGCAACGAGGGCTACGCCTCCAGCCTGGCGGCGGAATCCCTGCACCGGCTCGGGCTGCACCGGGCCACCGATCTGGTCGGGGGGTTCCAGGCGTGGCGGGCGGCGGGGTTGCCGGTGACGACCTAGCGCGGGGTTGTCGGTGGAGGTAGTACGGGCCTGGCGGAGCCGGTGACGGCGTAGGCGTCTGTCGGTCGGAGACCGCGCCGGAACATCAACCCACAGCGGGTCAGAACCCCTCGTCGAGGAACAGGGTCAGAAGCCCTCCTCGAGGAACTCCGTGTCCTCGCCCTCTTCCTCCAGCGCCTGCCGGACCACGCGCAGGGCCATGCCCTCCGGGTAGCCCTTGCGGGCGAGCATGCCGGCGAGACGGCGGATCCGCTTGTCGCGGTCGAGGCCGCGGGTGGAGCGCAGCTTGCGGGCGACGAGTTCGCGCGCGGTCGCCTCTTCCTGCTCGGAGTCGAGCTGGGCGACGGCCGCGTCGATCAGTGTGGAGTCCACGCCCTTGGTCCGCAGTTCCTGAGCGAGCGCGCGCCGGGCGAGCCCCCTGCCGTGGTGCCGGGACTCCACCCAGGCGTCGGCGAACGCGCTGTCGTCGATCAGGCCGACCTCCTCGAATCGCGACAGCACCTGCTCGGCGGCCTCGTCCGGGATCTGCCGCTTGCGCAGGGCGTCCGCGAGTTGTTTCCGGGTCCGCGGGGTCCCGGTGAGCAGGCGCAGGCAGATCGCCCGTGCCCGCTCGACCGGGTCCCCTGGAGGCTCCTCCTGCTCGGCCCTCGACAAGGAGGAGGCGCCTCCGTCCTGAGCGGCCGCCTCGCCGACAGCACGCCGACGGCGTCCGCGCCCACCACGCGGCGCACCGTCACGTGAGCCGCCTCCGCGTGAGCCACCCGCCCTGCGTGCCCCGTCACCACGACGCCGGCCACCGCCCGAGTCCTCGCTGTACGGACCGCCCGCGTTCGCGCCGGATGCGCTGCTGTCCACGCCGAAGGCGTCGTACAGCCCGTCGCCCGCGTATGCGTCGGACGACCCGTCGGCCCCGTATGGGGCGTACGCCCTGTCGGCCCCGTTTGCGTCGCCGTCACCGTCCGCGGCTGAGGCCGTGCCGTCCCCGGTGCCCCTCCCCCGTGGGGCACCGGAGAAGGCGGCGTACCCGGCGTGCTCGTACTCTGCCCAGTCGGTTCGTCGGGTCACGGGTCAGCTCTTGGCTGCCGCGGCCTTGGACTTGGTGGCCTTGGCCGCTGCCGGGGCGGGCACCGTCGTCGCGGCGGCGGCCGGGGTGGCGGAGAGCGCGGCGTCCGCGCCGGGCTCGGCGGCCGGCTCCTCGGGGCGCACGCCGACGCCCAGCTTCTCCTTGATCTTCTTCTCGATCTCGTTGGCCAGGTCGGGGTTGTCCTTGAGGAAGTTGCGCGCGTTCTCCTTGCCCTGGCCGAGCTGGTCGCCCTCGTACGTGTACCAGGCGCCGGCCTTGCGGACGAAGCCGTGCTCCACGCCCATGTCGATCAGGCCGCCCTCGCGGCTGATGCCCTGACCGTAGAGGATGTCGAACTCGGCCTGCTTGAAGGGCGGCGCGACCTTGTTCTTGACGACCTTGCACCGGGTGCGGTTGCCGACCGCCTCCGTGCCGTCCTTCAGGGTCTCGATGCGGCGGATGTCGATGCGCACCGACGCGTAGAACTTCAGCGCCCGGCCACCGGTCGTGGTCTCCGGGGAGCCGAACATCACGCCGATCTTCTCGCGGAGCTGGTTGATGAAGATCGCGGTGGTCTTCGACTGGTTGAGCGCGCTGGTGATCTTCCGCAGGGCCTGGCTCATCAGACGGGCCTGCAGACCGACGTGGCTGTCTCCCATCTCGCCCTCGATCTCCGCGCGCGGGACGAGCGCGGCGACGGAGTCGATGACGATGAGGTCGAGCGCGCCGGAGCGGACCAGCATGTCCACGATCTCCAGCGCCTGCTCGCCGTTGTCGGGCTGGGACAGGATCAGGTTGTCGATGTCGACACCGAGCTTGCGCGCGTACTCGGGGTCGAGGGCGTGCTCCGCGTCCACGAAGGCGACCTGGCCGCCCGCCTTCTGGGCGTTGGCCACAGCGTGCAGCGTCAGCGTGGTCTTACCGGAGGACTCCGGTCCGTAGATCTCCACCACGCGGCCGCGCGGCAGACCGCCGACGCCGAGCGCCACGTCGAGCGCGGTCGACCCGGTCGGGATGACCTCGATGGGCTCCTTCGACCGCTCGCCCATGCGCATGACCGCGCCCTTGCCGAATTGCCGTTCAATCTGTGCGAGCGCGGCATCGAGAGCCTTCTCGCGGTCGGTTCCTGCCATGGGTTCCACCCGATTTGCTTGAGTCGATCGCTTCACGTCAAAGACGCTAACGCCTGCCACTGACAATGCGCCTCGACGCACGTCCGGCCTGTGGATAACTCGGGCACTTCTCCACCAAAACCGTATCGAAACGCCCACCCAGAGCCTCGCCGGAGCCTCCATAAGAATGGATGTTCGATTTTCGTGTCAAGCTCACCACGCGGTACCTCCGCGCGCACGTCCCGTGCCACCGAGGGCGGAACGGCGTCGCCCCGCACAGCGTGCGATCGTGGTGCCATGACCATCGAGGTTCGCCCGGCTTCGGTCTTCGAGGATGTCCGTACCCTGCTCGGCCCCAAGTCACCCGGGGCAAACGTCTGCTGGTGCCTGAGCTACCGGATCCCGTCCAAGCTCAACAACGAGCTCCGCGGTCCGGCCCGCGGTGAGTACGTCGCCGAGCTGTGCCGTACGGACCCGCCTCCTGGGGTGATCGCCTACGACGCCGGCGAGCCGGTCGGCTGGGCCGCCGTGGCCCCGCGCTCGGCCACCTCCTTCGCGCGCAACCGTAAGATCCCGCACGTCGACGACCTGCCGGTCTGGTCGCTGTGGTGCATCCGCGTACGCCCAGGTCATCGCAGGAAGGGCATCTCGCACGCCCTCATCGCCGGAGCGGTCGAGTTCGCCCGCGCCCACGGCGCACCGGCGATCGAGGCGTACCCCCTGGACAACGGTGACGCCAAGGTCGACCTGACGATGGCGTACGCCGGGCTCCGGAAGAACTTCGAGCGCGCCGGGTTCACCCACGCCGCCGACACCACCTCGGTGCTGGCCGGTCATCCCCGGGTCCTCATGCGGCTCGACCTGCGCTGACGGACCAGCCCCGGGCTTCGGCGGCCGGCTCCTCAGGAGGAGCCCGAGCCCTCCCCGGAAGCCCCGCCCTCGGGTCGCACCGTCCCGGGCCGCCGCGCCCACAGCCGCCGCACGCCTGCGAAGAGGTTCGGCCCGTCCCCCGATCTGCGGTGGCCGTGCACGCGCGGGTCGTCCGTGACGTCGTACCGCTTGACGTACGCGCCCAGGAAGGCCTGCAGCGTGGCGATCGCGGGGATGGCGATCAGCGCGCCGACGGCGCCGAGGAGGGCGGTGCCCGCGACGACCGAGCCGAAGGCGACCGCGGGGTGGATGTCGACGGTCTTCGAGGTGAGCTTCGGCTGCAGCACGTAGTTCTCGAACTGCTGGTAGAACACGACGAAGATCAGGACCCACAGCGCGTACCACGGGTTGACCGTGAACGCGATCAGCATGGGCAGGGCGCCCGCGAGGTAGGTGCCGATGGTGGGGATGAACTGCGACACCAGACCCACCCACACGGCGAGCACGGGCGCGTACGGCACGTCCAGGAACTCCAGCAGTATGTAGTGCGCTGCGCCGGAGATCAGGGCCATCAGGCCGCGTGAGTACAGGTAGCCGCCGGTCTTGTTCACGGCGATCTCCCACGCGCGCAGCACCTCGGCCTGCCGCGCGGGCGGCAGGACGGAGCAGAGGGCGCGGCGCAGCCGTGGGCCGTCCGCGGCGAAGTAGAACGAGAACAGCGCGATCGTCAGCAGCTGGAAGAGGCCCCCGAGGACCTGGGCGGACACGTCCAGCACGCCGGTCGCGCTGTTCTGGACGTAATTGCGCAGCCAGTCGGAGCGGAGCAGGCCCTCCTGGATGTCCACGCGCCTCAGATCGGTGTTGAAGTGCGTGTTGATCCAGTTGATGACGGAGTCGAGGTAAGCCGGGAAGCCCTCGACCATCTTGATGATCTGGCCCGCCAGCATGGACCCGAGCAGCGTGACGAACCCCGCCGCCACGATCGTCACGCCGATGAAGACGAGGAAGGTGGCCAGTCCCCGGCGCATCCCGCGCGAGGCCATCCAGCTCACCGCGGGCTCCACGGCGAGCGCCAGGAAGAAGGCGATGAGGATGTTGATCAGCAGGCCGGTGAGCTGGTGGAAGGCCCAACTGCCCAGCTGGAACACGGCGTAGAGCGCGAGCGCGAGCACCATGGCGCGCGGCAGCCAGCGCGGCATGCGGGCGTTCGGCCCGCCGGCGGCCGGAGGCGGGGCGGACGGCGTCGTACCGAACGGGGATGCGTGCTGGGCTGCCTGCCCGGACTCGTCAGTGGGTGCCACGGGTCAAGTCTCGCCCACACCACCGACAACGAACCGCCGTCCTGCGATCTTCGTGACCGATCAGCGCTTCCGATCAGCGCTTCTCCTGTGGCACGTTCATGACCGCGCACACCACACGCCACACGTCCTTCGCGTCCCAGCCGGCGTTCAGGGCCTGGTGCACCGTGCGTCCGCCGAGCTCCGACATCACGTGGTCACGCGCGAAGGTGTCGGCGTAGCCGGGACCGAAGTGCTCCGCCATCCGCTGCCAGAAGACCGTCAACCGCATGACCCCAGTATCCTGCTCCCGGGTGTGGCCCCGAGCCGCGACCGCTCCGAGACCGCTTTCCGCCCTACGGTCTGTCGCATGGCCGTAACAGGAGCTTCCGCACTCCCCCCGACGCCCCCGGCGCACACCCCGCTCGCGCGCGCCGAACGGTTCGTGTGGCTCACCGCGCGCGTGCTGGAGCAGCGCCTCTTCACGCACCACTTCCGGGACGGCGGCGCCGATCCCGTGGAGACGGCGCTGGACGCCTACCGCAACGACGACGGCGGGTACGGCCACGCACTGGAGCCCGATCTGCGCGGCCCGGTCAGCCAGCCCCTGCACACCGCGCACGCCCTGCGCGTCCTGGACGCCATCGGGCGCTGCGGCGGGCAGCGCGTGGAGCGCCTGTGCCGCTACCTGACGTCCGTCTCCACGGCGGACGGCGCCCTTCCCGCGATCCATCCCAGCCAGCGCGGCTACCCGGCGGCGCCCTTCATCCCCGTCGTGGACGACCCGCCGAGCGAACTCCTCGCCACCGGGCCGGTGGTGGGCCTGCTGCACCGCAACGAGGTGTGGCACGCCTGGCTGTTCCGGGCCACGGACTTCTGCTGGCAGGCGGTGGAGTCCCTGGAGACGTCGCACCCGTACGAGATCGAGGCCGCGGTCGCCTTCCTGGACTCCGCGCCCGACCGCCCGCGCGCGGAGGCGGCCGCCGACCGCCTGGGCCGGCTGGTGCGCGAGCACCGCCTCGCCGCCCTGGACCCGGACGACCTCGCCGCGTACCCGGTGGCACCCGGTTACGCCCCCGGCGAGCACCACTTCCCCCACGACTACGCGAGAACACCGCACTCCCTCGCGCGCGCGTGGTTCACGGACGCCGAGATGGACCGCTCCCTGGACTTCCTCACGGCGGAACAGCAGGAGGACGGCGGGTGGCCCATCCTCCCCCACTGCTCAACGCGTGGGTGGTACCCCCAGCGCCAGTGGGCACCGGCCCCCGCCCTGGAGGCGCGCCCCCTGGTGACGATCGAGGCCCTGCGCACCCTCAGGGCGTACGGCCGCCCCATCACCTGACCGTCACCCGCCCAGGGCCCGCAGCCCCGCGGTCACCACCACGGCCGCCGCGACGACGACCAGGAACGGGGCGCGCAGCACCAGCGCCACAGCGGCGGCACCGAGCCCCGCGGCTCGCGCGTCGAGCACCAGCGCCTGCCCGTCGGCGAAGGTCTGCTGGGCCGTGAGAGCGGCGAGCAGGGCGACGGGCACCAGCGCGGCAAGCCGCTTGACGAGGGGCCGCTCCAGG
The DNA here is from genome assembly GCF_054782695.1 of Streptomyces deserti. Lineage (NCBI taxonomy): Bacteria > Bacillati > Actinomycetota > Actinomycetes > Kitasatosporales > Streptomycetaceae > Streptomyces > Streptomyces deserti. The sequence continues at coordinate 118,841 of NZ_BAAGRZ010000020.1, forward strand.
GCGTCCGCGGGCACCAGCAGCCCGGCCAGCTTGACGGCGTAGCACCCGAGAGCGGTCACACCGACCGCGATCCAGATGTTCACCGGTCTCCTCCACGGCCCCGGGCCCGCCGACGGCCCTCCGCCCAGAGCACGACCGGCGCCGCGAGCGCGGCCGCCAGAACGGGCACACCGGCGGGAAGCACCGGCAGCAGACCGAGCCCCAGCAGGACGGCGAGCCCGGCGACGGCCCGCTCGTGCCCGGTCTTCAGCATCGGCGCGAGCAGCGCCAGGAAGACCGCGGGCCCCGCGGCGTCCAGCCCCCATGCGCCGGTGTCCCCGAGCGCCTCGGCGCCCAGCGCGCCGAGCAGTGTGGTGAGGTTCCACAACACGTACAGGCTCAGCCCGGTCACGAGGAACCCGATCCGCGCACTGCGCCGCGTGGGCTGCGCGAGCGCGACGGCGGCCGTCTCGTCGATGACCCACTGGGCGGCGAACGGCCGTACCGCGCGCGGGAGGGCCAGCAGCTGCGACAGGCGCAGCCCGTAGAAGGCGTTGCGCGCGCCGAGGAAGAAGGCTCCCGCGGCCGCCGTGAACGGACTGCCGCCGGCCGCGAGCGCCCCCACCAGCGCGAACTGGGACGCCCCGGTGAACACCAGAAGGCTGAGCGCGCACGTCTGCAGCAGGGAAAGCCCACTGCCGGCCGAGGTCACCCCGAAGGCGAACCCGGACAGTCCTACGGCGACTCCGACCCCCAGGGCGTCCCGGACGACGGCACCGTCCGGCTTCTCCCGTACCTCTGCAAAAGCTGTCTGTTCTGCCACGCACCGGACGCTACGAGCGCCCGCTCCCCAGGTCTTGTACGTTCTTGCGCTCCCGCTGGTAGGCCCCCGGAGGCACACCGACGATCCGGGTGAAATGCCGGTTCAGATGCGGCTGGTCGGTGAATCCCACGGCAACCGCGGCGTCCGACGGCGCCGTCCCCGCGTCCAGCAACCGCCGCGCCCGCCGCACCCGCGCATCCGTGAGCCACGCGTGCGGTGGCATCCCATAGGCGTCCCTGAAGGCGCGCAACAACGCGAACGGACTCGTCCCGAGCTCACCGGCCAGCTTCTCCAGGGTGGGCGGCTCGGCCATCCGCTCCTCCAGCGCCGCACGCGCGCGTGCGGCGATCCGGGCCCCCGCCGTCCGCACCTCCCGCCGCGGCGGCGAGCCACCGTTCAGCCGCAGCAGCCGGGTCACGGCGACCCGCAGCAGCGTGTCGGCGGCCAGCGCGTTCCCCTCGTCGGCGGCCCGCAGCACCTGATGGACCAGGCCGACGGTGTACGGATCATCGAGTACGGGACTGACGAACCCGGGGGTCCCCCGAAGCGTCGTCGTCTCCGCGGCTATCCCGGCCACGACCTCGGGCGACGGATACACGGCCCCGTACCGCCACCCTTCGGGAACACCCGCCCGCCCGGTGTGCGGCGTATCCGGATTGACCAGCGCGAGCGCCCCGGCGCCGGCGTACTGATCACCCCCGCCGTGATGGAACACCTCCACCCCGTCGGCGATGGCGGCGATCACGAAGTTCTCGTGCGTGTGCCGCACGAACGTCTTCCTGATGTACCGGGCGCGCAGCAGATCGACACCGGGCAGTTCGGTGTACTGCCAGTGCCGTGCCTGCTCGCGTGTCCCCGCCATGCGCTCATTGTCTGCCACTGTGCGAGATTCCTGGCGGCACACCCCACGGGCGCTGCCCCACCCCACTCACCGAACCGTAGGCACTACACCAGCCCCCAGCGGGCCCACACAGGCCGCCGCAGGCACCCCGCCCCACCGCCGGAGGCACCCCGCCCCACCACCGCAGCCCCCGTTGTCAGTGCCCGGGTGCACGATGGGGGCATGGTCAGCAACGCACACCGAGCCCTGGACGGCTTCTCCCCCGCGACCCGCGGCTGGTTCACGGGGGCGTTCTCCGCGCCCACCGCAGCCCAGGCGGGCGCGTGGCAGGCCATCCGGGAGGGCTCGGACGTGCTCGTCGTCGCCCCCACCGGCTCCGGCAAGACCCTGGCCGCCTTCCTCGCCGCGCTCGACCAGTTGGCCTCGACACCCCCGCCGGCCGACCCCAAGAAGCGCTGCCGCGTCCTCTACGTCTCCCCGCTGAAGGCCCTGGCCGTCGACGTGGAGCGCAACCTCCGCAGCCCCCTGACCGGCATCCGTCAGGAGTCCGTGCGCCTGGGCCTGCCCGAGCCCGAGGTGAAGGTCGGCATCCGCTCCGGCGACACCCCCGCAGCCGAGCGCCGCGCCCTGTCCACCCGCCCGCCGGACATCCTGATCACCACCCCGGAGTCCCTGTTCCTGATGCTGACGTCGGCCACGCGCGACGCGCTGACCGGCATCGAGACGGTGATCCTCGACGAGGTCCACGCGGTCGCCGGCACCAAGCGCGGCGCGCACCTCGCGCTCTCCCTCGAGCGGCTCGACGAACTCCTCCCCAAACCCGCCCGCCGCGTCGGCCTCTCGGCGACGGTCCGCCCCGCCGACGAGGTCGCCCGTTTCCTCTCCCCGCGCCGCAAGGTGGAGATCGTCCAGCCGGAGTCAGGCAAGGAGTTCGACCTCTCGGTCGTCGTCCCCGTCGAGGACATGGGCGAGCTGGGCGGCTCCCCGGTCGCCGAGGGCTCGGACGGCGGGGAACGCCCGTCGATCTGGCCGCACGTCGAGGAGCGGATCGCCGACCTCGTCCAGTCGCACCGCTCCACGATCGTCTTCGCGAACTCCCGCCGCCTCGCGGAGCGCCTGTGCAACCGCCTCAACGAGATCGCGTACGAACGAGCCACCGGCGAACCCCTCGGCGAACAGCACGCCCCGGCGGAACTCATGGGCGGCTCCGGGGCCGCCCAGGGCGCACCCCCGGTCATCGCCCGCGCCCACCACGGCTCGGTCTCGAAGGAACAGCGCGCCCTGGTCGAGGAGGACCTCAAGGCAGGCCGTCTCCCGGCCGTGGTCGCCACCTCCAGCCTCGAACTGGGCATCGACATGGGCGCGGTCGACCTGGTCGTCCAGGTGGAGTCCCCGCCCTCGGTCGCCTCCGGCCTGCAGCGCGTCGGCCGCGCGGGGCACCAGGTCGGCGCGGTGTCGACCGGCGTCGTGTTCCCCAAGTACCGCGGGGACCTCGTCCAGGCCGCCGTCGTCACCGAGCGGATGCGCACCGGCGCCATCGAGTCCCTGAAGGTCCCGGCCAACCCGCTGGACGTCCTGGCGCAGCAGCTCGTCGCGATGACGGCGATGGACACCTGGCAGTTCGACGACCTGCTGGCCACGGTCCGCCGAGCGGCCCCCTTCGCGTCGCTCCCGGAGTCCGCCTTCACGGCCGTCCTGGACATGCTCGCGGGCCGCTACCCGTCGGACGCCTTCGCGGAGCTGCGTCCGCGCGTGGTCTGGGACCGCGTCGCCGGCACGATCACCGGCCGCCCAGGAGCCCAGCGCCTCGCCGTCACCTCCGGCGGCACGATCCCCGACCGGGGGCTCTTCGGGGTGTTCCTCGCGGGCGCCGCCCCGAAGAAGGGCGGCGGCAGGGTCGGCGAGCTCGACGAGGAGATGGTGTACGAGTCCCGCGTCGGGGACGTGTTCACGCTCGGCACCAGCTCCTGGCGCATCGAGGACATCACGCGCGACCGCGTCCTGGTCTCCCCCGCCCCGGGCGTCCCGGGCCGACTGCCCTTCTGGAAGGGCGACCAACTGGGCCGCCCGCTGGAACTGGGCCGCGCGGTCGGCGCGTTCCTGCGCGAGGTCGGCTCCCTGCCCAAGGACGACGCCCGCCTCCGCCTCCTCGCCGCCGGGCTGGACGCCTGGGCGGCCGACAACGTGCTGTCGTACCTGAACGAGCAGCGCGAGGCCTGCGGCCACGTCCCCGACGACCGCACGATCGTCGTGGAACGCTTCCGCGACGAGCTCGGCGACTGGCGCGTCGTCGTGCACTCCCCCTTCGGCGCCCAGGTCCACGCCCCGTGGGCGCTCGCGCTGGGTGCCAAGCTCTCCGAGCGGTACGGCATGGACGCGCAGGTCATGCACGCCGACGACGGCATCGTGCTGCGCCTGCCGGACGCGGACCTCATGGGCCTGGACCTCCTCGACCAGGAACCGGCGAAGATCGGCACGGAGTACGACGCCGAACAGGCACCCGTCGGCGCGGCGGACGTCGTCTTCGACAAGGGCGAGGTCGACCAGATCGTCACCGACCAGGTGGGGAGCTCGGCCCTGTTCGCGTCCCGGTTCCGCGAGTGTGCCGCCCGCGCGCTGCTGCTCCCGCGCCGCAACCCGGGCAAGCGCACCCCGCTGTGGCAGCAGCGCCAGCGCGCCTCCCAACTGCTGGGGGTCGCCAGCGAGTTCGGTTCCTTCCCGATCGTCCTGGAGGCGGTCCGCGAATGCCTCCAGGACGTCTTCGACGTCCCCGGCCTCGTCGAGCTGATGGGTGACCTGGAGTCCCGCAAGGTGCGGCTCGTCGAGGTCACCACGCCGGAGCCGTCCCCCTTCGCCCGCTCCCTCCTCTTCGGGTACGTCGCCCAGTTCCTGTACGAGGGTGACTCCCCGCTCGCCGAGCGCCGCGCCGCCGCCCTGTCGCTGGACTCGCGGCTGCTGGCCGAGCTGCTCGGCCAGGCGGAGCTGCGCGAACTGCTCGACGCGGAGGTGCTGACGGAGCTGGAGCGGGAGCTGCAGTGGCTCACCGAGGACCGTCGCGTCAAGGACGTCGAGGGCGTCGCCGACCTGCTCCGTGTCCTCGGTCCGCTCACGGACGCCGAGCTGGCCGCGCGGGGCGCCGAGCCGCAGTGGGCGCAGGAACTGGCCGGGGCCCGCCGCGCCATCCGGGTCCGTATCGCCGGCGCCGACCACTGGGCGGCGATCGAGGACGCGGGCCGCCTGCGCGACGCGCTCGGCACGGCGCTGCCGGTCGGCGTCCCGGAGGCCTTCACGGAACCCGTCAAGGACCCGCTCGGCGACCTCCTCGCGCGCTATGCCCGCACCCACGGCCCGTTCACGTCGGCCACGGCGGCGGCCCGCTTCGGTCTGGGCGTGGCGGTCACCGAGGGCGCCCTCCAGCGGCTCGCGGCGAGCGGACGGATCGTCCAGGGCGAGTTCCATCCGGCCGGGATCGGCCAGGAGTGGTGCGACGCGGCCGTGCTGCGGCGCCTGCGCCGACGTTCCCTCGCCGCCCTGCGGCACGAACTGGAGCCGGTGCCGCCGCCCGCGCTCGCCCAGTTCCTCCCCCAGTGGCAGCACATCGGCAAGGGCCACAGCCTGCGCGGCATCGACGGACTGGTGCGCGCCGTCGAGCAGTTGCAGGGCGCGTCCGTGCCCGCGTCCGCCCTGGAGAAGCTGGTCCTGCCGTCCCGGGTCGTGAACTACGCCCCCGCGATGCTGGACGAACTCACGGCCGCCGGAGAGATCGTGTGGGCCGGAGCGGGGTCCCTGCCCGGCAAGGACGGCTGGGTGTCCCTCTACCTGGCGGACGCGGCCCCGCTGCTCCTGCCGCCCCCGCACCCCCTGGAGCTGACCGCCCTGCACCAGTCCGTCCTGGACGTGCTCTCCGGCGGCTACGGACTGTTCTTCCGGCAGATCGCCGACCAGGTCCGCGCCACCACCCACCCCGACGTCACCGACCCGCAACTGGCCGACGTCCTGTGGGACCTGGCCTGGTCCGGGCGACTGACGAACGACACCCTCGCCCCCATGCGTTCCCTGCTGGGCTCGGGCCGCACCGCCGGTTCCACGGCCCACCGCGCCAAGCGCACGGTCCCGCGCGGGCGCTACGGCTCGCTGACGGCCGCCGCCCGTCCCGCCTCCCGCAGCGGCCCGCCGACCGTCGCCGGCCGCTGGTCGCTGCTGCCGGACCGGGAAGCCGACTCCACGGTGCGCGCCCACGCCCTGGCCCGCACGCTCCTCGACCGGCACGGCGTGGTGACACGGGGCGCTGTCGCCGCGGAGGGCGTCGAGGGCGGCTTCTCGGCGACGTACCGCATCCTGTCCGCCTTCGAGGACAGCGGCCAGGCCCGCCGTGGCTACGTGGTGGAGGGTCTCGGCGCCGCGCAGTTCGCGATGGACGGCGCCGTGGACCGCCTGCGCGCGGTCGCCAACGCCCGCGACCGGGGTGACGGCCTGCCGGGGCCGAGCTTCGGCGACCAGATCCCCGACGGCTCGGGAAACGTGCCCGGCGACTTCGGCGAGCCGGACGGCTTCGGCGCGTCCACCGCCCGTGCCCACGAGGGCGACCTCCGGCAGCACGGATTCCCGGAGCTCGGCAGCGACTACGACACCCCGGCCCCTGCCCCCTCACCGGGCGATTACGTCTCACCCCGCGACCTCGCCCCAGCAGCCCCGCCGTGGCAGAACGGCGGTCGCGCCCCGTACGCCCCCGGCTTCCCCGGTGGCCGTACCCGCCCCGACCCCACCACCCGCGCGGTGGTGCTCGCCGCCGCCGACCCGGCGAACGCGTACGGCGCGGCCCTGCCCTGGCCGGAGCCCCCGACCGGCGCCGGGCACAAGCCGGGCCGTAAGGCGGGCTCCCTGGTGGTGCTCGTCGACGGCGAGCTGACGCTCTACATGGAGCGCGGCGGCAAGACCCTGCTGGCCTGGCCCGCCGCCCCCGACGGCGACCCCACCGACGACCCCCGTCTGCGAACGGCCGCCGAGGCCCTCGCGGCGGCGGCCCGGGCGGGTTCCCTCGGCACGGTCACGGTGGAACGCGTCAACGGCACCTCGGCGCTGACCTCCCCCGTCGGCACCCTCCTGGAAGGAGCGGGTTTCATCGCGACCCCGCGCGGGCTGCGCCTACGGGCGTGAACCCCCGTGCAACGCCAGCCCACCGCCACCGCACGAGCCCACAACCGCACACCGCACCCAGCCCCCACCCCATGCCACCCTTGACCCATGCCCGAAGGAGACACGGTCTGGCAGACCGCGAGACGGCTGCACGGCGCCCTCGCGGGCAAGGTGCTGACCCGCAGCGACCTGCGGGTCCCCCGGTACGCCACCGCCGACCTCACCGGCCGCACCGTCCTGGACGTCACCCCACGCGGCAAGCACCTCCTGACCCGCGTCGAGGGCGGTCTGACGCTGCACTCACACCTGAAGATGGACGGCTCCTGGAAGGTGTACACGGCCGGGCAGCGCTGGAGCGGCGGCCCGGCTCACCAGATCCGCGCGATCCTCGGCACCCCCGACGCCACGGCCGTCGGCTACCGCCTGCCCGTGCTGGAACTCCTGCGTACCTCCGAGGAGGACCGCGTCGTCGGTCACCTGGGCCCTGACCTCCTGGGCCCGGACTGGGACCCCGGCCAGGCCCTGGCCAACCTCCTCAAGGACCCCGCCCGCCCGCTCGGCGAGGCCCTGCTCGACCAGCGCAATCTCGCTGGCATCGGCAACGTCTACAAGAGCGAGCTGTGCTTCCTGCTCGGCGTCACCCCCTGGCTCCCCGTCGGCGAACTGCCCGCCGAGCGCGCCACGAAGCTGCCCGCGCTGGCCAGGAAACTCCTGGAGACCAACCGCGACCGCCCCATCCGCACGACGACGGGCCGCCGCGGCCAGGACCTGTTCGTGTACGGCCGCGCACCCCGCCCGTGCCTGCGCTGCCACACGTCCGTCCGGGTCGCCGACCAGGGCGACGGCTCCCGCGACCGCCCCACGTACTGGTGCCCCACCTGCCAGTCGGGCCCCGCCCCGGCACCACGGCGCCGAACCGGGGCCGGCTGACCCCCCGCACGCAGCCGAAGCCGGTGGAATCAGGAGGCGAGCAGCGCGTCGATCTGCCCCACGGCCTGCTGCAGACCTTCGACCATGCCCATGTTCACCAGCCGCTCCATGTCCTCCCGGGAGTCGAAGACCGAGCGCAGCTCCATCCGCGTGCCTCCGTCGTGCTCAGTGAGCCGCACTCGCGCCGTGGTGGTCGGCATCTCGTCGTTCGGCTTCCCCTCCTGGTCGGCGAAGCCGTCGACGAACTCCAGGGCCGTCGGCGGGGCGACGGACGTGATCCGCCACCAGCCGCGGTACTTCTCTCCCTCGGGGCTGGTCATGAAGTACGTGACCTCTCCGCCCGGCGTCAGGTCGTGCTCCTCCACGGTCGCCGGGTAGGTCGGCGGCCCCCACCAGCGCTCCAGCTGCCGCGGGTCGGCCCACAGCTGCCACACGCGCTCCAGCGGGGCGGCGAAGTCGGCGATCAGCGTGAGGGTCAGGTTGTCGAGGTCCTTGTCCACACTGGTGACGGTCATCTGTCCGGTCCTTCCGTCGTGTTGTCCTCTTCGGGCTCGGCGTCCTCGGCGAGCAGGCGGGACATCCGCTCCACCCGCCCGCGCCAGGCCGACTCGAGTTCGTCCAGGGCCTGGCGTACCCGGCCCACGGCCTCGGGGTCGGTGCGCACGAGCTGCTCCCGTCCGCGGCGCTCCTTGGTGACCAGGCCGGCTCGCTCCAGCACCGCCACATGCTTCTGCACCGCGGCGAAGCTCATCGGATAGGCCTCGGCCAGCCGCGACACCGACAGCTCTCCGCGCACACAACGGCGGAGTATGTCGCGGCGCGTGGCATCGGCCAGGGCGTGGAACAAGCGGTCCACGGTCTCGTCAGCCAAGCTGTCTACAACCATTTGGTTGTAGATTAACTCCGCACCCTCGCGCTGTAAGGGGTCCTTGCAGAATGATCTTCCTGTGGCACGGTGGAGATGGAAGTGATTCCGTCTTTGTGGGGGTGGCCCGTGGCACGGCGGAAGCCGTGGGAG
>NZ_BAAGRZ010000021.1:0-123136 GCF_054782695.1 Streptomyces deserti
CGCGCTCGGCCTCGTCGAAGGTGGCCACGAGCTTGCGGCGCTCGATCTTGGTGGGGGCGACCGGCACGATCAGCCGGTTCGCCTCGGTAACAGCCTCGTGGAAGATGCGGGCGCTGCCGCCGCCGGCGTCGACCACGATCGCGCCGAACTCGGCGCGCTTCTCACGGATGTGCTCGGCGATGTCGTCGAACGGGTACCGCTCGACGACCAGGTTGGCCGGGATCTCGAAGCCCTCGGCCTGGGCGACCTTGAACCAGTCGTAGGCGGACTGGCTGGTCGCGTCGGCGTCCAGCAACAGCGTCGGCAGGCCGAGGACGACGGCGTAGTACAGGGCGATGAACCAGGCGGAGGTGGTCTTGCCGGTGCCGCCCTTGAGCATGCCGACAACGATCACGAAGGCGTCCCAGGCGCTCGCTGTGGCCGCCGCCAGGGTCTTGATACGGGTGTTCTCGTTCACGTGTGCTTGATCTCCTGAAAGGGGGAAGGTGCGTTGACTTGTGCGGGTCGGCGAGAGGACCGACGTTGTTGATCGCCGCGTGTCAGCGACGGGGGTGCCCGTGCCGCGGGGCTGCGTCCGGGATGGCACACGGTCGGCTTCTCGATGTGTTGGGCACGTGCGAGGACGGAGGCGTTCATGGCTGCTTCCCCGTGTTGCGGGCCGGGCCGTGGTGGTGCTGGGGACGCATGCGGGTGCCTGCTTGGTGCAGGAGCCGGTAGACGGTGGCGACGGAGTAGCTGCACTCCTTGGCGAGGTCCGGGACCGCGGCGCCGGCCTCGTACCGTGCCCGCAAGGACAGCGCGAGCTTCTGCCGCTCAGGAGCCCGCGCTGCGACGCGCATCCGCAGCGTCTGCTGCGTGGTGCGCGGGATGCCTCCGGCCTCGATCAGCAGACGCCGCGCGGCACGCCTCGTCACCGCCCCCGCTGCGGCCAGTTCGGTGAGGGTCGCGCCGTGCTGCTCATAAAGGGTGCGCAGACGGGACGCGAGACGGCGGCGTGCCTGTCCGTCCTCGCGCATCCTGCGGGTCTGCCAAGGAGTGCGCATCACGGTCCCGGCCTCACGCAGGCGGTTAAGGACCGTTCCGTAGGACAGGCCGCTGGCGGCGACGAGTTCGTCGACCGTGGCGCCGGACTCGTACTGCTCGCGCAGGGTTGCCAGGGCCACCGGCTCACTCTCGATCGCTGTCGCTGGGGTGTGCTGTGGGTTCATGCGGCGGAGTTCCATTCGCTGAGGGCTTCGGCATGGGCAGCGGCCAGCTCGTCATAGGTGCGCTGGTCAGCGAGGGTGATGAGGATCAGTCGGCCATCGGTGGCCACCCGCCAATCGGCGGCCGGGCGACCGGTGAACGGATCGAGGACGGCTCCGCCCGGGGCGTGCCAGGCGGGCGGGATCTCGTCGGGCCGTGGCGCCGGGACCAGGACCTGCCGCCCGTCGCGGACGATCACCACGGCCTTGCTGCGGTGCTCCGCGAACCGGTCCAGTGCCTCTCGGTAGGCGGCGCGCTCGGCCGCGTGCAGCGCCTTGCGTCGGGCCGCGACGCCGACGGTGCCGTGGCACTTGGCAACGTCGTCCCAGCCGTGTGCCGGCTGGGCGTGCGGGCCGGTCGTAGCGTCCGGCAGGCCGGTGCCGATGCCCTCCAGGGCACGGGGGGCGAGGGTCCACGTCTCCCCGTGGTGGTGCACGAGGCCGTGGTCGGCCAGGCGTCGCAGGGTCCGGTAGGCGGTGGCGCGGGAGACCGAGGAGGTGCCGACGAGTTCGCTAACGGTCTGGGCCGGGCGGACGTGCAGCGCTCCGATGATCATGAGTGCGGAGCTGCCGAGGCCGTGGTGGGCGAAGGCGTCGTGGCCCATCAGCCGGCCGATGATGGTGGAGTCGATGTCGGCGGTCGTGGCTGTCTCAGGGGTGGGCCACTCCTCAAGTGCCGGGTCGGGGGGGTACTGAGTGGTCCGGAGACGAGACAGCGGTACCGGGACGGCCTGGTGGGCGGAGCCGTCGTCGAGGTACCAGGTGGAGCCCTCCCGGCCGTGGCCGACCCGCAGGCGGCGCAGCCATCCCTGGGGCTTGAGGATCGTCTCGTAGACGGCCCGCAGGGTGGTGCGGGAGACGCCGGCTTCCTCGGCGGTCTGCCGCTCGCTAGCGTGGTGCAGCGGGCCGCCCGCGATCTCGGCGAAGGTCAGATGCGCCCGCAGCACCCGCAGCGCGGTCCGCCCCCGCTCCCCGCGCCAAGGCGTCGTCTCGATGCGATCCCGCAGCGCGGCAAGGACCTCGTGTGCCTGGTGGCGCGATTCCAGCAGCCGGGTGCTGCCGACTGCGGCCGAGGCGCTGGTCCACACCCGTCGGATGTAGTCCAGGGCGCGCGCCTGACCGGAGCGCAGCGCGATGTGCCGGGCATGCCGACCGCCCTCGTGGTCGGGGTGTAGCAGCAGCCGAGTCAGCTGGTCGAAGGTTCCGCCGGCGCGGGCCACATGGCAGGCAATGGCCGATGTGATCCGGTGACCGTGCTCGGCGGCGCCCTGGCGGTCCTCACGCAGGACCAGAGTGCGGCCATCGGAGCCGAGCCGGCTGTAGCTGCCCGTGGCGTAGCGGCCGGTGAGGTCGCCGAGCAGGATGAGCTCGGCAGCAGCCGAAGGGAGTTGGTGGAGGCCCTGTCGGCCGAACGGGTGAGGGATCTGTCGTTGTGGTTCTGCCTGGTGGATGGGGTGTGGCACGGTGGGGTCGTCTCGCAAGGACAGGGGACGCCACCCAGGGCCCGCTAAAACCACGGGTGGTGTCCGGAACCGACCTCCAATCGGTGCCAGCGAAGCCTCCAGGATGGCCGTCCTGGGGGCGTTCGTATGCCTGGCTCCGCTGTGGAGGCAGGCGTCCCCATCGCGGCTCGACCGGGGTGAAGCGAAGAGCGTCGAGGTTGTTCCCTGATTGACCCGGCCAACTCGGGTCCGCTCGGAGCCAGTTCAGAGGGATCGCCTCTGACTGCCTCCGAGCGGCCCGGGTCGAACCGGGGTCGAATCAGAGCGTTTCCCTCTGACTGCCTCCGATCGCCTCTGCAACCCGTCCTAGCAGGTCACAGCCGTTTCGACTGCCATAAGCCCAGGTCAGAGGGGTGCTCCGGAATTACCAGCGGTTGTAGGCGTACTCGTGGCCGGGGTGCGGTTCGACCAGGGTGATCAGCGCGTGGCCGGGGCGGGTGCCGTAGGGGCCGACGGCGGCCAGTTCGGCGTACCGCTCGCTGCGGGTGTCTTCGGGCATGGGGTCCCCCTTCCTTCCTCCGCCGTACGCCCATACTCTGACGGTCCGTCAGATAATGCGCCAGAGTTCCAGGAGTCCGGAGGTGGCCTCATGGCACTGCTCGCGGGCAGGACCGTCGTCGTGTCGGGCGTGGGCGCGGGGCTCGGGCGGCAGGTCGCGGCGGCCGTCGTGCGGGACGGGGGCAACGCGGTGCTCGGGGCGCGCACGCAGGCGAACCTGGCGAAGACGGCCGCCGACCTCGACCCGGACGGGGCGCACACGGCCTACCGGGCGGCCGACATCACCGACGAGGGGCAGTGCGCGGCGCTGGCGTCCCTGGCGCGGGAGCGGTTCGGCCGGATCGACGCGGTCGTCCATGTGGCCGCCCTGGACGGCTACTTCGGCGGTCTGGAGGACGCGGACTTCACGGCCTGGCAGCGGGTCCTCGACGTGAACCTGCTGGGCACGCTGCGGATGACCCGGGCGTGCCTGCCGGCGCTGAAGGTGCGCGGCGGCTCGGTCGTCTTCGTCGGGACGCAGTCGGCGGTGGCGGCCCCCTCTCAGGTGCGGCAGGCGGCGTACGCGGCCTCGAAGGGTGCGCTGACCAGCGCGATGTACTCGCTGGCGCGGGAGCTCGGGCCGTACCGGATCCGGGTCAACACCGTGCTGCCGGGCTGGATGTGGGGGCCGCCGGTGCAGGCGTACGTACGGTGCACGGCGCGGGCCGAAGGGGTTCCGCAGGATGTGGTGCGGGGAAGACTGACGGACCGTATGGCCCTTCCGGACCTGGCGACGGACGCGGACGTGGCGGACGCGGCGGTGTTCCTGGCCTCGGACCGGGCGCGGGCGATCACGGGCCAGTCGCTGTTGGTCAACGCGGGTGAACTGATGCGCTGAGACGGCACTTTCCGGCCACGCCGGAGCCTCTGCGGAGATTCATATACGTAAACGGAAGTCATCAAGCAGAACTTTTTTACGGTGTCTTGACCTTCCTCTCGCTTGCCGTGGGCACGGCACCCAACCCAGAGTTCACATGCCTGACCCTGGCGGCGAACCCTGGAAGGGGACACATGAACGGTCTCGACTGGGCCGTGCTCATCGGCTACTTCGCCGTGATGGTCGCGATCGGCGTCTGGTCGCACAAGCGGGTGGACAACGTCAGCGACTTCTTCACGGCCGGCGGCAAGATGCCCTGGTGGCTGTCCGGCATCTCGCACCACATGTCGGGCTACAGCGCGGTGATGTTCACGGGCTACGCGGGCATCGCCTACACGTATGGCGTCACGTCGTTCGTGACCTGGTCCTTCCCCATCGCCCTCGGTATCGCCATCGGGTCGAAGCTGTTCGCGCCGCGCATCAACCGGCTGCGCTCCCGGCTCCGTGTGGCCTCCCCGCTGGAGTATCTGAAGAATCGTTACGACCTCAAGACCCAGCAGGCGCTGGCCTGGTCCGGCATGCTGCTGAAGATCGTGGACGTGGGCGCGAAGTGGGCCGCGATCGCCACGCTGCTGTCCGTCTTCACCGGTATCTCGCTCAACCAGGGCATCCTCATCACCGGCGGCATCACCGCGATCTACTGCACCATCGGCGGCCTGTGGGCGGACGCGCTGACCGAACTCGGCCAGTTCGTCATCCAGTTGCTGGCCGGCATCGCGATGCTCGTGGCGGTGTGGGTACGGCTCGACGACCACGGCGGCTTCTTCGGCGTGTGGGACCAACCCGAACTCCACGGCCACGAGAAACCGCTGGTGGGCCCGTACGGCACGGTGTTCCTGCTCGCGTTCCTGTTCATCAAGCTCTTCGAGTACAACGGCGGCATGCTCAACCAGGCGCAGCGCTACATGGCCACGCCCAACGCCCGCGAGGCCGAGCGCTCGGCACGGCTGTCGGCGATCCTGTGGCTGGTCTGGCCGCTGGTGCTGTTCTTCCCCATGTGGATGTCGCCGCTGCTGGTGGAGTCGCAGAAGGCGGACGGTTCGGACTCGTACGCGCTGATGACCGAACAGCTGCTGCCGCACGGCCTGTTGGGCCTGGTCATCGTCGGCTTCTTCTCGCACACGATGGCCATGTGCTCCTCCGACGCCAACGCCATCGCGGCCGTCTTCACCCGTGACTGCGCACCGGTGATCTGGGCCAGGGCACGGACGTGGAGCGAGGGCCAGGGCCTGCGCGTGGCGCGGATCGCGACGGTCGTCTTCCTCGGTCTGTCCATGGCGGCGGCGACCCAGGTCAACTCCCCCACGTTCAAGGACATCATCACCGTCGTCATCAAGTGGGTGGCCGGGCTGATGGGCCCGATGGCGATCCCGATGATGCTGGGCCTGCTGCGGCCGTTCCGCCGGTCCGGTCCGACGGCCGCGCTGGTCAGCTGGTCGATGGGTCTGCTGGCCTTCTGGCTGGTGAACTACCCGATCCACTGGAACGTCGACGGCGGTGTGCCGCTGCAGTTCCAGGTGTCGATCCCGCTCGCGGTGTCGCTGATTCTGTACATCCTGATCGGCTTCGTGAAGCCGGAGGACACCCCGGAGCGGCTGGCGATCATCGAGAAGATCAACACGGACGGGGACGGCGCTGCGGCTGCGGCGATTCCGGCGCCCGCGGGTGGTGTGGAAGACCCGGTGCGGACGACGGTGAAGGACTGAGTCGGTGCAGAACTGAGCCGGTGCAGAACTGACACCCATCGACGGCAGGGCGAGGGCCCCGCCTCCCGCGGGGAGTGGGGCCCTCGCTGTGCCGTGTGCGGTCGTGCGCCGCGGCCCGTGTTCAGCCGCGCAGGACGCGGCCCTGCTTGTCGGTGCGGTCGTTGCTGGTCAGGAAGAGGATGCCGTCGATCAGCGCCCAGATGCCCAGCCCGCCGCAGGTGAACAGCTGGGCGATACCCACGCCGACGGAGCCGACGTAGAAGCGCCCGATGCCCAGGGTGCCGAGGAAAAGCTGGAGGATGCCGGCGACGATCTTCGACTTGTCGGAGTACGGGCGGCCCTGCGGGTCAACTCCGTAGGGGGCTTCGGGGGTGGGGACGGTCATAACGAACTGCTCCTGGATGTGCTGCGAGAGACCGGAACAGGCTGCTCCGGTGCCAGGGCGAATGCCGTCAGAGTGTCGTGACAACCTCGGCCGTGTCCTGAACACGGTGCTGTGTGGCCCCGATCCCGCCCGGTGATCCCCCTGTGACCAGTGATCTTAGAGAGACACACGCCGTGGAGGGAGTGGCGGGAACTGATTGTTCCTCTTCCGTGATCAGGTGGGGCACCCTCTTGTCACCCCTGGACCACGTTGCGGACCACCGTCCACGTCACCGCCGCCGCCAGGATCACCGCCTGCGCCCGGCGGCCGAGCCGGGGGCGCCAGCGCCGGCCGCGCAGTCCCTCCCAGATCCAGCGCCCGAGCAGCGCCAGCGCGTACGGCGAGGCGAGCAGCAGGGCCCTGTTGTCCAGCCAGGCGTCGGTGAACTGGCCGTGCATCAGGTCGTACGCCATGCGGGTGCCGCCGCAGGCCGGGCAGAGCAGCCCGGTGACGAGGCGGAACGGGCACCGCGGCAGGAGGTGGCCGGGCTCGTGCGGGTCGGTGACGTAGAGGTAGGCGGCGCCGACCGCCCCGGCGGCGAGCACGGCGAGGGGTGCCGCCGCCGGGTGCGTCGGGAGGAACCGGCGCGCCGCGGCGGGCCCGTCCGGACCCGCCGCGTCAGCCACGCAGGACCCGCCCGTCGGAGTCGGTGTTGTTGTTGCCGGTCAGCAGGATGATTCCGTCGATCAGCGCCCAGATGCCCAGCCCGCCGCAGGTGAACAGCTGGGCGAGGCCCAGGCCGACGTTGCCGAGGTAGAAGCGTCCGACGCCGAAGGTGCCGAGGAAGAGCTGCAGGACACCCGCGACGATCTTGGACTTGTCGGAGTACGGGCGACCGTAAGGGTCATAGCCGTAGGGCGCGTTGGGGTCGCCGGTGTAGGTGCCCGGCGGGACGGGGCCGGCGGGGTAGCCGCCCTGCGGGTACCCCTGCTGTGCGTAACCGCCCTGCGGGTAGCCCTGCTGGGGGTAGCCGTAGGGACCGGCCTGGCCGCCCGCCTGCGGCCCGGGGCCGGGATACCCGTATCCGGGCGGAGGGGACTGGGGCGGCTGGGGCGGCTGGTTCGGCTGTTCGGACACGTGGGGTTCTCCCGCCAGATACTCGTATGGGTGACTTGCATGATGAATGCAGCTCATCGTGCAGGAGCGCACCGGTGCGTGAAAAGCCAGGGCGCCGTCCGAGCCGGTCAAACCCTCGGATACCGGGCCAGCCAGGCCGGGCTGGACACCCCCGGGCCGTGCAGGGCGGGCCCCTGGGTCATCTCCATGGCGAAGTCGTCGGCGAGTTCCAGGATGGTCGGACGGCCCTCCAGCTCGGCCAGCCAGGCCGGCGGGAGTGCCGTCTCGCCGTGCAGGGCGCCGAGCAGGCCGCCGGTCAGCGCACCGGCCGCGGCGGAGGGCCCGTCCTGGTTGACGGCGAGGCACAGCCCGTGCCGGACGTCCTCCCCCACCAGCGCGCAGTACACGGCGGCGGCCACCAGCCCCTCCGCCGTACCCTCCCCCGTCAGCCGGGCCACTCGCTCCGGCGTCGGCATCCCCTGCCGTACGGCACCCAGCGCGTGCTGCAGCGCGTCGGACACCGGCTGGTGCCCGGGCCGGCCGGCCATCAGCGCCAGCGCCCGCTGCACGGCGCCGTCGAGACTGTCGCCCCGGGCCAGCGCCTGCACGATCACGGCGTACGCGCCCGCCGCGAGGTACGCGGTGGGGTGCCCGTGGGTCTGCGCCGCGCACTCCACGGCGAGCTGCACGACCAGCTGCGGCTCCCACCCCACCAGCAGCCCGAAGGGCGCGGAACGCGCGGCGGCCTCGGGCCCCGGCTCACCCGGGTTCTTGGGCGCGTCGAGGGTGCCCATGGTCTGGTCGCCGAGCCCCAGCAGCAGCGCACGGCTGGGATCCCGCCGGGCGTAGAGCCACTCCTCCCGCGCCAGCCACCCGTCGTCCTTGCGCCGCTCGTCGGGCCCCCAGTCGCGCTGGGTGGCGGCCCAGCGCAGATACGCCCGGTGCAGATCGGTCGGCGGATGCCAAGCTCCGGTGTCTCTGCGCACCTGGGCGCGTATCAGCCCGTCCACGGAGAAGAGCGTCAGCTGCGTGAGGTGGGTGATGGCACCGCGTCTGCCGTACGCGGGGGCCAGGTCGACCAGCCCCTCCGCCCCGTACGCCTCCCGGATCCCGGCCAAGCCGAGCCCGTCGACCGGCGCACCCAGCGCATCCCCGACGGCCACGCCCAGCAGCGTCCCGCGCACCCGGCTGCGGAAGTCCTGCTGCTCGGTACGTCCCCAGACGGCACCAGCTGTCGCACTCACCTAGTCCTCCCAGGGGCACCGTCCGTACGTACGACAGCTCAGCACTGTAATCGAACGGGGACGGGGGGTTCAGGTGGTGTGGTATGCGGGATGTGGCCGGGATCGTTGTCTTGGGTGGTCGTGAGTGGTCAGCTGTCAGCCGTACCAGGTGACATTGCAGACGTAGACGCACTCATGGCGCGGCACGGCCAGGAAGCTGATGAAGCCACGCCCGCCGAGGATGTCGAACTCTCGCAACCCACCCTCCCGGTCGAAGGGCCTGCCGACCCTCACGGAGTCATGGCCGAGCGCGGCCGGCTCGGCGGCAAGCCGCTCGACCTCCGCCACCACTCCGAGCGCCAATCCGCCAGTGACGTACTCGGCACTCGGGTTGTAGTCCCAGGACCAGTCGGTCACAGGCCTGCCTCTGCCTCCGCGACCTCCCGGATCGCGCGAATCTCGGCGATGGCCTCCGACGGGTCCTGTTCGCCGGCGTCCACGATCCGTTCCAGCTCCCGCAGGCGCGCGGCACGCACAGGGTGTCGTTCGATCGCGACGAACACGGCCCACGAGTGCACGAAGGCGCGCAGGGGCGCCAAGCTCTGGGTCTGCTGGGCGTGGGTCGTGGCTTCGAAGAGGTGCTGCGTGAGGGCTGGAAGTCGGCTGGGTGCAATCCGGGCGACCGCGTCCCGCAGCGCGTCCGCAGTCAGCTCAGGCATGGGGATCAGCGGTCCGTACGGGCCGTCGCTCTGAGCACTCACGGTGACCTCCGGTGCTGGTGGTTCGCTCCTCGTACGGTACCGGCGGAGGCTGCGGGACGCTGCTGAGACGGAGCAGGCCACATGACTCGTTCCGGGCATGGCTACGCCACCTGCCGCTCGGGCTGCTCGGTCGTCCGGCAGTCGCGGCAGCGGCCGGGGCGTGGTGCACGGAACGCGCGGTCGCAGCTGTCGCAGGTCTGGAGTGGGTCGGGTCGCGGGGCGGTCGTGGGGCGGGGTGGGACGGGGAGCGGTGGCGGCAGGAGGGCGGTGAGGCGGTGGGCGAGGAAGGCCGCCGGGTGCTGGATCGGTTCCTGGGGCAGGCCGGTCGTCAGGGTGCGCTGTACGGCCGTGACGGGCACACCTCGGTCCAGCCAGGTGGTGACGGCCGGGGCGAGGCGATGTACGTCGCGTTCGGTGAGGAGCAGACGGGAGTCCAGGGTGCGCAGGCCCGCGAGGAGGTCGGCGGCGGTGCGGTGCTGCGGCTGGGGAGCGGTGGTCGGTGCCTGCGGGGCGTGCGCCGCTGCCCGTCGGGGCCGCTCGGGTTCCGCAGCCGCGAGGGCCGCCGCGAGCCGTGGCCTGTTGTACGAGATGGTCCGGGTCACGACTCGGCCCGATTGAAGACGCTCCTTGGGGCGAGCCAGGTACCCGTGCGCCTCCAGCTCCCGCAGGGCCGCGGCGATCCGGATCTCCCCCTCGGGGAACTTCGCGGCCAGCGCCTTGATGCCGACCGGGGTCCCGGCGGGCAGCGACTGGATGTGGACCGCGAGACCGATCGCCGTCAGGGACAGCTCCGGGTGCTGGGCGAGGTGGTTTCCGACCACGACGAAGTGGTCGTGGTGCGGTTCGTTGACGTGCTCGACGCCGCCGGCGGAACGGCCGGACGAGGCGCGCGCGGGCGCGCTAGGCTGCTTGTCAGTCATCGGGAAGGCCTTTTCTTCCTCGGTGATCAGGCCCTCGCACTGGGATGGCAGTCCCGGCGGGGGCCGATGCATGTGTGCGGTTGTCGCGGCTGACGCTGCACGATGTAACACCCTCCGCGCCAGCCGAGTTGGTGATGTTCACCCTTGCGGGTGATCGACGGGGGCGGTGGGGGTGGGTTGGTTCTTTCCCCGGTTCTTTGGTCTTTGGCGTCGGGCCGGACCGGGTCATGGATCCGCGCGATCCGGGGCCAGTTCCGCCCACACCGTCTTGCCATGCGCAGGCGCCTCCTCGACGCCCCAACGGTCCGCGTACGCCGCGACGATCCGCAGGCCACGGCCTGCTTCCGCGTCCTCGACCTCCGGGTCCGGGAGACACGGGATCCGGTCGCCCCGGGCGTCGGTCACC
Organism: Streptomyces deserti; assembly: GCF_054782695.1. Classification (NCBI taxonomy): domain Bacteria; kingdom Bacillati; phylum Actinomycetota; class Actinomycetes; order Kitasatosporales; family Streptomycetaceae; genus Streptomyces; species Streptomyces deserti. The sequence continues at coordinate 10,657 of NZ_BAAGRZ010000021.1, forward strand.
TCGATGCGCAGGGTGCGGTCCGCGTACAGCTTCATCCCCAGCCGGAAGTCCCTGCCCCGGACACGTCCATGCAGCACGGCGTTCGACGCCAGCTCGGCCACCACCTGCGCGGCGGCCTCGAACGGCTCACCCCAGTCGTCGAGTTGGCGCTCGGCGAGCAGACGGGCGAGTCGGGCACCTCTGCGAGTCGCGGACAGCTGGATCGAGAAGTGGCGGGTGGCGGCGGTGACTTGGCGGAGCGATTTCTGGCTCATGTCACCTAGCGTGGCCAGCTGTCCCTACTCTGAACAGCAACGACCTCGGTACGGAGAGTGACTGTCCGGGTGTGGATCGGGGTCGTACGGGTCGTACGTAGAGAGGGGACGGTGTGGAGGACGAGGAGGCCGCGGCCATCGTCAGGACGGTCGCACGGCAGATCAAGCTGTGGCGCGAGGCCGCCGGGCTGAAGCAGGCGGAGCTCGGCGCGGCGATCGGGTACGGCGAGGACATGGTCTCGTCCGTGGAACGGGGGCGGCGGATCCCGAAGCCGGACTTCCTGGACAAGGCCGATGAGGTGCTCGGGGCGGGCGGGAAGCTGGCCGCGATGAAGGAGGACGTGGAGAAGGCGCGGTATCCGAAGACGGTTCGGGATCTGGCCAAGCTGGAGGACGAGGCCGTCGAGCTAGGCGCCTACGCCAGCCACCACATCCATGGTCTCCTGCAGACGCCGGAGTACGCCCAGGCGTTGTACGCGATGCGACGCCCCGCCTATACGGAGGACGAGATGGAGCGTCTCGTCGCAGCCCGCATGGCACGGAAGGCCGTCTTCGATCGCGTACCCCGACCGCTGGTCACGTTCGTACAGGAAGAGGTGACACTACGACGGCCCCTCGGGAGCAGAATGGTGCTGCGACACCAGCTCGAACACCTGCTGGAGATGAGCCAGTTGAGGCACGTCGAGATCCAGGTGATGCCCACTGACTGCGAGGACCACGCGGGCATGGGCGGCTCGCTCCAACTCTTGAAACTCCGGAACGGCAAGACGCTCGGGCACACGGAGTCACAACTGCACAACCGGCTCATCAGTGATCCCCGGGAGGTCCAGATCCTGGAGATGCGCTATGGCATGATCCGGGCGCAAGCGCTCACACCCCAAGAATCGCTGGCCTTCATCGAGAAAGTACTGAAGTGGGAGACATGACCGCCCTGGAATGGTTCAAGAGCAGCTACAGCAGCAACGACGGCCCTGAGTGCGTCGAAGTCGCCATATCCCCCGCAACCCCCACCGTCCACGTCCGCGACTCCAAGAACAAGGACGGCGCCCGGCTCGCGTTCACGGATGCCACCTGGACGGAGTTCGTGGAGTTCGCGGCGGAACGCTGAACCTCAGGCGTGGCTGGGCGCCCCGGCGGCGCCCCCGTCGTATCTGGCTCAATGCCTACCGGGCGCCGAGGCCTGGGCGGAAAATGATCTGCATGACGACCACCCCACGCACCCTCTCCCTCACCGCGACCCTCCTCACCGCCTCCGTCGCCCTTTACATGGCCCTCGTCGCCTTCGGGAACATCACCGACTTCGGGACCAACCAGCAGTTCGTCAGACACGTGCTGGCCATGGACACCACCTTCAAGGACGACGACCTGATGTGGCGGGCGATCACCAGCAAGGGGATCCAGGACGCCGCCTACGTCGCGATCATCGTCTGGGAGACCGTCGCCGCGCTCGTCCTCATATACGGCACATGGCTGTGGGCCCGGCGTGACCACGCCCGCGCCCGCCGGTTCTCCACGTACGGCCTGCTGATGGTCCTGCTGCTGTTCGGTGCCGGGTTCATCGCGATCGGCGGTGAGTGGTTCGCGATGTGGCAGTCGGGCGACTGGAACGGGCTCGACGCGGCGACCCGGGTGTTCACGTTCAGCGGCATCGTGCTGGTCGTCAACCACCTGCCGTTCGGCCCGGCCCGCGATTGACTTCGGAACATGTTCCGAAGTACTTTCGGAACATGTCCACCCCCACAGTCGCGTTCTCCGAGCTGTCCAAGAACTCGAAGCGTGTCGCCGAAACGCTCGACCGGGCTCAGCGTGTGCACATCACCCGTCGGGACGGCGAGGACCTGTATCTGACGACGGCGCGCCATGACCAGCAGCGAGAGGAGACGGCGGACATCACGGCCCGCCTTCTGGCCGCCCTGGTGCGCAGTGATGCCGGCGAGCGGGCCATACTGCGTGCACTCCCCTCGGTGTTCCCGTGGGTCCGTCACCTGTCGGGGGACGAGCTGAAGCAGTTCGTGGCCGAGCTCATCGACGCCACGCACGACGCGGCCCAGTTGGACGTCCACGCCAATCTCCACCGCGTCGTCGTCGAGTGGCGCGCGACGGCACGGATCCTCGCCGACCCCGAGCTCACCGCGCAGCTCACCCGCCGCCTGCCGGACGAGGATCACGGCGAGGTGACCGCGCCGTGAGCCCCAAGCGCGGCGACGACGTCGCTCCACCGCCGGTGGGCGAGGAATGGCGTCTGCGATTCGCGACGAACGAGGCGGCGAAGGGATGGGGCGAACTGTGCGCGGAGGCTCCGGGCAACACCCGGCGCTGCTTCGAGGCGCTGCGCAGCGACCCGCTGTCCCGAGCGGATCCCGACCGTCAGCACCGGCTCCGCGGCCGTCTGGCCAGGGGTAACCTGGGCGGTCAGCCGTATCCCCAGTGGGAGTACGAGGTGACCGCAGGCGGTCGCGTGCGCTACCTCGTCGACGAGCAACGCCGAACCGTCCATCTGGTGTACGCCTCGCCCCGTCACCCCAAGGACACCGAATAGCCCCCTCAGCAGGCCTGCGCTACTTGACCACCACGACCGACGTCCCCGTCGTGCCGAAGGCCCACAGTGCCGAGCCGTCCGCCTTGGGCATGCGGATGCCGCCCGTCTGCGTGCCCGAGGCTGCGGGTCGGGGGGAGGAGCCGTCCACCGCGTTGGAGAAGGCGATGGAGAGGCCGTTCTTCGCGGTGAAGTAGAGGATGTGCTCGACCTGGACACCGTCCGAGCCGATCGTGGCCTCCGTGCGTTTCGAGACCGCGTACGTCCCCGGATCCGGGCTGACCGTCCCCGGCCACACCGCGAACGTGCGGCGCGTGGCGTCGCTCGCGTCGACCAGCCACACCCGCTTCCGCCCGAGCGAGTAGACGATGCGCCGGCCCGTGCCGGAGTCGTCCGGCACCACCGCCGGGGCCGACTCCTTCGGCCTCGGCTCCGCGCTCGCCGACGCCGAACTGCTCGGCCGGGCCGCCGTCGCGGTCGGGTGCGGGCCCTGGTCCGCCTGCACGGCGAGGACGGCCACCGCCGCGACCGCCCCCACGGTCAGTCCGGTCACCCAGGCCCACGAGGGAATTCGGGCAGGCACGGGCACGCATCTCCTCAGTCTCCGGCCCCAGTACCCAGCGATACGGGGGTCGGATCATCGTACCGATCCCCGTATCGTCCACTCGTCTCAGTCCAGCACCGGCAGCAGCTCCGGCAGATGCCCGTCGGACGCCTGCGCCGCCCGTTGCCGTTCCTCCGGGACCTCCCTGTACAGGGTGGTGCGCGGCCTGGCCGGGCGGCCGGCCGCCTCCGCGACCGCGATCAGGTCGCGGACCGACTTGTAGGAGCCGTAGGACGAGCCCGCCATACGGGAGATGGTCTCCTCCATCAGCGTGCCGCCCAGGTCGTTTGCGCCGGAGCGGAGCATCTCGGCCGCGCCGTCCGTGCCCAGTTTCACCCAGCTGGTCTGGATGTTGGGGATGTGCGGGTGCAGGAGCAGGCGGGCCATCGCCGTGACCGCGCGGTTGTCGCGGACGGTCGGGCCGGGACGGGCGATGCCCGCCAGGTACACGGGTGCGTTGGTGTGCACGAACGGCAGGGTCACGAACTCCGTGAAGCCGCCCGTCCGTTGCTGGATGCGGGCGAGGGTCCGCAGGTGGCCCAGCCAGTGGCGGGGCTGGTCGACGTGGCCGTACATCATCGTCGAGGACGAGCGGATGCCCAACTCGTGTGCCGTCGTGACGACTTCGATCCACGTGGCCGTGGGCAGCTTGCCCTTCGTGAGGATCCAGCGGACCTCGTCGTCGAGGATCTCCGCCGCCGTGCCCGGGATGGTGTCCAGGCCGGCCTCCTTGGCGGCCGTCAGCCACTCGCGGATGGACATGCCCGTCCGCGTCGCGCCGTTGACCACCTCCATGGGTGAGAAGGCGTGGACGTGCATGCCGGGGACGCGTTCCTTGACCGCCCGGGCGATGTCGAAGTACGCCGTGCCCGGCAGGTCGGGGTGGATGCCGCCCTGCATGCAGACCTCGACCGCGCCGACGTCCCAGGCCTGCTGGGCCCGGTCGGCGACCTGTTCCAGCGACAGCGTGTAGGCGTCGGCGTCCGTGCGGCGCTGCGCGAAGGCGCAGAAACGGCAGCCCGTGTAGCAGACGTTGGTGAAGTTGATGTTGCGGGTGACGATGTAGGTGACGTCGTCGCCCACCGCCGACTTGCGTACGTCGTCCGCGATCCGGCACAGGGCGTCCAGCGCCGGGCCGTCCGCGTGGAGCAGGGCCAGCGCCTCGTCGTCGGTCAGCCGCGTCGGGTCGTCGGCGGCCGTGCTGAGCGCGGCCCGTACGTCGGTGTCGATGCGCTCCGGTGTCATGCCGGGGACGGCCGCCTCGCGCAGGGCGCCCCAGTCGCCGTACACCTCGTCGAAGTCGTCGCGGCGGTCGGACGTACGCCCCTCGGTGTCGATCGACACGTGGAGGTCCGTACGGCCGGAGGGGACGAAGACCTCCTCCGGTTCCTGCCACGGCAGCCCCTGCGGCAACGCCTCGGGACGTGCCAGGCCCGTCTCCGGGTCGGCCAGCGCCGCCACGTGCGGGCGCAGCCGGGGGTCCAGCCAGGGCTCGCCGCGCTTCACGAACTCCGGGTAGACGCAGAGACGTTCCCGCAGGGAGAAGCCGGCGGCCGCGGACCGTTCGGCCAGTTCCTCGATCTGCGGCCAGGGGCGTTCGGGGTTGACGTGGTCGATGGTCAGCGGGGAGACGCCGCCCCAGTCGTCGATGCCGGCGTGGATCAGCCGCTCGTACTCGGAGTCGACCAGGTTCGGAGGGGCCTGCAGGCAGGCCGACGGGCCCATGATCAGGCGGGCGACCGCGACCGTGGCGACCAGTTCGTCCAGTTCCGCGTCGGGCATGCCACGCATCGCCGTGTCCGGTTTGGCACGGAAGTTCTGGATGATGAGTTCCTGGATGCCGTGGTAGGCGCGCGAGATCCTGCGCAGGGCGAAGAGGGATTCCGCCCGCTCCTCGTACGTCTCGCCGATGCCTATGAGGATCCCCGAGGTGAAGGGGACCGAGGAGCGGCCCGCGTCCTCCAGCACCCGCAGGCGTACGGCCGGTTCCTTGTCCGGGGAGCCGTGGTGCGGGCCGCCCGGCTCGGACCAGAGCCGGGTCGCCGTCGTCTCCAGCATCATGCCCATCGACGGCGCCACGGGCTTCAGTCGCTGGAAGTCGGTCCAGGTCATGACGCCCGGGTTCAGGTGGGGCAGCAGGCCCGTCTCCTCCAGGATGCGGATGGAGATGGCCCGTACGTAGGCGATGGTGTCGTCGTAGCCGTGGGCGTCGAGCCACTCGCGCGCCTCGGGCCAGCGGTCCTCGGGCTTGTCGCCGAGGGTGATCAGGGCTTCCTTGCAGCCGAGGGCGGCGCCACGCCGGGCGATGTCGAGCACCTCGTCGGGGGACATGAACATCCCGTGGCCCGCCCGGCGCAGCTTGCCGGGGACGGTGACGAAGGTGCAGTAGTGGCACTTGTCCCGGCACAGCCGGGTGAGGGGGATGAAGACGCTCTTCGAGTACGTGATGACGCCGGGCCGGCCCGCCGCCTCGAGGCCCGCGTCGCGCACCCGGGCGGCCGAGGCGGACAGGTCCTGAAGGTGCTCGCCACGGGCCTGGAGGAGGACCGTCGCCTCGGTGACGTCGAGGGAGACGCCGTCCCGGGCACGTTTGAGAGCGCGACGCATGGAGTTCTCGGTGGGGCCGGTTCCGGAGGTCGCGGAAGTCGTCATCCTTTGAGCATACGGTCGGGGTGATCAGGCGAGGCAGCGACGACTGCGACGGCTGCGATCGCGCGAGCGCCCTGTCAGTGGAAGGCCAGCCACCCGATGCCGAGGGCACAGGTGAGGCCGCCGGCGATCAGGGCTGCGGGCCGGTGGCGGCGCAGTGCGTAACCGAGCAGAAGGGCGGTGAGCAGGACGGCCACCGTGCCGATCGCGCCGTGCAACGGCCCTTTGCTGTAGCCGTACTCACCGAAATGCTGTGCAACCCACGCAAACCAGGCGATTCTCATGCGGCCCTCAGGATCAACAGCGCCGCGTCCCGGGGGTCTGGACAACAGTCAGCCAGTTTGTCATGTCCCGCCGTGTCGGCCGTCCGGGAGATACCCCGCATACGCGTCCAGCGCCCGCAGCACCTCCCCCTCCCCCGCCGACGGCAGCTGCACCACCACCTCCTTGATGCCGAGCTCGGCGTAGTGCGCGAGCTTGCCCGGGGTCGGGCGGACGGCGTACGGGACGACCTGGAGGGCGTCCGGGTCGCGGCCCGCGTCGGACCAGGCGGCGCGCAGGGCGGGCAGGGTCTCGGACAGGCCGCGCCCTCCGATGGGCAGCCAGCCGTCGGCGTACTCGCAGATGTGCGCGAACAGTTTCGGCCCGGCCGCGCCGCCGACCAGCGTGCGCGGGCCGATGACCGGGCCGCGCGGCTTCCGCACGGGCTTGGGATGGGCGAAGCTCGCGCGCACGCTCCCGAACTCGCCCTCGTAGGCGGTCGGTTCCTCCGCCCACAGCGCGCGCATCAGGGCCATCCGGTCGCGGACGAGCTCGCGTCGCGTGTGCCACCGCACACCGTGGTCGGCGGCCTCCTCGGCGTTCCAGCCGAAGCCGACGCCGAGGGTGAAGCGCCCGCCGGAGAGGTGGTCCAGGGTCGCGATCTGCTTGGCCAGGTCGATCGGGTCGTGCTGGGCGACCAGCGTGATGCCGGTGCCGAGGCCGAGCCGCTCCGTGACCGCCGCCGCCTGCCCGAGCGCGACGAACGGGTCGAGGGTGCGGCCGTACTCGCGCGGCAGCTCACCGCCCGCCGGGTAGGGGCTGGTCCGCTCGACGGGGATGTGCGTGTGCTCGGGCAGGTACAGCCCGGCGAAACCGCGCTGCTCCAGCTCGCGGGCGAGCCGGGCCGGGGTGATCGTCTCGTCGGTGAGGAAGATCGTGACGGCGATGTCCATGCCCCCTCTCTACCCGGCCCGACTCCCCCTGTCCATACCGACCAGTCGGCATCCGTAGCCGGATCTACCCCGGACAGCTTCCGATCCCCTTGCCGTGCACGGCAGTTCACGGCTCAATACGAGGGTTGCACGCACCACCCTGCACCACCCATGCCATGTCACCCACGACACCCTGGGAGCAGCAGCATGTGCGAGGACAACCACGGCCCAGTCGGCAGACGCGCCCTGTTCGTGACGGGCGCCGCCGCCGCGCTTACGTTGGGAAGCGTGAGCTTCGCTTCAGCGGCCGGACGGGACCGGCAGACGCGGACCGTGCGCGGCACCCTGCCGCCCGGGTCGCCCGACTTCGTGTACGTACCGGTCGAAGTCCCAGGCGGCGTACGGGAGATCAAGGTCGCCTACACCTACGACCGGCCCTCCGTCCCCGCCGGGACCACGGGCAACGCCCTCGACATCGGCATCTTCGACGAACGCGGCACCGAGCTCGGCGGCCGGGGCTTCCGGGGCTGGTCGGGCGGGGCGCGCACCGAGTTCTTCATCCGCGCGGACGACGCGACGCCCGGCTACCTCCCGGGCCCGGTGCGCGAGGGCACGTGGCACATCGCCCTCGGGCCGTACACGGTGGCCCCGCAGGGACTGTCGTACGAGATCACGATCACGCTCACCTACGGGGATCCCGGCGAGGTCGCCCGGCCGGTGTATCCGCCGGAGCGGGCCAAGGGGCGGGGCCGTGCCTGGTACCGGGGCGACTGCCATCTGCACTCCTGGTACTCCGACGGCCGCCGCACCCCGGCGGAGGTCGGGGCGCTGGCACGGGCGGCGGGCCTGGACTTCATCAACACCTCCGAGCACAACACGCACGCGGCGCACGCGCACTGGGCGGACGTGGCCGGTGACGACCTGCTGGTCCTGATGGGGGAGGAGGTCACGACCCGCAACGGGCACGTGGTGGCCCTGGGCACGGACCCGGGGACCTTCGTCGACTGGCGCTACCGGGCCCGCGACAACCGCTTCGGCCGGTTCGCCCGCCAGATCCGGCGGGCAGGCGGTCTCGTCGTACCCGCCCACCCGCACGCCACCTGCATCGGCTGCAACTGGAAGTTCGGCTTCGGCGAGGCCGACGCGGTGGAGGTGTGGAACGGCCCCTACACGCCCGACGACGAGGTGGCGCTCGCCGACTGGGACGGCATGCTGGTCGCCTCGGTGCGCTCGGGCTCCCGGTCCTGGATCCCGGCGATGGGCAACAGCGACGCCCACCGCGACCCGGACGTCGTCGGGCGCCCCCAGACGGTGGTGCTGGCCGACGACCTGACCCGGGAGGCGATCCAGGAGGGCATCCGCGCGGGCCGCTCGTACATCGCCGAGTCGAAGAACGTGACGCTGTCCTTCACGGCGAGCGGCGGCCGTGGCGAACACGCCGGAATCGGCGAGCGGCTGGAGGTGGACCGGGACACGCCGGTCACCGTGCGCCTGGAGGTCTCGGGCGCCCCCCGCTGCACGGTCCGCCTCGTGACGGACCAGGGCGTGCTGCACACCAGCGCCCCGCTCCCGGTGGCGGGCTCGGGCGTGGTCGAGTGGCGGGCGACGCCCTCGTACGCGGCGTACGTCCGCGCGGAGCTGCGGCACGAGACGGCGGCGGGACCGCTGCCGGGGGCGCTGGCGGCGTTCACCAACCCGATCTTCCTGGGGCGGTGAGACCGCTCGGCGGACGGTGACCTCGTGTGAGGGCGGCGAGGGGCGCCGTCTCACTCCTGGTCCGCCCGCTCCGCCAGGTCCGCCACGACCGCCGCGTGGTCCGACGGCCAGACCCCGTCCACGGGGCCGTCGCAGGCCCGCCGCACGCTCCGGACGTGCCCGAGTGCGTCCGGGCCGGGCGGCCCCACGTGGATGTAGTCGATGCGCACGCTCGGCTCCCGGCCGGGCGCCACGTACGGGTTGGCCGCGTCCCAGGTGGCGGAGGGGGCCGCCGGGTCGGCGTACTCCCAGGCGTCGAAGAGGACCTGGCGGGGCACGGCCGGGGCGGTCTTGTAGCCGCCGAGGAGGCGGATCTCGTCGGAGTCCGGCCAGGCGTTGAAGTCGCCGGTGACGACGGGCGGGAACGGGGTGTCGCCGCGGTGCCGGGCGACGAACTCGGCGAGCGCGGCGACCTGGCGGCAGCGGGCCGCCGAGGCGTGCAGGGCGGAGGTGAGGTGGACGGTGAAGAACGGGACCTCGTAGGAGGGGGTGGCGAGGCGGGCGTAGAGGGCGAGCCGGCCGTCGTCCACGTCCGCCGGGGCGGGCAGCGGCAGCACGTCCTCGTCGACGACGGGCCACCTGCTGAGCACGGCGTTCCCTATGTCGACGCTGTCGGCGGCGGGGCCCGCGAGTCGCCGCCGCCAGCGCTCGGGCGCGTGGGAGCCGGCCCAGGTCCAGTGCAGGCCCAGCTCACCGGCCAGCCACTCCGCGAGGTTCTCGCCGTCGGCGGCCCACACCTCCTGCAGGCCCACCACGTCCGGGCGCAGCTCGCGCAGGGCCGTGAGGATCGCCTTCTGCCGGGTCTCCCAGGGGCCGAAGCGCCACCACAGGTTCCAGGTCACCACCCGCATCCGCAGCCACCCGCTCTCGTCATGCCGCGTCAGATGACCATTGAAGCAGGAACCATCGAGGAAACAGATGGAAGAAACAGTGAGAGCCCGGTGCGAAGGAGTGCCCCTGCCATGTCCCGCCTCGCCGACCTCAGATTCCGCGCCGCCACGGCCTTCCAGCGCCGGGTGGGCAACCCGGTGCTGCGCCGCCTCCCCCTCCAGACGGTGCTGGAGACCACGGGCCGCGTCTCCGGGCTGCCCCGTCAGACCCCGGTGGGAGGCCGGCGCGTCGGCGACTCCTTCTGGCTGGTGTCGGAGTTCGGCGAACGGTCGCAGTACGTCCGCAACATCAAGACCGACCCGCGGGTACGGGTACGCATCCGGGGCCGCTGGCACACGGGCACGGCCCACCTGATGCCCGACGACGACCCCGTCGCCCGGCTGCGCTCCCTGCCCCGCCTCAACAGCGCCGGGGTGAGGGCGTTCGGGACGGATCTGCTGACGGTGCGGGTGGATCTGGACTGAGCAGACGGGCCGTGCGCGGCCTGCAGCCGTTCGCACGTCCTCGGCCTCGTCCTCGTCCTCAGCCCGGCCACACGATCGCCTGCACCTCGCTGTAGGCGTGCAGTGCGTACGAGCCGACGTCCCGGCCGACCCCGCTCTTCTTGAAACCGCCGAAAGGGGCCTCCATGTTGCGGCCGACGGTGTTGATCCCGACCCCGCCCGCGCGCAGCCGCCGCGCCACGCGGAAGGCGCGGGCCACGTCCCCCGACCACACGTAGTCGATCAGGCCGTAGTCGCTGTCGTTGGCCATCGCGACCCCTTCGTCCGCCTCGTCGAAGGGGATGACGACGACCACCGGGCCGAAGATCTCCTCGCGGGCCACCCGCATGTCGTTGGTGCAGTCGGCCAGGAGGGTCGGGGCGACGTAGAAGCCGCGGTCGTACGGCGGCCGTTCGCCGCCCGTCACCACGACCGCGCCCTCCTTGCGGCCGACGTCGACGTACGACTCGACCCGTTCGCGGTGCGCGGCCGAGATCACCGGCCCGACCACCGTGTCCGGCTCCCTGGGGTCGCCCACCTTCAACCGGCGTGCGCATCCGGCCAGTTGCTCGACCAGCCGGTCGTACACGCCCCGCTGGGCCAGCACCCGGGTCGGTGCCGTGCAGATCTGGCCGCTGTAGAAGGAGAAGGTGGTGCCGATTCCGGCGACCGCCGAGGCGAGGTCCGCGTCGTCGAACACGATCGCCGCGCCCTTGCCGCCCAGCTCCATCAACTGGCGTTTCATGTCCCGCCCGCACACCTGGGCGATGCGCTGCCCCACCGCCGTGGAGCCGGTGAAGCTCACCATGTCGACGTCGGCGGACGCGACGGCCGCCTCACCGACCTCGGTACGCGCACCGCTGACCACGTTGACCACGCCCGGCGGCACGCCCGCCGCCTGAAGCGCCTCGGCCATCCGGTAGACCGACAGCGGGTCCTGCGGGGCGGGTTTCACCACGACCGTGTTGCCCATCGCCAGGGCGGGGGCGATCTTCCCGGCCGGGTTGGCCCACGGGTTGTTGTACGAGGTGACGCAGGTGACGACGCCGACGGGCTGCCGTATAGCCAGCGCGCCCGTCACCCCCGCCTTCCCCATGGGGCCGGCCTCGTTGATCTGCGGCGGGACCGCCCACTCGGCGGGCTCCACGCGCGCGTACCGGCGGAATCGGGCGGCGGCGACGCCGACCTGCATGCGCCTGGCCGTCGCCGTGGTCGCCCCGGTCTCCGCCCGGGCCAGCTCCGCGTTCGGCCCCAGGTCACCGGCGATGATCTCCGCCGCCCGCGCGAGCACCGCCGCCCGCTCCCCCGGTGCCGTGCGCGACCACGGCTGGAAGGCCTCGCGGGCCGCGGCGCAGGCCGCGTGCACCTGATCCCGCGAGGCCTCCGGCGCCCACCCGACGGTCTGCTCGGTCGCCGGGTCGATCACCGCGTAGTGGCCGCCGTCGGGCTCCACCCACGCGCCGCCCACGAACAGCCGCCGGCCCTCGGTCACCGGGTGCTCACCGTGGCCGTGTCCCGCCCGGAACGCAGCACCTTCCCCGGCACCGCGCCCGTCACCGTGTCGTCCCGGATCACCTCGACCCCGTTGACCCACACGGCCCGCACCCCGAGCGCCTTGGCGTCCAGCCGCGGACTGTCACCCGGCAGGTCGTGCACCAGGGTGGCCTGACCCGCGCCGATCCGTTCCGGGTCGAAGAGGACGAGGTCCGCATGCCAGCCCTCCCGCACCCGCCCGCGCTCCCGCAGGCCGAAGAGGCGGGCCGGGTCGTCCGTCAGCATCTTCACGGCCTGCTCCAGCCCGGCCAGCCGCCGCCCGCGCAGGCAGTCCCCGAGGAACCGGGTGGTGTAGGGGGCTCCGCACATGCGGTCCAGGTGGGCGCCCGCGTCCGAGCCGCCCAGCAGGACGTCCTCGTGCCGCCAGGTCTCCGCCCGCAGCGCCCACGACGCCGGGTCGTTGTCCGTCGGCATCGGCCACAGCACCGTACGCAGGTCGTCGTTCGCGCAGATCTCCACCAGGCACGTGAAGGGGTCCTGGCCGCGCTCCGCGGCGATGTCCTTCACCACCCGCCCGGTCAGGCCCCGGTTCGCCTCGCTGTAGGTGTCGCCGATGACGTACCGCCCGAAGTTCGTCAGCCGCCGGAAGACGCCCGCCTCCTTGGAGCCGGCGCGCCGCAGCATCTCGGCCCTGGTCCGCGCATCCCGCAGCCTGGCGATGCGCTCGGGCACGGGCAGGCCCAGGATCTCGCCCCACCCGGGGATGAGGTTGAGCGCGCAGAAGGTGCCCAGGGACATGTTCATCGGCGTGAGGATCGGCATGGTGAGGGCCACCACCCGGCCGCCGGCCTTGCGCGCCCGCTCGCTCGCCTCCAGCTGCCTGGGCACCCGCTCCGGGACGGCCGCGTCGATGGTCAGGACGTTCCAGTTCAAAGGCCGCCCCGCCACCGCGCTCATCTCCACCAGCAGATCGATCTCCGCGTCGCTGAACTGGTCCAGGCAGCCCGCGACGATCCCCTCGATCTGCGTGCCCTCGTGCTCACCGACCGCCCGCGCCAGCGCCAGCAGCTCCTCCGGCTTCGCGTGCCGGGAGGCCACGGGCTGCCCGTCCCCGTCGGAGTGGGTGCTCGACTGGGTGGTGGAGAAACCCCACGCACCGGCGTCCATGGCGTCGTGCAGCAGCCGTACGATCCCGGCAAGCTGCTCCTCGCTCGGCTGCCCGCCGACGGCCTCAGGCCCCATCACATACCGCCGCAGCGCACAGTGGCCGACCATGAACCCGGCGTTCACGGCGATCCGCCCTTCCAGGGCGTCCAGATACTCCCCGAACGTGTGCCAGTTCCAGGGCGCCCCCTCCTCCAGCGCGACCAGGGACATGCCCTCGACCTTGGACATCATCCGGCGGGTGTAGTCGGCGTCCTGCGGCCTTGCGGGGTTCAGCGGCGCGAGAGTGAACCCGCAGTTCCCGGCCGCGACGGTGGTGACCCCGTGGTTCAGCGAGGGCGTGGCGTACGGGTCCCAGAAGAGCTGGGCGTCGTAGTGGGTGTGCGGGTCGACGAACCCGGGGGCGAGGACGAGGCCGGTGGCGTCCTCGGTGGTGCGGGATCCTGCGGTGATCCTGCCGATGGCGGCGATACGGCCGTCGCGGATGCCGACATCGGCGGTGCGACCGGCCGCACCCGTCCCGTCCACGACCCTCGCGCCTTTGATGAGGTGATCGAGCATGGGCTTCCTCCTCGACTCAGGTGTCGGGCACGCCCCCAAGGGGCGCGGGGCTGTGTCGGCCTGCGGCTGCCGCGTGGGCGCGGGCGACCACACCCAGCCCGCAGGCCGCCGTACGCCCTCAGCCCGCCCTCCGAAACCGCGTGGTCCGGTGCACCGGATCCGTATCGATCTTCGGAATCACGTGCTCCCCGATCAGCCGGATCGTCCGCAACGTGTCCTCCCGCGAGATCCCGATGGGCACCCCGAACACCAACTGGTCGGCCCCGGCCTGCTCCCACCGCTTGCACCGCATGAGCACCTCGTCCGGATCCCCGCAGATCAACAGCTCCTCGGCGATCAGATGCTCGATGATCTCCTCGGTGAACTCGGGCAGCGTCTTCGGCCAGACGGGGAAGCCGTCGGGCCGCGGGAAGGTGTCGTGGTAGCGGAAGAGAAGCGACTGGAGGTAGTGCAGCCCTCCGCCGGCGGCGATCCGCACCGCCTCCTCGTGCGTGGGCGCACAGACCGCGGTCGTCGTCACCATCACGTTGTCGTTGACGAAATCCCCGACGGGCTCCGCGTCCACGATCGCCGTCTTGTACTGCTCCAGCACCCACTCCATGTCGGAGACCTTCTGCACGCTGAACCCGAGCACCCCGAGGCCCTTGCGGGCGGCCATGGCGTACGACGGCGGCGACCCGGCCGCGTACCACATCGCCGGGTGTGACGTGCCGTACGGCTTGGGCAGGACCTTCCTCGGCGGCAGCGACCAGTGCCTGCCCTGGAAGCCGGGGTACTCGTCCTGGAGCCACATCTTCGGGAACTCGGCGATGGTCTCCTCCCAGATCTCCTTCGTGTGGTTCATGTCGGTGACGCCCGGGAGGAAGCCGAGGATCTCGTGCGAGCCGGCCCCGCGTCCGCTGCCGAACTCGAAACGGTTCCCGGTGAGGTGGTCGAGCATGGCGACCTTCTCGGCGACCTTCACCGGGTGGTTGACCGGGGCGAGCGGATTGAAGATCCCCGAGCCCAGGTGGATCCGCTCCGTCGCGTGTGCCAGGTATCCGAGGAAGACGTCGTTGGCGGAGAGGTGGGAGTACTCCTCCAGGAAGTGGTGCTCGGAGGCCCAGGCGTACTTGAAGCCGCACCGGTCCGCCTCGATGACGTACTCGGTCTCCTCCATCAGCGCCCTGTGCTCGGCGAGCGGGTCGGTCTCGGCGCGCTTGCCCACGTATCCCTGTACAAAGAGCCCGAATTCCAAGGAGGTTCACCGTCCCCAGCGTCATTTCTGACGAGTCGTCAGATTCATAGGCCGACTGTTCCACCGGCTCCTTGGAGCGTCAATAGCTGACGTACCGTCAGCCAAGCGGGGCCGGTCAGACCACGCTCACACCCGCCAGCCAGCCCCCGTCGATCACGAACGGCTGCCCGGTGATGTACGACGAGTCGTCGCACGACAGGAACAGCGCGAGCCGCGCCACCTCCTCCGGCCGCCCGATCCGCCCCAGCGGCACGAGCCGGCGGTAGAACCGGTCGAGGCCCTGCGCCGTCGCCTCCGGATCGGCGTCCGGGTCGAGGCGGGCCGGGTTGGACATCGCGGTGTCGATGGCGCCGGGGCAGACGGCGTTGACGCGTATCCCCCGCCCCGCCAGTTCCAGGGCGGCGACGCGGGTCAGCCCGAGGACGGCGTGCTTGCTGGCCGCGTACGCGCCCACGGCGGCCATGCCGGTCAGCCCGGTGTAGGAGGCGGTGTTGACGATCGTGCCGCCGTCGGTCATCTCCGGGGCGACGGCCCTGATGCCGAGGAAACAGCCGACCTGGTTGACCCGTACGACCTCCATGAACTCGTCGAGGGGCGTGTCCAGCAGGGCGTGGAAGCGCAGGACGCCGGCGTTGTTGACCAACCCGTCGATGCGGCCGTGGGCGTCCTTGGCGGCGGTGACCGCGGCCCGCCAGTCGTCCTCGCGGCCGACGTCGAGGTGGACGTACCGGGCGCCGATCTCCTTCGCGAGGGCCTCCCCCTGGTCGTCGAGGACGTCGGCGACGACCACCTCGGCGCCCTCGGCCGCGAAGAGCCGGGCCTCCTGTTCGCCCTGTCCGCGTGCGGCGCCGGTGACGATGACGACCCGTCCGTCGAGCTTGCCCATGCGGTCTCCTCACAGGTGGGGGGCGATGTCGGCGCCGAACGCCTCGATCTGGTCGGTGAGTTCGCCGCGGCTCCGGCTGCGGAACCGCACCTGGATCTGGTGCACGCCCATCGCGCGGTAGGCGCGCAGGGACTCGGCGAGGGCGTCCGGGGAGCCGGTGAGCGTGCGTCGCCCGACCTCCCAGGCCGGCTCACCGGCATACAGCGGCTCGGTGATCGCGCCGACGGTGAACGGTGCGTCCAGGCCCGCCTCTTCCCGCAGCCGGCGGATCCGGGCGAGCTGCGCGGGCAGCCGGTCCCGGGGGTCCCCCTGCGGCAGCCAGCCGTCGCCCTTGAGCGCGGCCCGGCGTACGGCGGCGGGCGAGGAGCCGCCGACCCAGACCGGCAGCCGTGGCTGCGCGGGCCGGGGACGCTGACCGAGGCCTTCGAAGTCGTACCGCTCGCCGTGGTGCTCGGGGAACTCCTCCGGCCCGAGTGCGGCACGCAGGGCGTCGATGGTCTCGTCGAGAAGAGGGCCCCGCCGGCGGAAATCCACGCCCAGCGCCTCGAACTCCTCCGGTACGTGCCCGGCGCCGACGCCGAGGATCAGCCGGCCCCGGCTCAGGTGATCAAGGGTCGCGTACTGCTTGGCGGTGAGCAGCGGATGCCGCAGTCCGACGACCGCGACATGGCTGAGCAGGCGGACGTGTTCGGTGGCTGCGGCGAGGAAGGAGAGAGTGGCGACGGGGTCGTACCAGACCGTGCTCATCGCGGCGGCCAGCCGGCGCGGAATGCCGACGTGGTCGCAGCACGCGAGGTAGGCGAAGCCGGCACGGTCGGCGGCGCGCGCGACCTCCACCAGGTCCTCCGGGCCGGCGGTGGTCTCCCAGGGCTCGGTGTAGAGGGTGCTCTGGGACTGCACGGGCAGCTGGATGCCGTACCAAAGGCTCACCTGGCACCGCCCGGCCACAGCCCGTCGTCCGTGAGCCCGAGCAGCTCGATGGCGTTGCGGCGGACGATCCGCTCGACGACGTCCGCGTCCAGGTGCCCCATCTGCGCCTCGCCGACCTCGCGGGACTTGGGCCAGGTGGAGTCGGAGTGCGGGTAGTCCGTCTCGTACAGGACGTTGCCGACGCCGATGGAGTCGAGGCTGCGCAGCCCGAAGGCGTCGTCGAAGAAGCAGCCGTGGACGTGCTCGGCGAACAGCTCGGAGGGCGGCCGGTGCACCTTGTCGGCGACGCCGCCCCAGCCCCGGTTCTCCTCCCAGACGACGTCGGCACGCTCGAGGATGTAGGGGATCCAGCCGATCTGCCCCTCGGCGTACATGATCCGGAGGTTGGGGAAGCGTTCCAGCTTCCCGCTCATCAGCCAGTCCACCATCGAGAAACAGCAGTTGGCGAAGGTGATGGTGGAGCCGACGGCGGGCGGGGCGTCGGCGGAGGTGGAGGGCATGCGGCTGCTGGAGCCGATGTGCATGGCGATGACGGTGCCGGTCTCGTCGCAGGCGGCGAGGAAGGGGTCCCAGTCGTCGGTGTGCACGGAGGGCAGCCCGAGGTGCGGGGGTATCTCGGAGAAGGCGACGGCGCGCACGCCGCGCCCGGCGTTGCGGCGGACCTCCTGGCCGGCCAGCTCGGCGTCCCAGAGGGGGATGAGGGTGAGGGGGACGAGCCGTCCCTGGGCGTCCGGCCCGCACCACTCCTCCACCATCCAGTCGTTGTAGGCCCGCACGCACAGCAGGCCGAGCTCCCGGTCTTTCGCCTCGGTGAAGGTCTGGCCGCAGAAGCGGGGGAAGGTGGGGAAGCACAGGGCGGACTGGACGTGGTTGACGTCCATGTCGGCGAGGCGGGCGGGCACGTCGTACGACCCGGGCCGCATCTGCTCGTAGGTGATGACCTCGAGGCGGATCTCGTCCCGGTCGTAGCCCACGGCGGTGTCGAGACGGGTGAGGGGCCGGTGCAGGTCCTCGTAGACCCACCAGTCGCCGACGGGCCCGTCGTCTCCCGCCCGGCCCATGACGGGCTTGAAGCGCCCGCCCAGGAAGGACATCTCCTTCAGCGGCGCACGCACGATCCGGGGCCCGGTGTCCTGGTACTTCTTCGGCAGTCTGTCCTGCCACACGCCCGGAGGCTCCACGGTGTGGTCGTCCACGGAGATGATCAGCGGAAACGTGCTCTCGTGGGTGTCCATGGCGCTCACCGTAGCGCTGATCTGACGGTCCGTCAGCTACGCGAACGGGGGGCGGTTGGCGGTCGTTGCCGTGCGGAAGTGTGCGGACCGGGTGTGGACCTTGTGACCTCCCGTGCGCCGGCCTGTGATCGGTGTCTCCGACGGCTGACGCACATGCCATGAACAAGGCAAACTGGCGTGGTTGCGGGGTGATCCGGAAGACAGGGCCTAGGGGGACTGCATGGACGGTGTACCGCGGGTGCCGGAGCAGCGGCGTCCCGGCTCCTCGGCGGAGCCGCCGGCGCTGCGCTTCAGCGTGCTCGGACCGGTGCGCGCCTGGCGCGGCGACGAGCCACTCCAGACCGGCTCACCCCAGCAACGCGCCCTGCTGGCCGCCCTGCTGCTGCGCGAGGGCCGTACGGCCACGGCGGCGGAGCTGATCGACGCCCTGTGGGGCGAGGAGCCGCCCTCGCAGGCATTGGCGGCGGTACGGACGTACGCGTCGCGCCTGCGCAAGGTCCTGGACCCGGGCGTCCTGGTCAGCGAGTCCGGCGGTTACGCGATACGGGGCCTGGGCGAGGGCGCCCTGGACCTGGCGGTCGCCCAGGATCTGGCGACGGAGGCGGAGAAGGCGCGGTCCGCCGGCGACCTCTGCCACGCCCGCGACGTGCTGCGGCGCGCCCTGGCCCGGTGGGACGGGGAGGCGCTGGCGGGCGTACCGGGCCCGTACGCGGAGGCACAGCGCGTACGCCTGGAGGAGTGGCGCCTGCAACTGCTGGAGTCCTGCCTGGACATGGACCTGGAGCAGGGCTGCCACGCGGAGGCGGTCTCGGAACTGACGGCCCTGACGGCGGCGCACCCCCTGCGGGAGCGGTTGAGGGAGCTCCTCATGCTCGCCCTGTACCGCAGCGGCCGCCAGGCTGAGGCGCTCGCGGTGTACGCGGACACCCGGCGGCTGCTGGCGGAGGAGCTCGGGGTGGACCCCCGGCAGGGCCTGAAGGAACTCCAGCAGCGCATCCTGCAGGCGGACCCGGGGCTGGCGGAACCGTCGTCCCCGGCGCCGGAACCGGCCGTGGTGCCGGTGCGCCCGGCCCAACTGCCCGCTACCGTCCCCGACTTCACCGGCCGCAGCGCCTTCGTGCGCGAGCTGAGCGAGATCCTGGCGTCTTCGGAAGGCCGGGTGATGGCGGTGTCGGCCCTGGCCGGCATCGGCGGCGTGGGCAAGACGACCCTGGCGGTGCACGTCGCCCACCAGGCGCGCTCGGCCTTCCCGGACGGGCAGCTGTACGTGGACCTGCAGGGCGCGGGCCCTCGGGCGGCGGAACCGGAGACGGTACTGGGCTCGTTCCTGCGGGCGCTCGGCACGGCGGACTCGGCGATCCCGGACTCGCTGGAGGACCGGGCGGCGCTGTACCGCTCGGTGCTGGACGGCCGCCGGGTGCTGGTCCTGCTGGACAACGCGAAGGACGCCGCCCAGGTGAGGCCGTTGCTGCCCGGCACGGAGGGCTGTGCCGCGCTGGTCACCTCCCGGGTGCGGATGGTGGACCTGGCGGGCGCCCACCTGGTCGACCTGGACGTGATGTCGCCGGACGAGGCGCTGGCCCTGTTCACGAAGATCGTCGGCGAGGAGCGGGTGGCGTCCGAGCGCGAGGCCGCCCTGGACGTGGTCGCGGCCTGTGGCTTCCTGCCCCTGGCCATCCGCATCGCGGCCTCCCGCCTGGCGGCCCGCCGCACCTGGACGGTGTCGGTCCTGGCGGCGAAACTGGCCGACGAACGCCGCCGCCTGGACGAGCTCCAGGCGGGCGACCTCGCCGTGAAGGCCACCTTCGAGCTGGGCTACGGCCAGCTGGAGCCGGCCCAGGCCCGCGCCTTCCGCCTGCTGGGACTGGCGGACGGGCCGGACATCTCACTGGCGGCGGCTGCGGCCGTGCTGGATCTTCCGGCGGAGGAGACCGAGGACCTGCTGGAGTCCTTGGTGGACACGTCACTGCTGGAGTCGGCGGCGCCTGGCCGCTACCGCTTCCATGATCTGGTGCGGCTCTACGCGCGTGCGTGTGCCGAGCGGGACGAGCAGCCGCCTGGTGAGAGGGAGGCGGCGTTGTCGCGGTTGCTGGACTTTTATCTGGCGACCGCTGCGGGGGTGTACGTCCTCGAGCGACCCGGTGATCAGCTGTTGGCGCACCTCGCCCCCACCAGTCAGCCGGGGCTCACCTTCACCGACCGCAAGATGGCCGGCGATTGGCTCTACACAGAAGCCCCCTGCGTGCTCGCATGCGTCCGCCAGCACGCCACAGGGCCTTCTCTCCGCCGCGCGGTGGACCTCCTCTTCTCCGCCAAGGACCTCGCGGAGTCGGGGGTCGACGCACGGCAGTACGAGCAGGTCGGCATGGCCGTCCTCACAGCCGCGGAACGGGCGGGTGACGCGCTCGTGCAGGCTCGCGCGCGGACGATCCTGGCGCACTCGCACAGCCTGTCCGGCAAGTTTCAACAGGCCGACGAACATGCGGCACGAGGAATGCGCCTCAGCGTGGCCGCAGACGACCCCGTATCGGGCGGATACGCCCCCAATGTCCGCGGGATCGTCGCGATCTATCAGAATCGGTACCAGGACGCGGAAGCGTACCTGGGAGAGGCCCTGAAAGCGTTCCGCGCCGATGGCAACCGTCCTGGAGAAGCAAGCGCGCTCAGCAACCTGTCACGCGTCCATCTCAGCGCAGGGAAGCCGGAAGTCGCCGTGGCCCTTGCGGAGCAGGCTCTGGCCATCTACCGCGACGTCGGCTTGACGTGGCGCCTCGCCAACGGCAAATACGCGCTGGGTCTGGCCCTCTCCGCGGTGGGGCGCCACAACGACGCCATGAATGAGCTCAACTCCGCCCTCCCCGTATTCCAGGAAAGCCGCCAGCGGCTCTGGGAAGGGATGACGCTGTTCCGCATGGCCGAGGTCTCCTTGGCGGCACGGCAGCCCGCGCGCGCTGCCGCACAAGCGGAACAGGCCCTCGCCCTGCTCCGCGGGATCGGCGGCGAATGGCGGCGCGGGAATGTGCTGACCGTTCTCGGCCGCGCACTCGGCGCGATCGGACAGTCCGGCCGAGCGCACGCCTGTTTGACGGAGGCACTGGCCATCTACGAGAAGCTGGACAGGCCGGAAGCCGCCGAAGTCCGGGGCCTGCTGTCGCGGGCGACCGCTGCCTGACCCCCGTGGTCGGCGTTCATCGTTCGTTTATCGCCTCACGGCACTCTCTTCGTCAGTCGATGCGTCGCGTCGGGGGGCAGACGGATCGACTCGCACGGCCGCATCACCAAGGTGAGCGGGCCTGAGGCGTCCGCCCGGCAGCACACGGGGGAGCTGCCGGGCGGAGCTGCCGAGAATCTCGCACCCCAGGGAGTTGAATGCCATGAGCGACGAGAAAACGACTGAGCCTGTTGTGGTCAAGCCTGAGGACGATCACGCCACTGGCGGCACTGAGACCAAGCCGCTCGACGACCACGCCACGGGCGGCGGGGAGTCGACCCCGCAGGACGACCACGCGACCGGGGAGCAGGCGTAACCGAACTCGGTCTACGGGGGATCGGCCGCGACGGCGCGGAGGGGGAGCCGTCGCGGCCGATGGGTGCCCGACACGCTGCACACCCTGAGGCACACGTCCCAACGCCGGGCGGGCCGGCCGGGAGCGTGCCTCGGGCGTTGGCGTCCGCGGCGGCGCAAAGGTGTGCCGCCGCGGACGGTCTGCGTGCGAGGGCCAGTACAGCTCAGTAAAGCTTGTTGACAGCCGTCACCGTGGTCCTCTTGGACGGTCACAGCAGGCGCCGGGTCCGGTTGCGCAGCTCCCCCTTCACCACCTTCCCGCTCGCGTTCCGCGGCAGCTCCCCCACGAACTCCACCGCCCTGGGCACCTTGTAGTTCGCCATCTCCCGGCGTGCCCAGGCGATCAGGTCGTCCCCCGTCACCACAGCCCCCGGCCTCCGCACCACGTACGCCTTCCCGACTTCCCCCAGCCGGGGGTCCGGGACCCCCACCACCGCCACGTCGGCCACATCCGGGTGCAGACCCAGCACCTGCTCGATCTCCGCCGGGTACGCGTTGAAGCCGCCGACGATGAACATGTCCTTGATGCGGTCGGTGATGCGCAGGTTGCCCGCCGGGTCCAGGACCCCGACGTCCCCGGTGCGCAGCCAGCCGTCCTCCGTCAGGACCTCGGCCGTGGCCGCCTCGTCCTCGTAGTAGCCGCGCATGACGTTGAAGCCGCGGACCAGGACCTCGCCGGGAATGCCGGGGCCCACCGTCTTCCCCGTGCCGTCGACGATCCTCACCTCCGTCCCGGGGATCGGGCGGCCGGACGTCGACGCGACGACCGTCGGGTCGTCGCCGCGGCGGCACATCGTGACGATGCCGCTCGCCTCGGACAGGCCGTAGGCCGTGAGGACCGTGGTCACGCCCAGTTCGCCCCGCAGCCGCTCCACCAGGCGCAACGGCACCACCGCCGCGCCCGTCACCACCAGGCGCAGCGCCGAGAGGTCGTGCGCGTCCCGGCCCGGATGGTCGAGCAGCGACTGGAGCAGGGTCGGCGGGCCCGGCAGCACGGAGATCTGTTCCGCCGCTATGTTCGCCATGGCCGTGGCCACGTCGAACACCGGCTGGGGGATCATCGTCGCGCCCCGCATCAGGCAGGCCAGCACCCCCGCCTTGTAACCGAAGGTGTGGAAGAACGGGTTCACGATCAGGTAGCGGTCGCCCTGACGCAGGCCCGCCAGGTCGCTCCAGATGTCGTACGCCCGCAGCGTCTGCGCGTGGGTGATCACCGCTCCCTTCGGGCGGCCCGTCGTGCCCGAGGTGAAGATGATGTCCGAGGGACACGTCCCCGACACCGCAGCCGCCCGTGCCCGGGTCTCCGCCTCCCCCACGCCCTCCCCGCTCGCGAGGAAGTCCTTCCAGGTGAGGAAGCCGGCCGGGGCGTCGTCCGACAGCACCACCACCCGGGACAGCGCCGGCAACCCGGCCAGCGGCCCGGCGCCCGGCCCCTCCCCCGCCGCCCTCCGCAGCGACGCCACGTACGACGTGCCCAGGAACGTGCCCGTCACGAAGAGGAGCCGGGTGCCGCTGCGCCGCAGGACGTCCGCTGCCTCCGCGCCCTTGAAGCGGGTGTTGAGCGGGACGAGGACCCCGCCGGCCGAGACCGCGCCGAGTGCCGCGACGATCCAGTCGAGGGAGTTGGGGGCCCAGATGCCGACCCGTTCTCCCGGACCGATCCCGTTCGCCAGGCACGCCGCCGCCGCGCGTTCCACGCGGGCGCCCAGTTCGCCGTACGTGATCCGGGTGCGGCCCTCGACGACCGCCTCGGTCTCCGCGTACCGCGAAGCCGCCGACCGGACCAGGTCCGCAACGCTGTCCCACTCCACAGCTGGCCTCCTCGCGGCACAGGAGCTGACTGACCGTCAGATTAGCGGTAGCCTGACGGGCTGTCAGCACATCCCCTCGGCGGCATCGGCAAGTCCCCTCGGCGGCAACGGAGGTGCGTGCGGCATGGCAAGTACGGGAGGCCTCAAGGACGCCACCGCCATCGTCGGTATCGGGCAGACCCCGTTCGCCAAACACCTCCCCGAGGACGAGCGCACGCTCGCCTGCCGTGCCGTCCTGGCCGCGCTCGACGACGCCGGGATCGCGCCCGGCGAGGTCGACGCCCTCGCCTCGTACACCATGGAGGAGACCGACGAGGTGGAGCTGGCGAAGGCCGTCGGGCTCGGTGACCTCACCTTCTTCGGTCAAGTCCCCTACGGCGGCGGGGGTTCCTGTGGCACCGTCGCGCTCCTCGCCGCCGCCGTCGCCGCCGGCCAGGCGACCGTCGGCGTCGCCTGGCGGTCGCGGAAGCGGGGCTCGGGACCCCGGCCGTGGACGAACACCGCCGTGCAGCTCCCCACCCCGGCCCAGTGGACCCGGCCCTTCGGCCTGCTCCGGCCCGTCGACGAGATCGCCGTCCTCGCCCGCCGCTACCTGCACGAGTACGGCGCCACCCGGGACCACCTGTTCAACGTGGCCCTCGCCTGCCGGAACCGGGCCAACCAGAACCCCGCCGCGATCATGTACGACCGCCCCCTCACCCGCGAGATGTACATGACCTCCCGGTGGATCAGCGAGCCCCTCTGCCTCTACGACAACTGCCTGGAGACGGACGGCGCCCTGGCCTGCGTGGTCGTCTCCCGCGAGCGCGCCCGCGACTGCGCCCAGCGCCCCGTCTACGTCCACTCCGCCGCCCAGGGGCTGCCCGCCCAGCACCACGGCATGGTCAACTACTGGAACGACGACCCGCTCACCGGCCCGGCCTGGACCGCCGCCCGGCACCTGTGGAAGCACGCCGACCTCACGCCCCAGGACGTGGACGTCGCCCAGATCTACGACGCGTTCACGCCTCTCGTGCTGCTCTCCCTGGAGGGGTACGGCTTCTGCGGCCGGGGCGAAGGGGGCGCCTTCACCGAAGGGGGCGCCCTGGAGATCGGTGGGCGACTGCCGGTCAACACCGGTGGGGGCGGGCTGAGCGAGGCCTATGTGCACGGCTTCAACCTCATCACCGAGGGCGTGAAGCAGCTGCGCGGGACCAGCACCGCGCAGGTGCCGGGGGCCGCCACCTGCCTGGTCACCGCGGGTGAGGGCGTCCCGACCTCCGCCCTCCTGCTGAGGAGTTGAGACAGACGTGCTGACACCCGTCATCGACACCGACGGCGCCCCCTTCTGGCGGTACGCCGCCCAGGGCGAGCTCCGCATCCAGGCGTGCGCCGACTGCGGCGAGCTCCGCTTCCCGCCCCGGCCCTGCTGCCCGCACTGCCAGTCCTTCGCGAGCGAGTGGCGCAGGGTCTCGGGCCACGGCCGCGTCTGGTCCTACGTCGTCCCGCACCCGCCCCTGCTCCCCGACTACGCGGAGCTGGCGCCGTACAACGTCGTGGTCGTCGAGCTCGCCGAGGCGCCCCGGATACGGCTGGTCGGCAATCTCGTCGCCGGACCCGGGCAGCCGGTCGACTCCCTTCCCCCGGACCGGATCCGTATCGGCGCCAGGGTGCGGGTCGTCTTCCACGACGGCCTGCCCCAATGGGTCCTGGAGCGGTCATGAGCGTGCGCGTCAGCACCGACCAGGACACCGGAGTCGCCGTCGTCACCCTCGACCGGCCCGGCAGACTCAACGCCATCGACCTGGCCACCGCCGACCAACTGACCGAGACATGGCGGCGGTTCCGCTTCGACGACAGCGTGCGTGCCGTCGTCCTCACGGGCGCCGGCGAGCGGGCGTTCTGTACGGGGATCGACCGTGACGCCGTCGTGGCGCAGCCGAACTCGCCGTACATGCAGGACGACCCGCTGCTCACCGTCGGCCCGAAGGCGAACGACCTGTGGAAACCGGTCGTCGCCGCCGTGCGGGGCATGGCCTGCGGAGGCGCCTTCTACCTGCTCGGGGAAGCGGAGTTCGTCGTCGCCGACACGACCGCCTCCTTCTTCGACCCGCACACCACCTACGGCATGGTCAGCGCCTACGAGTCCGTCCTCATGGCGCAGCGCATGCCGTACGGCGAGGTCGCGCGGATGATGCTCATGGGCACCGCCGAGCGGATCTCGGCGCAACGGGCGTACGACATCGGACTCGTCAGCGAACTCACCCCTCCCGGCGAGGACGTGGCGGCGGCGATCGACCGGGCCGCCGTCATCGCCGGGTATCCGGCCGAGGCCGTGCAGGGGACCGTGCGGGCCCTGTGGGCGGCCCGGGAAGGTGCCCTGGCTCAGGGGTTCGCGCAGGCGCCTCAGCTGATCGCGCTCGGGAACCGGGCGAGGGAACGGCAGACGGAGCTGTTCGCCGGGCGTCGGCGCACGTACCGGTCGCGTTAGCAATTCCCTTACAGCGCCCGCGTATGCTCGGCGGGTGGTTGAGCACCGAATGATCGACGTGAACGGTATCCGGCTGCACATCGCCGAGGAGGGCGAGGGCCCGCTCGTGGTCCTGCTGCACGGCTTCCCCGAGTCGTGGCACTCCTGGCGCCACCAGTTCGGGCCGCTGGCCGCGGCGGGGTTCCGGGTGGTCGCCCCCGACCAGCGCGGGTACGGCCGCAGCGACCACCCCGAGGACGTGGCCGCGTACAGCATCCTCCACCTCGTCGGTGACGTGGTCGGGCTCATCCACGCGCTGGGCGAGGAGCGGGCGTTCGTCGTCGGGCACGACTGGGGTGCGCCGGTGGCCTGGCACACCGCGCTGCTGCGGCCGGACATGGTGCGCGGGGTCGCGGGGCTGAGCGTGCCGCCGCCGTTCCGTGGAGAGCGGCCGCCGCTCCGGACCATGCGGGAGCGGTTCGGCGGGCGGTTCTACTGGAACTACTTCGAGCGACCCGGTGTCGCCGACGCCGAGTTCGCCAAGGACCCCCGTACCAGTCTGCGCAAGCTCCTGTACTCCGCCTCCGGTGACGCCCCGGGCGCCGCCCGCGCCGAGCAGGCCCTCGTCGACCTGGAGCGGGGCTGGCTCGCGGACATGACCGACCCCGAGGTGCTGCCGGACTGGCTCACCGAGGAAGACCTCGACGCCCTCACCGAGAGCTACGCCCGGGGCTTCACCGGCGCGCTCAACTGGTACCGCAACCTCGACCGCAACTGGGAGCTGACCGCCGCCTGGCACGGCGCGGTCGTCACCCCGCCCGCCCTGTACATGTACGGCGACCGGGACCTGGTGCCCGCCTTCCCCGGCACGCCGGAACTGATCGAGAGGCTCCCGCGGTTGATGCCGAACCTGCGCAGGGCGCCGATCGTGCTGCCGGGCTGCGGCCACTGGACCCAGCAGGAGCGTCCCGCCGAGGTGACCGCCGCCCTGCTCGACTTCCTGACCGGCCTGCCGGACTGACGTACCGTCAGTCCGTAGCCACCTCCGCCTTCGGTTCGACCTCGCAGTGGTCGACCGAGGACGCCTTGCTCTTCCTGCTCATCTCGATGTCGACGGTCAGCTTGTCGTCGGCGGGCACGTCGATCCGCCACGTCTCGTCCTTGATCGTGGCGTCCTGCCCGTCCCGGAAGGAGACCGCGACCCAGAAGGCGGTCTCGACCGCGTTGGGGTTGGTCACCTCGACGGTCGCGTACGGCTCCTTGACAGTCGCGCACTTCAGCAACTTCACGGTGGCGGGCTTCAGTCGGTCACCGGCGGGCCCGCTGTCACCGTACGGGTCGTCGGTGGCCGAATCGCCGTAGTCGCCGTTGCCGTAGTCGCCGTCGTCGTAGTCGCCGTTGCCGTAGTCGTAGTCGCCGTCGCCGTAGTCGCCGTAGTCGTCGGACGAGCCGCCCGATGTCGAGCCCGAGGTCGACGACGAGCTGTCGTGGTCCTGCTGGGAGCTGCTGCAGCCGCCCCCTCCCCCGCCGCCGCTGCCACTTCCGTGACCGCGTCCGGTCGAGAAGCCGGTCAGTGACAGCACCATCAGCACCGACACCGCCGCATACCTGATTCCGCGTCCCCGTAGCCGCATGCCGGCCACCCTATCCAGCCACCTGTCACGGCCATGTCACCACATGGCGACCACCGCGTCCCCGGCGTACCGTCTGCCGTGAGAGCGGCGAACGGGCCGCTCCCCGAAGCGACGGCCGCCGTCTGGAACCCCTTCCGTGCGCCGGTCGACGGCCGTCCCGGACCGCCCGGCGCCCTGTGGTGCGCGCCGGTCGACGGCCGTTCCGTACTGCCGGGCGCTACGTCGTACGCGCCGTGCCCGTGCCCAGTTCCGCGTCCAGGGCGTACACGCAGCGGTCCTTGCTGCACGCGTACACGACGCCGTCCTTGACGACCGGGGAGCCGGTGATCTCGCCGCCGGTCGCGAGTTTCCAGCGCAGCCGGCCGTCGTCGGCCTTCAGGGTGTAGAGCAGGTGGTCCGTCGAGCCGAAGTGGATGCGGCCCTCGGCGACCGCGGGGGCGCCCACGATGTCGCCGCCCGCCTGGAAGCGCCACTTGGGGGTGCCGGTGACGGCGTCCAGTGTGTAGAGGCCCTTGCCGCTGCCGACGTGGACGTGGCCCGCGGCCACCAGGACGGGCTCGATGGACGCCCGGGACTCGGTGGCGATGCGCCAGCGGTCGCGGCCGTCGGTGGCGTCGAGGGCGTACACCGTGCCGAGGTAGTCGGCGAGGTAGATGCCGCCGCCGGTCACCGCCGGGCCGGGGACGAAGGCCGGCGGGGAGAGGAAGACCGCCGGGGCCTCGAAATGCCACTTCACGTGCCCGCCCGCGATGTCCAGGGCGAGGACGCGGGTGCCTGCGGAGACGTACACGTAGCCGTCCGGGGCCTGCGTGAGCCGTACGGGTACGCCGCCGCAGGAGGCCGCGTCGCCGATCGGGTACGACCAGCGCTCGTCGCCCGTACGGGCGTCCAGTGCCCTCAGCCGGGCGTCCTGCCAGACGTACACCGTGCCCTCGTGGACGGCCGGGCCCGCCTCCGGGGACTCGAAGTCGCTCTGGACGCCGGTGATCTCCCACAGCTTCTGGCCGTTGGAGGCCTCCCAGGCCTGGACGCCGCCGCCGCGGGTGCCGGTGACGACCGTGCCCCGGTCGGCCCTGAGCGAGTACACCCAGGCGTCCGTCTGCAGGCGCCACAGGTCGGTGCCCTCGCGGGCGTCCAGGGCGAAGAGGGTGGGGCCGTCGGAGGCGTGGATCCGGCCGTCCGCGACCGCCATCGACCAGGCCACGTCCCGGGTCTTGAAGCGGCGGCGGCCGGTCGCCACGTCCAGGGCGTGCACCTCGAAGGAGGTGACGTACACGAGGTCGTCCGCGACGGACGGGGTGCCCCACACGTCGTTGGACATGCGGAACCGCCAGGGCCGCCACCCGCTCGGCTGCTCCGGCGGCGGGGGCGGGGCCGCGGGCGCCGGTACGGCGGGGTCGGCGCCGTTGACGCCGGGGCGCGGCTTGGACCAGGACGCGGCGAGGGCGGCCTCCGGAGGGGGTGCCTTGACGGCGGCGGCGCGGACCTCGGCGACGCGCGGCCCGGGGCCGATGGGCACCTGGGCGCCGGCCAGCCGCACCGGGCCGGTGTCGGGGGCGCCGACCGGCGCGGGCACGGGGGCGGGGCCCGGCGGCGGGGCCGGGACGACGGGGTCGTGCGGGGGCGGGGGCGGGACGGGCGCGGGCGGCCGGGCGGCCCCCGCTCCGCCGCCACTGCGGCCGGGGCCGGAGGACGGCTTGCTCGGCGGGCGGCCGTTGCGCCGGGCCTCGATCAGGGCGACCGCCTTCTCCGGCAGCCACGCCGACGCCGTACCGCTGTCGTCGGAGCCGGAGCCGAACAGGTGCGGGGCGAGCTGGGCCTGGAGGTCGGCGGGGGTGGGCCGGGCCGATGCCTCCATCTGCATGCAGGACTCGATGAGCGGGCGCAGCTCGTCCGGCAGCCCCTCCAGGTCCGGGCCCTCGCGCAGCAGCATGAAGACCGTCTCGACCGGGTTGGCGCCGTGGAAGGGCGGGTGCCCCGTGGCGGCGAACACCAGGGTCGACCCGAGGGAGAAGACGTCACTCGCCCCCGTCACGCTCCGCGAGTCCTTGGCCTGCTCCGGCGACATGTAGGCGGGCGTGCCGACGGCGACGTTGGTCATCGTCAGACGTGTGTTCGAGACGCCCGAGGCGATACCGAAGTCGATCACCCGGGGGCCGTCCTCGACGACGAGCACGTTGGACGGCTTCAGGTCGCGGTGGACGAGCCCGGCGCCGTGGATGGACTGCAGCGCCTCGGCCACGCCCGCCGCGAGCCAGCGCACCGCCTGGGCCGGCAGCGGCCCGCACTCGTTCACTATCTCCTCGAGGGAGGGCGCGGGAACGTACGCGGTGGCCAGCCAGGGCACGGCGGCGCGCGGGTCGGCGTCCACGACGGCCGCCGTGTAGAAGCCGGAGACCGCCCGGGCCGCCTCCACCTCGCGGGTGAAGCGGACCCGGAACAGCTGGTCCTCGGCCAGCTCCGTCCGGACCGTCTTGATCGCCACGCGCCGGCCGGACGCCGAGCGCGCGAGATAGACCAGCCCCATGCCGCCGGCACCCAGCCGTCCCAGCACCTCGAACGGCCCGATCCGCCGCGGATCGTGCTGCGTCAGCTGATCCACCACTTGCCTGCCACCTCCCCGTACGAGCCGCGCCGGTCACATCTGTACGCGACCCCGTGCAGCGTCTCACCACCGCACCGCCATGGCGGCACGCACCCTGATTCTTCCTGTCCGGGGCGCTGGTTGCGAACCCGGCGACGAACGGGGTGTCCAGCACCATATACGGACGAAAACGGACGGAGAAGCGGCAGCTCAGCGGTGCAGCAGTGCGAAGGACGCCCCCTGATCGTCGGTGACGACGGCGACCGTGCCGTAGGACGTCTCAAAGGGGGGCGCCTGGATCCGGCCGCCGAGCCGGGTGACGTCCTCCAGTGCGGCCGGTACGTCCTCGACGGCAAAGTGGACGAGGAAGTGGGGCGGCATCTCGGCGGGGAAGACGTCGGAGACGGGGGCGCGGCCGAAGTCGGGCTCGGCCTCCGGCCCGAACAGGGCGTCGTGGAACAGGTCGCCGTAGAAGGCGTTGGCCGCCTCGGTGTCCCGGGTGTACAGCTCGGCCCAGGCGAAGGTGCCCGGCTCGTGCCGTCTGCCGAAGCCGGGGTGGGTGCCCGGCTGCCACAGGGCGAAGACGGCGCCCTCGGCGTCGGTGACGAGGGCGGTGACGCCGAGGTCGGCGACCGGCAGGGGCGCGGACACCACCTGCCCGCCGGCCGCGCGGATCCGCCCGCACAGCGCCGCGGCGTCCGGGGTGGCGAAGTACACCGTCCACACGGTGGGCAGCCGGCCGTCCAGCTTGCGGACGAGCGCGGCGACGGGTTCGCCGTCCTTCAGCGCCCGGGTGAAGGAGCCGTACCACTCCTCGAAGGTCCACCCGAAGAGCTCACCGTAGAAGCGCTTGCCCGCCTCGACGTCGGGGAGCTGCGCGTCCACCCAGCAGGGGACGCCCTCGCCGTAGACGCCCTGCCTGGAGCGACCCTCCCGGGAGGCGCCCTCTCCGTCCACCGGTGCCCTGTTTTCGGCCATGTCGCCAAAGTAACCGGGTACCACGCAGCCCGCAGACCAGGCACACCAGCCCCCGCACCCCCTCGCACCCCATTTGCAGTCGGCCGAATAGCGCTGGGATCACCCCTCGGTAAGCTGACGACATGACAGGACAAGTGCGTACCGTCGACGGCCGCGTGGCCGGTCGGCGTGGGCAGGCGACCCGGCAGAAGCTGCTCGACTGCCTCAGCGAGATGCTCAGTTCCTCTCCTTACCGGGACGTCAAGGTCATCGATGTCGCCCGGAAGGCGGGCACTTCACCCGCGACCTTCTACCAGTACTTCCCGGACGTCGAGGGCGCCGTCCTGGAGATCGCCGAGCAGATGGCCGCCGAGGGCGCCGGGTTGACGCAGCTCCTGGAGGGACGGTCGTGGGTCGGCAAGGCCGGCTGGCAGACCGCCCAGGAACTCGTCGACGGATTCCTGGAGTTCTGGCGCAAGAACGACGCGATCCTGCGCGTCGTCGACCTCGGTGCCGCCGAGGGCGACAAGCGCTTCTACAAGATCCGCATGAAGATCCTCAACTCGGTGAACAACTCCCTCGCGGACGCCGTCGCCGAGTTGCAGTCCAAGGGCCGGGTCGACAAGGACGTCAACCCCGCGGCGATCGCCGGTTCGATCGTCGCGATGCTCGCGGCCGTGGCCTCGCACCAGAAGGGCTTCTCCTCCTGGGGCGTGAAGCAGGCCGAACTCAAGCCGAACCTGGCGCTGTTGGTGCACCTGGGCATCACCGGCAGGAAGCCGACGAAGTAGCCAGGCTTCGGCTGATCTCTGTTTTCCCACCCCCAAGTCCTGTCAGGCAGGCGGCGGTCCACCCGAGTGGACCGCCGCCTGTCGCGCTGTGCGGC
Source organism: Streptomyces deserti (assembly GCF_054782695.1). NCBI lineage: Bacteria > Bacillati > Actinomycetota > Actinomycetes > Kitasatosporales > Streptomycetaceae > Streptomyces > Streptomyces deserti. The sequence continues at coordinate 42,414 of NZ_BAAGRZ010000021.1, forward strand.
CTCTCGTGCTAGGCCCTGTCGCCAAACTCCCGTCGTCCGCCCGGAGGGCGGGCTCCGCGGCGTCAGGTGCGTGCTCTCGGCGTGCCGGGCCCTGGCCCACGTACTGGATGTACTTGGGCCGGGGCCCGGTGCGGCGAGAGTGCGCACCTGACGCCGCGGAGCAGGCGGGAGTTTGACGACAGGGCCTAGGCCGGCAGCGGCCGGTCCTTGACGACGTGCTTCATCACCAGCGTGGACGTCAGCCGCTGCACCCCCGGCAGGGTGGCGAGCCGCTCGTCGTACAGCCGCTGGTAGGCCGCGAGGTCGGCGGCGACGATCCGCAGCAGGTAGTCCGGCTCCCCGAACAGCCGCTGCGCCTCCAGCACCTCGGCCACCTCGCTCACCGCCTTCTCGAACTCGGCGACCGTGTCCCGGTCCTCCTGCCGCATGGAGACGAAGACCAGCGCCTCGAAGTTCAGCCCCACGGCGGACGGCTCCACCACCGCCCGGTACCCGCTGATCGCCCCCGACCGCTCCAGTTCCCGCAGCCGCCGGTGACACGGCGAGACGCTCAGCCGCACCCGCGCGGCCAGCTCGGTCACGGTCAGCCGCCCGTCCTGCTGCAGCTCGGCAAGAATTTTCCGGTCCATGTCGTCCATGGAGAAAATTCTGCCTCGCCGTACGAGACAGCGGGGAAACTTCAGGAACACTTTCGGGCCGAATCCACCTAATGTCCCCACCATGGACTCCGGACCCCTTCTCTCCTTCCTCGCGGTGGACCTCCTGCTGGTGTGCGTACCGGGTGCCGACTGGGCGTACACGATCTCGGCCGGGCTGCGCGGCCGGTCGGTGCTCCCGGCGGTGGGCGGCCTGGTGACCGGATACGCCCTGCACACCGTGCTGGCGGCGGCCGGGCTGGCGGTCCTGGTGGCGGGCTCACCCCTGCTGCTCACCGCGCTGACGGTGGCGGGGGCGGCGTACCTGGTGTGGCTGGGCTGGGGCGTACTGCGCCGGCCGGGCACTCCGGGCACGGACGGGGAGGCCGTCGCGGCGAGCGGCGCCCGCGCCTTCCTGCGCGGGGCCACGATCAGCGGCCTGAACCCCAAGGGCCTGCTGCTCTACCTCTCGGTCCTGCCGCAGTTCCTGGCGACCGGGGGCGGCCATCTGCCCGTGCCCGTGCAGACCGGTGTGCTGGGGTTGCTGCACATGGGGTGCTGCGCCGCCGTCTACCTGACGGTCGGCGTCGCGGCCCGCGCCGTCCTGGGCGCCCGTCCGGCCGCGGCGCGTGCGGTGGTGCGCACCTCGGGTGCGGCGATGCTGGGGGTCGGGGCGCTGCTGCTGGTGCAGCGGCTGGCCACGTTCTAGCGGCTACCTCCGTACGAGCCTGAACAGCCGGATCTCCCGCTCCACCCGGGCCTGGTACGCGGCGTACGGCGGCCAGAACTCCAGCACCGCCTGCCAGGCCGCCGCCCGCTCCTCCCCCTCGAGCAGCCGGGCCGTGACGGGGATGTCCTGCCCCCTCCAGCTGATCTCGGCGTCGGGGTGGGCGAGGAGGTTGTGACTCCAGGCGGGGTGGCCGGGCCGGCCGAAGTTGGAGCCGACGACGATCCAGCCGCGCCCACCCTCCTCGGGCAGGCAGGCCAGCGGTGTACGGCGCGGCAGTCCGCTCCTCGCCCCGGTCGAGGTGAGGACCACTCCCGGCAGCAGCCGGGCGCTGAGCAGCACCTTTCCGCCCGTCGACCGGTGGATGGCCCGGTCCAGCGCGGGCACGGCGTACGGCGCGACCCGCGCGAAGCCCCGGGTCGAGGACACCCTCTGCGCCCACCGCACACCCGCCCCCATCAGCCGGCCTCCTCGAAGAGACGCGCCACGTCGGCGGCGTGGGCCCGCAGCCGGTGCGCCGGCCCGAACAGCAGCTCGTCGCCCGCCGCCCGCTTGAAGTACAGGTGGGCGTCGTGCTCCCAGGTGAAACCGATGCCGCCGTGCAACTGGATCCCCTCGGCGGAGGCGGCGCGCAGGGCGTCCAGGGCCTGGGCGAGGGCGAGGGGACCGACGCGCTCGTCGCGGGTGGTCGCCCAGGCCGCGTAGTACGCCGCGGAGCGGGCCGCCTGCACCTGGACGTACACGTCGGCGAGCCGGTGCTTCACCGCCTGGAAGGAGCCGATCGGCCGCCCGAACTGCTCCCGCCGCCCGACGTACTCGACGGTCCGCTCCAGCACCCGGTCGGCGGCCCCCACGGCCTCGGCGGCGAGGACGGCGGCCGCGCCGTCACCGACGCGGGCGAGCACGGACAGCACGTCCGCGCCCTCCTGCCCCAGCAGCTGCGCGGCCACGTCCCGCAGTTGGACGCGGGCCTGCGGACGGGTCGCGTCCAGCGCGGTCCGCCGTACCCGTACGACACCGTCGGCCTCTCCGGGGACGAGGAACAGCAGGACGCGGGAGCGGGCGAAGCCCCCGGTGTGGGCGGCGACCACGAGCAGCCCCGCACTGTGCCCGTCGAGGACCTGGTCGGCCTGCCCGTACAGCCGCCAGCCGCCGCCCGTCCGGCGGGCCTGCACTCCGCCGGCCCGTCCGCCGCCCGCCCAGTCCCCGCCGTTGCCGCCGGTGAGCGCGAGGGCGGTGGTCAGGGCGGTGCCCGGCACGGCGAGGGCGGCGGTGAGGCGGCCGGAGGCCAGGCGGGGCAGCAGGTCGGCGCGCTGGGCGTCGGTGCCGAGGGCGAGGACGAGCGGGGTGGTCAGGACGGCGGTCGCGAGCAGGGGCGAGGGGGCGAGCGCCCGGCCCGTCTCCTCGCAGGCCAGGGCCAGTTCGGTCGCCGAGCAGCCGACACCCCCGTACGCCTCCGGGACGGCCAGCCCGGGCAGGCCGAGCTGTTCGGCGAGGGCGGTCCACAGGGCGGGGTCGTGCCCGGCCGGGGTGTCGACGGCGGCCCGCAGCTCCTGGGGACCGCACCGCTTGTGCAGCAGTGCGCGCAGGGTGCGGCGGATCTCGTCCTGTTCGGGGGTGAAGCGGGCGTCCATGGGCGGCCTCCGAATCTGACGGCTCGTCATATTAGGGGCAGCGGATCGTGATGCCCAGAGGCGCGACACCTCCCGCCCGGCCGCTGCCTGACGTACCGTCAGGTGCATGCCCAGGAAGGTAGCCGTCGTCGGCGTGGCACTCTCCGACTGCGGTCGCGTGGCCGACGCGACCCCGTACGCCCTGCACGCCCAGGCGGCCCGCCGCGCACTCGCCGACGCCGGTCTCGGCCGCGAACTGGTGGACGGCTTCGCCTCGGCGGGCCTCGGCACGCTGGCGCCGGTCGAGGTCGCCGAGTACCTGGGCCTGCGCCCCACCTGGGTCGACTCGACCTCGGTCGGCGGCGCCACCTGGGAGGTCATGGCGGCCCACGCGGCGGACGCGATCGCGGCGGGGCACGCGCGTGTGGTGCTCCTGGTCTACGGCTCGACGGCCCGCGCGGACATCCGGGCGGGCCGCCGCACCGGCACTCTGTCCTTCGGCACGCGGGGCCCCTCGCAGTTCGAGGTCCCGTACGGCCACACCCTGATCGCCAAGTACGCGATGGCCGCCCGCCGCCACATGATCGAGTACGGCACGACGATCGAGCAGCTGGCCGAGGTGGCGGTCCAGGCCCGGGCCAACGCGGCCCTGAACCCTCAGGCGATGTTCCGCGACCCGATCACCGTGGACGACGTCCTGTCCGGCCCGATGATCGCCGACCCGTTCACCAAGCTGCACTGCTGCCTGCGCTCCGACGGCGGGGCGGCGGTGCTGCTGGCGGCCGAGGAGTACGTACGGGACTGCCGTACGGCCCCGGTGTGGGTGCTCGGGACCGGGGAGCACGTCTCCCACTCGGCCATGTCCGAGTGGGAGGACTTCACCACGTCCCCGGCGGCGGTGAGCGGGCGGCTGGCGTTCGAGCGGGCCGGGGTGAGGCCGTCGGAGGTCGACTTCGCGGAGATCTACGACGCGTTCACGTACATGACTCTGGTGACCCTCGAAGACCTCGGCTTCTGCGGGAAGGGAGAGGGCGGGGCGTTCGTGGCCAAGGGCCGGCTGCGGGTCGAGGGCGGGGAACTGCCGGTGAACACGGACGGCGGGGGCCTGTCGGCCCAGCACCCCGGGATGCGGGGACTGTTCCTGCTGGTGGAGGCGGTGCGGCAGCTGCGCGGGGAGGCGGGGGCGCGGCAGGTCCGGCGCCCCGGAGGCTCGTTGCCGCGGTTGGCGGTGGCCTGCGGGACGGGGGGCTGGTTCTGTTCGTCGGGGACGGTGGTGCTGGGCGCCGGGTGAGTCGTGGGTGGGTGCCGGTGAGGCTCGGTGAGTGGTGGGTGGGTGCCGGTGAGGCCCGGTGAGTGCCGGTGAATTCCGATGATTTCCAGGTCAGTTGAGGGCCAGCTGAGGGAACATCCGCCCGCACGACCGGCGTTGAGACGAATCACAAGGTCGACGACACCCGATCCGCTGGAGGACACCGACATGGCCCTGAGCCGCGAAGAGCGCGAGAAGTTCCTGACCGAGCCGCACATCGCCGCGCTGGCGGTCGACGCGGGGCCGGGGAGGGCTCCGCTCACCGTGCCGATCTGGTACCAGTACGCGCCCGGCGGCGACGTGTGGATCCTGACAGAGCGGGACTCCCGCAAGAACAAGCTGATCAGCCAGGCGGGCCGGTTCTCGCTGATGGTCGACCGGCTCGAGCCCACCGTCCGGTACGTGTCGGTGGAGGGGCCGGTCGTGGACACCGCCCCCGCCACCGTCGAACAGCTCCGGGAGATGTCGGCCCGCTACCTTCCGGCCGAGACGGTCGACTCCTACGTGGAGTTCTCCCTCAAGAACCACGGCGACCAGGTGATCGTCCGGATGCGCCCCGAGCGCTGGGTCTCCTCGGACCTCGGCTCCGTGGCCGACTACGCTCCGGAGGATGCCGGATCTTCATGAGCTGCTGAGGTCCCTGCGGGTGTGGGACCCGGCCGTCACCGAGCTGCCGCCCTTCGATCCCGGTGCGGCGCCTGCCGACCCTCTCTCCCTGTTCACGGACTGGTTCGCGCAGGCGGTGGCGGCCGGGCAGACCGAGCCGCACACCGTCTCGCTGGCGACGGCGGACGAAGAGGGCCTGCCCGACGTACGGATCGTGATGCTGCACGGCGCGGACGCGGACGGCTGGTCCTTCGCGACCCACGCCGACAGTCGCAAGGGCCGCCAGCTGGCCGCACGGCCGTACGCCGCGCTCTGCTTCTACTGGCCGGGGCTGGCACGGCAGGTGCGGGTGCGGGGGCCGGTGACCGTGGGGTCGGCCGAGGAGGCGCAGGCCGACCTGCACGCCCGCTCCACCGGCGCGTTGGCCGCCGCGCTGACCGGGCGGCAGAGTGAAGTCCTGGACTCGGTGGAGGAGTTGGCGCAGGCGTCCGAGGCGGCGTGGGAGCGGGCCCGGCGCGAGCCGGAGGCCGACGTGCCGTCGTGGACGCTGTACCGGCTTCGGCCGGACGAGGTGGAGTTCTTCCAGGGGGATGCGGGGCGGCGGCATGTGCGGGTGCGGTATCGGCGGGAGGAGGAGGGGTGGATGCGCGAGCTGCTGTGGCCGTGAAGGGTCCGGCCGCCGGCCCGACTGGGCGAACGTCGCCGCGGTCCGGCAGTCCTGACCGGCGGCCCGGTGACGGGAACGGCTTCACCCGAGCCCGGCCGCGCCGCCTGTTCCGGCATGACAGGGTCCCCCGGTTCGGCGTTCACCGCCGCCCGCCGAACTCCCAGTCGTGGACCTCGACGTCGGCATAACGGTCCCGAGTCAGAACGACGCGTGCCGTGTCCGGGTCGGGGGCCCTGAGCAGCACCGCCGTACCCAGCCAGACGGTGCCGTCGTCGGACAGCAGCGGCCCGTACGCGATCAGCTCCTCCCGGCCGGGCGGGACGTCGAGGTCGGCGGCCTCACCCGAGCCGAGGCCGAGCACCAGGTACCGGTGACCACCGGTCCGGCCACCGGGGAAATCCCACATGGTGCGCCCCAGCATGTTGCGCCACCGGCGCAGCAGCACGTCCCGGTACGCGCCGGCCTGGTAGTTCGGCTCGTCGAAGACGAACGCGCGGGCGGCCGCGGGGTCCGGCAGGTCGACGATGTGCACGCTGCCGGTGGGCGTTTCACCGTCGCCGGCGAAGGTCGGACCGCGAGCGATCATCTCCGCCGCGTACCGGTCCATGTACGACCAGTGCTCTTCCAGCAGCTCCTCGCGCAACGTGACGGAACCGGGCCGATCGCGGTGGTAGCAGAAGAACTCCATGCCCACGGACCCTTCCCCACATACGACAGCATCTCAACGGAATTACGCACGACGACCGCCCGCTCCAGACGCGGGACGGTCCACCGCCTCGGGAGGCTGGGACAGGCAGCTGTTGTGGCCGTGAACGGTCGCCTTCTCACCGTTCGCCGCGTACGAGTTCGACCACTAGATCGGTATCCCGCAGGTCCGACAGCACAACCTCTGCACCGGCGTCTCGCAGTCTCGCCTCGTCGCTGCGCCCCGAGGCCACAGCGATCACCCGTACGTCGTTCAGGTGGGCGCCTTCGACATCGGCTGGGGTGTCGCCGATCAGCACCGCCTCTCCGGCCGAGACCTCAGCGTGTCGGAGGCAGAGCCGGACCAACTCGGCGCGCACATCGTGGTCTTCTCCGTAGGCGCCGAGGTCCCACCGGATGTGCCGGTCGAGCCCGAAGACCTGGAGTTTGATCTCGGCGACCGGGCGGATGTTTCCCGACACCACGGTTTGATCGACGCCATCGGCGTCGAGTGCGTCGAGGATGGCAGCGGCACCCGGCAGGGCGTGGCCCCGCTCGCGTAGATCAGCAATCCGCTTCAGATGCTCATCCGTCAGGGCGGCGGCGAACCGCTCGAAGTCGGGGCGGTCCGTGACCAGGCCGTGCAGCTTCGCCGTCTCGCGGAAGATCACTGGCTCTGTGATGCCATCGATCTTGGCTTGCGCACCCATGACCAGCCCTGTGGTCCGCTCGAAGGCCGCAGCCGACATCTCGCGGCCCACGCCGCGTGTGTCGATCAACGTGTGGTCGATGTCCCACAGAACCAGCCGCGCCATGGTGCCTCCCCAACTGCCCAGCCATCACTGGGTCATAACGTGCCACTCGAATGTGTACGCACAGTGCACGCGGTAACGCACTGCGTCCTACGCTGACGCTACGAGACGCGAGCGGGGAAGGGGGCTGAGGGTGACCTCACCGAGACTGCCCGTGGGCCAGCGAGTCAAGTACTACCGGCGGAAGAACGGCAACCGGACACAAGTGGCCATCGCTGGTCTGTGCGGCATCAGTGAGCGCTACCTCCAGCAGATCGAGGCCGGCCAGAAGGTCCCGTCCGCAGACGTTCTGGCGCGGCTCGCCACCGAGCTCGGAGTGCCGCTGGCCGCTCTGCTCGCTGAAGACCCTGCCGAGGAAACGGGCGTTCCCCTCACCGCTGCGCCTGCGGTTGCCCGCGCGCTGATGGGTTACGGCCCTGAGAGCCGCTCCGTGCCTGCGAGTCCTGCACAGCTGCGCGAACGGGTGGAGCAGGCCTGGCGGATCTGGCAGTCGTCGAAGGTCCGCTTCACGGAAGCGGCCGGCGTCCTCCCCGGCCTGATCGGCGACGTGGAGCATGCGGTACGGATACACCGCTCGGGAGGCGACGCCGAGGCGCGCCGCGAAGTCCTGCGTGTGGCGGCCGACCTCTATGGACTGCTGCGGTCGTATTGCCGCCGCACCGGGCGCCTCGACCTGTCGCTCATGGTCGCCGACCGGGCGATCCGAGCCGCGGAAGACGCGGACGACCCGGTGCGCATGGCGGCGGCCCAGTGGAACCTCGGCCACGTCCTGCTCTCGCACAGCGAGCACGGCGCCGTCGAGGAGGCCAAGGAGGTCGCGGTCCGGGCGGTCGAGCAGTTACGCCGTGCGCCGGTCATGGCCGAGGCCAAGGCTGTTGAGGGCGCCCTCGAACTGGTGGCAGCGGTCTCCGATGCCCGCCGCCGTCGGTGGTGGGAGGCGCGTCAGCGGCTCGAGCAGCGTGCTGTGCCGCTCGCCAAGAAGGTCGGCGATGGCAACGTTCAGTGGACCGTGTTCGGGCCGATGAACGTTCACGTGCACGCGATGAGCATCGAGATGCTGGCCGGGGAAGCCGCTGAAGCCCTGCGCGTGGCGGACAAGGTCAACACGAGCCGACTGCCCAGCCGCGAGCGACAGTTCACGTTCGGCCTGGAGCTGGCCAGGTGTTGCGACCTGCGCCGGGAGGACGCGGCTGTCCTCGTGCACCTGCTCGACCTGGAGAACATCGCCCCTGAGGACCTGGCTAGAAGCCCGCTCGCCCGCGACATGATCTCCGGTCTCCAGAAACGGGTCCGCCCCACCTTCCGCCGCCGGGTCAACGAACTTGCCGAGCGGCTCGTGCTGGTCTGACCCGAACCCCTGGTTCACCCGAACTCCCGGTTCGGGTGCCGCCGCTGGTCCAGCCGTACCTTCGCCGCACAGCGGAACGAAGGATGGACGACAGATGATCAGGGATACGACAGAGATGATCAGCGCGGCCGGCATGCGGCTGGCATCCGCCGGCGTTCAGTGGGACGCCGTGAAGGTCGGTCGGCGCCTGGGCCTCCGTGCGATCGAGCGGATCGCGGAGCCCGGCGCCGTGGCCGTGGATCCACATGCCGCCGAACCAGTGCCGTACTTCTTCGTCCCAGCGGGCAGCGTCGCCCACTGGGACGTGCCGCAGACAACTACGCTCGGCCCGGACGCCCACGTAGTGCTTCCGCCGGACCGCAAGGAGACAACGCCCGGCCCGTACTGGCTCATCTCTCAGCAGCGCGGACTCATCCCGACCGCTGTGCTGCGCGAGGCGCTGGAGGCAGCCCGATGAACGCCACCCGCACCGATACGGACGCCCCGCCCACGAGCACGTCGGCAATGCGCGCCGCAGCGACCTGGTTCTTCGACCAGCCCACGCTGCCGCGCCACCAGAGCACGAAACTGTTCAGCCAGGACTTCCACGACTTCCTGGACCAGCTGATCCCGCGGATCGAGAAGCTCACCGCAGCCGGCCCCGAGGACGACGTACCCGCGCAGGTGGCCCTGGCCGGAGTCGCCGAGGCGCGCCGTCGTATGGACGAGCCCGAGGCCGCGGGCCTGCGTGGCGAGGTTGAGCGCGTGAAGCGGCTCGCCCGGTCCGTGGTGGCGCTGTGCGACCACTACGACGCGCTCACCGGTATCACGATGTGCGTGGTCTGCGACCGAGTGATCGAGGGCGATGAGTGGGAGCCGTCCGACCAGATCGGCCCCTACGGCGGGGTGGTCCGTTCGGGCCGCGTCCACTTTGCGTGCGCCACGCGCCACCGCTGACGAGCGGCCCCCTGCTCCGGCGTAAGGGGTCGTCCCCATGGCGACCGCAGGGTCAGGGTCGCGCCCGCAGCTCCCGCCTTGCCGGTGCTCTTCAATCACGGGTCCCAAGCCTCACTGCCCCAGCCCCCAGGAGTGGCCGGGGCAGCTGGTCGACAGGAACCAGAAGAGCAGACCCGACCGACGACGGAACGGGCCGAACCCGGACCGGGGCCGACGCGTCACAGGAGCGGAACGTGGCCTCCGGCCGTCCACCGCACACCGTCCACCGGTCCGCAGTCAGTCCCAGGGAGACCCATGCGTACGCGGCTACTACCCTCTGGGAGCGGTCGTCCAGCTGCCCGAGAACGGCCTCCGCGACGCGGCCGACAGGAGCGCCTACGCGACCGGGAATCTCGACCTGCGGGGGAAGCTACCCGCCGCCCCGCGCGAGAAGGGGAAGGTGACGTGGGAAGGCGGGGTCTCGCTCACGGCGCCGCTCATGGAGGCCGAGCAGGCGTACCTGGCCCTCGACCGTGCCGGCAGCCCCGGACCGCGTCTGACGGTGACCGGAGCGAAGCTGGGGGAAATGGCGGTCGTCACCAGCCGTGGGCCTGCGACCGTCCCGGCGTGGCTGTTCACTCTGGACGGCTACGACAGTCCGCTCAAACGGGCTGCGGTGAGCCCCTCAAGACTCCCCGAGCCGCCCATCGAGCCGCTCGGGCAGGAGGTGCCGAGCGACCTGCTGGCGCCGCTCGGCGGGCTGGTCAAGGTGGCGCGGGACAGCCGGTCCGTCACCGTGGTGGCCACCCATGGGCCCTGCGACGACGGTCCCGCCGTGGACGCACTGGAGACGAACGGCAGTGTGGTGCTGTCCGCATCCACCACCGGGGCGAAGGACGGCGACTGCACCGCCGAGATGCACGGCGAGAAGGTGACGGTGAAGCTGGACCGGCCGGTCGGCAACCGTGTCGTCCTGGACGCGTTCACGGGTCTGCCGGTGCCGTACGACGAGTGGCCCAGGACTTCACCGAGCTGGAGCTGAGCCACCCCCGGACACCGGTCCTACGAGAAGTCGTACACCACGAAGTCCGCCACCGGCCGGTATCCGATCCGCTGGTACAGCGCGTTGCTCGTCGGGTTGGCCAGGTCCGTGAAGAGCAGTACGTCCTGCATCCCGGCGGCCAGCGCGGCCCGGCTGACCTCGGCGGTCGCGGCGCCCGCGTAGCCCCGGCCGCGCAGGTGGGGCGGGGTGTAGACGCCGGTGACGCGGACCTGGCCGGCGACCTCGGGGGTCGTTCCGGCCATGGCGGCGGGAGTGCCGTCGGGGGTCTCCCAGAAGGTGACGTCGCCGCGTTTGATGCGGGCGTCCGCCCACTCGGCGGGGTCCTGGCCGACGCCTCCTCCGGTGGCCTCGCTGAACTCCAGGGACCAGCGCACCAGTTGGTCGCGGTCCGCCTCGCCGGCGACGCGGGGCCGGCCGGGCGGGACGGGTTGGGGCACGGTCAACGTGCCGAGGCGGTGGAGCCGTTGACGCAGGCGGAGTGTGGCCGTGACGCCCGTGCGCCGCTGCCAGGCCTCGGCGAAGGCGGCGGCGGTGTCGGGGTCGGCGTTCACGCCGGGCAGGCGCCGGCCGAGGGCGGCCAGCCGGGCGGCGAGGGTGTCGGCCTCCTCGCCGGTCAGGGCGGTGAGGTTCAGCCAGTGCGGCGGCGTCCGGAAGAAGGACGCCCGGACGGCTCCGTCCCGTTCCAGAACGCCGAACTCCGGTATTCCGTCGCCGTACACGTGCGGTCCGCGTGTACGGAGGTTCTCCGTGACGGTCAGCGGAACGGTGTGCAGCGCCGGCCGGGAGCGGAGGAAGGCGCCCGCACGGGTCAGGAAGTCGTCGAGGTCATGGGTGAGGTACCAGTCGTCGGAGTGCATGCCTCATGATCTCGCCCGCGTCCGTTGGCTCACTCGCCGTCGGCCTCGGCGGGGGTGCGGGCCACCAGGGTGTTGCCGTGCGTGACCGTGTTCCGGACAGTGGCTCGGCCTTCAGCCGGTTCACGAGGTCCATGTGCGCTCATGGCCCCGTCGGCTCCGGATCCGCCGCGAGCCGCGCGTGCAGGTGGGCGTCCCGGAACGCGTCGTGCCGGCCCTCCTCCAAGATCGCCCCGCGCAGGGTCCCCTCGTACCGGAATCCGCAGCGCTCGGCGACCCGGCAGGAAATGTCGTGGCCGACCGCGTGATCCAGCTCCAGGCGGTGCAGGCCGAGTTCGGCGAACGCCCAGCGGGTGGTGAGCAGCAGGGCGCGGGTGGCGACGCCCCGGCCGCGGGCCTCGGGGAGGACCCAGTAGCCGACGCGCGCCACCTTCAGGACCGGCTTGATCTCGTTGACGCCGATGTGCCCCAGCGTCGCACCGCTGTCCGCGTCCGTGATCCGGAACGACACCGACGTGCCCTCCGCGGCGCTGCGCACCCGGGCGCGCAGCGACTCCCGGGCCGCGGCGAGGTCCGTGACCGTTCTGATCGGGGTGTTCCAGCGCCGGAACTCCGGGTCCTGGTTGCCCCGCAGCCACGCCTCGACGTCGGCGTCGGACGCGGCGTCCCAGGGGCGCAGGCGGAGGCCGTGGCCGTGCGGTTCGGGGAGGTGGCGGGTCCGGGAACGGTTGCGCGTGTGGGCCATTGGGTCATTCAAACCCGCCGGCGCGGAACACGGGTACTCCGTCCCGGAACGCCACCTCCAGTCCCATGCCGGCCACCGGCCGCACGTCCTCCACGAGTTCCGTCATCATCCGCGGTCCTTCGGCGAGGTCGACGACTGCGGCGACGTACGGGGTGCGGTGCGTGAAGGGCGGCAGGTCGTTGCGGTGGACGACGGACCAGGTGTAGAGGGTGGCCCGGCCGCTCGCGGGCTCCCAGGTGACGTCCTCGCTCCAGCAGTGCGGGCAGAACTCGCGCGGGTAGTGGTGGGCTCGGGCGCAGGCGCGGCAGCGGCGGATGAGCAGCCGGCCCTCGGCGGCCGCGTCCCAGTACGTCCGCGTGAACGCGTCGATCTCCGGTACGTCGAACCGGGCGCCCCCGCCGGGCCGGTCGCCGCCCATTCAGAACAGGCCCAACGCGCTGTCCAGCGACCACGTCTGCCACGCCATGCCGAACAGCGCGACCACCGAGATCAGCGCCATCATCGAGTTCTGCCCCTGCTCGGCGACGTCGTGGATCATCAGGGTGAGGTAGAGGGCGTTGAGGAGCAGCCCGCCGGCCAGGGCGATCGGGGTGAGGAAGCCGGCGATCAGGCCCAGTCCGAGGGCGAGTTCCGCGTACACGACGACGTACGCCATCACGCGCGGGCGCGGTGCGACGAGTGCGTCGAAGCCCGAACGGACCGTGGACCAGCGGTGCTTCGCGGCCACGTCCGCCGCCCAGAGGATCCCGGTGCCCCGCTCGAACCAGGCCTTCCGGTCCTTGTGCCGCCAGCTCTCCAGCCACCACAGGCCGAGCCCGATGCGCAGCACGGCGAGCCATTCCGCTCCGGTGAGCCAGATCGTGTCCATGGAATCTGACGGTACGTCAGTTCTTGTGGGGCGCAAGCCCTCCGGGGACCGACCGGCCTGGGCGACGACGTCAGCCACCTCTGCTACGGGGACGAGGGCCACGGCGCGAACACCGACCCGGGCGACTTCATCCGGTGGATCGCCAAGGTGACGGGCCACAAGGGCTGACAGGCCCCAGGGTGGCCACGACCCCGGGCACCTGGTGCCGAGGCGTACCGGGATCGATCATGACCGTGATCGATCCGCAACCCATTCCGGTCTTGACCTATACCCATCAAGCGGGTGGGTGGCTACGCTCCCGCTCATGGCCGACTCGACCCCGCCCGCGCACCCCGCCGACCGCCCCGTCTACGTCATCGGCGGCGGCCCCGGCGGTCTGTCCGCCGCGTACGCGCTGCGCGCCCAGGGCATCCGGGCCGTCGTCCTGGAGAAGTCCGACCACGTCGGCGCGTCCTGGCGGCGCCACTACGACCGGCTGCACCTGCACACCACGCGGCGGCTGTCGAGCCTGCCCGGGCTGCCGATGCCCCGCCGGTTCGGCCGGTGGGTGTCCCGGGACGACGTGGTCCGGTACCTGGAGAAGTACGCCGAGCACCACCGGCTGGAGATCGTCACCGGCGTCGAGGTCTCCCGCGTCGAGCGCACCCCGGACGGCACCGGCTGGCTGCTGCACGCCACCGGCGGCCGGGAGCTGACCGGCGCCGCGGTCGTCGTCGCCACCGGTTACAACCACACCCCGCGCATCCCGGACTGGCCCGGCCGCGACAGCTACACCGGCGAGTTGCTGCACGCCTGCGCGTACCGCGACGCCCAGCCCTTCGCCGGGCGTGACGTCCTGGTCGTGGGCGTCGGCAACACCGGGGCCGAGATCGCCGTCGACCTGGTGGAGGGCGGCGCCTCCCGGGTACGGCTGTCGATCCGCACACCTCCGCACATCGTGCGCCGCTCGACCGCCGGCTGGGCCGCCCAGTACACGGGTGTGCTGGTACGGCGGCTGCCGGTCGGCCTCGTCGACCGGCTCGCCAGGCCGGTGGCCAGGCTGAGCGTGCCCGACCTGTCGGCTCACGGCCTGCCCCGCCCCGACACCGGCCTCTACAGCCGGGTCACCGAGGGGGCCATCCCCGTCCAGGACGTCGGCCTGATCGACGCCGTACGCAAGGGCAGGGTCGAGGTCGTGGCCGCCGTGGAGAGCTTCGAGGACGGCAAGGTCGCGCTCGCCGACGGCAGCCGCATCGAGCCGGACGCCGTCATCGCCGCCACCGGCTACGTCCGCGCCCTGGAGGGGCTGGTCGGCCACCTCGGCGTGCTCGACGCACGCGGCAAGCCGGTCGTCCATGGCGCCCGCACCCCGCCGAACGCGCCCGGCCTGTACTTCACCGGGTTCACCAACCCCATCAGCGGCATGCTCCGCGAGCTGGCCATCGACGCCCGGAGGATCGCGAAGGCCATCGCCCGGGACGGTGCGGGGGCGGTGTCCCGGCTCCCGGTCTGAGGGAGGCGCCCGACTCTGCGCCCGGGCACAGGGCAAGCCCGGTCCGAGCGCCCGCACGCGACCAGGCAGGCCCTTCGACTTTGCCCGTCGGCTCTTCAACTTCGCTCGCCGCACCCATTCCTGACGTCGAGCCAGTTCAGTAATCTGACAGAGCGTCAGTTAGCGGCTGTCTCACAGGAGCGGGCGGAACGATGCTTGGATCGACCCACGGCACCCTGACCACCGACTCCCGCCGGGCCCGGGCCATCGCCTGCGGTGAACAGCCCGGGCCCGCCGTGCACGGCAGGCCGGCCGAGGTGGGCGATCTCGATGTCAGCGGGCGTCCGCTGCACGCCGAGGTCCCCGATCTGGACCGTTTCTTCCGCCCCGGGTCCGTCGCCGTGATCGGCGCCTCGGACGCCGAGGGACGGCCGAACACCGGTATCACCAGGCAACTGCTCGACTGGGCCGGGCGGGTCGGCGCGCGGCTGCACCCCGTGCATCCGAGCCGCCCGTCCGTCTTCGGCATCCCGTGCTCTCCTTCCGTCGCCGACCTGCCCGAGCAGGTCGATGTGGCTGTCGTGCTGGTCGGTGACCCCCTTCCGGTGGTCGAGGAACTCGCCGAGGCCAAGGCGAGGTTCGCGGTCGTCTTCGCCTCCGGGTTCGCCGAGACGGGCCCGGAGGGTGCGGCGGCCCAGTGCCGGCTGGCCGCCGCCGTCGGGCGGTCCGGGATGCGGCTGCTGGGGCCGAACACCAACCTCAACGCCTTCGAGCGGTTCCGGGACGATCTCGACGGGCCCGCGATCGCGCTGATCACCCAGTCCGGGCACCAGGGCCGGCCCGTCTTCGCCCTCCAGGAACTCGGCATCCGGCTCTCGCACTGGGCGCCCACCGGCAACGAGGCCGACCTGGAGACGGCCGACTTCCTGTCCTACTTCGCCGAACAGCCCGAGGTCGGTGCCATCGCCGCCTACATCGAGGGACTGAAGGACGGCCGCTCCTTCCTGCTCGCCGCTGACCGGGCCGCCCGGCGCGGGGTGCCGGTCGTCGCGGTCAAGGTGGGCCGCACCGAGACCGGCGCCCGCACGGCCGCCTCACACACCGGCAAGCTGACGGGCGCGGACGCGGTGGTGGACGCGGCGATGCGGCAGTACGGGGTGATCCGGGTCGACGGGCTCGACGAACTCCAGGACACCGCCGCCCTGTTGGCGCGGGCCCGGCCGCCGCGGGCCGACGGGGTCGTCGTCTATTCGATCTCGGGCGGCACGGGCGCGCACGTCGCCGACCTGGCGGCCGGGGCCGGACTCAGGCTGCCGGTGCTGTCCGAGGCCAAGCAGGCCGAGCTGCACCAGTGGATACCGGAGTACCTGAGCGTGGCCAACCCCGTCGACAACGGCGGCCATCCTGTCGGGGACCGGCGCGGGCGGAAGATCATCGACGCGATCCTCGCCGATCCGGAGGTGGGCGTGCTGGTCTGCCCGGTCACCGGGCCGTTCCCGCCGCTGAGCGACCGGCTCGTGCGGGACCTGGTGGACGCCGCCGAGGGGACGGACAAGCTGGTGTGCGTGGTGTGGGGGTCGCCGGTCGGCACCGAGCCCGCGTACCGCGAGGTGCTGCTCGGCTCCTCGCGCGTGGCCACCTTCCGCACGGTCGCCAACTGCCTGACCGCCGTCCGCGCCCACCTCGCCCACCACCGGTTCGTGACCGGCTACCGCTCCCCCTTCGACGAGGCCCCGCGCACCCCCTCGCCGTCCTTCCGCAAAGCGCAGGCCCTCATGCGCCCAGGACAGCAGCTGAGCGAGCACGCGGCCAAGCAGCTGCTGCGGGCGTACGGCATACGCGTACCGCGCGAGCAGTTGGTGACCAGCGCGGCGGCGGCCGTACGGGCGGCGGGACTGGTGGGCTACCCGGTGGTCATGAAGGCCTCGGGCGCCCGGATCGCCCACAAGACCGAGCTCGGCCTGGTGAAGGTCGGGCTGACCTCGGCCAGCCAGGTCCGGGACGCCTACCGGGAGTTGACGGACATCGCCCGCTACGAGGACGTCTCGCTGGACGGCATCCTGGTCTGCCAGATGGTGGAGCAGGGCGTCGAGATGGTCGTCGGCGTCACCCACGACGACCTCTTCGGGCCGACCGTCACGGTCGGGCTCGGCGGGGTGCTCGTGGAGGTGCTGCGGGACACCGCCGTACGCGTGCCGCCCTTCGGGGAGGAGCAGGCGCGGGACATGCTCACCGAACTGCGCGGGCGGGCCCTGCTCGACGGGGTCCGGGGGCGTCCCCCGGCGGATCGCGACGCGCTCGTCGAGGTCGTCCTGCGGGTGCAGCGGATGGCGCTGGAGCTCGGGGACGACCTCGCGGAGCTCGACATCAATCCCCTGATGGTGCTGCCGAGGGGGCAGGGGGCCGTGGCGCTGGACGTGCTGGCGGTGTGCCGCTGAGATGAACATGCCCGAGTCCCCCCATGTGACCGGAAATTCCGCTGAGTCATGGGTACAGCACGCCACTGACACTCAGGTCGCGCACATCACGCTCAACCGCCCGGAAACCCTCAACGCCCTCACCCGTGACCAGCGAGAACGCATCATCGGCCTCCTCTTGGACGCCTCCGCCGACCCCGGCGTACGGGCCGTCGTGATCACGGGGACCGGCCGCGGGTTCTGCGCCGGAGCGGACCTGCGCGGCGGGGCACCGACAGCGGAACGGACCCCCGGCGACGTCGCCCGCACCCTCCGCCTCGGCGCCCAGCGCCTGATCGCCGCCGTCCTCGACTGCGAGAAGCCGGTGATCGCAGCCGTGAACGGCACGGCGGCCGGCCTCGGCGCCCATCTCGCCTTCGCCTGCGACCTCGTCCTGGCCGCCGAGTCGGCCCGGTTCCTCGAGGTGTTCGTGCGGCGCGGGCTCGTACCCGACGGCGGCGGAGCGTATCTGCTGCCCCGGCTCATCGGGCCGCATCGGGCGAAGGAGCTGATGTTCTTCGGCGACGCGCTCACCGCGGCGGACGCCGAGCGCCTGGGTCTGGTCAACCGGGTCGTCGCGGACGCGGAGCTGGGGAAGACGGCCCGCGAGTGGGCCGCGCGCCTGGCCGCCGGACCGACCCGCGCCCTGGCCCTGACCAAGCAGCTCGTCAACGCCTCCCTCGACACCGACCGCGCCACCGCCTTCGCCGCCGAGGCCGCCGCACAGGAGATCAACATGACGACGGCGGACGCCCAGGAGGGCGTGTCGAGCTTCGCGCAGCGGCGCAGTCCCGAGTTCCGGGGACGGTGATCGCAGGCCAGTCTTCGCACAGAGGAGGAATCCCGAGTTCCGGGGCCGGTGAGCGCGCAGGTCAGGCCCGTGTCAGGATGCGCAGCTCGCCCGCGTCCGGATCGCCGAACAGCACGAACAGCTCCGGCTCGCGCGCCGTGCCGCCGATCGTCCAGTACGTGTCCTGCCCGCACCGGTCGCCGAGGCGGACGACGACACCGTCCCGCTGCGCGGGGCCGTCGTCGAGGTACTGGTCGTGGCGGCCCTCCCTGTCCAGGAACCAGATGCCGGTGCCGTCGCACACGGTGAAGTCCTTGGCCGAGGGCGCGTTGAACTCGTTCTCGGTCGGGAGCCCGGTCACCTCCGCCCGCCCGCCCGGGTCCAGCCGCAGCACCGCGCCGTCGGGGCCACGCCAGGCCCCGGTGAGTTGCCCGGCGGACAGTACCGGAGGCTCGTACTCGTCGATCAGGCCCGAGGCCGTGCCCACCACGCCGCCCACCAGGACCACGAAGCACAGACCGAAAGAGACGAGCGCCGAGCGGAACCAGATGCCCAGGCCGCTCCACGGCCGCCCGGTGACCTGTGCGCGCCGCCGGACGCAGACGACCGCCAGCGCGGGCAGCAGACCCAGCCCGGCCGACAGCGGCGCCGTCGTGATGAGCGGCCGGCCCCACAGCACGGCGGCCGACCCGGCCCAGCAGGCCCCGACGAGCGCGGCGCAGAGCGGGAGCCGGGCCCACTCCGGCCCGCGGACCCGCCCGGACGTCAGGTGGGCGAGCACGGCGGCCGGTGCCATCTGCGCGGTGGCGTGCAGCAGTCCGGCCACGGGCAGGACCACCGGCGCGAAGACGGCCATGCAGAGCAGGCCCAGCGCGCCGCCGCCTCCGGCGCCGTAGTCGTCCCCGCGGAAGCTCCCGATCCACCAGGCCAGGCCGAACGCGGGATACTGCGCCGCGCACATCCCGGCCGCGGCCATCAGATCCGTGGACGTCCAGGCCGTACGGACGCGCCGCAGCCCCCGGCGTATGTCTCCCCACCCCATGGGCGCAGCGTACGTACAGGTTCTCCGTGTGCTCACCCAGCCCTTCCCATCTGACGTACCGTCAGATTCAATGGTGGCCATGATGGGACAAGCGGGGATGGCGGAGGCCGCCGTCCGCTACCTCAGGTCGGTCCGGGCACCGGTCCCGGAGCGCGTCGAAGCGTTGCCGCGCCCCGAGCTGCGATGCGTCGGCGCGGACGAGCGCGCGCCCGTGGACCAGCGGGAGTTCCGGCATGTCCTCGGGAACTTCGCGACCGGGGTGACCGTGGTCACCGCTCCCGCCACCGACGGCACCGGCACCCCCGCCGGCTTCGCCTGCCAGTCCTTCAGCTCCCTCTCCCTCGACCCGCCCCTCGTCGCCTTCATGGTCGGCCGTACGTCGACGACATGGCCGCGCATCGCCCGTGCCGGGGTGTTCTGTGTGAACGTCCTCGGCGCCCGCCAGGGCGAGGTGTGCCGTGCCTTCGCGGTGAGCGGCGCGGACAAGTTCGCGGGGGTGGCCCACGATGCCGCGCCGGTGACCGGCTCCCCGCGTCTGGCCGGCGCCCTGGCCTGGATCGACTGCACGATCCACGCCGTCCACACCGGCGGTGACCATCTCATCGTGGTGGGGCGGGTGGCGGCCCTCGGCATGGGCGGGGACGACCCGGACGGGCCGCTGATCTTCCACCAGGGCCGGTTCACCCGGCTCCAGGACCGGTCAGCGGACCGCCACCGGCCAGAATCCCACCACCGGTCAGAGGATCGTCACCGGTCAGAGGACCGCCAGCCGCCACAGTGACGTGACCTCCGCCGCCCGTACGGCGTGCAGCGGATCACCCGTGTCCCGCGACCGCGGATGCCGCGGCCGGGTGTCGAGCCGGTCCAGCACACGCAGCCCCGCCCCCTCGAAGCCGGTGAGCAGGTCGGCACGCGTGCGCAGGCCCAGGCGTTCGGCCAGGTCGGACAGGACCAGCCAGCCCTCGCCGCCCGGTTCCAGGTGGTCGGCGAGCCCGGCGAGGAAACCCCGCAGCATGCCGCCACCCGCGTCGTAGACGCCGAGATCCAGGTCGGAGGCGGGCCGGGCGGGGAGCCAGGGCGGGTTGCACACGACCACCGCCGCCCGGCCCTCCGGGTACAGCTCCGGACCGGCGACCAGGACCGTCTCCCCCAGTCCCAGCCGCCGTACGTTGTCCCGCGCGCACTCCCGCGCCCGTGCGCTGACGTCCGTCGCCACGACTCGCCCGGCACCCCGGCGGGCCAGCACGGCGGCCAGCACTCCGGTGCCCGTGCCCAGGTCGAACGCCGTACGCGGCCCCGCGCCCCCGCCCGGCAGCGGTGCTCGTGCGACCAGGTCGACGTACTCGCCGCGCACCGGCGCGAACACCCCGTAGTGCGGGTGGATCCGCGCGCCCAGCGCCGGGACCCACACCCCCTTCTCGCGCCACTGCCACGCCCCGATGACGCCCAGCAGCTCCGTCAGCGCGACGGCCACGGGCCCCTGGAACGGCCCGTACGCCTGGGCGCACGCCCGGCGTACATCGGGCGCCCGGCGCAACTCCAGCGCGTAGTCGTCCTCCAGCAGGACGAGCAACCTGCCGAGCACCCGCGCGCGGTGGGCGCGGAACCGGCGGTACAGGTGGAAGGTCTCGGCCGGGGTCCCGCCCGGGCCGGGTGCGGTGCGGCCGACGCGGCGGTCCAGGGCGCGCAGCAGCTGGCGCGCGCCCTGGTAGTCGCCCCGCCACAGCAGCGCGGTGCCTTCGCAGACCAGGCGATGGGCGACGGCGGCCCGCATGCGGTCGTCGGCGACGACGATCCGGCGGGGCGCGGGCAGGCCCGTCTCAGAGTGCCAGCGGGCGGAACGGGGTTGAGTCTCGGTCCAGTGGATCGTGGACACGGTGTACTCCTCGGAGGTGTGAGCGTGATCGAGCGTGCGGCGTCACGTCGGCCACGTCACCGAGAACCATGCCCATCGTCACCTGCTGTCCTTCCGATCGGAACCCTCAGGCTACGGCAGGCGCCGCCGGCCGCCTCCGGATCACCAGCGCCATCAGCGCCGCCGCCGCGCACAGGGCGCCGGAGGCGTACCAGACCACGTCGTACGAGCCGAACGTGTCGCGGGCGACGCCGCCGAGGAAGGCGACGAGGGCGGCGCCGACCTGGTGGGAGGCGAGGACCCAGCCGAAGACGATCGCGCTGTCCTCGCCGTACTGCTCCCGGCACAGGGCCAGGGTGGGCGGGACGGTGGCCACCCAGTCGAGGCCGTAGAAGACGATGAAGAAGATCATCGGCGGGTGCACGCTGGGCGCCAGCAGGATCGGCAGGAAGAGGAGCGAGATGCCGCGCAGGGCGTAGTAGACCGCGAGCAGGCGGCGGGGTTCGAAGCGGTCGGTGAACCAGCCGGAGGCGATCGTGCCGATGACGTCGAAGACGCCGATGACGGCGAGCAGGGAGGCCGCGGCCGTCACGGGCATGCCGTGGTCGTGGGCGGCGGGCACGAAGTGGGTCTGGATCAGGCCGTTGGTGGAGGCGCCGCAGATCGCGAAGGTGCCGGCCAGCAGCCAGAACGGGCCGGTGCGCACCGCCGAGAACAGCACGGTCACCGCCCGGCGCGCGGCCCCCGGCACCGGGGCCGGCTTCGGCACGAACTCCTTGGCGCCGTACGGCTTCTGGCCGACGTCCGCGGGGTGGTCGTGCAGCAGGAGCCACACGAACGGGACGACCGCCAGGGCGGCGAGGGCCACCGTGACGGCGGCCGGCCGCCAGCGGTACGTCTCGATGATCCAGGCCAGCAGGGGGAGGAAGATCAGCTGCCCGGAGGCCGAGGCGGCGGTGAGGATGCCGCTGACCAGGCCACGCCGCTCGGTGAACCAGCGGTTGGTGACCGTCGCGGCGAACGCCAGCGCCATGGAGCCGGAGCCGAGGCCGACCAGCAGGCCCCAGCAGAGCATGAGCTGCCAGGCCGAGGTCATCCACACCGTGGTGCCCGAGCCGAGCGCGATCACGGTCAGGGCGACCGCGACGACCCGCCGGATGCCGAAGCGGTCCATCAGCGCCGCGGCGAAGGGCGCCGTCAGCCCGTACAGCGCGAGGTTCACGGAGACCGCGGCGCCGATCGTGCCCCGCGACCAGCCGTACTCCTGGTGCAGCGGGTCGATGAGCAACCCGGGCAGGGAGCGGAAGGCTGCGGCGCCGATGATCGTGACGAAGGTGACGGCGGCGACGAACCACGCCCGGTGGACGCGGTTGCGCCGCACCGGACGGGGCTCCTGGAGCGTGGCGGCTTCGGTTGTCTGGGTCACGACACAGAGCTTCCGGTCCGCGAGCGGCGCGATCGAGTGGCCCAAGGGACACCATTCGTTAGGATCGGGCCATGGCCTCTGAGCGTGCGTTCCGCCCGCACCGCGTCGTCGTCCTCGCCCTCGACGGGCTGCTCCCCTTCGAACTGGGCATCCCCCACCGGATCTTCGGGCGCCCCAGGGACGCCGAGCGACGGCGTCTGTACGAGGTCGTCACCTGCTCGGTCCGGCCACCGGGCCCGGTGGAGACCGACGCCGACTTCTCCGTCCACGTCCCCAACGGCCCGGAGGCCCTGGCCACCGCCGACACCGTGATCGTCCCGGCGTCCTACCAGCTCGGCCCGGTGCACGAGGAGGGCGTGCTGACCGACGAACTGGCCGCCGCGCTCGCGCACATCCGGCCCGGCACCCGGCTGGCCTCGATCTGCACGGGGGTCTACGTCCTCGCCGCCGCCGGCTACCTCGACGGCCGCCCGGCCACCACCCACTGGGCCGACGCCGAGCGCCTCCAGCGCCTGTTCCCGCGGGTCAAGGTCGACCCGGACGTGCTGTTCATCGACGACGGCGACGTCCTGACCTCCGCGGGCGTCGCGGCGGGCATCGACCTGTGCCTGCACATCGTGCGC
Organism: Streptomyces deserti; assembly: GCF_054782695.1. NCBI lineage: Bacteria > Bacillati > Actinomycetota > Actinomycetes > Kitasatosporales > Streptomycetaceae > Streptomyces > Streptomyces deserti. The sequence continues at coordinate 64,923 of NZ_BAAGRZ010000021.1, forward strand.
CGCGACCACGGCGCCGCCGTCGCCAACGACGTGGCCCGCCGTACGGTCGTACCGCCGCACCGCGACGGCGGGCAGGCGCAGTACATCCAGCGGCCGGTGCCCGATCCGCAGCAGTCCTCCACGACCACCGCCCGCGCCTGGGCGCTCGGCCGCCTCCACGAGCCGATCCAGCTGCGGGACATGGCCGCGCAGGAGTCCATGTCGGTGCGCACCTTCACGCGCCGGTTCCGCGAGGAGGCCGGCGTCAGCCCGGGGCAGTGGCTCACCCAGCAGCGGGTGGAACGGGCCCGGCACCTGCTGGAGACCACCGACCTGTCCGTCGACCGGGTGGCCCGCGAGGCCGGCTTCGGCACGGCCCAGTCGATGCGGCAGCACCTACAGGCGGCGCTCGGGGTCACCCCCACCGCATACCGGCGGACCTTCCGCGCCGGACGCGACGGCACCAGGATCGACGGCGCCGGACGCGACGGCACCAAGATCGACGGCGCCGGGCGCGCCACCACCGGAAGCCACAGCACCAGGCCCGCCACCACCGGAAGCCACAGCACCAGGCCCGCCACCACCGGGAACCGCAACACCAGGATCCACAGCGTCGGGCCCTACGACGGCGTCGGCGCCCGGAGCCGAGCCGGCCTCACACCGAGCTGAGCCGGCCACCTCCCGCCGAGCCGATCGGGCCCCCGCCGTCTCTCCCCCCACCACTCCGATCGCCGTCAGCACGTCAGAACGTCAGCACCGCCCTGGCCACCCGCCCTGCCCCGGCGTCCGCCACCGCCTTCTCGAAGTCCTCCACCGGGTACGTCTCCGTCACCAACTCGTCGAGCAGCAGACGGCCCCGCCGGTACAGCTCCACGTACAGGGCGATGTCCCGCTGCGGGCGGGAGGAGCCGTAGCGGCAGCCGAGGATGGACTTGTCCAGGTACATCGAGGAGACCCGGAAGGACGCCTCGGCACTGGCCGGCGGGACGCCGAGCAGCACGGCCTGACCACGGCGGTCCAGCAGCTCGATCGCCTGCCGGATCAGCTCCACCCGCCCCACGCACTCGAAGACGTGGTCCGCCCCCGTCGGCAGCAGGTCCCGCACCCCCTCCGTCGAGGTGAGGAAGTGGGTCGCGCCGAACCGCCGCGCCACCGCCTCCTTGGCCGGATCGGTGTCGACCGCGACGATCTCCAAGGCCCCCGCGAGCCGCGCCCCTTGCAGGACGTTGAGGCCGACCCCGCCCGTTCCGATCACCACCACACGCTCCCCGCGATCGACCCGCGCCCGGTTCAGCACGGCTCCCACCCCGGTCAGCACCCCGCACCCGATGAGCGCGGCGGACGGCATCGGCACGTCCTTCGGGATCCGCACGGCCTGCACGGCCCGCACCACGGTCCGCTGCGCGAACGCCGAGTTGGACGCGAACTGGTACACCGCCCGCCCCGCCCGCGTGAACGGCCGCCCCGGCCGCCCGATCGCCCGCCGGCACATCGTCGGCCGCCCCCGGTCGCAGTCCGCGCAGGTACCGCAGTTGGCGAGCGTGGACAGCGCCACGTGATCCCCGGGCCCGACATGCGTGACCCCGGCCCCCACCGCCTCCACCACCCCCGCGCCCTCATGCCCGAGCACCACGGGAACAGGGAAGGGTATGGTCCCGTCCACCACCGACAGATCGCTGTGGCACAACCCGGCCGCCGAGATCACCACCAGCACCTCGCCGGGCCCCGGGTCCCGTACGTCCAGATCGTCCACGACCCGGACCCGCTTCCCGTCGAAGACCACGCCTCTCATCGGGCGACTCATCACACGGCTCCCTTGGGCTCCCTGGGCAGGCCGAGCACGCGCTCGGCGATGATCGTGCGCTGGACCTGGTCCGAGCCGCCGTAGATCGTGTCGGCCCGGGCGAAGAGGAACAGGTGCTGCAGAGCGTCGAGTTCGTACGGCGCCGAAGGCGACCAGTCCGCCGGGCCGGCACCCGCCTCCGCCCCCCGCACCAGCATCGCCAGCTCCCCGAGCCGCTGGTGCCATCCCGCCCACAGCAGCTTGGCCACGCTCGGAGCACCGGGATCGCCCGAACTCCCCAGCGTCCGCAACGCGTTCCAGCGCATGGTGCGCAGTTCGGCCCACTGGCGTACGAGCCGGTCGCGTACGACGGGATCGTCGGCGGCGCCCGTCCGCACGGCGGTCCGTACGACGTCGGCCAGCTCCTGCGCGAAGCCGATCTGCTGGGCGAGCGTGGACACCCCGCGCTCGAAGCCGAGCAGGCTCATCGCGACGCGCCAGCCGCCCCCCTCACCGCCGACGACGTGCTCCACGCGTGCGCGTGCCCCGTCGAAGAACACCTCGTTGAAGTCGCTCGTGCCGGTCAGCTGACGGATGGGGCGGACCTCGACGCGGCCCGGCTGGTCCATGGCGACGAGGAGGAAGCTCAAGCCGTGGTGGCGGCGGGAGCCGGGCTCGGTGCGGGCCAGCACGAAGCACCAGTCCGCCTCGTGGGCGAGCGACGTCCAGATCTTCTGGCCCGTGACGCGGTACGTGCCGTCCGCCTCGCGTACGGCCGTCGTACGGACGCCCGCCAGGTCGGACCCGGCGCCGGGTTCGCTGTAGCCCTGGCACCAGAGTTCCTCACCGGCCGCGACCGGGGGGAGGAAGCGGGCCTTCTGCTCGGGCGTGCCGTGGGCGAGGAGGGTGGGGGCCAGGAGGTTCTCGCCGATGTGGCCGGAGCGGGGAGGAGCGGATGACCGGGCGTACTCCTCGGCCCAGGCGACCTGCTGGGTGAGGGTGGCGGTGCGGTTGCCGTAGCCGGACTCGGGCCAGCCGAGGCCTATCCAGCCGGCCTCGCCGAGGGTGCGTTCCCAGGTGCGGCGGTCCTGTACGTTTTCCGCGTCCTGTGCGTGTGTGGCGAGCCAGGCTCGGGCCTCGGCTCGGAAGGCCTCGTCCTCTTCGGTGAACGTGAAATCCACGGTTGCCGCCTTACGTTGGCCGGCTGGACGTCTGTTCCTCGGTGGCTCGGCACTGCGGCTGGGGGGCGGGGGTGCGCGACCCGGCGGCACGACTGCCCGCAACCGGGCCGGCCCCGGCAGCGCGCCGACCGCAGGCCCTACGCGTGGGGGCGTGCCCCCCGCGCCGCCGCCCGGGCCATCTCCTCCACCCGCTCCAGCAACGGCATCGGATCCACCCCCACCGTCCCCGGCAGGAAGTCCGCGATCCGTTCCGGGGTCCAGGAGCCGCCCTCCGCGTATGCGGCCCGCAGTTCCCTCGGTTGGGCCCACACGGCGATCTTCGGGCCCGCGATCGTGTACACCTGCCCCGTGATCCGCTGCTCCCGCGCCCGGCCGGACAGCAGGTAGACCACCAGGGCGGCGACATCCTCGGGTTCGCCGATCTCCGCCAGCTCCATGGGGACGTTCGCCGACATCCGCGTACGGGCCACCGGCGCCACCGCGTTCGCGGTCACCCCGTACTTGTGCAGGCCCAGCGCCGCGCTGCGTACCAGCGAGATGATCCCGCCCTTCGCGGCGCTGTAGTTGGCCTGCGACACCGAGCCCTGGTGGTTGCCGCTGGTGAAGCCGATCAGCGTGCCGGTGCGCTGCTCGCGCATCACCGCCGAGGCGGCGCGGAAGACCGTGAAGGTGCCCTTGAGGTGGGTGGCGACCACCGCGTCCCACTCCTCCTCGGTCATGTTGAACAGCATCCGCTCCCGCAGGATCCCGGCCACGCAGACCACACCGTCGAGCCGCCCGTACGACGACAGCGCCACATCGACCACCCGCTGACCGCCCGGCATCGTGGAGATGTCGTCGGCCACCGCGACCGCTTCGCCGCCCGCCGCCTCGATCTCCTTGACCACGGCCTCGGCGACCTCGCTGGTCGGCGAGGCCCCGTCCACCGCGACCCCGTAGTCGTTCACGACGACCTTCGCCCCCTCGGCCGCCGCCGCGAGTGCGACCGCCCGCCCGATGCCCCGTCCGGCGCCCGTGACGGCGACGACCTTGCCTGCCAGGAAGTTCCCCACGCCCGGCCCCTTCCCGTTCCCCGGTTTCTGACGGACCGTTAGATTCTCTTGCTCCGATTCTACGACCCGTCAGATACTCCGAGACAAGCCCCGGGGAGGGACCATGTCACCGCCGACGCTCCATCCCGCCTTCGACGACATCGCCAAGCGCGTGAACAACTGGGGCCGTTGGGGAGCCGACGACGAGCTCGGCACCCTGAATCTGATCAACGACGGGGTCGTCCGCCAGGCGGCGGCCACGGTCCGCACCGGGCGCCGTGTCCCCCTGGCCCTCCCCCTCCGGCAGGACGGCGTGCAGACCGGCGTGATCCCGGGGCGGGTCAATCCCCTGCACGTCATGGTGCAGATCAACCAGGAGGTGTTCGGGCCGGGCACGGTCGCGTGCAGCGACGACGCCGTGACCATGGGACTGCAGGCGGCCACCCACTGGGACGCGCTGCCGCACGTGTCGCACTCGGGCCGGCTCTACAACGGCCGCCCGGCAGACACCGTCACCGCGCACGGCGGCGCCGGCTTCAGCGGCATGGAGAAGGTCCGGCACCTCGTCTCGCGCGGGGTGCTGCTCGACGTTCCCCGCGCGCGTGGCGTCGACCGGCTCGACGGCTCGCACGCCGTCACCCCGGAGGACCTGGACGCCGCCGAGGAACTCGCCGGTACGCGCGTGCGTGCCGGTGACGTCGTGCTCGTACGGACCGGGCAGGTACAGGTGCTGCTCGCCGGGGACCGGCACGCGTACGCGTACCCGTCGCCGGGGCTGTCGATCCGGACGCCGGAGTGGTTCCACGCGCGCGATGTCGCGGCCGTCGCCGACGACACCTTGACCTTCGAGATATTTCCACCCGAGGTGGATGATTTGTGGCTGCCCGTGCACGCCCTCGATCTCGTGGAGATGGGGATGCCGCAGGGCCAGAACTGGAATCTCGAAGAGTTGTCCACAGCCTGTGGAGAAGAGGGCCGCTACGCGTTCCTGCTGTCGGCGACACCCGAACCGTTCGCGGGAGCGACCGGGGCTCCGGTGGCGCCGGTCGCCATCCTCTAGGCCGGCACGGGCAGTCGGCCGTCAGAGAAAGTCGACCGTCAGGGAAAGTCGGCTGGCGGCGCGGCGTGTCCGCCCCGAGCACGGCATCGCGCGCCGCCACCCGACTCCGGCGCTCCCACCCCGGCTCCCCGTTGCCCTGAAGGAACCGACGCCGATTCACGACTCACACTCGTCGAGGGCACCCGTCACCGGAGCCCTCGTCGTCCCCTCGCGGCGAATCGCTGAACTCAAGAGTGATCACATGATTACGCGGCGTCAACACCCGTTCGGGGATTCATCCCCTATGCACCATTTACTCCGGGCGCGCACGAAAGCACATCCCGGCGCACCGCCGCACGTTCCGCACGCACGGCCCCACGTCCGTGCACCCGTGCACCGGCCCCGCCGCCACACCGCGCAGGGACGGTCCGGCCGGCGCGCACAACGCGGCCTCACACCGCCTCGTACGCCAGTCCCTCGCGGGCCGCCGCCGCACCGCCGCCGTACGCCACCGCGCCGCCCCCGCACGCCGTGGTGGCCTCCCGGGACTTTGCGCACCGGTCCAGCTCGCACCAGATGCGCTTGCCGGTGCCCTCGGCGCTCCAGCCCCAGCGGTCGGCGAGTCCGTCGACGAGGGCGAGGCCGCGGCCGCCGGTGGCGTCATCCTCGGCGCACCGCGGCACCGGGGCCCGGTCGCTGCGATCGGCCACCTCCAGGCGGACCGTGGACTCCTTGGCCGTCGCTCCCGGGAGGGACAGTCGCAGCACGGCGGGGCAGCCGGTGTGCACGACGGCGTTGGTGACGAGTTCGGAGACGAGCAGGATCAGCGTCTCGGCGAGCGGTTCGTCGGCCTCTATACCGGACCCGGCCAGACGTGAGCGGGCCCACCGCCGGGCCCGCCCCACTTCTGCGGGGTCGGGTCGGATCTCCAGCTGCACTTGAAGCACCTGCACCGCTCACACCATCCGAACCGGCGGACACTTAGGCTCGCGCCTCACGAGGGCCACGATCGTAGCCATTTTCTGCATGGCCAGAACAACGGCCGGGACATGGATCACGGAACGTGAATCCCATGTGCGACAGCATGGTTGACGTACAGTCACCCCAACAAGCGCTTCGGGCATATTCCAGCGCGAAGGAGTACCCGTGCGGCATACTGTGCGACGCCCGCTGCGGTGAGTCGAACAGGCAGCGGCACAAGGCCTTACCGCCCCGCGAGCAGCGGCACGCAACGGCACTCCCGAAGTCGCCCCTGGGGCAACTCCAGCGCGGCGTGTGCTCAGAACCACTCGCATCTCACACAAGGTACCGGAGTGGGCGGTCGGCCACAGGCCGTGACGAGTCACGTGTAGGACACGACCCGGTATCAACGCTCCGTGATTCCGGTATGCCACAATCCGCGACACCCGCGCGGGGCGGTTTCGGTATCGCCGCAGCCAGACGGCCCGTCAGGCCGTCCCGGACAGCAGGTCGGCAGCGAGCAGTTCCTCACTCTCCGTGATCATTCCCGTACGGCGGGTCCGCACCCAGGCCCGCTTGAGGTGCAGGTGGACATCGGACTCCCAGGTGAAGCCCATGCCGCCGTGCACCTGGAGGCAGTCGCGGGCGCCGCGTACGGCGGCCTCGTCGGCGAGCAGACGGGCCGTGGCGATGTCGGCCGGGTCGGCGGTGACGGCCGCCGCGTACACCGCGGCGCGTGCCGTCTCGACGCGCACCAGCATCCCCGCGCACAGGTGCGCCACCGCCTGGAAGGCCCCGACCGGACGGCCGAACTGCTTGCGCGCCCGGGCGTGTTGCACCGCCAGCTCGCACGCGCGTGTGGCGGTGCCGAGTTGCTCGGCGGCGGTGAGGAGGACGGCGACGGGGTCCACGGCCGCCGCGCGGCCGGGCACGCGGTGCAGGGGTGTCAGCGGGTCGACCGAGCGCAGCGGTACGGCCCCACCGGCGTCCCCCCGTACGACGTCCGCCCGCGCCAGCCACTCCACCAGGCCGCCCTGGACGGCCGTCACGACCGTCTCCCCGGTGGCCGCGCCCGGCACCGCACCGGCCGCGAGATGCGTGGCCACCAGCGGCCCGGGCAGCAGCGCCCGCCCCGCCTCCTCGAACGCCAGCACGGCCTCCGGCAGCCCGAGCCCGACCCCGCCGTCCGCCTCCGGCAGCCGCAGCGCGAAGAACCCGGCCTCGCCCAACTCCCGCCACAGCGCCCGGTCCAGCCGCGGCGGGGCAACAACCCCCGGCTCCGCCCCGGTCCGCTGCGCCCTGCCCGGCCCGTCGACGGCGGCCCGCAGCGCCTCCCGCCCGAAGCGCCGCGCCAGCAGCTGCCGTACGCCGTCCCGCAAGTCCCGTTGGTCGTCCGTCAATTGGAAACGCATGGTGGCGGTCACCGTCCCTTCGGCAGTCCGAGGATGCGTTCGGCCACGATGGTGTGCTGGATCTGCGAGGTGCCCGCGGCGATGGTGTACGACAGGGACGACAGCCGGTCGCGTACCCACGTCCGGTCGGCGTCCAGCGACTCCACGCCCAGGACGTCGGCCGCGGCGTCGTACAGCTCCTGCCGCGCGTGCGAGTACCGCAGTTTGAAGACCGAGCCGGCCGCCCCCGGCACACCTCCCGTCGCCTCAGCCGCGCTCACGTTCCACTGGGTCAGCCGCCACAGCGCGCGGAACTCGGCGTTGAGCCTGCCCAGCCTCCGCCGCAGCGCGGGGTCGTCCCAGCGGCCGTTCCGGCGTGCCTCGGCGGCGAGTTCGCCGAGCACCCGCCGGCAGGCCACCACCTCGCCCGCGAAGGCCGTGCCGCGTTCGAAGGACAGCGTCACCATGGTCACGCGCCAGCCGTCGTTCTCGGCCCCGACCCGGTTGCCGGCCGGCACCCGGACCTCGTCGAGGAACACCTCGGCGAACTCGGCGGACCCGGCGAGCGTCCGCAGCGGCCGTACGGTGATGCCCGGCGCGTCCATGGGCATGGCCAGCCAGGTGATGCCCCGGTGCTTCGGCGCGTCCGGGTCGGTGCGGACCAACAGCTCGCACCAGTCGGCGACTTCGGCGTGCGAGGTCCAGATCTTGGAGCCGGTCACCACATAGTGGTCGCCGTCCCGCCACGCGCGCGTGCGCAGCGCCGCGAGGTCGGAACCGGCCTCCGGTTCGCTGAAGCCCTGGCACCAGACCTCCTCGCCGCGCAGGATCGGCGGCAGCCAGCGGGCCCGCTGCCCGTCCGTCCCCTCGGCGGCGATGGTCGGCCCGGCGTGCAGCAGCCCGACGAAGTTCGCCCCCACATAGGGCGCGCCCGCCCGTTCCGTCTCCTCCAGGAAGATCAGCCGCACGGTCGGGGAGGCGTCCCAGTGGACGTCGCCGTACCCGGCGTCGTACAGCATCCGCTGCCAGCCGAGGTCGTACGCCCGCCGCCCCGGCCAGTCGTCGGGGGACGGCTGCGGCGGCAGCGTCGGCAGCACCCTCGCCAGCCACTCCCGCAGCCGCGCCCGGAACTCCTCCTCCTCGGGCGTGTACGACAGGTCCATGGCCGGTCTACTTGTCGAAGTCCAGGCCCAGCATCCGGATCGCGTTGCCCCGCATCAGCTTGTAGACCGTCTCGTCGTCGAGTCCCTTCACATGGTCGAGGGCGACCTCCTTGGTGTGCGGGAAGGTCGAGTCGACGTGCGGATAGTCGGTCTCGAAGGTGGCGTTGTCCCGGCCGACGACGTCGATCGAGGCGACTCCGTGCTTGTCGCGGAAGAAGCAGCAGAAGATCTGCCGGTAGTAGTACGTCGACGGGGGCTCGGGGATGGTGTCCCGGACCCCGCCCCAGGCCCGGTGCTCCTCCCAGACGTCGTCGGCGCGCTCCAGGGCGTACGGGACCCAGCCCATCTGCCCTTCGCTGTAGGCAAGTTTGAGGCGCGGGAACTTCACCAGGACCCCGCTGAACAGGAAGTCCATCATCGACGCCATGGCGTTGTTGAAGCTGAGCGAGGCCTGCACGGCGGGCGGGGCGTCCGGTGAGGCGGCCGGCATCTGGGAGCTGGACCCGATGTGCATGTTGACGACCGTCCCGGTCTCCTGGCAGGCCGCGAAGAACGGGTCCCAGTAGCCGGAGTGGATGGAGGGCAGCCCGAGGTGGGTGGGGATCTCCGAGAAGGTCACGGCACGCACCCCGCGAGCGGCGTTGCGCTCGATCTCGGCGACCGCTAGCCCGACGTCCCACAGCGGGATCAGGCACAGCGGGATGAGCCGCCCACCGCTGTCCCCGCACCACTCCTCCACCATCCAGTCGTTGTAGGCACGCACGCACGCGTGCGCCACCTCCTTGTCGTGCGCCTCCGCGAAGGTCTGCCCGCAGAAGCGCGGGAAGGTCGGGAAGCACAGGCTCGCCTCGACGTGGTTGAGGTCCATGTCCTTCAGCCGCTCGGCCGGGTCCCAGCAGCCGGGCCGCATCTCCTCGCGCGTGATGCCCTCCAGGGTCATCTCGTCGCGGTCGAAGCCGACGGCGGCGATGTTGCGCTTGTACGGGAACTTCAGGTCCTCGTAGATCCACCAGTCGGTCTGCTGGCCCTCCGGGTCCATCGTGATCTGGTACTTGCCGCCGACGTAGGCGAGCTCCCCGATGCCGGCGGTCAGCGGCTTGGGCCCGCGCTCCCGGTACTTCGCGGGCAGCCAGGTCTCGAAGAGGTGCGCGGGTTCGATCACATGGTCGTCGACGCTGATGATGCGGGGCAGTTCGGTCATGGTCCCCTCCGCCGGGCCGTACTCATCTGATGAGGCGTCAGATAGCATCGCATCTGACGATCCGTCAGCCAAGACAGGCAGGGGGCACCCGTGAACGAGACCCCGCACTCCCTGAGTTCCTCCCGCACACTGTGGGAGCTGCTCGACCGTCGCGCCCGCCTCACCCCCGACCGCCCGCTCTTCCTCCAGGACGACCGCACCCTGACCTGCGGCGGGCTGTGCGCGCGTGCGGAGCGGGCGGCGGCCGGGCTGTACGGCATGGGGGTGCGGCCGGGCACGGTGGTCGCCTGGCAGCTGCCCACCCGTATCGAGACGGCCGTCCTGTCCTTCGCGCTGGCCCGCCTGGGCGCCGTACAGACACCCGTCATCCCCTTCTACCGGGACCGGGAGGTCGGCTTCGCGCTCCGGGAGTCCAGGGCGGAGTACTTCGCGGTACCCGGCGTGTGGCGCGGCTTCGACCACACGGAGATGGCCCGGCGGCTCGGCGCCAAGGGCGTCTTCGAGGCGTACGACGAGCTGCCCGACGGCGACCCGTCCGTCCTGCCTCCGCCGCCTTCCGACGGCGGTGAGGTCCGCTGGATCTACTGGACCTCGGGCACCACCTCCGACCCCAAGGGCGTCCTGCACACCGACCGCTCCCTGATCGCGGGCGGCTCCTGCCTCGCCCACGCGCTGCGTCCGGCCCCGGACGACGTGGGCTCGATCGCCTTCCCGTACGCCCACATCGGCGGCCCCGACTACACGGTGATGCTGCTGCTGTACGGCTTCCCGGCGGTGCTGTTCGAGCAGTTCGCGCTGCCGGACGCACTGGAGGCGTACCGCCGGCACGGGGTGACGATCGCGGGCGGGTCGACGGCGTTCTACTCGATGTTCCTGGCGGAGCAGCGCAAGCAGCCCGGCGTCCCGGTGGTCCCGTCCCTGCGGCTGCTCGCGGGCGGCGGGGCGCCCAAGCCGCCGGAACTCCATGACGCCGTCGTACGGGAGATGGGGGTGCGGCTCACCCACGGGTACGGCATGACCGAGGTGCCGATGATCACCATGGGGTCGCCGGACGACGGTGCCGAGCTGCTGGCGACGACGGAGGGCCGGCCGCCGGAGGGGATGGAGATGCGGATCGTGGACGGGGAGGTGCGGCTGCGCGGGGAGGTGGTGTGCCGGGGCTATCTGGATCCGGCGCAGACGGCCGAGGCGTTCGACGCGGAGGGGTTCCTGCGCACCGGGGATCTCGGGCACCTGACCGACGGCGGGCACCTGGTCCTCACCGGCCGCCTGAAGGACGTGATCATCCGCAAGGGCGAGAACATCTCGGCCAAGGAGATCGAGGACCTGCTGCACCGGCATCCGGCGGTCGGCGACGTGGCGGTGATCGGGCTGCCGGACGCCGAGCGCGGGGAGCGGGTGTGCGCGGTGGTCGAACAGCCGCCGGGGGCGTCGGCGTTGACGCTGGAGGCGGTGACGTCGTACCTGCGCGCGGAAGGGCTGTCGGTGCACAAGCTGCCGGAGCAGTTGGAGGTCGTCGACGCCCTTCCGCGCAATGACACCCTGCGCAAGGTGCTCAAGTACAAGCTGCGCGAACGCTACTCGGGGAGCCCTACTCGGGGACGGTGAAGTAACGGGCGAAGGCAGGCATGATCTCCGCCTCGCCCACCTTTCCGTCGCCGTCCGCGTCGAGGGCGGCGGCGGCCGTCCGCGCGAGGTCCTCGGGCACGCCGAGCGCCTTGAGCACACGGGCCGCGTCCGCGACGGTGGCCGCTCCGTCTCCGTCGGTGTCGGCGACGGCGAGGGCCGCGTGCAGGAAGGGGCGGGCGATCTCGGCGAACCGGTCGGGATTGTCGCGCAGGCGCTTGACCGCGCCGGTGACGAACTCCTCGCGGGTGATGCGCTGGTCGCCGTCGCGGTCCGCTATCCCCGCCATGCCCTGCCAGAACGCCTCGGCGCCGCCGTACAGGGCCTGCCCCTTGTCGGACCGGGCCGCGGTGCCGAACTCGGTGAGCAGGGCCTTGGCCGCTCCCATGAAGTCCTCGCGGTCGATGTAACCGTTGCCGTCCTGGTCGAAGGTGGCGAACCGGGCGGCGATCCTGCGCTCGTACTCGCTGCTGACCATGTCTGTTTCGGGCCGCCTTACGTCGGGTGGGCTGCGTCTCGGTCGGAGCGTACGACGGGGGAAGCCGTTCGGGAGCACGAAAACGGCGGTTGTGCCAAGACTGGGGGAATTCCGCGACAACGGCGTGTCACAGGTGGGTGATCGAGCTCACTTCGATGACGGCTCACGTCGATGAAGCTCACGTCGATAAGGGCTCACGCCGGTGAGGGCTCACGCCGGGACGGCTCAGGCCGACAGGGGACGCGACTCCTCGTCCACGGCCGAGGCGAGGTCCGGGTGGACGTCGAAGAGCCGGCGGACGCCGAGCGCGCCGAGGACCCGGTTGACATGGCTGCCGTCGACCGCGCCCTGGGCGGGCAGTATCAGGCGCAGACTGCCCTGGCAGGAGCGCAGCAGGCGGCGCGCGGCGATGAGCACGCCGACACCGCTGGAGTCGCAGAAGAAGACTTCGGAGAGGTCGAGGACGAGACAACGGCGGCCGTCGGCCACCGCGTCGTGCACCCGCTGACGCAGCACCGGCGACGTCACCAGGTCCAGTTCGCCCGACACCTGGAGCACGGCCCACCGGCCCTGCTCACCGTCGGTCACTTTGAAGGTCACCACCACGCCCTTCGCTCGCCAAAACGGAAGCAGTTCCTACGCTTCCTTGCAGCGCGGCTGCCCAGCGGCCGTTCCCTGAAACCCGCCCCGAAAAACGGGCCCCTCTCAGAAAAGGCTTGTTTCAGTCGACTTCGATCCTGTTCGATCAGGTCTGATCAGAGGATCGGTGGGTAGGCGCGCCCCCAACGGCACCGTCACGAGCGCCGGTGGCCCCCTACCACCTGCGGCTCGCCAGGGGGCGCGCATTGCCACAAAGGGGCGTGCGCTGTCTGATGTGCCGACTACATTCGAGGTGCCGGTGGGCACAGGCTGGACAGGGCACGGGCGTGGGAGACGAGCGGGGGTGAGGGGGCCGCATGGCGAAGAAGGACGTACCGCCCCGCTGGGACCGGAAGATGCAGCAGCGGCTGGCCCGCGGGGAGGCGGCCGCCCTCGGTGAGCTCTACGACCGGTTCGCCTCGCTCGTGCACGGCCTCGCCCACCGCGTGCTGGGCGACGAGCGCGCCGCCGACGGCATCACCCGTGACGTCTTCGCCCACGTCTGGGAGCATCCGGACACGTACGACCCCAGGCAGGGCCCGCTGCGCACCTGGGTCGCCACGCTGACCCACCGCCTCGCCGTGCAGCGACTGCGCGCCGACGAGACCGCCGCCCTGGCCCGCGGCGGCCCCGGCACCACCGAGGAACTGGAGCGCAAGGTCCGCCACGCCTCGGTCGCCGCCCGCGCCGACTACATCGTCCAGTCCATGCCCGCCCCGCTGCGCGCCGCCCTGGAACTGGCCTACTTCCAGCGCCGCGACTACCGCCAGACCGCCGCCGACCTGGGCGTCACCGAGGAGGAGGCGCGCCGCCGGCTCCGCCTCGGACTCCAGTTGCTGTCCACCGCCCACACCACCGAGGCGCCCGGGGCTCCGCCCGGATACGGGGGTGCGGCGTGAGCGGCCAGAACAAGAAGGACGCCACGCAGGAGGCCGGGTCCGTACCGGACCTCCCGGTGTCGGAGGGCACGCGGGGCGCGGATCCACAGCACAGCGAGGCGAGTGGTTCCGGCGGAGCGGAAGACCCCCGCAGCGCGAGCGACCGGGGACGGATGGGCGGACCGGAACAGCCGTCCGAACCAGGATCAGGGGGGCCAGGGCAACCGTCCGAGCCCGGACAGCCAGGCGAGCCGGGTGATCCGGGACAGCCGGGCGAGCCCGGCCACCCCGGCGGTCAGGGCCCGTCCCGGCCGCCCCGGATACCCATGCCGCGTGCGTCCGTCGAGGACAGTGGGCTGCCGCTGCCCGCGCTGGAGGAACTCGCCGACCCGGGGCCGCCCCCCGCGCCTCTCGTGCTCGATCACCCCGTGCTGAAGTCGTTGCTGGGCGCCTGGGCGCTGGCCGCCTGCTCGGCGGAGGAGGCGGCGGCCGTCGAGGAGCACCTCGGCGAGTGCGGACCCTGCGCGGACGAGGCCCTGCGGCTGCGCGACGCGGTCGGCCTGCTGCAACGCCCCGAGAGCCTGGACCTGGACCCGGGTCTGCGCACCCGCGTCCTGGAGTCCTGCCTGGAACGCCGCCCGCCGCGCATCCCGGTGCCGGACTGGGCCGCCGCGTACGACGCCGAGACCGCGCGCCTGGACGCCCTGCTCCAGGACTTCGGGGACGCCGAGTGGCACGCGCCCGTACGGCTGCGCTGGTACCAGGCCGACAAGGCCACCAGCCGCCGTACCACCGTCGCCGGGGTCATCGCCCACCTGCTGACGGTCGACGGGCTGGTCGCGGTCGCACTCGGCCTCGACGACCCGCTGGGCGACGTCACGCCCGAGTCACCGACCCCGGCGGCCCGCACCGAGGCGTACTGGCGTGCCTCGCGCTTCCCGCCCACCCGCGCGGTGCGGGCGCCATGGCGGGAGCAGAGCCACACCCTGGTCCGGACGGTGTCCTTCACCGGCGGCGGCTCGGGCCGGATGCCGATCTCGTACGGCGCCTTCCAACTGCCGCTGCACGACGCGATGCTGGACCGGGCCTTCGAGTGCTGGGTGCACGCGGAGGACATCGCCGAGGCGGTGGACTACCCGTACGACCCGCCCTCCGGGCGCCATCTGAACCGCTTGATCGACCTGGCCGCCCGCATGCTGCCGCGGGTGCTGGCCGCCCGCCGCCGCTCCGGGCTGGCCGCGCCCACCCGACACCGCCACCTCGTCGCGGCCGGCGAGCCGTGCCGCAGCCTCCGGCTGGAGATCGAGGGCTCGGGCGGCGGCGAGTGGCTGATCCCCCTGGACTCGCCCGCGGCCAAGGGCTCCGCCGAGCACGAGGTGGCCCACGTCGCGCTCGACGGCGCCGAGTTCTGCCGCCTGGCCGCCGGACACCTGCCTCCGCAGGAGGCGGCGGCCGGGCAGGTCGGGGACCGGGAGGCGATCAGGGACGTGCTGTTCGCGGCGGCGTCGCTCAGCCGGATGTAGATGTGGACCCGGACCCGGGCCCGGATGCAAACCCGACCCCGGACCGGCCGGAAAGCTGCGAACCTACGCGAACACCACCGTGCGCCGACCGTTGAGCAGAATCCTCCGCTCGGCATGCCACTTCACGGCCCGGGCCAGTGCCTGGCACTCCACGTCCCGGCCGATCGCGACCAGGCCCTCGGGCGACACGTCGTGGCCCACCCGCTCGACCTCCTGCTCGATGATCGGCCCCTCGTCGAGGTCCGCGGTCACGTAGTGCGCGGTCGCACCGATCAGCTTCACGCCCCGGGCGTGCGCCTGGTGGTAGGGCTTCGCGCCCTTGAAGCTCGGCAGGAAGGAGTGGTGGATGTTGATGATCCGCCCGGCGAGCTGCTTGCACAGGTCGTCGGAGAGCACCTGCATGTAGCGGGCGAGGACGACGAGTTCGACGTTCTCCTCGCGCACGATCTCCAGCAGCCGCGCCTCGGCCTCGGACTTGGTGTCCTTCGTGACCGGAATGTGGTGGAAGGGGATGTTGTACGACGCCACGAGCTCGGCGAAGTCGGGGTGGTTGGAGACCACCGCGGCGATCTCCACGGGCAGCGCCCCGATCCGCGCCCGGAACAGCAGGTCGTTCAGGCAGTGCCCGAACTTGCTGACCATGATGACGATGCGCATCTTCTCGTCGGCCCGGTTGATCTGCCACTCCATCTGGAAGGCGTCACCGATCGCCGCGAAGCTGGCCCGCAGCTTCTCCACCGTCACCGGCGCCTCCGCCGAGAAGTGGACGCGCATGAAGAACAGACCCGTGTCGTGGTCCCCGAACTGCTGGCTGTCCTCGATGTTGCAGCCGGTCATGAACAGGTAGCTCGACACGGCGTGCACGATGCCCTGCTTGTCCGGGCAGGAGAGGGTGAGGACGTACTGGTCGGCCGGGGCCGCGGCTCGGGTGGACTGCTCGTTCATGCAGGACAGGGTCCCATATTCAAGGGGCCGACCGGTCCGCCGTCCGTTCCCCGGACCACCGTCCCACTCCACGGACCGCATCCCCGCCGCCCGGACCGCCGTCCCGCTCCTCCGGTCGCCATCCGCTGCCCGGCCGCCGCCCGCTCCACGGACCACCATCCCGCTCCCCCGGCCGCCGTCCACTTCACGGGCCGCATCCCCGCTACCCGTCGGACAGCCGTCCCGATCCCCCAGTCGCCGCCCGCTCCACAGACCGCACCCCCACCGCCCGGACCGCCGTCCCGCTCCCCTGGCCGCCGTCCACTTCACGGGCCGCATCCCCGCTACCCGTCGGACAGCCGTCCCGATCCCCCAGTCGCCGCCCGCTCCACGGACCGCACCCCCACCGCCCGGACCGCCGTCCCGCCCGGTCAGCGTCCCGCTAAGCGGACCGTTCCCCGCTGCCCCGGCCGCCGCACCACTCCCTCAGTCGCCGTCCCGCTAAGCGGACCGCGTCAGTATCCGCAGCACCTCGAGGCTCCGCGGCGGCTGGTCGGGGTCCTCGCCGTCGCTCGTCGCCAGGCGCACGTGCGCGTCACGGGCCGCCCGCACCGCCTCCGGCCAGCTGGGATGCTCGAGATAGACGCTGACCGGTGCGTCCGGGCCGACCTGGTGCATGATCCGCAGCACGCGCAGGACCGCGGTGTCGACGAGAGCCGCCTCCTGCGAGTCGCGGAAGATCGTGCCGACGTACTTCTCGGCGGACCAGTGGTCCAGCCAGGTGTCCTCGACCAGCCGGTACACCGCGTCGGTCACGTCGCCGTAGCCGTCCACGCCGGCCAGCCAGACGTCCCGCTGGAAGGCGGGATCGGAGAGCATGTGCAGCGCGGAGCGCACATTGCTGCGCCAGCGCCACCACGGCATGTCGTTGACAGGCATGCCGCCCATGGTGGATGAGCGACGGCCGCGACGGGAAGAGTTCTCCGAACCTTGCACGGTCATCGATCGTACGTTCCCCTCCTCAGGAGTCTCACAGACCCCCGTAATTCACCTCCGCGTCACCAGCTGTTGACCGAAGATCGCTCCCGGGTTAGCCATGTGACGGAATCGTGCGGATCCATGACCGGCAGGCGTCGCACCCCCCGCACTTTCGTCCTCCGCCTCCTCTCCCGTCCCGTCCGCAACGGTGCCCTGACCGTGGGCGCTCTGGTGGCGTGTGCGTCGCTCGCCACCGGTTGCGGCGTCGTCCCCGGTACCACGGGGGGTTCCGGGGACGATCCGATCACCGTCATGACCTGGGCGCCGCAGGGCACCAAGGCCACCAACAAGCCCGGCATGCCCGCCTTCGCCCGCGCCTACGCCCGCTGGATCAACGCCAAGGGCGGGATCAACGGCCGTGAGCTCAACGTCCTGACCTGCAACGACCACAACGACAGCGTGGCCGCCGCCAAGTGCGCCCGGCGCGCCGCCGAGGAGAACGCCGTCGCGGTCGTCGGATCCTACAGCCAGTACGCCGACTCCTTCTTCCCCCCGCTGGAAGGCGAGGGCATCCCGTACATCGGCGGCTACGGCATCACCAACGACGAGTTCACCAGCCCCCTGTCCTACCCGGTCAACGGCGGCATGCCCGCGCTGCTGGCCGGCCTCGGCAGCGCACTCGCCGGGGGCTGCGGGCCGGTCACGCTGGTGAGGCCCGACACCATCGCCGGCGACCAGCTGCCCGCGCTGCTCGACTCCGGCCTGAAGTCGGGCGGGCACCCGGAGGCGAACGACCAGCGGGCGGCGGAGGACGCCACCGAGTACGACGGCCAGTCGCAGCGGGCGCTGGAGACGGCGACCAGGGACCCGTTGAAGGAGGGCTGCGTGGTGCCCGCGCTCGGCGACCGCACCGACACCTTCATGGACTCCTTCCGGCGCGCCCGCGACACCTACCCGGACGTGCGGACGGCCACCGTGCTCGGCAGCGTCGACCAGACGACGATCGACGTGACCGGCGGGGCGTCCGGGCCGTACGAGGGCTCGTACATCACCGGCTGGTATCCGGTGGCGAGCGATCCGCGCTGGGACGAGATGAAGAAGGTGATCCGGGAGGAGGCCTTCGGCGACAACCGCATCGATCCCGCGGACGCCGGAGTGCAGACCACGTGGATCGCCTACACCGTGTTCCAGCAGATCGTGGAGTCGCTCGGCGACGGGGAGGTGACCGCCGACACGGTACGGCGGGCCCTCGACAACGGTCTCGAGGTCACCACGGGCGGGCTCACGCCGCCGCTGCAGTGGAGGTTCCAGGACAAGCTCGCCTCCGTCGGCTTCCCGCGTCTGGTCAACGCCAACGTGACCCTGCAGGTCGTACGGGAGGGGCGGCTGGTCGCGGCCCGGAAGGGGTTCGTGGACGTGACGCGGACGCTGCGCAGCGCTGAGGTGACGTGGTGACGTCATGACCTGAGGTGATCTGAGGCGGTGGGTCGGGTGTGGGCCGGGGGTGATCGCCGGCCCACCGTGCGTCTCAGAGCTGGGTCGGCTGCCTCTGGGGCAGGCCGTACTGCCGCGCGATCGCGTTCCACAGCTTCGCGGCCTTGGCCTTCTCGGTGCTCGCCGTGCCGCTGGCCCGGTTGCCCGCCTGGGTCTGGGCGGTGGCGCGGGCCTGGCCCTTCTTGCAGAGCTTGCCCTTCTTGCCGGCGACCTGGTCGGCCCACGCCGCGTAGTGGTTGTCGGCGGACGCCGAGGCCTGCCACGCCTTGGTGAGGGCGGTGGTCAGCGCGGCGTGGTCGGGCAGCTTGTCCACCGCGAGGCCGGACAGGCTGGTGACCAGCTGGGTGCGCTGCTTGCCCGCGTCGCGCAGGTTCTTGGCCGCCTGCGGGAGGTTCTTGCAGGCCTTCACGTCGGCCACCGCGTTGATCACGGTGGTGCGGCTGTCGCCGCTGTCGGCCAGCAGCTTGTCCAGCTCGACCGCCTGCTGCCGGGCCGGATCGACCGACGGCGAAGGGGAGGCGCTGGTCGCGGGGGCCGTGACGGAGACGGTCTGGTTGCCGCCCTTGTCGTCGTCGCCCCCGCCGCTGCCGAGCAGCGCGCCGGCGCCGACGCCGAGGACGGCGATGCCGACGCCGACGGCCGCGATGACCGGCACGCGGGAACGGGGACGGCCACCCCGCCCCCGTCCGCCGCCGTCGCCCCGGCCGGGCGGGGCGTGGGAGGGCTGGGCGGCGAACGCGGCCTGCGGCTGCTCGACGCGGGGCAGGTGCTGGGTGGCGGCGGCCGGGCTCTGGCCGCCCGGCTCGCCGCGGAAGAGGTTCTCGAACCCGGCGGGCGGCTGCCGGTCCCCGCCGCCGGGCCGTACGCCGTAGGGTGCCCCGGCGGGCTGGTCGGTCACCGGCGCGATGTACTGCGTGGCCTCGGCGTCCGGGTTCGCGGCGGGCGGCAGCGGCCCGGCGCCCGCCCCTGCCCGCGGCGCCCGTCCCAGGTACCGCGTCGCCTCGGAGTCCGACTCGGCGGGCATCTCGGGCGGCAGCGCACCCGCCCCCACCGGCGGTATGTACTGCGTCGCCCCCTCGTCCGCGGGGGCGGCGGCCACGGGCGGCAGGTACTGCGTGGCCGCCTGGTCAGCCCCAGGCGTCCGGGCACCCGCGGTCCCGTCCGCGACCGGCGGCAGGTACTGGGTCGCGCCCTCGTCGGAGGGCGGCGGCAGGGGCGCACCGCCGACGGGCCCGGAGCCGTACGCGTTACCGCCGTGGGCCGGCGGCGGCGCACTCTGCCCGGCTGAGCCGTCGGGGGAGCCGTACGCACCGAAGCCCTGCCCGCCGGACCCGCCCGGGGAGCCGTACGCGCCGGAGCCCGCGGGGGGCTGGGAGTCGGCGGGCGGGGGCAGGGGGGCGCTTGCGCCGGGGACGCCGTACGCGTGCGTGCCCGTCGGCGGCGGCTGCGGCGACGGGTGGTCGTGCGGGGCGTACGAGACGTGTCCGCCGTGGGTCTGGGGCGGGGCGCCCTCGGGCGGCAGCGGGCCCGGGCCGGACTGGGGCGCCGGGCCGCCGGCCTGCTGCTGGGTGCCCCATGGGGACGGCTCCGGTGTGCCCCACTGCTGGGGCGGCGGGGACTGCCAGTCGCCCTGGCCCTGCGGCGGGGGCGGGGCCTGGTGCTGGTCGGGGCCCCACGGCTGGCCCCAGGTCTGGCCGCTGGGCGGGGCCGAGGCCGGTGCCTGGCCGGTCGGGCGCGGGCCGGAACCGCGGCCGCCGGGTCCGACCGGTCCGCCGGGTCCGCCCGTCGTGCCCGGCAGCAGGGGCTCGCCACCGTCGGAGGGCAGCACGATGCCTTCGCGCGCGGGGCGCGCCGAGGGCTCCTCGCCCTGTCCACTCTGCGTCACCGGGACTCCTACTAATGGGGGACCTTGTGAATCGTCGGCTCACGCTACCGGGTCCCCTGAGCCCCGTGCTACGCAGCACAGGGCCTCACCTCCTGCCCTGTGAGCGCCGTAACAAACCGGCCTCCGCACGCCGCCGGTGCCGCCTCCGCCACGTCAACCCGGCGTTTCCCGCCCGTTCACGATCTGCGTCGTGCTCCGTTCACGACCCGCGTCGTGCTCCGTTCACGACCCGCGTCGTGCTCCGTTCAGGCACCCACGTGGTGTTCCCTTTGCGCACCCATGTCGGGTTCCCCACACGCACCGGCGGCCGGATCGCCATGCACCGGCCGCCGGGCTCGTTTCACGTTTCGTTCACGCGGCCGCCTGTAGATCCAGTCGCGCCCCGAACTCCCGCACCACCGGCTCGTCCCGGTACGGCTCCAGCCGCTGCTGGAAGTCCTCCAGGTACTCGACGCCCCGGTTGGAGCGCAGGCCTTCGAGGAGTTCCACGGCCTTCATGCCCGTACTGCAGGCCTGTTCGATCTCGCGCTGCTGCACCTGCGCGGTGGCCAGCAGCACATAGCCGATGGCCCGCCGCCGCGCCCGCGACTCGGGATGCCCGGCCAGGGACTCCTGCGCGTGCCGCGCCGCCGCCTCGGCGTGCCCAAGGTCCCGGTGGCAGTGCGCCAACTCGTCGGCGAGGTAGGCCTCGTCGAAGTGCGCGATCCACGCCGGGTCGTCCCCGGAGTCCGGGTCGGCCGCCTCCATGGCGCTCACCGCGCGCCCGGCCGCCGTCTGGGCGGCGCGCGCGTCGCCCATCAGGGCGTGCCCGCGCGCCTCCGCCGCGTGGAACATCGCCTCCGCCCGCGGAGTCACCCGCCCGCGCGCCCCCTCCTGCGCCGCGCGCGCCAACTGCGCGATCTCGCGCGGGTTTCCGAGCTGCGCGGCCAGGTGACTCATGGAGGCGGCCAGGACATACCCGCCGTAGCCCCGGTCCCCGGCCGCCTGCGCCAGCCGCAGCGCCTGGATGTAGTACCGCTGGGCCAGCCCCGGCTGCCCGGTGTCGACGGCCATGTATCCGGCGAGCTCGGTCAACCGCGCGACGGCGGCGAAGAGTTCGCGCCCCACCGTCTCCCGGTACGACCCCGCCAGCAGCCCGGAGACGACGCTGTTGAGGTAGTGCACGACGACCGGCCGCACATGCCCGCTGCCGTACTGGTGGTCGAGGTCCACCAGCGCCTGCGTCATGTCCCGTACGGCCGCCACGTCGGACTGCCCCACACGCGGCCCGCCCGAACGCGCCACCGACGTGTCCGGAGCGGAGATCAGCCAGTCACGGCTCGGTTCGACCAGCGCGGACGCGGCGACGGACGAGCCGGACAGGAAGTCCCGCCGGCCCACGTCACTGCGCCACAGCTCACACACCTGCTCGATCGCGCCGAGGACGGTCGGCGAGAACTGCAACCCCACGCCCGACGCGAGGTTCTTGCCATTGGCCATGCCGATCTCGTCGATCGTGACCGTACGGCCGAGTTTGCGGCCGAGCGCCTCCGCGATGATCGCCGGGGCCCGCCCCCGTGGCTGCTGGCCGCGCAGCCAGCGCGCCACGGACGTCTTGTCGTAGCGCAGATCGAGGCCGTGCTCGGCGCCGCACATGTTGACCCGGCGGGCGAGCCCGGCGTTGGAGCATCCGGCTTCCTGGATGAGCGCCTGCAGCCGTTCGTTCGGCTGCCGCGCGACGAGAGGCCTGGCGGCCATGGCACTACCCCCTGTGGCTGTGGTGCCTGCCCACGCACCGAGTTGACGTGTCTTCAGCGGCCGGACCCCTCGCGTCCCGGCGAAAAGATCGGGCCGTGAAGATCAATGCCCCGTCGACATGCCGACAATGCGAGGCATGTGAGGATTGCCGGGGTAAGACTGTTGTCGACCCCACTCGTGGCTACCCAGCTCCGGTCGCCGATCCTCCCGCGCGCCCCCGCGCGTGCACCCATGCGCCCGGATGCGGGACCGATGCTCCTCCCCCGCGCATGCGCGCGTGCGTAACCCCTGGTGACGCCCAGAGTTGTGTTCATCGTGGAAGAGACGATCCCGGGCATCGAAGCCGCTCAGATCCCGAAGCAGCGCGGGGAATCATCGCTGCTGGAGACCGCAGTCCGCTACGCCGAGGAGCGTCACTGGGACGTGTTCCCGGGTACCTGGCTGGAACCCGTCGACGGGGAGCATCGCTGCTCCTGCGGCGACACCGCGTGCCCCCTGCCCGGCGCACATCCGGCGCGCCCGGACTGGGCGACCCAGGCGACCGGCAGCGCGACCGTCGCCCGCCGGATGTGGCAGAAGCAGCCGACGGCGTCGATCCTGCTGCCCACCGGCCGTACGTTCGACGCGATTTCCGTGCCGGAGACGGCCGGGTTTCTCGCGCTGGCCCGGATGGAGCGGATGGAACTGACGCTCGGCCCGGTGACGTTGACGCCGGACCGGCGCATGGAGTTCTTCGTGCTGCCCGGGGCGTCGGTGAAGGTGCCGGATCTGGTGCGCAAGCTGGGGTGGTCGTTGTCGTCCCTGGATCTGACCGTGCTGGGGGAAGGGACGTATGTGGCCGCGCCTCCTACGCGGTTCGGGTCCCGGGGGGCCGTGCAGTGGGCCTGCCGGCCCACGCCGGCGAATCGGTGGCTGCCGGATGCGGAGGAGTTGATCTCGCCGCTTGCGTATGCGTGCGGCAGGGATCGGTAGCGGCGCCTTCTGACCTGCCCGCTCCGTGTGCGGTGGCGGCTTCCCGTGGTGTGCGGTTGCTCGCGCCCACGCGGCGGAGCGCACATCAGCAGAGTCTCGCGCCTCTTCGGCGCGCTTCTCCCCCCGTAGGGTTCATGGTGAACGGAGGGAGATGTGGTGAGTACTAGCGCCGTACGCGTGCAAGGGCTCTGGAAGCGGTTCGGGCAGCAGGTCGCCGTCGCCGGGATCGATCTGGAGTTGCCCGCGGGCAAGTTCATCGGGCTTGTCGGGCCGAACGGGGCCGGGAAGACCACCACGTTGTCGATGGTGACCGGGCTGCTGCGGCCCGATCAGGGGACCGTCGAGGTCGTCGGGCACGACGTGTGGCGGGATCCGGTCGAGGTCAAGGCGCGGATCGGGGTACTGCCGGAGGGGCTGCGGCTGTTCGAGCGGCTGTCGGGGCGGGAACTGCTGGCCTACTCGGGCCGGTTGCGCGGGCTGCCCGGCGCCGAGGTCGACAAGCGGGCCACGCAGCTCCTCGACGTCCTCGACCTGGCCGGTGCGCAGCACAAGCTCGTCGTCGACTACTCGACCGGCATGCGCAAGAAGACAGGGCTCGCCACCGCGCTCCTCCACAATCCCGAAGTGCTCTTCCTCGACGAGCCGTTCGAGGGCGTCGACCCGGTCTCCGCGCAGACCATCCGGGGCGTCCTGGAGCGGTACACGGCGTCGGGCGCCACGGTCGTGTTCTCTTCCCACGTCATGGAGCTCGTCGAGTCGCTGTGCGACTGGGTCGCGGTGATGGCGGCCGGCCGGATCCGCGCCCACGGGCCGCTCGCCGAGGTGCGCGGGGACGCGCCGTCGCTGCAGCGGGCGTTCCTCGAACTCGTCGGGGCGAACAGCCGGGACGCCGGTACCGACCTCGACTGGCTGGGCGGCGGGAAACGGTGACCGCGCCCACCATCACCCCGGTCGTCATACGGCTGAAGCTGTCGCTGCTGCGCAACGGGCTGCGGCAGTCCGGCGGGCGGCGGGCCGCGTACATCGCCTCCGCCGTCTGCGCGCTGCTGTTCGCCGTGCTCCAGCTGATCGGCCTGATCGCGCTGCGCGGGAACGCGCACATCGAGGCCCTCGTCGTGCTGCTGGTGGCGGTGCTGGGGCTGGCCTGGGCGGTGATGCCGCTGTTCTTCCCCAGCGGCGACGAGACGCTCGACCCGACCCGGCTCGTGATGCTGCCGCTGCGGCCCCGGCCCCTGGTGCGGGCGCTGCTGGCGGCCTCGCTGGTGGGGATCGGGCCGCTGTTCACGCTGTGCCTGCTGGCCGGGTCCGTGATCGCGGTGGCGCGCGGCGGGGCGGCGTACGCCGTCGGGGTCGTCGCCGTCGCCCTGGCGCTGCTGGTGTGCGTGGCCTTCGCACGGGCCGTCGCCGCCGCCAACGTACGGCTGCTCACCAGCCGCAAGGGCCGCGACCTCGCCGTGCTGAGCGGACTGGTCATCGCGGTCGGGGCGCAGGTCGTCAACTTCGGGGCGCAGCGGCTGGGTTCGTCGGGGCTGGAACAGCTCGACCCTGCGGCCGATGTGCTGCAGTGGGTGCCGCCCGCGTCGGCGGTCGGTGCGGTGCACGCGGTGAGCGAGGGCTCGTACGGGATCGCCGTCGCTCAGCTGGCGCTGAGCGCGGGTGCGCTGGTGGTGCTGCTCGGGGTGTGGTCGCGGCATCTGACGCGGCTGATGACCTCGCCCGACGGGTCCACGCTCCAGACCGCCGGGACGGCCGCCCGCGAGCGGACCTCGACCGGGCTGTCCCGGCTGCTGCCCGCGGGCCGCACCGGCACGGTGATGGAGCGCAGCCTGCGGTACGTGTGGCGCGATCCCAAGACCAAGGCGGCCTGGGTGACCTCGCTGGCCATCGGGCTGATCGTGCCGGTGTTCAACGCCTGGCAGGGCACCGGGTCCGTGTACTTCGCCTGCTTCGCCGCCGGGATGCTCGGCATCCAGATGTACAACCAGTTCGGGCAGGACTCGTCCGCGTTCTGGATGGTCGCGATGACGATCTCATCGACGCGTGACGCGTACGTCGAGCTGCGGGCGCGGGCACTGGCCCTGCTGCTGATCACCGTGCCGTACGCCGCGTTCGTGACCGTGGTGACGACCGCCATGCTCGGTGAGTGGCGCATGCTGCCGGAGGCGCTGGGGCTGTCCTTCGCGCTGCTCGGCGCGATGCTCGCGACCGGTGCGTGGACCTCCGCCCGCTTCCCCTACTCCATCCCGCAGGAGGGCTACAAGAACGTCGCCCCCGGGCAGACCGGGCTCGCCTGGATCTCGATCTTCGGCGGGATGATCGCGGCCGCGCTGCTGTGCGCGCCCGTCATCGCGCTGGCGATCTGGGTCAACGTCAGCGCGGGCGGGGAGATGTGGAGCTGGCTGCTGCTGCCCGTGGGCACGGTGTACGGGGCGGTGCTCACGGGGCTCGGGCTGCGGCTGGCCGCTCCGCGGACGGCGGGGCGGCTGCCGGAGATTCTGGCGGCGGTCAGCAAGGGTTGAACCTGGCCGGGGGCTTGGCCCTCGGCGCGGGGCTTCAGACTGCGGGCTCGGGGGCTCGGGGCTTGGCTCGGGGCTTCGGGCTTGGGATCAGGGGTCCGTGAGTGAGTCCAGGAACGGCTCGATCGCCGCGCGCCACGCCTCCGGCTGGTCGTAGTGCACGAGGTGGCCGGCGTCGGCGACCTCCGCGTACTGGCCGCGGGGCAGGACGCGGACCATCTCCTGGGCCTCCGCACGGCCGAGTTCGCCGTCCAGGCCGCGGACGACCAGGGCGGGGCACTCGACCTGGGCCAGCTCCTCCCAGTGGGCGTCGTACACCCATGTCTCGCGGGAGCGGAGCATCTGTTCCGGTTCGAAGACGGGGCGCCAGCCGTCGGGGGACTCGGCCATCACCTCGGCGTAGAACTCGCCCCGGGCCGGATTCGGCCGCTCGACCCACGGGTCGTCCTCGCCGAACCACTTGCGGACGTCGGCCAGCGTGGCGAACGGAACCGGCCAGGCCTTGAACCACTCCGCCCACTCGCGCTGCGAGGCCGCGCCGAGCGCGGAGGCCCGCATGTCACAGATGATCACGCCGCGCACCAGGTCGGGGCGTTTGGCGGCGAGCTGCCAGGCCGTCAGCGCGCCCATCGCGTGGCCGATGAGGACGGTCGGGGCGAGGCTCAGCTGTTCGAGCGCGGCCTCGGCGTCCTCGACGTACGCGTCACGGGTGAAAGCCGCCTGAGGGGGCTTCTCGCTCTGGCCGTGGCCGCGCTGGTCGAGCGCGACCGCGCGGTACCGCTCGGAGAGCCAGCGGGCGGTGGACGCCCAGTGCGAGGCGCGGCCCATCAGGCCGTGCAGTAACAGCACGCTCGGGGAGCGTTCCGCCGGATCCGCCGCCGGGTCGGTCTTGGGCGGGTCGCCGAACTCCCAGGCGGCGAGGCGTACGCCGCCCGCCCCGATCACGTCGATGCGTCGCACCATTGGTCCTGGCACCCCCCAAGCTCCGCTCGGACCGCGCGCTCCCGCTCGAGCCGGCCGGTCCTGTCAACCGTGTTCTGCCTGCCGTGCTGGTCGTGCATGTTGCCGGTGTCGTGCCTGTTGCCGTTCCTGTGGCGCCAGGCGCGTGTGTCTCTGTGGTCTCCGTGGTCTGCGTGCACACCTTGTGGAGCGCGGGTTCCGCTTGACTTGTCACCCGCAGGCTATCGAATGCTCATTCGAGAATGCGCTTTCGGCGCGCAACACCCCTCATTCGAGTGACCTCCCTCAGGGATTGATCGCCGCCACCGAGGGGAGACCTTCACCGGGAGGCGGACCGCTCGGGGAAACCGGTCCGAGGGGGATGACCCTGAGAGCTCGGGGCTCCGGGTCAGCACAGGGGAGGACAGGCCCCGGCGCCACACGGCGCCGGGGCCCTCCACGTCTGCACGGCACATCCTCCCGCCCCTCCCCGGCCGGGTGACATCGCTGTCAAGCCGGCCAAGCCCCTCAAGGTCATATGCCTCTCTGCCTCACGCGACAGCCTCGCACGCGAAGCGGACGCGCGCTGCGATTCGACGTACTGAATCTTGGATTCGACGCGATCGCGCCAACCCCACAACTGCCCCGGTCGTCACGCGAGTTGGCAAGGAGTGGGCGCCCGGTGGCGGGATCAGGGCTTCGCGACGAACACGTGGGAGGCGACGTCCGCCTCCAGCTCGGCCGCCTCGCCGCCGCTGCCGACCAGCACGCCGCCCGCCGACTCGGTCACGCTCACGACCGAGCCGGGCTGCACGCCGGCCCGGCGCAGCGTGTACATCAGCTGCGCGTCGGTCTGGATGGGCTCGCCGATGCGCCGGACGACCACGGTCTTGCCCTCCGGGCCCGGGTCGAGAGACGCCAGCGACACCATGCCCTCGTCCAGGAACGGGTCGGCGCCGTCCTTCTCGCCGAGCTCCTCCAGGCCGGGGATGGGGTTGCCGTACGGCGACTCGGTGGGGTGCCGGAGCAGCTCCAGCACGCGCCGCTCCACGGCCTCGCTCATCACGTGCTCCCAGCGGCACGCCTCGGCGTGCACCTGCTCCCACTCCAGGCCGATCACATCGACGAGCAGGCACTCAGCGAGGCGGTGCTTGCGCATCACGCGCGTGGCGAGCCGACGGCCCTCGTCCGTCAGCTCCAGGTGCCGGTCGCTGGCGACGGAGACGAGGCCGTCGCGCTCCATACGGGCCACCGTCTGGCTGACCGTCGGGCCGCTCTGATCCAGCCGCTCGGCGATCCGGGCGCGCATGGGGACCACACCTTCCTCCTCCAGCTCGAGGATGGTGCGGAGATACATCTCCGTGGTGTCGATCAGTCCGGACATACGTGCCCCTCGATTAGCTCTGCCGGAGGCTGGCCGCCTCACCGGCGCGTGCGCTGGCCCTGTCATCAATTCTGCCGGATACGACTGACAACCGTGCCGCGGCGTGGAAACAGGCTGCCTCCGGCGGGGGGCGGGATGCCTGCGGCGGCCTGCGCGGCTTCGGTGGCCGGGGCGCGCACCCACCCGCCCAAGCCACAGCGCCGGGTGCCTGCCGCACGACCGACACCCCTTCACCCCCGTATTGACACCACACTGGTCCAGACCGCACGGTGATCCGCGACACACCTACCCCCGGAGGGACCCGCATGAGCGACCGCCGGCCGGCCGGCCAGTTCCTCGACGCCGCGATCGGCCTGCTGCAACGGCTCCGCGACGAGGAGGCCGACAGCATCGCCGCCGCCGGCACGCTCCTCGCCGACACCGTCGCCTCCGGCGGACGCCTCTTCGCCTTCGGCGCCGGGCACTCCTCCCTGGCCGCGCAGGACCTCGTCTACCGCGCCGGTGGTCTGGCCCTGATGAACCTGCTCGCCGTCCCGGGCGTCGTCGGCGTCGACGTCATGCCCGCCACCCTCGGCTCGGCCCTGGAGAGAGTGGACGGGCTGGCGAGCGCGGTCCTGGACAGCTCCCCGCTCCGCGCGGGCGACGCCCTGGTGATCATCTCCCTCTCCGGCCGCAACGCCCTCCCCGTGGAGATGGCCATGAACGCCCGCGCCCTGGGCGTGCAGGTCATCGGCGTGACATCGGTGGCGTACGCCTCGGAGACGACGTCCCGGCACTCCTCCGGCACGTTCCTGAAGGACCACTGCGACCTCGTCCTCGACTCGAAGATCGCGGTCGGCGACGCGGAACTCACCCTCGACAACGTCCCGGCCCCGTTCGCCCCCGCCTCCACGGTCGTCACCACGGCCCTGCTCCAGGCCGTCATGGCCACGACCGCCGCCACCCTCGCCGACCGCGGCATCGAGCCCCCGCTCCTGCGCTCCGGAAACGTCGACGGCGGCCACGAGTGGAACGGCCGCATCCTGGAGCAGTACCGGGACCGGATCTTCTACCGGTACTGAGACAGGTACCGGACAGGCCCACCCCGGTACCGGTACCGAACACCAACCGACAGCGGTCGGTACCGAGCCCGGCTACCGCGACGGCGGTTCCTGCCCCACCAGACCCGCCAGATCCAGCGCCGCCGCGATCCGTACCGCCACATCCTCCGCGTACGCCGCGTCCGACCGCTCGAACGCGCTGCGCCCAGCCCCGCGCAGAAACGTCACGACCCCCAGCGTCCGCCCCCGGCTGCGCAGCACCGCGCACAGCGCGTGCACCGCGTCCGCCGGCCACTGCCGCGCCAGCGCCCACGCACGGGCCTCCGCCGCCGGCACGGCACCCGCGCTGGCCCGCACCGTCCCGGCCCGCTCCGCGCACTGCAACGCCGGATGCCCCGCGTCGTACCGCACCGGCAGCCCGGCCTGACCGGCGAACTTGCTGGGCCCGGGCGCCCCGGACGGCGTGGCGGCGACCCGGACCAGCCGGACCGGGCCCTCGGCCTCCGCGTCCGTCAGCGCCCCGCCGGCCACCCGGTCGATCAGCGCGTGGTCGGCGAACCCGGCGAGCGCGAAGTCCAGGTGGACGGTCGCCGCCTCCGCCGGGTCCTCGCACTCGGCGGCCGCCCGCGCCGCGCGGTGCAGCTGCTGCGTACGGAACCGCAGCAGCGACGCCTCCTGCTCGCCCTGCTTGGCCTCGGTCACGTCCTGGAACAGCCAGCCGACACCGAGCGGCACCGGCTCCTCCGCGAGCGGCGACGCCAGCCGCAGGAAGCCGCTGCGCCAGCACCGCCGCTTCTCGCCCTCCGGCGTGCGCACGCTCACCCAGATCTCGGCGGGCGCGGGCGGCGCACCCTCCGCCAGCACGTGTGTGAGCGCGCTCTCCAGTTCCTCGACGCCCTGGGACAGCAGTTCCCCGAGCGGCCGCCCCAGCACCGACGTACGCCCTGTCCCCAGCGCCCGCGCCGCGTGCGCGTTCACCACGGCCGGCCGCAGATCCGCGTCGACGAGTACGACACCCCAGCTCGCGTCCTCGAACAGCGCCTCGCTCAGCGCGATGGACCGCTCCAGATCGATCTGCGCGTGCACCTCGCTGAACGCGCAGTACACCCCCGCCGGTTTCCCGTCCGGCCCGCGCACCGCCGCCGACTGGGTCCGTACGAGCACCCGCCCGCCGTCCTTCGTCAGCAGGGCGAACTCATGCACCTGCCGGCCCGGGGAGTGCATGGCGGACATCAGCCGCCCCTCGACCTCCTCGGCGTCGGCGCTGCGCACGGCCCACCCGGCGAACCCCTGCCGGCCCACGGCCTCGGCCGCGGTCCACCCCAGAATCCGCTCCGCCTCACGGTTCCAGTGCGTCACGACCCCGTCCGCGTCGAAGGCGCACAGAGCCGCGTCCATCCCGTCCAACAGCGCGGCAAGCAGATCGGAACCGTCCGAGCCGTCCCGCTCGGGCTCGTCCGGCCCCAGCTCGTCGGTGGTCCCACTACGCCGGGAAGCACTCACCTGGACCCCCTGCAGGCTGCGTCCGCACGTACGGCACGTCGGTTCGCTACGTGCAATCATTCAACTTGAACGTGACCCAGCGCACATCGGGTTCCCACAAGATTGAAGGAATCGTTGTACGGCGGCAATCCTCACAATCACGGGTCCCCGCCCCTCGTGACGTCAACTTCTCGAAAAACCGGTTGATCGGTGGCCGACCGGTTCTTAGGGTGCCTGGTACACGAGAGGGGAGGTGGTTCGGCAGATGTATGAATACCGGACGCGTGAGGTGGCTGCGGGCTAGCGGTCCGCCACCACAACCAGTGCGGTGCCGGACCAGCGCGTGAGAGACGCGTGCAGCCGGCCCAATCCCAAGCAGTCACCCGACCCGCGAGTCGCCGGTACGTCCGGCCGGCTCCTCCACTGGAGGACCCAGGCTCGCGGGTCGTCTGCGTTTCTGGTCAGGGGTGAGGAGAGGCGCCGACCATGAAGGGTGACTGGCGGGCGGACCGGGTCGGCAGTGCGCTGCGGGGTGAGAACCCCACCGTGCTGCGGAGACTGGCCGCGGGTTTCGCCGTGATCGGTGACGTGCAGTTTCTGCCAGGGTACTCGGTGCTGCTGGTGGATGATCCGGCGGTGCAGCGGCTGTCGGACCTGCCGAAGAGCAAGCGGCTGGCGTTCCTGTCCGACATGGACCGGCTGGGGGAGGCCGTCGAGCGGGCCTGCGGGCGGCTGATGCCGGGCTTTCGGCGGGTCAATCTGGAGATTCTCGGGAATACCGACCCGTTTCTGCACGCGCATGTGTGGCCGCGCTTCGACTGGGAGCCGGACGACCTCGTGCGGCGGCCGGTGTGGCTGTATCCGCGGGAGAGGTGGAGTGAGGAGCGGTCTGCGCTCGGACCGCAGCACGATGAGTTTGCGGGCCTTGGTCGGCGAGGAGCTGGACCGGCTCGCGTCCTGAGTCGTCCGGGGGTGCAGGACGCGAGCCGCCCATGGGGTCGTGCGGTGTGGGAGGGGTCAGCGGGCGATGTCCGCGTAGCCTCCGATCTCGCGGGGGTCGCGCGGGCCCGGGCCGATGTAGCGGGCCGAGGGGCGGACCAGGCGGCCGGTGCGCTTCTGTTCCAGGATGTGGGCCGACCAGCCGGCCGTGCGGGCGCAGGTGAACATGGACGTGAACATGTGGGCCGGGACTTCGGCGAAGTCCAGGACGATGGCCGCCCAGAACTCGACGTTGGTGGCCAGGACGCGGTCGGGGCGGCGGTTGTGGAGTTCCTCCAGGGCCGCCTTCTCCAGGGCTTCGGCGACCTCGAAGCGGGGGGCGCCGAGTTCGCGGGCGGTGCGGCGCAGGACGCGGGCGCGGGGGTCCTCGGCGCGGTAGACGCGGTGGCCGAAGCCCATGAGGCGTTCGCCCTTGTCGAGGGTTTTCCTGACGTACGCCTCGGCGTCTCCGGTGCGTTCGATCTCCTCGATCATGTGCAGGACGCGGGAGGGGGCGCCGCCGTGCAGGGGGCCGGACATGGCGCCGACGGCGCCGGAGAGGGCCGCTGCCACGTCCGCGCCCGTGGAGGCGATGACCCGTGCCGTGAAGGTGGAGGCGTTCATGCCGTGTTCGGCGGCCGAGGTCCAGTAGGCGTCGACCGCTGCCACGTGCTTGGGGTCGGGCTCGCCGCGCCAGCGGATCATGAAGCGTTCGACGACGGACTGGGCCTTGTCGATCTCGCGCTGCGGGACCATGGGCAGGCCCTGGCCGCGGGCGGACTGGGCGACGTAGGACAGGGCCATGACGGCGGCTCGGGCCAGGTCCTCGCGGGCCTGTTCGGCGTCGATGTCGAGGAGGGGTTTCAGGCCCCAGACCGGTGCCAGCATGGCGAGTGCGGACTGGACGTCGACGCGGATGTCGCCGGAGTGCACGGGGATCGGGAAGGGCTCGGCGGGCGGCAGGCCGGGGTTGAAGGCGCCGTCGACGAGCAGGCCCCAGACGTTGCCGAAGGAGACGTGCCCGACGAGGTCCTCGATGTCGACGCCCCGGTATCGCAGGGCGCCGCCCTCCTTGTCCGGTTCGGCGATCTCCGTCTCGAACGCGACGACTCCTTCGAGTCCGGGTACGAAGTCGGACATCAGGCGGCTCCTAGTGAGGTGTGCGACAGATGGTGTTGTGGGGTGGGACGACCCTGTGGACGCCCGGGGGGACGGCCACGTGGACGACCATGTGTCGGTCGGCGGGCGGAGGCGGTGGCCGTCCTGGCGGCTCCACGGTCGTTTCCGGCGACTCGCGGTCCTGGACGGTCCGGTTCCCCCCTGTGATGCCCCGTGCGGTCGGCGGCCATCCAACCGGAACGGCACCAGCACGATATCCGTGAGTGCCAGCGTTGGGGAGAGGTTGCGGCACTCAGTGCCAGTCAGTGACGAAGCACACCGTGTATACGGCAAGATGACCGCGTGACCGACCGCGACGCCGTCCCCTTCGATCTCGCCTCGATGCGCAAGCAGTACCGGGCCGAGGGGCTCTCCGAGACCGACCTGGCCGCCACCCCCGTGGAACAGTTCGCGCGCTGGTTCAAACAGGCCGCGACGGAGGGCGGCATGTTCGAGCCGAACGCGATGGTCGTCTCCACGGCGGACGCCGAGGGCCGGCCCAGCTCCCGCACGGTGTTGCTGAAGCACTTCGACGAGCAGGGCTTCGTGTTCTACACCAACTACGACTCCCGCAAGGCGCGTGACCTGGCGGTGAACCCGTATGTCTCGCTGCTGTTCCCGTGGCATCCGATGGCCCGGCAGGTGATCGTCACCGGGGTGGCGCGGCGGACCGGGCGGGACGAGACGGCGGCGTACTTCCGTACTCGTCCGCACGGCTCGCAGCTGGGTGCCTGGGCCAGTGCGCAGTCGTCGGTGATCGCCACGCGCGCGGAGCTCGACGGGGCGTATGCGGAGCTGGCGGCGCGCTATCCGGAGGGCGAGCAGGTGCCGGTGCCGCCGCACTGGGGTGGTTTCCGGGTGGCTCCGCAGACGGTGGAGTTCTGGCAGGGCCGGCAGAACCGGCTGCACGACCGGTTGCGGTATGTGGAGCGGGCGGACGGCAGCTGGCGGGTGGAGCGGCTCAGTCCGTGAGCGGCGGCTCGGCCGGGCTCGTCAGAGCTTGCCCCAGACGTATGCCGTGCGATGGCCGTCGAGGAGTTCGGCTGTCCGGGCGCGGAATTCCGGGGTGAGCTCGGGCCAGTTCCAGAACTCGAAGCCCAGGTGGCCCACGGCGAAGCAGTCGTCGGCCCACGTCCATTCGGGCAGCGGGACGGGCTCGGCGCAGGCCGGGCAGTCGACGGTGGCGGTGCCGGTCTCCTGCCAGGCGGTGATCGCGGTGACGAAGTGCGGCCAGAGGCCGTCGCCGGTCGCGCCCGGCGGCTCCTCGCCCTCGTCGTCCGGCATGAAGTCGTACGGCTCGGCGTCGAAGGCCGTCGTCGTGGCGCAGCGCGGGCAGGTCACCGCTTCCGGGGCGTCCTGGCCGCCGTCGAAGACCGTGCGCCCCGTGTGGACGGCGAGGCCCTCGGTCGGTTCCCGGTCCGCGTCGTCCTGCGCCGCCGCCCGCGCCCAGTTCGGGCCCGGCGGGTGCCCGAGCGGCTGCCCCAGGACGCAGTCCTCGCGCTCGGCGAGGACGATGCCCTCGGCCACGAGCCAGTCGACGACGCGCTGTGCGAGCCGCGCCGCCTCGTCCTCGCTCGCGTCGAGGTCGACGATCGTCTGAAAGTAGTCCCCCATGGCTGTCCCCCGTACCCGTGGCCTCGCCTGCTGTCACCGGCTTCACACGGTACGGCCCGGCACTGACAACGGCCTCCGCACACCCCCTGGCGGCCTCGGCCGCGCCCTCAGGCCAGCGCCTCGTCCAGCAGCCGCGCCCACTGGGCCACCACCCGCTCCCGCCGTGCGGCGTCGTCGGTGAGCAGGTTGGCCAGGCCCAGCCCGCGGGCCATGTCGAGGAGGCCCTGTACGGTCTCCCGGACGCCCGGGCGGGACTCGTCCGCGGCCAGCAGGTCCACGGCGATGCGGTGGGTCTCGCGGCCGACGCGGGCCTCGAGTTCGGTGACGCGGGGGCGCAGCTGGTCCTCGTTGGAGGCGGCGACCCACAGGTGGAGGGCGGCGCGGAACAGCGGGCCGGTGTAGAGGTCGACGAGTGCGGCGACCACGGCCCGGCGGTCGCCTGCCGCGCCCTGCGGGAAGAGGGCCCGCAGGGCGAGGGAGCGTTCTTCGGCGACGTACTCGACGGCCGCGGTGAACAGGTCCTCGCGGGTCGGGAAGTGGTGCTGGGCGGCGCCGCGGGAGACGCCGGCGCGTTCGGCGACGACGGAGACGGTGGAGCCCGCCCAGCCGTGTTCGGCGAGGCAGGCCACGGCGGCTTCCAGGAGCCGCTGCCGGGTGGCCCGGCTGCGGTCCTGCTTGGGGAGTCGGTCGGCGCGGTCGACCGTGTTCACAGCACCCATGCGGGATCCCGTCGTTCGAGGAAGGCCGTCATCCCCTCGCGGGCGTCGGCGGAGGCGAACAGCCTGGCGGAGAGCCTGGTCAGTTCGGCCGCCTCCAGATCGAAGGTCTCCAGCACCTTAGCCGTGAGCAGCCGTTTCGTCTCGGCCAGGGCGTTGGGGGCGGCCCGGCGCAGGCCGTCGAGGACGGGGGCCAGGGCCTGGTCCACGTCGGTGCCGTCGCCGGCCGCCGTGATCAGTCCGATGCGGGCCGCCTCGGCCGCGCCGAAGGTCTCGCCGGTGAGGCAGTAGCGGGCGAGGGCACGCGGGTCGGTGCGGGGCAGCAGGGGCAGGGAGATGACGGCGGGCGCGACGCCGAGGTGGACCTCGGTGAAGGCGAAGGTGGCCGCGTCGGAGGCGACGGCGATGTCGCAGGCGCCGAGCAGGCCGAGGCCGCCCGCGCGGACGTGGCCGGTGACGCGGGCGACGACGGGCTTGTCCAGCTTGACGATCTGCCGCAGCAGTCCGGTCACGGCCTTCGGGTGCGGCGGGTCGCGCAGGTCGGCGCCGGCGCAGAAGGTGTTCCCGGTGTGGGTGAGCAGGACGGCGCGTACGGTGTGGTCCTTGTCGCACTGCTTGAGCGCGTCCTTGAGTCCGGTCACGAGTCCGGCCGACAGGGCGTTGCGGTTGTGGGACGAGTCGAGGGTGAGGGTCTCGATGCCACGCGCGCGCGTGCGGGCGATCGGTGTCATGAGCGCTCCCGGAGCCGGCGGCGCAGGATCTTGCCGGAGGCGGCGCGTGGGACGCCGTCGATGAAGGTGACGCGGCGGACGCGCTTGTAGGGGGCGACGCGTTCGGCGACGTACATCATGACCTCGCCTTCGGAGAGGTCGGCGGCTGCCTGCCGGCGGACCACGTACGCGTGCGGGACCTCGTTGCCGTCGTCGTCGTGGGCGCCGATGACGGCGGCGTCGGCGATGCCCGGGTGGGTCAGAAGCAGCGCCTCCAGTTCGGCGGGGGCCACCTGGAAGCCCTTGTACTTGATGAGTTCCTTGACGCGGTCGACGACGTACAGCCAGCCTCCCCCACTCTCGGCTTCGCTCGAGCGGGAGGTGCCCCCACCGTCGACGTGCCCGACGTCGCCGGTGTGCAGCCAGCCGTCGGTGTCGATCAGGGCGGCGGTGGCGTCGGGGCGGCCCAGGTAGCCCTTCATGACCTGGGGACCGCGGATGAGGATCTCGCCGGACTCGCCGGCGCCGAGGTCCTTGCCGGGGTCGTCGAGGGAGACGATGCGCATCTCGGTGCCGGCGATGAGCTTGCCGACGGTTCCGGGCGGTGCGTCGTGCATGGCGTCCAGGGGGACGACGTGGGTGCCGGGCGACAGTTCCGTCATGCCGTAGGCCTGGCCGACGGGCGGCAGGCCGAGCCGCCGGGAGCAGGCGGCGGCGAGCTGCGCGTCCAGGGGTGCGGCGGCGCTGATGAGGTACTTCAGGGACGACAGGTCGTACGCGGCGACCAGGGGGTGCTTGGCGAGGGCCAGGACGATCGGCGGGGCGACGTACAGGCCGGTGATGCGGTGGTTCTGGATGGCGGCGAGGAACGTCTCCAGGTCGAAGCGCGGCAGGACGACGACGGTGGCGCCGAGCCGGAGGGGTGCGTTCATCAGGGCCGTGAGGCCGTAGATGTGGAAGAACGGCAGGACGGCGAGGATGCAGTCGCCGGGGCCGGCCGCGATGGCCGGCTGGAGCTGGGCGAGGTTGGTGGCGATCTGCCGGTGCGTGAGCATCACGCCCTTGGGGATGCCGGTGGTGCCCGAGGAGTACGGCAGGGCGGCCACGTCCTCGGCGGGGTCGATGCCGACGTCGGGTTCGGGGGCCGTGGAGGCCAGCATGTCGATCAGGGAGCGGTGGCCGGGCGCGCTGTCGCACACGAAGATCTCCCGTACGCCGCCCGCGAGTTCGGCGGCCCGGCGCGCGGTGTCCAGCAGCGGGGAGACGGTGATGATCCAGCGGGCCGCCGAGTCCCGCAGCTGTGTGCCGAACTCCTCGGCGGTGGCGAGCGGGTGGACGGTGGTGACGGTGGCACCCGCGCGCGTGCCCGCGTAGAAGGCGATCGGGAAGGAGATCGTGTTGGGGCTGTGCAAAGCGAGTACGTCGCCCTTGCGCACGCCGGCCTCGGCGAGGGCGGCGGCGATGCGCCGGTGGAACCGGTCCACCTGCTCGTACGTGAGGGTGGTGCCGTCGGTGCCGTCGATGAGGGCCGGGGCCCCGCCGAACTCGGCGGCCCGGCCGAGCACGGCCTCGTGGATGGGGAGTTCGACGGGCGGGACGTCTGCGTACGCGCTGCGGAACACGGTTCCTCCTCCCGCGCCGACGGCTGTCGGCGGCTGTCGGCGGGTGTCGGCGGGTGTCAGTACGACTTGGGCAGGCCCAGGGTCTGGTGGGAGACGTAGTTGAGGATCATCTCCCGGCTCACCGGGGCGATACGAGCCACACGCGCGGCCGTTATCAGCGAGGCGAGGCCGAACTCACGCGTGAGGCCGTTCCCGCCGAGGGTGTGCACGGCCTGGTCGACGGCCTTCACGCAGGCCTCGCCGGCCGCGTACTTGGCCATGTTGGCGGCTTCTCCGGCGGCCGTGTCGTCGCCGGCGTCGTACAGGTGGGCCGCCTTCCGCGTCATCAGGCGGGCGAGTTCCAGGTCGATGTGGGCCTGCGCGAGAGGGTGGGCGATGGCCTGGTGGGCGCCGATGGGGGCGTTCCAGACGGTGCGTTCGCGCGCGTACTCGACGGCTCGGGAGAGGGCGTAGCGCCCCATGCCGATCGCGAACGCCGCCGTCATGATGCGTTCGGGGTTGAGGCCGGCGAAGAGCTGGAGCAGTCCCGCGTCCTCGTCGCCGACGAGCGCGTCGGCAGGGAGCCGTACGTCGTCCAGGACCAGCTCGAACTGCTTCTCGGCGGCGTGGAATTCCATGTCGATGGGGTGCCGGGTGAAGCCGGGCGCGTCGCGCGGGACGATGAACAGGCAGGGCTTGAGGCGTCCGGTGCGGGCGTCCTCGGTGCGGCCGACGATCAGGGTCGCGTCCGCGATGTCGACGCCGGAGATGAACACCTTGCGGCCGGTGAGGAGCCAGTCGGCGCCGTCGCGGCGGGCGGTGGTGGTGATGCGGTGGCTGTTGGAGCCGGCGTCGGGTTCGGTGATGCCGAAGGCCATGAGGAGGGTGCCGTCGGCCATGCCGGGGAGCCAGTGTCGTTTCTGGGTTTCTGTGCCGAAGCGGGCTATCACTGTGCCGCAGATGGCCGGGGACACGATCATCATCAGTAGGGGGCAGCCTGCTGCGCCGAGTTCTTCCAGGACGAGGGAGAGTTCGGTGATGCCGCCGCCTCCGCCGCCGTATGCCTCCGGCAGGTTGACGCCCAGGTAGCCTAGTTTGCCTGCTTCTGGCCAGAGTTGTGCTGTGTTGCGCTCACGGCCGTGCCGCTGACCGAGGGCCGATACGGCGGCTTGCAGGGCTTTGTGTTGTGCTGAGTCTGGGGTGGGGGGCATGGGGATCCTTCCCGGGTGCGGGTTCGTCGTGGTTGATCGCGCTCACGCGGCGGAGCCGCATATCGATACAGCCCCGCGCCCCTAGGTTTCCGAGACCACCGCCAGCAACATGCCCGGGTCCACCTGTTGCCCCGGTACGGCGTGCACAGCCGTCAGGGTTCCAGTGACGGGCGCTGTGATCTGGTGCTGCATCTTCATCGCCTCCAGCCACAACAGGGGCTCTCCGGCCCGTACGGCGGTGCCCACGGACAGGCCGTCGGCGATGCGGACGACCGTGCCGGGCAGGGGGGCCAGGAGGGAGCCCGGCGGGTGCTGGGTGGTGGGGTCGGGGAAGCGGGGCAGGGCGGTCAACGCGGTGGAGTTGACGTAGACCTGGTCGCCGTACGTGGCGACCTCGAACTTTCGCTGGACTCCGTCCACTTCGAGGACGACCAGACGCGCATCGGCGTGTACGACCCGTACCCCGTCGGCCGTGAGGCCCGCCCGCGTGTGCCGGTAGCGGGCCTCGTGTTCCTCGCCCGCCATGGCGTACCGCTTGCGCTGCGGCTGGGAGGGCAGGTTGCGCCAGCCGCCGAAGCGGGAGC
Organism: Streptomyces deserti; assembly: GCF_054782695.1. Taxonomy (NCBI): domain Bacteria; kingdom Bacillati; phylum Actinomycetota; class Actinomycetes; order Kitasatosporales; family Streptomycetaceae; genus Streptomyces; species Streptomyces deserti. Next base: position 103,718 of record NZ_BAAGRZ010000021.1, read on the forward strand.
GGCCGTGGGCGTCGGCGAGGGCGGCGGCCAGCGGGGCGTACGGGTCGGGGTCCGGCTCGGTCAGTTCGGCGAGGAGGCGGCCGTAGAAGCCGGTGTCCATACGGCCGGCCGTGAACTCCTTGTGGCGCAGGGAGCGCACGAGCAGGTCCCTGTTCGTCACCGGGCCGTGGATCGTCGCCCGTTCCAGGGCCGTGGCGAGTGTGCGGATCGCCTCCGCGCGGGTGGGGGCGTGCGCGACGGCCTTGGCGAGCAGGGGGTCGTAGTGGACGGTGATGCCGTCGCCGTCGGTGTAGCCGGTGTCCAGGCGGATGCCGTCGGGCACGGCGAGGCGGTGCAGGCGGCCGGTCTGCGGGGCCCAGTCGCGGGCCGGGTCCTCGGCGTAGAGGCGGGCCTCGATCGCGTGGCCACGCGCGCGTGGCGGGTCGTTTTCCAGGGCGTGGCCTTCGGCGATCCGGATCTGCTCGGCGACCAGGTCGATGCCGAACACGGCCTCCGTGACGGGGTGTTCGACCTGGAGGCGGGTGTTCATCTCCAGGAAGTGCGCCTTGTCGTCGGCGACGAGGAACTCGACGGTGCCGGCGCCGACGTAGCAGACGGCACGGGCGGCGCGTACGGCCATGGCGTGCAGCTCGCGCGTGAGCGCCTCGGGCAGGCCGGGTGCCGGGGCCTCCTCGATCACCTTCTGGTGGCGTCGCTGAAGGGAGCAGTCGCGGGTGCCGAGCGCCCGGACGGTGCCGTGTGTGTCGGCGAGGATCTGCACCTCGATGTGGCGGCCGTTCTCCACGTACGGCTCGACGAACACCTCGCCGTCGCCGAAGGCGCTCGCGGCCTCGGCGCGCGCGGCGGCCAGTGCGGCGTCCAGGTCCGGCAGCCGCCGTACGATCCGCATGCCGCGCCCGCCGCCGCCGGCGGCCGCCTTCACCAGGACCGGCAGGTCGGCCTCGGTCACCTCGCGCAGAGGGGCGATGCCCATGAGCTCCTTGGCGCGTGTCTTGGACGCCATCGCCTCGATGGCCTGCGGGGGCGGGCCGATCCACGTCAGGCCCGCGTCGAGGACGGCGCGGGCGAAGTCGGCGTTCTCGGAGAGGAAGCCGTAGCCGGGGTGCACGGCGTCCGCACCGGCCGCGACGGCCGCTTTCACGATCGCCTCGCCGCGCAGGTAGGTCTCGGCGGGCGCCGCCCCGGGGAGCCGTACCGTCGCGTCGGCCCCACGCGCGTGGAGGGCGTTCTCGTCGGCGTCCGAGTGCACCGCGACCGTCCGGATGCCCATGTCCCGGCAGGTGCGGAAGATCCGGCAGGCGATCTCGCCCCGGTTGGCGACCAGCACAGTGGTGATCACGTGATCCCTCACATCCGGAAGACGCCGAAGCCGCCGCGCGCGCCCTCGTAGGGCGCCGTGTGCAGGGCGGACAGGCACAGGCCGAGGACGGTGCGGGTGTCGCGCGGGTCGATGACGCCGTCGTCGTACAGCCGCCCGGACAGGAACATCGGCAGCGACTCGGACTCGATCTGCCGCTCCACCATGGCGCGCAGCGCGGCATCCGCCTCCTCGTCGTACGGCCGGCCCTTCGCGGCGGCCGACTGGCGGGCGACGATCGACAGGACGCCCGCGAGCTGCTGCGGGCCCATGACGGCCGACTTGGCGCTGGGCCAGGCGAACAGGAAGCGCGGATCGTACGCCCGCCCGCACATGCCGTAGTGCCCGGCTCCGTACGACGCCCCCATGAGGACGGACAGATGCGGCACCTTGGAGTTGCTGACGGCGTTGATCATCATCGCGCCGTGCTTGATGATGCCGCCCTGCTCGTACTCCTTGCCGACCATGTAGCCGGTGGTGTTGTGCAGGAAGAGCAGCGGGATGTCGCGCTGGTTGGCGAGCTGGATGAACTGGGCGGCCTTCTGGGACTCCGCGCTGAACAGCACGCCCTGGGCGTTCGCCAGCACGCCGACGGGATGGCCGTGCAGGGTCGCCCAGCCGGTGACCAGGCTCGTCCCGTACAGCGGCTTGAACTCGTCGAAGTCGGAGGCGTCGACGATCCGGGCGATGACCTCGCGCGGGTCGAAGGGGGTCTTCAGGTCGCCGGGGACGATGCCGAGGAGTTCGTCCTCGTCGTACCGGGGAGGCTCCGCCGGGCCCGGATCGTCGTACGCCTTGCGGTGGTTCAGGCGCGCCACGACCCGCCGGGCCTGTCTGAGGGCGTCCTGCTCGTCGACGGCGAAGTGGTCGGCGAGGCCCGACACGCGCGCGTGCATCTCGGCGCCGCCCAGGGACTCGTCGTCGCTCTCCTCCCCGGTGGCCATCTTCACCAGCGGCGGCCCGCCGAGGAACACCTTCGCCCGCTCCTTGACCATGATCACGTGGTCGGACATGCCGGGGATGTACGCGCCTCCGGCGGTGGAGTTGCCGAAGACGACGGCGATGGTCGGGATCCCGGCGGCCGACAGCCGGGTCAGGTCGCGGAAGATGGCGCCCCCGGGGATGAAGATCTCCTTCTGGGACGGCAGATCGGCGCCCCCCGACTCCACCAGGCTGACGCAGGGCAGCCGGTTGGTGAGCGCGATGTCGTTGGCGCGCAGGGCCTTCTTCAGGCTCCAGGGGTTGCTGGCGCCGCCGCGCACGGTCGGGTCGTTGGCGGTGATCAGGCACTCGACGCCCTCGACGACGCCGATGCCGGTGACGAGGGAGGCGCCGACGGTGTGGTCGCTGCCCCAGGCGGCCAGCGGCGACAGCTCCAGGAAGGGGGTGTCCGGGTCGAGGAGCAGCTCGATGCGCTCGCGGGCGAGGAGTTTGCCGCGCGCCCGGTGCCGCGCGACGTACTTCTCGCCGCCGCCGGCGAGGGCCTTGGCGTGCTCGGCGGCCAGCTGGTCCAGCTTGGCGAGCATGGCCTCGCGGTTGGCCCGGTAGTCCGGGCTCGTGGTGTCCAGGGAGGAGCTGAGGACCGTCACAGAAGGGCCTCCGGGATGTCCAGGTGGCGGGAGCGCAGCCATTCGCCGAGGGCCTTGGCCTGCGGGTCGAAGCGGTGCTGGGCGGCGACGCCCTGGCCGAGGATGCCCTCGACGACGAAGTTGAGGGCGCGGAGATTCGGCAGGACGTGCCGGACGACGGGCAGTTCACGGCTCTCGGGGATCAACTGCCGGAACCGGTCGGCCGTCAGCTCGTGCGCGAGCCACCGCCAGGCGTCGTCGGTCCGGGCCCACACCCCGACGTTGGCGTTGCCGCCCTTGTCCCCGCTGCGGGCACCGGCGACCAGGCCGAGGGGAGCCCGTCGCGCAGGCCCCGGCGGCAGCGGCTCGGGCAGCGGCGGTTCCGGTACGTCGTCGAGTACGGCGGTGTCGTGGGCCGGGGGCACGGGGATGCGGCGCCCGTCGTGGAGGACGGCCACATGGTCGACGGCACCATGGGGGACGTACACATCCTCGAAGACCCCATAGGGCGCGCCCTTCCCCGGTGGTGCCAGCACATGGAAGCCGGGATAGCTGGCGAGTGCCAGCTCCACGGCGGCCCCGCTCAGCGCCCGCCCGACGACCTCCTGGTCCGGGTCGCGTACGACGAGCCGTAGCAGGGCGCTCGCGGTCTCCTCGGTGTCGGCGTCCGCGCGGTCGGTCCGGACGAGGTTCCATCGGGCCTCGGCGGGAGGTGACTTGGCCAGCGCGTCCTCCATCTGCTCGCGCACCAGGGCGGCTTTCTGCTCGACGTCGAGCCCGGTGAGGACGAAGACGACCTCGTTGCGGAAGCCGCCGAGCCGGTTGAGGCCGACCTTGAGGGCCGGCGGCGGCGCCTCCCCGCGCACGCCCTCGATCCGCACCCGGTCGGGGCCCTCCTGGCTGAGCCGCAGGGTGTCCAGCCGGGCGGTGACGTCGGGTCCCGCGTACCGGGCACCGGCCGTCTCGTACAGCAGCTGGGCGGTGACCGTGCCGATGTCGACGAAGCCACCGGTGCCGGGGTACTTGGTGATGACGCCGCTGCCGTCCTCGTGGAGTTCCGCGAGCGGGAAGCCGGGGTGCCGGACGTCGCCCTCGGTGAAGAAGGCGTAGTTGCCGCCGGTGGCCTGCGTCCCGCACTCCAGGACGTGCCCGGCGACGACCGCGCCCGCGAGCCGGTCGTACTCCCCCGGTCGCCAGCCGAAGCGGGCGGCGGCGGGCCCGGTCACCAGGGCCGCGTCGGTGACCCGCCCGGTGACCACCACGTCGGCCCCCTCGCGCAGACAGGCCGCGATCCCGAAACCGCCGAGGTAGGCGTGGGCGGCGAGGCTGCCGGGATACGCGGTCGTGAGGTCGTCGCCCTCGACGTGCGCGACCCGTACCGGGATGCCGAGCCGGCCGGCCAACTGCCGTACGGCTTCGGCGAGTCCGGCCGGATTGAGCCCGCCGGCGTTGGTGACGAGCTTGACGCCCCGCTCGTGCGCGAGCCCCAGGCACTCCTCCGACTGCCGCAGGAAGGTGCGGGCATACCCGGCGGAGGGGTCCTTGAGGCGGTCCCGGCCGAGGATGAGCATGGTCAGCTCGGCGAGGTAGTCGCCGGTGAGGACGTCCAGTGCGCCGCCGGTGAGCATCTCGCGCATCGCGTCGAAGCGGTCGCCGTAGAAGCCGGAGGCGTTCCCGATACGCAGGGTCACCGGCCGGCCCCCTTCGGCGGGCGTCCGGTGCCGGATGGCCCCGCGAAGGCCTGGGCGAGGTCCAGCCAGCGGTCGGCGTCGGGGCCGTGGGCGTGCAGGGCGGTGTCGGCCCGGTGGATCCGCTGGGCGACCAGGAGGCAGAAGTCGAGGGCGGGCCCGGTGACGCGTTGCGGGGCGTCCTCGGGGCCGTACGTCCACACCTCGCCGGAGGGCGCGAGGAGCTCGACGCGGAAGGCGTCGGCGGGCGGTGTGAGCCCGTGCACGACGTGGGCGAAGTCCCGGGTGCGCACCCCGAGCCAGGCCACATGCCGCAGCCGGTCGGTGGGTGGGCGCACCACACCCAGGGCGTCGGCCACGTCCAGGCCGTGGGCCCAGGTCTCCATAAGACGGGCCGTTGCGATGGAGGCGGCCGACATGGGTGGGCCGTACCAGGGGAAGCGCGTTCCGGGTGGCGCGGCCCGCAGCGCCTGCTCCAGCGCCCTGCGCCCTTCGCGCCACCGCGCCAGCAGTTCGGCGGGCGGGAGCCGGGAGCCCTCCTCGGCGCCCTCGTCGACGAAGGAGTCCGGTGCGGCCAGCGCCTTCTCGGCCAGCGCCTGAAACGCCTCCGCGTCGGTCACGGCCAGCAGCGCCGAACGGTCGGTCCAGGCCAGGTGCGCGATCTGGTGGGCCACAGTCCAGCCGGGCGCGGGCGTCGCGAGCGCCCAACGCCCCGGGTCGAGCCCGGCCACGAGCCGGTCGAGCTCCTCGCTCTCCTCGCGCAGATCGTCGATCACGGGCGTCGGATCGGACACGGTGCGCTCCCCTCGGGGCACGGCGGTGTGCGGGCGGTGCGGGGCGGTGCTGTGCGGGGTGGTGCGTGTTGGTGGCGTGGCGTGGCGGTGCGGCGTGGTGAGGAGCATGGCAGCGCCGACAGAAACAATCAAGCGTGCTTGCATGAAAACGCGAGAAGGCGGCTTCCGACGTTCCCGCGCCCCTGGTCCCGGGAAGGCCAGAGGCGGGCGGGGCCGTCGCCCGCTGACCTCAACTTCCCCTAAGTCACTCTCAGGACGGGTCAGGACCGCTCAGGACGGGTCAGGAAGCGTCCGGACGCTTCCTGACCCGTCCCACCTGCGTCCGCACTGCGCCCATGCTCGCCGCGATGACGAGGGCGATGGCCGCGGCCTCGGCCGTGGACAGGGCTTGGTCGAGGATGAGGAAGCCCGCTGTCGCCGCGAGGGCCGGTTCGAGGCTCATCAGGATGGCGAAGGTGGAGGCGGGCAGGCGGCGCAGGGCGAGGAGTTCGAGTGTGTAGGGGAGGACGGAGGAGAGGATCGCGACGGCGGCGCCGAGGGCGAGCGTCGTCGGGTCGGCGAGCTTCGCGCCCGACTCGGCGATCCCGAGGGGGAGGAACAGCACGGCCGCGACGGCCATGGCGAGGGCCAGCCCGTCGGCCTGCGGGAAGCGGCGGCCCGTACGGGCACTGAAAACGATGTACGCCGCCCACATGGCGCCCGCCCCCAGGGCGAAGGCCGCACCTGTGGGGTCGAGACTGTCGAAGCCTCCACCGCCGAGGAGGAACACGCCCGCGAGGGCGAGCGCGGCCCATACGAGATTGATCGCGCGGCGGGAGGCCAGGACCGACAGGGCCAGGGGGCCGAGGACCTCCAGGGTGACCGCCGGGCCCAGCGGGATGCGGGCGACGGCCTGGTAGAAGAGGCCGTTCATCGCGGCCATGGTGATGCCGAAGACGATCACCGTGCCCCAGTCGGTGCGCGAGTGCCCGCGCAGCCGGGGCCGGCAGATCACCAGCAGGACGACCGCGGCGACCAGCAGCCGCAGCGTCACCACGCCCAGGGCTCCGGCGCGCGGCATCAGCAGCACGGCGAGGGCTCCGCCGAACTGGACCGAGACGCCTCCGGCGAGGACCAGGCCGACGGGCCCCAGGGAGCCCCAGCGGTGCGGGGCACTGGCCGGTGCGGGCGCGTCCCCGGCCGCCGGGGCGGCTGCCGGGAGCGGGGCAGGGCTGGACGGGGTGGCGGAGCTGGGGGTGGTCACGGGGCCTTCCAAGGAACTCGGCTCGGATTCCTGCGTTCATCGGGGTGTACTACCCGGTCCAGGTTAGTGGACTTCGACAGGAGCGTGAACCCTTTATGTGCCTGTACTCGTGAACCCCTCTGCGCGCCTGTCCTTGACGGTGCCGGCGACCGCGGAGGCCGCCGACGTCACCGGCGCGACATGTACAGCCCCAGCGCCTTGTGCAGCAGCCGGTTGAGCGGGAACTCCCACTCGCCGAGGTACTCGACGGCCTCGCCACCCGTGCCCACCTTGAAGCGCAGCAGACCGAGCAGAGGGTTGGAGTCCTCCAGGGTGTCGGTGATGCCCCGCAGGTCGTAGACGGCGGCGCCGAGTTCGTGGGCGTCGGCCATCATGCGCCACTGCACGGCGCTGCTGGGCTGGACCTCGCGCCTGCGGTCGGTGGAGGCGCCGTAGGAGTACCAGACGTGCTCGCCGACGGTCAGCATGGTGGCCGCGGCGAGGACCTCGCCGTCGTGGTGGGCGAGGTAGAGCCGCATGCGGTCGGGGTGCTCGGCGGTGAGCGCCGTCCACATGCGCTGGAAGTACGGCAGCGGGCGCGGGACGAAGCGGTCCCGTTCGGCCGTCTCGGCGTACAGCTCGTGGAAGGCGGGCAGGTCCTCGTAGCCCCCGCGAACCACCTTCACGCCGGCCTTCTCCGCCTTCTTGATGTTGCGCCGCCACTGCTGGTTCAGACCTCCGTGGATGTCCTCCAGGGACCGTCCGGCGAACGGGACCTGGAAGACGTACCGGGGCTGTCCGGCGGCGAAGCCCTCCTCGGCGCCGGGTGCGCACGGTCGCCAGCCCATGCGGCGCAGGCGGTCCACGACGCCGGCGGCCCGCTCGTCGTACGCCGTCGCCGCCACGTCGCCCAGCCGCCGTGCGGAGGGGTCGGCGATCGCCGCCTTCACCGCCTCGGCGCTCCAGCGGCGCACCACCACGGGCGGCCCCATCCTGACGGTGAAGGCACCCTGCCGCTTCAGGTGCGCGAGCATCGGCTCCAGCCAGCGGTCGAGGTCGGAGGCGTACCAGTCGATGAGCGGGCCCTCGGGCAGGTACGCGAGGTAGCGCTTCAGCCCGGGGAGGGGCCGGAGCAGGACGAGTCCCGCGCCGACGAGCCGCCCGCGCCCGCCGTCGTCCTCGCCCTCGCCCTCGTTCCCGCCCCTGCTCTCGCTCCCGCCCCTGCTCTCGCTCTCGCTCTCGGCGAACCATCCGAGGCTCTGCGCCCGCCAGTCCGGCTTCACCTCTCCCCAGGACGGGACCTGCATGTGGCTGGCGGAGGGGCGGGCCGCGACGAACGCCTGGTGCTCGTCCCGGGTGATGGGCTGGACGCGGAAGGCCATGCGCGGGCTCCTTCAAGTGGCTGGTTTCGTCAGCGTATGAGCCGCTTCGGGCGTCTCCCGGCTCTGACACTCCCTTCGTCACTCCTCCCCCAGTCCCTCCCCCAGCTCCTCCTTCAGCCCCTCCGCCAGCACCTCCGCCAGGTGTCTGCCCCGCACCCCCGCCAGCTGCTCCAACTGCGTCCGGCAGGAGAAGCCGTCCGCGAGGACGACCGTTCCCTCCGGCGCGTCGCGCACCGACGGCAGCAACTGCTCCTCCGCGCAGGCCGTCGACACCTCGTAGTGGCCCTTCTCGAAGCCGAAGTCGCCCGCGAGGCCGCAGCAGCCTCCGCTCAGTTCGCCGGTGAGGCCCGCGGCGGCGCGCAGGCGGCGGTCGGGGGTGTCGCCGAGGACCGCGTGCTGGTGGCAGTGGGTCTGGCCGGCCACCGGGCGGTCGAGGCGGGGCGGGCTCCAGCCGGGGGCATGGCGCTCCAGGACCTCCGCGAAGGTCAGGACGCGGGCGGCGAGGCGGGCCGCGCGCGGGTCGTCGTGCAGCAGCTCGGGGACGTCCGTGCGCAGGGCGGCGGCGCAGCTCGGCTCCAGGACCACGACCGGGGCGGCCGTGTCGAGCACCGGCTCCATCAGGTCGAGCGTGCGGCGCATGACCGCGCGGGCGCGGTCCAGCTGGCCCGTCGACACGTACGTCAGCCCGCAGCAGACGCGGCCCCGGCCCCGCAGAAGGGTCAACGGGTCGAGGGCGACCGTCGTACCGTCGCCCACCGGCGCTTTCCTCAGGTGCACGGTCGGCGGGAGCGCCACGCGCAGCCCGGCCGCCTCCAGCACACGGACGGCGGCCTGCCCCACGGACGGCGAGAAGTGCTCGGTGAAGGTGTCCGGCCACAGAATGACCAGCTCGCCGCCCCGGGCGGCCGTCTCCTGGCGCCGCCGCTCCCACCACCGGCTGAACGTCCGTGTCGCCAGCCGCGGGATCTCCCGCTCGGGCGCGATCCCGCCTAGCCCTTTCCCCGCCCATGCCAGCGGCCTTACTCGGGCGAGCGCGTTGACCAGCCGCGCCGTGCGCGTACGGGCCACCGCGCGGAGCCACACCGGCAGCCGTCCCAGCGCGTAGTGGGCGGCCGGGCGGCGGCGTCCGGCGTAGTGGTGGTGGAGGAACTCCGCCTTGTACGTGGCCATGTCGACCTCGACCGGGCAGTCGGAGCGGCAGCCCTTGCAGGACAGGCACAGGTCGAGGGCGTCCCGTACCTCCGTGGAGCGCCAGCCGTCGGTCACCAGCTCGCCGGCCAGCATCTCGTGCAGCAGGCGGGCACGCCCGCGCGTGGAGTGCTCCTCCGCGCCGGTGGCCCGGAAGGACGGGCACATCACGGCGGGGCCCGACACCGACGTCGTACGGCACTTGGCGACGCCCACGCAGCGCCGTATGGCCGCCGTGAAGTCACCGCCGTCGGACGGGTAGCCGAAGACCACGTCGACGGGCTCGCGCGGCAGGACGGAGAAGCGGAGGTCGGCGTCCAGCGGGGCCGGGCGCACCAGCATCCCCGGGTTGAGCAGGTCGTCCGGGTCCCAGACGCCCTTGACGCGCTCGAACACGGCGACCATCTCGGGGCCGTACATCTTCGGCAGCAGTTCGGCCCGGGCCTGTCCGTCCCCGTGCTCGCCGGACAGGGAGCCGCCGTGCGCCACGACGAGGTCGGCGAGTTCCTCGGAGAACCGCCGGAAGCGGGCGACCCCCCGCTCCGTCAGCAGGTCGAAGTCGATGCGGACGTGGATGCAGCCGTCCCCGAAGTGCCCGTACGGCGTGCCGCGCAGCCCGTGCGCGGCCAGCAGGGCGCGGAAGTCCCGCAGGTACGCGCCGAGCCGGGCGGGCGGCACCGCGCAGTCCTCCCAGCCGGGCCACGCCTCGGACCCGTCCGGCATCCGGGTCGCCGTACCGCTCGCGTCCTCCCGGATCCGCCACAGCACCCGCTGCTCGGCCGGGTCCGTCACCACCAGGGAGTCCACGACGTCCGCCGCCCGCACGACCGCCTCCGCACGCGCGCGTGCCTCCCCCGGAGTCTGCCCGCCCACCTCCACGAACAGCCAGGCTGCGCCCCGCGGCAACCCCGCCGCCGACGGCACCAGGTCCGCCGCCATGCCCTCCACCGTCAGCGGCGAGTACGGCAGCAGCCCCGCCGCGGCCTCGGCGGCGGCGCTCTCGTCGCCGTACGCCAGCACGGCCAGCGCACGCGCGCGCGGTGCCTCGACCAGCCGTACGACCGCCTCCGTCAGGATGCCCAGCGTGCCCTCGGAGCCGCAGAAGGAGCGGGCCACGTCGGCGCCGTTCTCGGGCAGCAGGGCGTCCACGGCGTACCCGGAGATGCGGCGGGGCAGGGCGGGGAAGCCGGTGCGCAACCGCGCCAGCTCCCCGTCGACCAGCGCCCGCAGCCCGTCCGGCGCCCCCGCCCAGCCCTGCCCGAGCCGCAGCCGCTGCCCGCGCGCGGTGATCACGTCCAGCTCGCGCACGCTGTCGGCGGTCGTCCCCCACGCCACCGAGTGCGAGCCGCAGGAGTTGTTGCCGATCATTCCGCCGAGCGTGCACCGGCTGTGCGTGGAGGGGTCCGGGCCGAAACGCAGCCCGTGCGGGGCGGCGGCCTCCTGGAGCCGGTCCAGGACCAGCCCCGGCTGGACGACGGCCGTACGCGCGTCCGGATCCAGCGACACGAGCCGGTCCATGTGCCGGGTGAAGTCCAGCACCACGCCCGTGCCGGTCGCCTGCCCCGCGATCGACGTCCCGCCGCCGCGCGCCACCACCGGCACCCCGCGCGCCCGGCACACCGCCAGCACGGCCGCCACGTCGTCGGCGTCCCGCGGCGCCACGACGCCCAGCGGGACACGCCGGTAGTTCGACGCGTCCATGGTGACCAGCGCCCGGGACATGACGTCGAAGCCGACCTCGCCCCGGACGGCCTCGCGCAGCTCCGCCCGCACAGCGGCCAGAGCCTTCAGATCCGTCAGATCTGTCAGGTCCGTCATGCGTCCAGGATGCATCCGGCCACTGACAGTGACCGGGCCCGCGCCCCACTCGTCTCACCCGACGGACGACGTTTCGCCCATGTTTCCCGAAACGGCTAGGCTCCCGTCCGTGGCTGAGATCCAGATTCCCGCTGACATCAAGCCCGCCGACGGACGCTTCGGCGCGGGTCCCTCCAAGGTGCGGACGGAGGCGCTGGACGCCCTCGCCGCCACCGGTACCTCCCTCATGGGCACCTCCCACCGCCAGGCCCCCGTCAAGAACCTGGTCGGCAAGGTGCGCGAGGGCATCCGCGAGCTGTTCCAGCTCCCCGACGGCTACGAGGTGATCCTCGGCAACGGCGGCTCCACCGCGTTCTGGGACATCGCGACCCACGGCCTGATCGAGAACAAGTCGCAGCACCTCAGCTTCGGCGAGTTCTCCTCCAAGTTCGCCAAGGCCGCCAAGCTCGCCCCCTGGCTGGCCGAGCCCACGGTCATCTCCTCCGACCCGGGCACGCACCCCGAGCCCGAGGCCGAGGCGGGCGTGGACGTCTACGCGTTCACGCACAACGAGACCTCGACCGGTGTCGCCATGCCCATCAGGCGCGTGGCCGGTGCCGACGAGGGCGCGCTCGTCCTGGTCGACGCCACCTCCGGCGCCGGCGGCCTCCCGGTCGACATCGCGGAGACCGACGTCTACTACTTCGCCCCGCAGAAGTCCTTCGCCTCCGACGGCGGCCTGTGGATCGGCGTCTTCTCCCCGGCCGCGATCGAGCGCGCCGAGCGCATCCACGCGAGCGGCCGCCACATCCCGGAGTTCTTCTCCCTCCCCACGGCGATCGACAATTCCCGCAAGAACCAGACGTACAACACCCCGGCCCTCGCCACGCTCTTCCTGCTGAACCAGCAGCTGGAGTGGATCAACGGCCAGGGCGGTCTGGACTGGGCGGTCCGTCGTACGGCCACCTCCGCGCGGACGCTGTACGGCTGGGCGGAGGACGTCAAGTTCGCCAACCCGTTCGTCGCCGACCCCGCCAAGCGGTCCCAGGTCATCGGCACGATCGACTTCACCGACGAGGTGGACGCCGCCGCCGTCGCCAAGGTCCTGCGCGCCAACGGCATCGTCGACACGGAGCCGTACCGCAAGCTCGGCCGCAACCAGCTGCGCGTCGCGATGTTCCCGGCGATCGACCCGGCGGACGTCGAGGCGCTGACGAAGTGCGTCGACTATGTGATCGAGAAGCTCTGACGCTCCGCGTACGTCGATGAGGGGCGCCCGGTGACCTACCGGGCGCCCCTTGTCGTCGGCCGCCGGGCCAAGGACTCCTCCGGCCCCGAACCCCGGTCGTGTCAGTCGCGCGACGCATCGCCGGCGTGGGCCGGGTGCAGCTCGACCGCCTCGTTCTGATACGCGGCCGCAGCCGAACTCCTGCACGTCGCCATGCGCCGGCGTCAGCGGCGTCTCGAAGATCAGGTCGTACTCCGGCAACCGCGGCACCGCCCGAGCCCGGCTGCGTCCGCACGACGGCGATGGGGGCGCCCGGTGGACAACACCAGGCGCCCCTGCTGCATGCCACCCTCACGCCGCCGCACAACTCACACTCGGCACACCCCCGCCCCCGGGCGCCCCCGAAAAGCCGAAGCCCGCCGAACCGCCCACCGCGAGCGCCCCGTTGTGAGCGGCGTTCGACGCCGTGACACTCGCCCCGCTCTGCGTGTACGACGCGTTCCACATGCTGGTGACCTTCTGCGCTCCGCTCCAGGTCCACGTCACCTTCCAGGACTTCAGCGGCACAGCACCCGTGTTGGTCACCTTCACCTCGGCGTTGAAGCCGCCGCCCCAGTCGCTGCCGACGGAGTACGCGGCGGTGCAGGACGCCGTACCGCCACCGGGACCGCCCGGGTCACCGCCCGGGTCGCCGCCCGGACCGCTCGCCGGGAATCCCGGGGCCTTGACGCTCGCCAGGTACCCGTCCTTCACGGTGTCCACGGTCGACCAGTCGTCCTTGAGGATCCCGCCCGTGTCACCGGAGTTGGGGTTCCAGGACCAGAAGGTCCAGTGGAAGCTGTCGGCGCCGTACGCCGACGTCGAGCGCAGGTACGTCACGAGCGCGGCCAGCCACTTCTGGTCCACCGCCGACTGCAGCGTCGTACCGAACTCGCCGATCCACACCGGGGCGATGTTCTGCTTGAAGATGTAGCCCCAGTACCTGTCCCAGATGCCGGGCATGTTGTCCGGGAACGACGGGTCGCTGAACCAGGGCTGCTGGGCCACGGACGTGGCGTAGTCGTGGGCGGAGTACACGAGCCGGTTCGGGACGTCCAACTGGACCGGGTGCTGGGCGACGCCCATCAGGTTGCCGCCCCACCAGCCGTTGGCGCCGTTGTAGGACTGCACGCCCTCGACCATGATCAGCAGCTCGGGGTTGACCGACAGCACCGCGTTGCCGGCGCGTTGCGCGGCCAGGCGCCAGTCCCTCGCCTGGTCCCCGCAGCCCCAGCAGGCCGGATCGTGCGGCTCGTTGTGCAGGTCGATGCCGATCACGGTGGAGTTGCCCTTGTAACGGGCGGCCAAGGACTTCAGGTTCGCGATCCACGTGGACTCCGGCACGGACGCCGTGTACCAGAGCGCCGACTGGCCGGCCGCGTCCGGCCGGTGCCGGTCGAGGACGATCTTGAGCCCGGCCTGACCGGCGTACCCCACGATCCTGTCCAGGACCTGCAACGACGTCAGCCCCCGCAGGTCGGCGTTCTTGCCGTCGGAGAAGTTGACGCTGTCGGGCATCGTGCCGGGCTTGAGGATGTCGTCGCTGTAGGGCAGCCGGATGGTGTTGTACCCCAGCGACTTCATCTGGTCGATCATGCTCTTGTAGTCGCGGGCCCACAGGCCGTGGACCACGTGGTTGCCGGTCTCGAAGCCGAACCAGTTGATCCCGGCGATACGGACCGGCTGCCCGGCCGCGTCCAGGATCTGCCGGCCGCTGGTGTGCCAGTAGCCGGCTCCGGCGGCCGGCTCCGCCGCGTGAGCCGTGCCCTGGACGCCCGCCAGCGGTAACAGCAGTGCTGCGGCCACCGCGCACAGCGCTCTTCGCAAGCTGCGGAACATGTCGCTGCTTCCTCTCGGGAGGCGCGGGCCGGAACGAGTGGGAGCGCTCCCACACCCGCACCTCCCATGGAAGGCAGGTCACACGGACACGTCAAGGACTACGGCGTCACCGGCTCAGCCTCTGGAACCTCCGTACGGCCAGCGGCAGAAAGATCAGCGTCAGCACCACCGGCCACACCCCGGCCATCAGCAGCGCGTGCTGCTCCACCCACGAGTCGCCGCCGCCGACCGGCGTGCCGAACAGCTCCCGGGCGGCCACCGCCGTGGAGGAGATCGGGTTCCAGGCCGCCACCCAGCCCAGCCAGTCGGGCATGAGCTGCGGGGCGACGAAGACGCTGGAGATCATCGTCAGGGGGAAGGCGACGGCGAACAGCCCGCCCGCCGCCTCGGGGTTGGGCACGAGCAGGCCGAGCCACACGCCGATCCAGATCAGTGCGAACCGCAGCCACAGCAGCAGCCCGAACGCGGCCAGGGAGCCCCAGCCCGTGTCCGGCCGCCAGCCCATGGCCAGCGCGGTCAGCATGATGATGGCCAACTCCGCGCAGGCGATGATCAGGTCGGTCACCCCGCGTCCGGCCACCACGGCCGAGGAGGCCATCGGCATGGAGCGGAACCGGTCGATGACGCCCTTGGTGGAGTCGTAGACCACGACCGTGGCGGTGTTCATGAAGCCGAACGCCATCGTCATCACGAACATCCCCGGCATGAGGAAGTCCTTGTAGTCCCCGCCGCCGGGCACCTTCATCGCGCTGCCGAAGACATAGCCGTACAGCAGCACGGACAGGATCGGGAAGCCGAGCTGCCAGGCGATGTTGACGGGCTGGCGCTGGTAGTGGGTGAGGCCGCGGCGGACGATGTTCCAGCAGTCGGACAGCAGCCAGTAGGTACGGCCGTGTGCGGCCGGCCCGGTCAGGTCGACGGCGCTCATGCGGCGGCCTCCTTCGCTTCGGACGCTTCCGCGCGGTGTCCGGTCAGGCGCAGGAACACGTCGTCCAGGCTCGGCCTGCGCAGCCCGATGTCCTCGACCCGTACGCCCTCGTCCCGCAGCGTCCGGGCCACGTCCGTCAGTGCCGCCACCCGGTCGGCCACCGGGGCGTGCACCCGCAACTCGGCCTCGTCCGCCTCGGGTTCGCCGTCCGCGACCCGGGCGACCGCCTTCACCACCCGCGGGATCTCGGCCCGCTCGGCGACCACGACCTCGATTCGGTCGCCGCCGACCCGGTTCTTCAGGCCGTCCGGGGTGTCGTCGGCGATGGCACGGCCCCGGTCGATGACGGTGATGTGCGAGGCGAGCCGGTCGGCCTCCTCCAGGTACTGCGTGGTCAGCAGCACGGTCGTGCCGCCGGCCACCAACGCCCGTACGGACTCCCAGACCTCGCCCCGGCCGCGGGGGTCCAGCCCGGTCGTCGGCTCATCGAGGAAGAGGACGGCCGGGGCGAGGATCATCGAGGCGGCCAGGTCCAGTCGGCGCCGCATGCCGCCGCTGTACGCGCCGACGCCCTTGTCGGCGGCGCCGGTCAGGTCGAACTGCTCCAGCAGTTCGGCGGCCCGCAGCTTGGCCCGCCTGCCGCCCAGGTGGAACAGCCGGCCGAACATCTCCAGGTTCTGCCGCCCGGTGAGCACCTCGTCCACGGCCGCGTACTGGCCGGTGAGCCCGATCCGGGCACGCACCTCGTGCGGCTGCCGGGCGACGTCCAGCCCGGCCACCGTCGCCCGTCCCCCGTCCAGCCGGACGAGCGTGGACAGGATGCGCACGGCTGTGGTCTTGCCGGCGCCGTTCGGCCCGAGCAGCCCGTGCACGGTGCCCTCGCGGACGGCCAGGTCGAAGCCGTCGAGGGCGCGCTTGTCGCCGTAGCGCTTCTCCAGGCCCTCGGCACGTACGGCATATCCGCCGGGTCCGTTGTCTCCGCCCGGTCCGCCAGATCCGCCCGGTCCGTCGTATCCGTCGTATCCGTCGTTTGCGTTCACGCCGACCCCCTTCCCATGAAACTGAGTACGGTGTACTCATTAGAGAGTACGCCGTACTCAGTTTCTGTCCAGTGGTTTTCCACAGCTCGGGGACAACTGGGAGACGGCTCGAGACCGGATCGGAGAAACGCCATGTCAGGAGGGCTACGCTGATGTTCATGACGAGGATGGAGACCGGCGGCAGCGGCAACATCAAGGTCAGTCTGGAGCTGCTGTGGGGCACCGGCGAGCGCCCCAGCCGGGGGCCCAAACCGGCCCTGAGCCTGGACCGGATCGTCCAGGCGGCCGTCGGGATCGCCGACGCCGAAGGCCTGGAGGCGGTGTCGATGCGCCGCCTGTCCACCGCGCTGGACGTGGGCACGATGTCGCTGTACCGGTACGTGCCGGGCAAGGCCGAACTACTCGACCTGATGCTCGACCGGGTGCAGAACGAGGCGCTGGAGTCCGCCCAGGAGGAGCAGGGCCGGCTGGCCGGGGCCGGCTGGCGGGAGGCCGTCCAGACCATGGCCCGGGGCTACCTCGCCCTCTACCGCCGCCACCCGTGGCTGCTCCGGGTCAACCAGGCCCGCACGGTCCTCGGCCCGAGTTCCCTGCGCTCCCTGGAGGCCGCCCTGGTCCCGCTGAAGGGCATGGGGCTCAGCGATCCCGAGCTGATCTCGGTGATCATCTCGGTGCAGAGCTTCGCGGGCGGCATCGCCCGCATGGAGATCGACGCCGACCAGGCCGCGAAGGAGACCGGCCTGAGCCACCAGGAGTTCTGGGACCAGCAGACGCCGTTCCTCGAAAAAGCCATGGAGAGCGGCCGGTTCCCGACGCTGGCCGCGCTGTCCGAGGACGCGTTCACCGACGACTTCGACCACTTCGAGTTCGGGCTGCAACGGCTGCTCGACGGCCTGGAGATCCTGGTCGCCCGGCGCGCCGGGGAGTGACGGCGGACGCCGCCGGGCTCACCCCCGGCGGCGCATCCGCCGCAGCCCGAACAGGGCGACGCAGGCGGCGGCCACCGCGAGGATGCCGACGTTGAGCCGGCCGCCGGCTCCGTCACCCCCGCCGCTGTCGGCGTCGGCCTGCGAACTCCCGCCCCATGAAGGCGACTTGGCGCCCCCGCCCGGCACGTCCTCCGCTTCGACGGAACTGTTCGCGCCCTCGCTGCCGTACATGAGCCGGGTCCCGTCGGCGGAGTAGCTGACGGACTCGCCCTGCCCCTGCAGGGGCACGTTGAGCCGTCCCTTCCGCTTGATCTCGCCGTCGTTCCAGTCGTACCAGATCCCCCCGAAGTAGCCGCGTACGGCGAGCTGCCGGCCGTCCGGGGAGAGGGCGGCGTCGGTGGCCCACAGGTCGACGGGGGCGATGGGCCGGAAGAGGTTGGTGCCGGACGGGGAGAGCCGGGCAGGCCCCTCGTACAGGTGCCCGCCGTCCTCGTTCTTGTCGATGATGTGGACGCGCCCGGTCTTCGGGTGCACGACGAGCGACTCGGCGTCGCGGGGCCCGTCGGAGTACTTCACGACGTACTGCGTGGCCCGGACCGTCTGGTCCCTGAGCTGCTTGGGCTCAGGGAGCCGGTAGACCCACACGTACGGCCACGAGCCACCCAGGTTGTCCCCGATGTCGCCGACGTAGATCTGGTTGCCGGGACCGATGGAGATCGCCTCCACGTCGCGGGGCGTGCCGACGCCGGTGAGGGTGACGCGGGCGACGGTCTCGCCCGTCCGGCTGTCGACGGCGTACAGATACGGCCCGTCGTCGCTGTCGTTGTGCGTCCAGTAGATGCCGGGGTGCTGGTGCGAGGCGGCGAGACCGCTGGACTCGGTGATGCGCGCGTCCCGGATCGTGAAGTCCTCGTTCCCGTCGGCGGCGGAGGCGGGCACGGCGAACGCACCCACGAGGAGGGCCGCGGCGAGGAGCACGAAGGGTCGGCGCATGCCCCCAAGCCTGCCACCCCGCCCGGGCGTTCACATGGCGTGGTGACGCGTGGCCGGTCTCACACCCCACCGGTCGCGTCTCACACCCCACCGGTCGCGGTGATCCACGATGATGAGCGGATGCTCAGGTTCATGCCCGTCGGTGACTCCATGACGATCGGAAGCGCGGGCGAACACACGTGGCGCTACCGGCTGTGGCAGCACCTGTGCGGCGCGTACGGCGGCCCCTTCACCCTCGTCGGCCCGCGCGAGACGCTGTACGACAAGGCGGCGGACGAGGCGACGTCCTACGCGTACGCCGACCCGGACTTCCCGCGCGCCCACCTGGCCGGCTGGGGCGAGGGCTGGCTGCACATGGCCCCCCTGATCGGTGAGGCGGTACGGAAGAGCCGCGCGGACGTCCTGCTGGTGTCCCTCGGCCTGATCGACCTGGGCTTCTACACGAACGCGGACCAGACGGCAAAAAGCGTACGGAACTTCGTGACCGGGGCGCGGGCGGGCAACGCCCGGGTGCGGATGGTCCTGCTGCCGGTGATCCCGAACATCCGGGCGCAGCAGGACCCGGCCTTCGGGACAGAGGTGGCCCGCTTCAACGAACTGCTGGCGAAGACGACCGCGGACCTGGACGAGCCGGTCTCCCCTCTGCTCCTGGCCTCCCCGCCGGGGTCGTACGACATCCACACCGACACCTACGACGGCACGCACCCCAACGCGAGCGGCGAACACAAGATCGCGGCGGCTTTCGCGGACGCGATGCACCAGGCGTGGGACGTGGGCGAGCCCTACGAGCCGCGCTGACCGCGACAACTGTCCGTGATCGCCTCCCGTCAGGGTCGTACGTCGCCCTGCACGACGACGACCAGCTCGACGGTCCGCTGACCCCCGACGCCGCCCCCGCCGGCCCGGATATTTTCATCAACACCCCCACCAGCACCCGGCGTTGCTCGTCGGGCATACGGTCGCGCACGACGACAGGACGTCGAGGTCACTGTGCGACACGGTAGGGCGGGGGTGGCGGGGGGCGGCAAACCGTTCATGGCTGGAGCGGCTGGGCCACCTGACTTCGTGACCAAACAGCCGTACACGAGTGGCCCGTTCGCTGCTGCTCCTGCCTCGAAGCCTGGTTGGACTTCAGTCTCTGGCGACAGACCGTCACGGCCCCCTGCCGTGAAATCGGTGCGCTCACCGCGCTGCTGACGCTCGCCGGAGCCCTTCCGCACCACCGCGCGCCCCGAACCGCGACCACCCCCGACCCCGCCGCCCCCGTGCCCGAGGTCGTGCGGCACGGGTGCTGTACGCCGCCGTGGGGCACTATCGCCGCGAGATCATGCCCCCGTTATGTTCTTCGCGGTTCCGCAAGGGGACCGCTGGCCTCCGGGCCCGGCATGACTGTTGCCCCCTGTCGAAGGGATGACCTGGGGGGTGGT
>NZ_BAAGRZ010000022.1:0-120135 GCF_054782695.1 Streptomyces deserti
AGATCACCACAGCCCCGGGCGCGTTCACCGCCGCGATCGACACCCGCTCACCCAACCGCGCAATCACACCGGCGACTTCCGCCTCGGTCGCGGCGACAGCCAGCATCGCCCCACCCTCCGGCAGCGCACCCATCAACCGACCCCGCGCCGCCACCAGACGACACGCATCCCCAAGCGACCACACACCAGCCACATACGCGGCCACCAACTCACCGATGGAATGCCCGATCAACACATCCGGCACGACACCGAACGACTCCAGCAACCGGAACAACGCCACCTCGAACGCGAACAACGCAGGCTGCGTGAACTCCGTCCGACCCAGCACCTCACCACCGCAGAACATCACGTCCTTCAGCGAACCACCCAACAACCCATCGAACCCGGCACACACCTCATCCAGCGCGGCCGCGAACACCGGGAACGCCTCATACAACCCAGCACCCATACCCACCCGCTGAGCACCCTGACCCGTGAACAAGAAGGCGGTAGAGCCGGAGCCCACCGCACCGGACACCACACCGGCCCCGGTGCCCGACTCGGCCAGAACGCTCAAACGCGCCAGCAACTCGTCGCGGCCATTTCCGACGACAGCGCCCCGCCACTCCAGCTGCGCCCGCGACCCCACCAGCGCACGCCCCACATCCACCAGATCGGCATCGGGCCGATCCAGCAGCCACTCCCGCAGCCTGGCCGCCTGCGCACGCAGACCAGCCTCGCCCTTGCCCGACACCAACAACGGCACCACACCGACCGGAGCGCCACTCGAGACAGCCGCAACCGGCTGCGACGCCGGAGCCTCCTCCAGAATCACGTGCGCGTTCGTGCCACTGATCCCGAACGATGACACACCAGCCCGGCGAACCCGCTCCCCCGCCGGCCACGGCTCCGGCTCCGTCAACAACCGCACTGCACCGGCCGACCAGTCCACATGCGGCGACGGCTCCTCCACATGCAGCGTCCGGGGCAGAGCTTCATGGCGAAGTGCCTGGACCATCTTGATCACGCCACCCACACCGGCGGCGGCCTGCGTGTGACCGATGTTCGACTTGATCGACCCGATCCGCAGTGGCTCGGCGCGTTCCTGCCCGTACGCGGCGATCAGCGCCTGGGCCTCGATCGGGTCGCCCAGCGTCGTCCCGGTGCCGTGCGCCTCGACCGCATCGACGTCACCAGGGGTCAGGCCGGCGTTGGCGAGCGCCTGGGCTATCACGCGTTCCTGCGAGGGACCGTTCGGCGCGGTCAGACCGTTGCTCGCACCGTCCTGGTTCACCGCACTACCACGGATCACGGCCAGAACGTTGTGCCCGAGCCGCCGAGCGTCCGACAGACGCTCCAACGCCACCACACCGACACCCTCGGACCACGCCACACCATCAGCGGCGGACGAGAACGCCTTGCACCGGCCGTCCGGCGACAAGCCCCGCTGCCGCGAGAACTCCACGAACAGCAACGGCGTCGACATCACCGTCACACCGCCCGCCAGCACCAGCGACGACTCCCCCTGGCGAAGGGCCTGACACGCCAGGTGCAACGCCACCAACGACGACGAACACGCCGTGTCCAACGTGACCGCCGGACCTTCCAAACCCAAGGCATACGCGACCCGGCCCGACACCACACTGCCCGCCGAACCGGTCACCCGATATCCCTCGGCGGACGAGTGCGCCGACGGCTCGCCGATGGCGTAGTCCTGGTACATGACGCCGGCGAACACACCGGTGTCGCTGCCCCGCAGCGACGTCGGGTCGATCCCGGCGCTCTCCAACGCCTCCCACGAGACTTCCAGCAACAGCCGCTGCTGGGGATCCATCGCGGCCGCCTCACGCGGGCCGATCCCGAAGAAACCGGCGTCGAAATCACCGGCGTTGGCGAGGAAGCCGCCCTCGCGGGTGTACACGGTGCCCGGCTTGTCGGGGTCCGTGTCGAACAGCCGGTCCAGGTCCCAGCCGCGGTCCGACGGGAACCCCGTGATCGCGTCCGTCCCCGAGGCCAGCAGTTCCCACAACCGGTCGGGCGATTCGGCGCCACCCGGGTACCGGCAGCTCATGCCCACGATCGCGATCGGCTCGTCGACCCGCGCCCTCGATGCCCGACGTCGCGTGGTCGCCCGTCCCGAGGTGCCTTCGATCCGGGAGCGGACGAACGCGGACATCGCCAGCGCGGTCGGGTGGTCGAACACCAGCGTCGACGGCAGCGACAGCCCGGTGGCTTTCGCGAGCCGGTTCCGGAACTCCACCGCGCCCAGCGAATCGAAGCCGAGTTCGCTGAACGGCACCTCCGGCCCGATCGCCTCCGCCGAGTCGTGCCCGAGCACCGCTGCGGCCTGGTTGCGGACGAAGTCGAGCACCACCGCGTCCCGCCGGTCGTCGGAGGTGGTCTCCAACCGCTGCGCCAGCGCCGCGGTCGCGACGGCCCGCCGCGCCGGAACGGGTGCGAGCGTGCTCAGGAGCGCGGGCAGCAGACCGGAACGCGCCTGCGCCACCAGCGCAGGACGGTCGAGCTCGACCAGGGCCGACAGCGCCGCGTCGCCGGTGGACAAGGCCCGGTCGAACAGGCACAGGGCGTGCTCGTCGTCGAGCGGGCGGATACCCAGCCGTGCCATGCGCGCCAGCGCGGTGCGGTCCAGATTCCCGGTCATGCCGCTGTCCGGGTTCCACGGTCCCCAGGCGAGCGAGGCCGCCGGCAGTCCCTCGGTGCGCCGCAGCTGTGCCAGCGCGTCCAGGAACCCGTTCGCCGCCGCGTAGTTGCCCTGTCCGGGAGCACCGAGCATCCCGGCGACCGACGAGAACAGCACGAAGGCGGCGAGGTCGTCCGTGCGGGTCAGCTCGTGCAGGTTCCAGGCCGCGTCGACCTTGGGCTCCAGCACCCTGGTCACCTGCTCGCCGGTCAGGGTCTGGAGTGTGCCGTCGTCCAGGACACCCGCGGCGTGCACGACACCCGTCAGGCGGTGCTCCGGCGGGATGGTGCCGAGGAGGTCCCCCAGTGCCGCGCGGTCGGCGACGTCGCAGGCGGCCACTCGTGCGTCGGCTCCGAGTTCGGTCAGCTCCCGCACCAGGTCCGCCGCACCCTCGGCCTGTGCGCCCCGGCGGGACACCAGCAGCAGCCGCCGGACGCCGTGGGCGGTCACCAGGTGCCGGGCCACGTGGGCTCCGAGTCCGCCGGTGCCGCCGGTTATCAGCACCGTGCCCGATCCGAACGCCTCGGCTGTCCTGGTCGACGCCGGGCCGGTTTCGGCGACGCGGGGGATCAACAGCTTGTGCCCGCGCACGGCCACCTGGGGTTCTTGCGAAGCCAGAGCCGCCGACACCAGTTCGGCCGGGAGCTCGCCGCCATCGTGGTCGAGCAGAACGATCCGGCCCGGGTTCTCCGACTGCGCGCTGCGTACCAGACCGGACACGGCAGCGGCGGCGAGGTCGGGCCGCTCCCCCGGCAGCGCGACCGCCCCGCGGGTGACCACCACCAGCCGGGTGTCGGTCAGCCGTTCCGCCGTGAGCCAGTCGCGCAGCACCCGCAGGGCGCCGTGCACTCGGTCGTGCGTCGCCGCCACGGGTTCCGCGTCGTCGTCGGTCTCGATCGGCCACACCACGCAGTCCGGGACCGCTTCGGCAGCGAGAAGACCGGCCAGGTCCGGGTAACGGCGCTCGATGCCGTGCAGGGCACTGCCCAGCACGGCAATCGACTCGGCGGTCGGGGCCGCGGCGGGCGCCTCGGTCCACCGCACCGCGAGCACCGTGCCGCGCCCGTCACCGCGGGCGGCTTCGAGCGATTGCGCGTCGATCGGCCGCGCGAGCACCGACTCGACCGTCAGAACGGCGGCCCCCGTCGTGTCGACGGCCTCGATCACGATCTTCTTCGCGGCGATGCGGGTGATCCGCGCCCGGACGGCGTCGACGCCGCGGCGGTGGACGTGCACGCCGGAGAAGGCGAACGGCAACGGCAGCTGTCCGGCCGGCACGTCCGGCGCGAGCAAGTCGATGGCGGCGTGCATGGTCGCGTCGAGCAGCGCGGGGTGGATGCCGAACCGCGACGCCTGCTGCGCGGCGGTCTCGTCCAGCGACACGTCGGCGACGACCTCTCCGCCGTCTCCCCACGCGGCCGTCACACCCTGGAACGCGGGCCCGTAGGCGAATCCGAGCTCGGTCAACCGGTCGTAGAGCGCGTCACCGGTCGTCGATTCAGCCGATTCGTCCGCTTCAAGCCAGTCGTCGCTGTCCGGGAGTTCCCCCGGTCCGGAGGTGGACAGGAAGCCCTCGGCGTGCAACGCCCAGCCCGCTCCGTCCGCATCGCCCTCGACGCGGGAGTGGAAGGTCACGGACCGGGCGCCGTCGGCGTTGGCGGCACCAACGGTGACCTGCAGTTCGGTCGCCCGGTCCGCGGCGAGGACCATCGGCGCCTGCAAGGTGAGCTCTTCGATCCCCCCGCAACCGAGCATGCCGCCCGCGCACAACGCGATCTCCAGCAGGGCCGCCGCCGGCACGACGACCGCGTCGTGGACGACGTGGTCGACGAGCCACGGGTGGCTCCGCGCCGAGATGCGGCCGGTGAACAACCACTCGTCCCGGCCCGCGAGCTGTACCGCCGCACCGAGCAACGGGTGGTCGGGGAACATCAGCCCGGCCTGCGTGACGTCACCGATCCGGGTGTCCCCCAACGCCGGGTCGTGCCAGTACCGGCTGCGCTGGAACGCGTAGGTCGGCAGGGGGACGCGGGCGGTCCGGCGTCCGGCGAACAACGGGGCCCACTCGACGTCCACGCCGGCCGCGTGTGCCGCGCCCAGCAAGGACAGGACCTGGCCCACCTCGTCCTCGCCGCGCCGCGTGGCCGTCGCGACCAGCGACCGCGCTTCGACGTCCTCCGGCAGGCACTGACGGGTCAGCGCCGCCAGGACACCATCGGGCCCCGTCTCCAGGAACCGCCGCACGCCGAGGGCGGCGAGCGTCTCCACACCCGGCGCGAACCGCACGGCGGCCCGTACCTGCCGCACCCAGTAGGCCGCGTCGAGCAGTTCCGCCCCGGCGACCGCGCCGGACACGTTCGACACCACCGGAATCCGCGGCGGGTGGTAGGCGATCGTGCGCGCGATCGCCTCGAACTCTTCGAGCATCGGCTCCATGTGGGCCGAGTGGAAAGCGTGGGAGACCCGCAACCACGAGGTCTTGTGCCCCTCGGCGGACAGCCCTTGCCGGATCTCTTCGATCGCGTCCCGATCACCGGAGAGCACCACGGCTGCGGGCCCGTTCACCGCGGCGATGGACACCCGGCCGTCGAATCCGGCGATCGCCTGCACCGCCACGGCCTCAGGGACCGCGAGGGCGAGCATCGCCCCTCCCTCGGACATCGCCGCCATGAGCCGGCCTCGCGCGGCCACCAGCGTGCAGGCGTCCTCCAGCGACCAGACCCCGGCGACGTGGGCGGCGACGATCTCTCCGACGGAGTGCCCGATCAGCACGTCCGGTGTGACACCGAACGACTCCAGCAGCCGGAACACCGCCACCTCGAAGGCGAACAACGCGGGCTGGGTGAAGTCGGTCCGGTCCAGCACGTCGTCACCGGAGAACATCACGTCCTTCAGCGAACGCCCCAGCAACGGGTCGAGGCGCGCACACACCTCGTCCAACGCGGCCGCGAACACGGGGAACGCCTGGTACAGCCCGGCGCCCATACCGACCCGCTGCGCGCCCTGGCCGGTGAACAAGGCCGCCGTCTTCCCCGTGCCGACGGTTCCCACGACCGCTGCGGACGACGCGGAACCAGCGGCCAGTTCGGCCAGGCGCGCGAGCATGCCGTCCCGGTCCGCGGCAACCGCCACACCGCGGTGGTTGAGCTGGGCCCGCGACTTCAGCAGCGCCTGGGCGACCTCGGCGAGGTCCGCCCCGGGGTGCGCGAGCAGCCAGTCGTGCATCCGCTGTGCCTGCGCCCGGAGCGCCGCCTCGCTCTTTGCCGACAGGGGCCACGGCACGACGTCAGTGGCGACGAGTGCCTCACCCGACTGGGGCTCGGCGTCGGACGCGTCCGGCGCCGTGGACTCGGCGGGCGCCTCCTCGATGATCACGTGCGCGTTGGTGCCGCTGATCCCGAACGACGACACACCCGCCCGGCGGACCCGGTCGGTCGCCGGCCACGGTTCGGGCTCGGTCAGGAGCCGCACCGCACCGGCCGACCAGTCCACATGCGGCGACGGCTCGTCCACGTGCAGCGTCCGCGGCAACCGCTCACTCCGCAACGCCTGCACCATCTTGATCACACCGGCCACGCCGGCGGCGGCCTGCGTGTGACCGATGTTCGACTTCAAGGACCCGATCCGCAGCGGCTCGGCGCGGTCCTGCCCGTACGCGGCGATCAACGCCTGCGCCTCGATCGGGTCGCCCAAGGTGGTCCCGGTGCCGTGCGCCTCCACCGCGTCCACGTCCGCGGGCGACAACCCGGCGCTCGCCAGTGCGTGGGCGATCACGCGTTCCTGCGAGGGACCGTTCGGCGCGGTCAGACCGTTGCTCGCACCGTCCTGGTTCACCGCACTACCACGGATCACGGCCAGAACGTTGTGCCCGAGCCGCCGAGCGTCCGACAGACGCTCCAACGCCACCACACCGACACCCTCGGACCACGCCACACCATCAGCGGCGGACGAGAACGCCTTGCACCGGCCGTCCGGCGACAAGCCCCGCTGCCGCGAGAACTCCACGAACAGCAACGGCGTCGACATCACCGTCACACCGCCCGCCAGCACCAGCGACGACTCCCCCTGGCGAAGGGCCTGACACGCCAGGTGCAACGCCACCAACGACGACGAACACGCCGTGTCCAACGTGACCGCCGGACCTTCCAAACCCAAGGCATACGCGACCCGGCCCGACACCACACTGCCCGCCGAACCGGTGCCGACGTATCCCTCGGTGGCGGTCGACTGCGCCGCGAACCCGTAGTCCTGGTACATGACGCCGGCGAACACACCGGTGTCGCTGCCCCGCAACGACGTCGGATCGATTCCCGCGTGTTCGAGAGCCTCCCACGACGCTTCGAGCAACAAACGCTGCTGGGGATCCATCGCCGACGCCTCACGCGGCCCGATCCCGAAGAAACCGGCGTCGAATTCCGCCGCGTTCGACAGGAACCCGCCCTCACGCGCATACGACGTGCCGGGCTTGTCCGGATCGGGGTCGAACAACCGGTCCAGGTCCCAGCCGCGGTCGGACGGGAACTCCGAAATGGCGTCCCGCCCCGACGCGACCAGATCCCACAGCTGCTCCGGCGATTCGACACCGCCCGGGTACCGGCAGCTCATACCCACAATGGCGATGGGCTCGTCCATCCTGGCCTGCAACCGCTCCAGGCCGTCACGGGTCTCGAGGAGTTCCAGCGTTACTTTCTTCAGGTACTCCACAAGCCGGGCTGACGACTGATCCTCAACAACGTTCTCGTTCACGAGGCACCCACACCTAATTTCCGAAGGTCAACGCTGGAACGGGGCTGTAGGCGCGCGCTCAGTACAGCGGGCTCACGTCCACCTGGTACTCCTTGATCCAGGTGTTGGCGCGAATCAGGCTTTCGGTGCGCAGGCGGTTCCAGGTACCGCCACCGGCCGAATCGGTACCGTCGATGACCTGTTGTGCCGCCTCGGCATTGATCAGGGGACGGATCGGCTCGTCGTCGCCGTTGTCCACAATGCGCTTGAGATCCATGCGGAGCATGTCGTCATAACCGGTGTCGAGCGTCGCCGGGAAAGCCGACTTGGGCCGCTGCAGCACCGATTCCGGCAGCAGATCGCCGGCGGCCGCGCGCAGCAGCCACTTTCCGACGCCGTTCCGGTTCTTCATCGACCACGGCACGTTGAACATGTACTCGATCAGCCGGTGGTCGCAGAAGGGGACCCGGACTTCGAGCCCCAAGGCCATGCTCATCCGGTCCTTGCGGTCCAGCAGCGCCCGCATGAACCGGGTGACGTCGAGGTAGTTCACCTCACGCATCCGCGCGTCTTCGGGTGATTCGCCGTCGAGCCGGGGAACCTCGGCCAGCCCTTCGCTGTACATGCCGCCGAGCCGCTCCATCATGCCCGTCCGCTCGATGACGTCGGAGCTGAAAAGGCTGAACGGACCGGGTGTCCCCCGCAGCACCTGGAACGCCATCCAGGGGTAGATCGGGATCTCGAGGACCTTCGGGTCGTGCACCCACGGGTAGCCGCCGAAGACCTCGTCGGCACCCTCGCCGGAGATCGCCACGGTGCAGTACTCGCGCACGGCGCGGAACAGCAGGTAGAGCGAGACGTCCATGTCACCTAGGTGGTTGGGCAGGTCCCAGGCCGCGAGCACCTCCCGGCGGACGTCCGGGTCGCTGAGCCCTCGCGTGTCCACGGCCACGGACTCGTGCAGGCAGCCGACGTGGTCCACGACCTGCCGGATGAACGGGGCGTCGTCGGTGGTGCGCAGCCCGTCCGCGCCGGAGTCGAATGAGTCCGAATAGCCGACGAAGTCGATGGAGAACGAGTGCAGCACGTCGCCGGTGTTCGCCTTGGCGGCCAGGGCGGTGAGCAGGCTGGAGTCGATGCCTCCCGACAGCAGCATGCCGAGCGGGACGTCGGACACCAGCTGCCGCTCGACGATGTCCTCCATGAGCGAGCGCACCTTGGCGACGGTCGTGTCCAGGTCGTCTTCGTGCGGCCGGGCTTCCAGCTGCCAATAGCGGCGCTTGTCGATCCCCTTCCGGCTCACCTTCAGGTATTCGCCGGGCTGCAGTTCGTACATCCCGTCGAACAGCGTGACCCCGGCCATGTTCGCCTGGAGCATGAGGAAGCTGGCGAATCCGTCCGGGTTCACCACCCGGCGGGCCGCGGGGTTGGCGAGGATCGCCTTCGGCTCCGAGCCGAAGATGATCCCGTGGTCGGTCGGGTAGTAGTAGACGGGCTTCACGCCGACCCGGTCCCGGACCAGCAGCAGTTCTTCCTTCTCGGTGTCCCAGATGGCGAATCCGAACATGCCGTTGAGCCGGCTCACGAAGTCCTCGCCCCACTCGGCATAGGCGCGGGCGACGACTTCCGTGTCGCTGCTGGTGGTGAACTCGTGCCCCTTGGCCGCCAGTTCAGTGCGCAGTTCGCGGAAGTTGTACACCTCACCGCTGTACGTCAGTACCGCGGCGCCGCGCACCATCGGCTGCGCGCCGCCGGCCGGGTCGATGACCGCGAGCCTCCGATGGCCGAGCGCGGCGTGCGGCGACATCCATACCGCGCCGTCGTCGGGCCCGCGCAACGCCATGGTGTCCGTCATCGACTCGACCGTCGTACGGCACGAGCGCAGATCCGTCCCGAAGTCCACCCAGCCGGTTATTCCACACATGTCCCACACCTTCCGACAACCGAGCTACGCCCAGCACTCTGCAACGGTTTCGACTCGAACAGCGAGTTATCGAACTGCCCCTCAGCAGAACAGAATTCATCCGGAAACTACTCGTTCACCACTCAGTCGGAACAGACGTCGATGCGACCGGTCGCCCCGTCCGCCGGCAGTCGCGATCACCCGTGGGTGAAAAGCCCACGGGTGCCCGCGAATCAGTTGCGGCCGCGTTTTACGGAGGAGTCCGGAAGAAGTTGGACGAAGACGATGCCGACGAAATCAACCGGATGCACCGAATGCATCCCAGGATTCCGGCAACGCTGTCTGCTGAACCGGTGGAACAACTATGCGTCAGTGTCTCGGGAATTGATCCGTTCCGTCAACGATTCCGCCAGGAGCTGCCAGCTCTCGGCGTGGCGCCGCGCCAGTTCGGCAATCATCGGCGCGCAGTGGATCGGGAGGCTGCTCGCCATCGCCGTCCAGTCGTGCGGCTGCGCGGCCGAGACGTCCAGTATCCGCAGCAGCTTCCGGCCCACTTCGGTGAACCGGAGCGAGGGATCGGCGCGCAGCCGCCGGACCGTCGCCGACAGATCCGCGCTCCCCGGGCGCTCCCTGGGAGGTTTCACGACCGCACGACCGCCGGTCCCGCCGTCCCGGGACGACCCGTCGTCCGACTGCGCCGTCGTCTGCCGTTCCTCTCCGGAAGAGCGCGCCCGCCTTCGCACATCCTTCGCCGTGGTGAGCGAGATGCCCGCGGCGAGCGCCACCTCCTGCGCGGACGCGTCGGGGTTGGCGGCGAGGAACGCCAGGGCACGACTGCGGCCTTCGGCCGCCGCCACCGGGTAGGTCACCCCGTCACGCCCGAGTCGCACGGCGGTCGGGTGCGGAAATTCCGCACCCGACCGCCGCCTGAGCGCGGCGATGGTCTTGTCCGACAGGCCCGCGATCTCGGCCAGCCGCCGGTTCGACCACTCCGGGAAGTCGGCGAGCATGCGGAGGGCCGCGGCCTTGCGGTCGGCCAGGGAGAGCGGCAGTCCGTGGTTGCTGTTCAACTTGACCGCGAGCACGAAGGATTCTCGCTCGTCACCGTTGAAGAACACGGCCCTTATGCGCGTGGCGCCGCTGCGCTCAACCGCCCTGAGCCGGTGCACACCGTCGATGACGGTCATCGTCTGCCGGTGGATCACGATCGGCGGCAGATCGGCGCAAACCTCGGCAAGCGCGTTGATGTGCCGTGGATCCTCCCCGCCCGTCCGGGGTGAGTCCGCGACCAGGATTCGGCTTATCGGAACCTGGGTGATCTCCGATAAAAGCGCCCCGTGGAACGAGTCGGGACGACGTGAGTGGAGTTGTATCGGCTTCTCTGCGGATGCAGAGACGTGGTCCATCGGTCTTCCCCCTACCAACTTCCAGCGGACTTACCAGCTGTCGTACGACGCATCCGGCAACGGATGACTTCAGGCAGCGCGGCGAACCACGGGGCGAGGGCAGGAAGAGCTGTGATGGGCTATCGGAATGTGGTACAACATCGAACTTCCCCCGTAACGCAATGTCGAGAACCGACCCGAACAATCTTTCAGGACGACCGAGACGATGCAAGACCTTGACTGCCGGCGAGCTATGCCGCCGGGAAGCCGGAGTGGGGCGATCGTGCCCATCGGTCGCGGCGCCTTCTCAACGTCCAGGTCCTGGCGGAGCAGATCCGCGACTACACCAACTCCCGGTACCTGACGGTCAGAATCATCACGTGGCTGAACGTGTGCGACTCCCCGGAAGATTGCTGACACGAAGGCAGGCAGGTGCTGCGGATCATCCGAAGAGGCACTGGTTCGGTGGTGACCGTGGCGGGCCCAGGTGGGGCTGTTGTCCGCACAGGGCATCCCCGTGGCGAAGATCGCCGAGGTGAGTTCACCAGCCCGGACCGGGTTCCGGGACGTGTTCCACAAGTTTGGCCGCCGAGGTCGGGTCGCACCCGGTGCAGCGGTACCAGCGGGTCGCGACATGGGCGGCGGCGAACAACGTGAAAGTACGGAGGGTGAGATTCCCGGACTGGATTGATCCGCTTATCCGGAACGGCCGTGGCGGGGAAATCATCGCGTGCTGGTGGAGAGAGCTTTTCGTCACCCGGACCACGGCCGGCGGCGCTGGACAGGGCCTCGAAACCCTGCCCAGCGCGGCGATACAGGATGGAAGCATTCCCGCTCGTCATCCGGGCGGCCGCCCGGAGGTCTACCGACAGCTGGAGTGCGATCGGGACCGGTCGCGGCGCGCGCTCCGATCAGTCCAGCACTGCCGTGGCCTCGACCTCGACCATGATGTCCGGCTCGCCCAGAGCCGACACTCCGAGCAGCGTGATCGGCTTCAGCGGGTCGACGCCCATCTTCGCGGCGGCACGGGAGACACCCTCCCCCAGCAGCGGGTACTTGTCCGGGTGCCAGTCGACGACGTAGATCGTCAGCTTGGCCACGTCGTCGAACGAACCGCCGATCTCGGTCAGCGCCCGACCGACGTTCAGGTAGGCCTGCTCCACCTGCGCGGCGAAGTCACCGGTGCCCACCGGATTGCCTTCGGCATCGCGGGCCACCTGGCCGGCCAAGAACACGATCCTGGACCCTTCCGCGATGGAAAGCTGACGATACACTTCCGGTTTCGGCAGCCCATCCGGATTCAACAACTTGATGGTCATGCACACTCCTCGTTGTCAGGTACTTCGCGGCCACACTAGCAAAGCGAGCAATTTCCAATCGGCCGCGACAGCCGGGCAGTTGACCTGACCAATAAGTGAGGCCCGCAGCCGCCGATCATGATGAGGAGTGGCAGAATCTCGGGTCCCTCCGCATGCGGCGCTCTGACTGAGTCAAGAACCCGCGTGCGGTGACCCGGTCCTTCGATGTTCCGCGGGACTTGTGGAACGTCCCCCCGCGCAGACCCTCGCCAATGCCTTGAACCCGGTCCGCGACGCGTTCTCCGTCAAGGGCCCCGCGGGGCCGCGTGTCGAAAAGCCTCTGCCCGAGTGCCTGGCGTGGTCGCGAAGGGTTGTCGGCGCCATGTCGGGGCACCGCCCGCCCTGTTGCCCGAGCGGTGCTCCGACAGGTCGGGTCAGACGCGGCGGCGGGTGAAGCGCTGGTTGGGGTTGCCGGTGTAGGTCCACTGGGAGATGCGGGCGCCGTCGGCGGTCGAGTGCTCCCAGACATCCATGGCCAGGCCGGACTCCCGGTTGACGAGGCTGATCACCTCACCACCGTGGTCGACCACGCGCCACTGCTGGCCGGTGGCGCCGGTGTCGGCCCGTTGGACGACGTCCGCGCCGGTCGCGGTGCCCGTGGGCTGGAGGAACAGGCCACTGTGCCGGGCCTTGACGCGGACGTGGCCGTCGCCGGCGTCCACAAATTCGAACTGCTGGTTGGAGCGACTGTTGGTGGTCCACTGGACGAGCCGGGCGCCGGCAGCGGTAGAGGCCTCGTAGATGTCGGCTGCCTTGCCGCTGTGCTGGGCCACCAGGGTGTAGGCGGCCGGGCCGCCGGGTGACTCACCCAGCCGGGCTTCCCACCTGGTGTTGGGCCCGGCCGCGTCGGCCGGGAGGCGGTCCCGTGCGGCGGTGTCGCCGTACATCGTCCAGCGGGCCCAGTCCACGACGGTGTTCGGGAAGCGGTTGTCGCTCCAGAAGCTGGTGTGGCTGCCGCCGACGAAGGTGAGGAACGCCTTGGGCCAGGTCATCTCCGTGTACGCCTGCCGGGCCGAGGAGTACGACGTGGTCGAGTCCCGGTCGCCGTGGACGAACAGGACCTTGGCGGAGACCGAGGCGGCGGGGTTGCCCATGTCCTCGCAGGACTGCGGGTTGGCGGAGATGATCCGGCTGTCGGGCCAGGAGGTCAGCAGGCCATGGGTGATCATGCCGCCCAGGGAGTGGCCCGAGACGCCGACGCCGATGCCGGTGTTGATGTGCCCCGCCAGCGGTCCGCTCGTGTTGAGGGCGAGGGTGTTGGTGAGGATCTGCGAGACGTCCTTGGAGGTGTTGCCGTTTCTGACGTCGGTGAAGTTGTGGTTGAAGTGCGGGGCGGGGACGATGAAGCCCGCCGCGGCCAGCGCCCGGATGATGAACAGGGAGTTCTGCGGGCTGCTTTGGAAGCCGTGGGTGAAGTTGTAGACGGGGAAGACACCGCCTGCGACCGGGGCGTTCGTCACCGGGTTGCCGCCGGGGGTGCCGGTGGCGGGGTAGTAGACGTAGGTGGTGCACGGGCGGCTACCGCGGGTCCAGTCATACCGGCGCACGCCGACCGGGAACGGCGTGGTCGGCGCCGTGTCCAGCGGTCCGACGGCGGCCGTTGCCTGTCCCGCGCCGAGCAGGGACAGGCCCACGCCCGTCGCTGCGGCCGCGCTCATGCCGAGGAATGTGCGTCGTTGCATGGTCATGGATGACTCCTTGGGTGCAGGGATGGGTGGAGCGTCTGGCGTTCGGCTGGGCCCGTTGCCGGGTGCGTCCAGTCAGGCGGCAGGTCGGACTGGACGCGCGGCGCGAAAGCGGGTGTGGGTGCTCCTGCCACCCGCGAGGGGCGGCAGGAGCTTTGCGCCGTTTGTCAGGGGAGCCACCGGAGGATGTCGCCGGTGCCGTCGTGGTCGGCCGTGGTGTACGGGTACGGGGTCTTGGCCCACGTCCGCCGGCTCGGCTACCGCGCCCGCCCCTGCACGGGCTCCGACTGCTGATATGCGTCGCGTCTGGGAACGACGTCGATGACCGCCGTGACCGGTCCCGTGTCGGTCGTCCCGGTGACTGTCACCTCACCCGGCCTGTCGGTCGCGCCAGGTGGCAACGGCTGCCAGCGGACGGGGACACTGGTGACCGTGTTGTTGGCGGTGGTGAGCATGCGGATGGAGGAGGGCAGCTTCGGGGCGGCTCCCACCACGGTGGCGGTGTGGACGGTGTCCTGGAGGATGTGCTTGGCGCGGCCGGCGTTGAAGACGTTGATGGACGCGTGCGGCTCCCACGTGTTCGCCAGTCCGGGCACGGCCCGGAACATCGGCTGGTAGCCGGCCGGCTCCCACACCAGCACACCTGAACCTCGGTTGTCGACCACGTCGTTGGCGGCCTGGAACACCCTCCGGATAGCGTCCGCCTGGCCCTGAATCGTTCGCGGGAAGGGTGAGTTGGGCAAGGGCGTACCGTCGCCGCCCGAGGCGGGGTAGGCGGTTTCGGCGATGTCGATTTCGTAGCCGGGATAGGTGGTGGCCATGGCGTTCAGGTTGAGATCCAGCGCCTCGGGCGTACCGTGCCACTCCGGGTAGTACGAGATGGCCAGCACATCAGGGTTCTGTCCCTTTGCCTTCACCCGGGTGAGGAACTGGTGCCAGAACTCCATGGTTTTGGCGAGCTTGTCCTTGTCGACGATCACATGTATCTCGACCTTGGATGTCGGTGACGCGTCGCGGACGGCTTTGATCCCGGCCGCGGCCAGGGTTGTGAACCGGTCCCACGCCTGGTCGTAGAGCTGCTGCTCCACCGGGTCGGTTGACCGCCAGTACCGCCACAGCAGGCCACCGCCGGGCTTCGACTGGTAGATATCGGCCTGGTCGACGAAATACGGCGGATTCGTCGTGCCGATGTGGGCCGCCTCGCTGCCGTACATGAACCCATTGATGATCTCGTTGCCGACGGCCACCTTCTCCGGCGTGGTGCCCTGCTGGATCAACCGGTCCAGGTAGTCGGCGGTGAAGTCGTACACGGCCTGGGTCAGGTCCGCGAACTCCAGCTCGGCCCAGGCGCGTGGTTTCGGTTGCTTGCTGGGGTCCGCCCATGAGTCCGCGTAGTGGAAGTCGATACCCAGGCCCATGCCCCGCTGCTTGATCCACTTCGCTGAGACCAGTGAGCGCTCCGGACCCTGGCGCGGTATCGGCGTCGGTTGGCCGGTGCTCTCGCTGCGCGGCTCGTTGAATATCCGCAGCCGGGTGTGCTGCATGCCACGATCCTTGGCCACGTCGAGCAGGTGTGGCCCGGCGCCGCGGTCTTCGGCCAGGGGATCGACCCAGTACTGCTGGTCCTGGACGTCGTCCATCCAGGACAGATCGGCGCCGAGGACGAGGTCGTTGCGTAGGTAGTTGAAGACCTGGAGCTCGCTGACACCAGCCCGGGCACGGCCCGGCTCACCTGTGAACAGCAGCCGGACGAAGCGCGTTGCCGGCCGGGTGAACAGGTGCACTTCCCCTCGTGACACGGCTCGGTTGTGGGACCTGTCGGTGATGGTCTTCCACCGGCGACCGTCGGATGAAGCCTCGATGACGTACCGGTAGGCCACGCCACGGTCCGGGAACATCACCTTGACCTTACGCAGGTTGTCGTAGGTTCCACCGAGGTCGACGGTGAGCCACTGCCGGGCGCCGGCACGACCGGGTTGCCAGGACGTCGTCGGGTCGCCGTCGATGGCCAGCCCGGCGTTCGACGAGCCGTCGCCGGCCGTCGCCGAGGCCCAGGGCTTGGCAGCGATGTTGCTTTCGATCGGCTTGATGTCCGCGGTTCCGAAGGTCGCATGGGCCGGCGCGGGCACCATGAGTAAAGTCGCGGACATCATGGTGGCCAACGTCGTCGTGCCCGCGATGACGCGGGCCGGACGCTTGCTGCTCATGTCCTTCTCCTGACGATGTGACGTACTTGCGGCAAGTGCTGTTTCCCACGCGGTCGGCCGTCGCTCTCATGGGCACTGAACGTGCCCCTGCACGCTCTGCCGGTCGAAGAGACCGGCAGAGCGTGGGATGTCAGCCAGTCGTGGCACCGACATCGAGGTAGTCGACGTTGGGCAGTCCGGCTGCCGTGGTCGGATCCAACCGGATGGTGTTGCTGCCGGCGTTCAGCGGGACGGTCGCGGTCTTGGTCGACCACGTCGTCCACGCACCGGTGGACTCGAACGACACCGTCCCCACCGTGGATCCGTTGACGACCAGGTTCGCCGGCCTCGCACCGCTACTGGAGCCATTGGCGAACCGGATCGCTACCGTTGCCGTACCAGCGGTCGCCCGGGTCACCGTGAACTGCGCGAAGGCCCCTGCGGCGGCACTGCCGTTGCAGAACCCGCTACCGGAGAAGCCCGCCTGGTTCGAGTCGATCGTGCCCTGACACACCGCCGGCGCGGTCTCTGCCTCGTAACGCCCCGGAGGCGGTGGTGTGTCGGGAGAGGTCTTGACGAGTGAGAGCTGGTCGACGATCACGCCGCCCGAACCCGACGCCCGCACGGTGACGGTGGCGGCCCCGCTGGGTAGCTGGATGCCGGTGAGCTCGCGCTTGGCCCAGCCGCTCGACGACGGGAGGCCGAGGGTGCGTTGGCTGCCGTTGGCGTCGGTGATCACGACCTGTCCGGCGCTACCCCGAGCCTGCAGGGACAGGGTGTAGGTGCCTGCGGGCACCGACGCGATCCGCTGTTCGACGCCGCCGCTGTTGCTCACCTGGAGGGCGAAGCGAGACCCGTTCGCACCACCGTTGACGTTGGTCACCGAACCGCCAAGGTTCCGCCATCCGCGCACACTGGAGACGATGATGCGGTCGGCCTGGATGTCGGGGTTGAGGATGTAGTTGTTCGTCGGCCCGACGCGCCACTCGCCGGTCGTGACGTTGAACTGCCACTGGCTCACCGAGTGGAACTGCGGCCTCGCGCCGGTCTTGGTGATCGGCACCCACTGGTTGTACCCGATGCCGTTCCAGGCGAAGTCGGCCCAGCGGTCGCCGGCGTAGATCACCGTGTTCTGCTTGGTGCCCTTGACCGTCACGAAGAACCCGGTCTGGGTCACGTGGCTGTAGTCCATCTCGGTGCCGGCAAGGACGTACTCGCTGCTGTAGGAGCCCTGGACGTTGCTGCTGGTCGACTCATTGACGTAGTTGACAGAGGTGTTCCAGCCGTGCAGGTCCGACGCCGCGTGGTAGTACTTGCCGTCGAGCTTGAACATGGCGTTGCCCTCGCGACCGTCGCCGCGGCGGATCTCCACGCCTGGCTCGATCCGCAGCGAGTCGGACTCCCGGAACTTGGCCACGAAGGCGCGAGAGCGTCCTTCGCGGTTGGAGAAGATCAGGTAGTCCTTGCCGTTGTCGTCGGTGAAGACGGTCTGATCCCCGGTGCCGGTCGTGGGCGAGTTGGTGATCTGGGTCTGGAAGTAGCCGTAGTCGAAGGTGTCGGTGGGTGAGTCGCCCTGCAGCAGCAGAACGCCGTGCCCGCCCCTGCCCGTGTGCCACATCTGCACGGCGAGCACGTACTTGCCGGTGTTCTCGTTGTACGAGACGCCGAGCCGCCCGACCCAGCCCGCACCACCCAGGTTGGCACCGTTGCCCACGCCGGTGGAGCGCGTCGCGACGCGGTTCTCGAACTTCCAGTTCACCAGGTCCTTGGACGAGTACACGGGGATCGAGACGAAGCTGATGTCGCCGTCGTACTTCCTCGTCGGATTGGCCCGGTAGAGCTCGGCGCCGGTGTAGTGCACGCCGTACCAGTAGTAGGTGTCGCCGAACTTGAAGACTCCGCCGCCCTGCGAATAGATGGGGTTGCCGCTGGTGTCGTTCCAGAAGGTGTTGTTCGTGATGGTCTGGAACGTGCCCCCGTCCGCGGCCTTCAGATCGGCGGCGGCGGTCATCAGTGCCGTCTTCGCGGCGGTGACGTCCGACGAGGTGGCCGATGTGTCGTCGGCGACATCGGCCGCGGTCCTCAACGCCTTGGCAAAGGGTTTCCAGGAGTCAGCCGTGTACTTGGACGGAGTGCGGGTCTGGTAGTCGGACACCAGGTACTTCAGGCCGCGATCCACCGCCGGTCCAGCAGCGGCACCCTGGTCTTGGAGCGCCGTTGCCGGTGTCCGCGTTGCCTGTGTCTGTGTTGCCTGAGTCTGTGTTGCCTGTGTCCGCGTCGCAGGCGTCTCCGCCGCAGCGGTGCTCTCCGAGAGCGGTGCCGCTAACGCCAGGGACAACAACGCTGCGGCGGCCGCCTTCCAGTACTTCGAAACGACACGCGATCTTTGCCTCACGATGTCACCTTCCATCGTTCTCAAAGGCGCCGAGGTCCGGCGTACTTCCGCTGAAGGGCAGTCCCACGTCGGTGCCCTTGTCGATCAGGGCACTGTTCGCCGCGAGACGGAGGCGGGGCAGCACGGGCAGGCTCCCGTCGGTCTGGCGGGGCGCGTCCCAGCCGGACGTCGACACACTCTGGAACTGGGAGTCCGACAGGGGGACGCCGAGGTTCCAGGAGTTGTACGCGGCGTTCGTGCCGGTCATGTACGACGTCGGCGTTCCGGTATAGGCGATGTTGTTGCGCAGGTTGCCCCGGCCGACGGCGGCGCCGCTCGAGTCGACGCCACGCATGTTGAAGTTGGGGTGGTTTCCGTAACCGGTGTTGTTGAAGAAGTCGTTGGCCACCGGGTGGTGGTTGGCGTAGAAGCCGGCCG
Organism: Streptomyces deserti; assembly: GCF_054782695.1. Taxonomy (NCBI): domain Bacteria; kingdom Bacillati; phylum Actinomycetota; class Actinomycetes; order Kitasatosporales; family Streptomycetaceae; genus Streptomyces; species Streptomyces deserti. Next base: position 18,735 of record NZ_BAAGRZ010000022.1, read on the forward strand.
CCTTGTTGAGGAACGCCACCGAGGAGCGGACGGTGTGCTTCGGCGCGTTGGCTTCGTACTCGCCCCCGTAGCCGCCCGACTTGAAGCCTGTTCCGTTGCCGAAGGGCGTCGTCGTCCCCGGCACGTACCCGTTGCGCCAGGCCCACGAGTTCTCGATGATCACGGGCGAGTAGGTGGAGATGAGGTCGAACCCGTCATCGGCGTTCCACCACGCGCGGCACCCCCGGAACACGTTCGCGGGGCGGCCGGCCGGCGTGTAGTGCGAACCGAAGCCATCGGCGTTCTCTCCGGGCCCGTCATTGCTGCGCGGGTCGTAGTTGTCATGCGCGTCCGAGTTGAGGACGAGGTTGCCGCCCCCGCCGCTGATGAACAGGCCGGTGCTGCCCGGATGGGCCCAGTACCGGATCGGGTTGCCCGAGCTGCCGCTCTTGTTCAGGGTGATCGCGTCGACTCTGGCGGTCGGGCTCGGACAGGCGCTGTTCGCGCGGGTGTAGGCGTAGGTGGCGCCCCGGAAATAGACCGTGTCGCCCGCCTTGGCGACGGCCCGCGCACGGGCGATCGATGCCCACGGAGCGGCCTGCGTACCGGCTGCGCCGTCATTTCCGTTCGGGACGACGTAATAGGTGTTTCCGGCCGCCGCATCGCTCGCGGACGCCGAGCCAGGGGCCATCGCGACGGAACTCGCCGTGACCACCGAGAGCAGGAGGGCAGGGGTGACGGACTTCGCGGTTCTCACAGCGTCATCTCCCGGCGTAGGTGATGTTCGGCCGAGGTGGCCAGGTCATGCCGGCACCGAGGAAGTAGTCGACGTGGTGGGACTGCATGTATCCCTTGAGCGTCATGGCGTTGCGGTAGGCGGGGTTGTGCGCGAGCGTGTACAGCCTGATGCTCGTCGGATGATCGGTGGTGAAGATGATCAGCTGGTTGTAGCTCGCGTTGGTGTACACGGCTTCCTCACGCCAGTCGCCGAGGATGTCGCCGTAGAAGGTGGGCTGGACGTCCTGGCTCGCGTCGACCGCTCCGTAGTTCGAGGTGGTGAGCAGCCGGGCCAGGCTGTTGCTGGGCTTGGGGTTGTTCGGGTCCCACTTCTCGAACTTGCCGTCGTTGAGCAGTTCCATCGTGATGTCGCCGTCCCACCACAGGCCCAGCTGCGGCCAGGGACGCAGCGAGGTGTTCGGTTCGGTGAGGCGGTTGGCGGGTGCGTTGTAGAGGCCTGAGAAGGACCAGACCTCCATGCCGGGGAACCGCGGATCGATGTCACCGGCCATGCCGCGTCCCACGTCGGCGGTGCCGGACGCGGTGTGTCGCCAGATGATGGAGCCGTCGGTGGCGTCGTAGTAGTACTCGCGCAGACCGCTGGGGTTGTCCTGCTGGACGCCATAGCCCTGCAAGCCCGGACGGTTGGGGTCCATCTTGGCGATGTGGAAGCGGTCGCCGTGGATGACGCCTGCGGGGCCCAGGGAGTACCGCAGGGTGCCGTTGCCGTTGAGCACGAACCCGATCTCGGCGACCTCGTCGGTCCCGTCGCCGTTGACGTCGATGACGCGGGTGTTGTGCCCGTCGGGTGTGTTCTGGTTGCCGCGCAGCCACGTCCACTGCTGGGTCAGGGACTGGCCGGTGAACTGCCAGGCGCCCATCATGAGGTTGAACGCCCCGTTGCCCCTCCGGTTCTTCATGAAGGCGACCAGATTGGGCCGGGAACCGTCGAGGTAGCCCACACCGAATCGGGCGTACATCGGGCCGTCCGCCAGGTAGTCCGTCGGCACGGGAGCGGTCGCGCGAGGCGCCCCGGTCATGCCGTCGAGAATCGCGATGAACTGGCGGTTGTTGTCGCTGTGGGTGAAGGTGGTGCCGTTGCCGAAGCGGACGCCGTTGGCGATCCGCACGGCAACCTCGGCGCGGCCGTCGCTGTCGAAGTCGTAGACGGTCACGCCGTCGTTGTGGCCGACGTCGATGGTGGACGATCCGCCTTCGATGTTGTTCTGGTTGGTGCTGTTCGGCCCCATGTTGACCGACCAGAGGAGCTGCCCGTCGCGCCGGTAGGCCTCGAGTGTCTGCGGTGATGTCTGGCGGTCCAGGACGAAGTCGTACTCACCGTCGCCGTCGAGGTCGCCGACCCAGACGAATTTCACCGGGCCACCGGCGCGCAGCGGTATGCGAACGGCCGGCTCGACGGCGTGGTTGGCGGTCAGGGTGAAGGCGCCGCTCGGTGGCTGCTCCGCGCCGTTGATCACGGGCCGTACCCGGTAGCTGTTCGACCGGGTCAAGTCGGCCGTCCTGTCGGTGAAATTGGTGCCTTGGGTCAGGACCGCGGAGTTGAGCTTGACCTCCTGGCCTCCGGCGGTGGACCGGTACACGTTGAACCCGATGCCGTCCGGATCGAGTCCCAGTAGCCGCCAGGAGACGAGAACACTGGTGTTGCTCGACCGCACGGCCACGACGCCGCGGCCGAGGTTCTCCATCGGTCTGGCGGCCGCCGCGACGCCGTCCGTCGGCGTCGCGGCACCCGCGTCTACTGCGAGCGTCGTAGCCGCGACGGACAGGAGTACGGCTGTGGCCCCGGCTAACGAGACCTTGATGGACTGTTTCATGGATCCTCCCGTGCAGGGGCAGGGCTCGTGCCTGCCTGAAGAACTCGACGCAGGTGCGGAGACTGCTTTTCGATAGGCGCCGACCATGTGCGTGCTTCTTCAGAACTTCATGGCGCCGGCGGCCAGGTTGGCGATGAAGTGGCGCGAGCCGATCAGGAAGACCCCGATCAGCGGGATCACCGACATGAACGCTCCGGCGATGACCATCGACTGGTCGGTGGTGTAGACGCCGTTCAGCTGCTGCACGGCCACCTGCAGCGTCACCTTGCCCGGGTCGGTCATCACGATCAGTGGCCACAGGTAGTCGTTCCAGATGTGGAAGAAGGTGAAGATCCCCAGGAACGCCAGCCCCGGGCGAAGCACCGGCAGCCCCACCGTCCACCACTGGCGGAAGAACCCGGCCCCGTCGACCCTCGACGCCTGGATCAGCTCGTCGGCGATCGCTCCCTGCGCGTACTGGCGCATCCAGAAGATCCCGAACGCGTTGGCCGCACCGGGGATGATCAGCGCCTTGAGCGAGCCGACCCAGCCGAGCCAGGCCAGGGTGACGAACTGCGGCACCAGCGCCAGCTGCATCGGGATCATGAAGGTGGCCAGCACGATCCAGAACAGCGCCCTCCGCCCGGGGAAGTCGTACTTGGCGAAGGCGAAGGCGGCCAGCGAGTCGAAGAGCAGCACCAGGAACGTCACGGCTGTGGCGGCCACGACGGTGATGCCCATCGACCCCCAAAAGTCGATGCCGTCGAACACCTTGTTCATGTTCTCCCACAGGTGGGGGCCGGGGATCAGCTTGGGCGGGTAGGCGAAGATGTCCCCAGTGGTGTTCGAGGCCATCACGAACATCCAGTAGAACGGGAAGATCGTGATCAGCACGCCCAGCAGGAGCACGGCGTGGCCCACGATCGTCCGCGACCTGGCGGCCGTCTCAGCGCGCACGGGACTTCCCCTTCCGCTTCCCGGTGCCGATCGCGTCCTCGTCGCGGCCGCCGATCAGCCGCCAGTTGATGACGGAGAACACCGCGATCAGGAGGAACAGCGCCCAGCCGACGGCCGCGCCGTAGCCGAACCGGTTGAAGATGAACGCCTGCTGGTACAGGTAGAGCACGATGGTGGTGGCCTCGCCGCCGGGCCCGCCGACGTTCCCGTTGTCGTCCACCGGGAACAGCACCTGCGGCTCGGTGAACAGTTGCAGCCCGCCGATGGTGGAGGTGACGGCGACGAAGAGGATCACCGGGCGGAGCATGGGGATGGTGATCCGGAAGAACGTCTGGCGGTTGTTGGCGCCGTCGACCTTGGCCGCCTCGAACACGTCGCTGGAGATGGCCTGCAGGCCGGCCAGGCAGATGATGGCGTTGTAGCCGACCCACCGCCAGGTGGTGATCGCCGCCACGGAGACCTTCATCGCCCACGGGTCGGACAGCCAGCCGACCTCGCCGGCGTGGATCGCCCGCAGCGCGCTGTTGAGCAGCCCGGAGCTGTCGCTGAAGACCGAGCCGAGCACCAGGGTCATCGCCACGATCGAGGTGATGTTCGGGACGAAGTAGGCCACCCGGTAGAACGCCTTGAACCGCACTGCGGTGTGCAGCGCGTAGGCGATGACCAGCGCCAGAAAGATCATCGGGACGGTGGACAGCAGCCAGATGATCAGGGTGTTGCCGATCGACTGCCAGAAGTCGGAGTCGGTCACCAGGTACGCGTAGTTCTCCCAGCCGATCGACTGCGTCTCTCCGATGCCGTCCCACGACATGAACGACAGGTAGACGGAGAAGCCGACCGGGAAGATGCCGAAGAGGGCGAAGAGGATGAAGAACGGGGAGACCGCCGCGTACATCGGCCAGTAGCGGCGCCAGCCGGGCAGCGGCCTGGACCCGTCCGGCGGCGGCTTGACGGCGCTCCCGCGCGGCTCGACGGCCTTCCCGCGCAGCGCATCGGCGAGGCCCATTCAGATCGCTCCCTCGCGGGTCAGCTCGCGTTCGATGGTGTCCTGGGCGTCCCTCCATGCCGTGTCGACGTTCTTGCCGGACTCCACGTTGGCGAGCTCGGCGGCGAAGACGGGGTCCATCACCCGGTCGTACGGGCTCTTGTAGACGGTCTTGACCTGCCGCGCCGACGGGCCGAACACCTCGATGGTGCGCTGCCCGCCGTAGAAGGGCCGAGGCTCACGCATCTCCGGCCTCGTGAAGGAGCGCGGGGAGGACGGGAACAGCGACATCTCCGTGAACGCCTTGACCTGGTTCTCCGGAGACTGTAGCCAGGTGATGAACTTGTAGGCCGCCTCCGGGTTCTTGGAGTACTTGGTGATCGCCAGGAAGGAGCCGCCGACGTTGCCGGCGCCGCCGGGCGGGTCGGCCACGCGCCACTTGCCCTCGGTCTTCGGCGCGGCCGACTCCGGGAAGGCGAAGCCCCACCACACCGCGCCGATGCCGACCGGCTGGCGGCCGCTGGTGACCACGCCGTACAAGTCGGTGGAGCCCTCCCGGGCGCCGGCCGACAGGCCGTCCCTGCCGATCCGGTAGGCCAGTTCGAATGCCTCGCGCAGCTCGTCCCGGTCGCCGATGTACCGGCCATCCTCGGTCATGAACCTGCTGGCCAGCTGGCCCAGCCGGATGGCCCAGACGTGGCGGATGTTGGGGCAGACCACCGCGCGCTCCTGGGACTTCTGGAGCTCCTTGCCCAGCGCGATGAAGCCGTCCCAGTCCGGGGCGCGGTCGGCCAGCTCCTTCGGGTCGGTGGTGATCCCGGCTTCCTGAAGCAGGTCGGCGCGGTAGAACAGCCCGGTGGGGCCGGTGTCCATGGGGAACGCGATCATTCGGCCCTCGGGCGTGATGCACTCGTTCCACTTCCAGTCCAGGTACTGGCTCTTCAGCTCGGCCGCGCCGAAGTCGTTCAGGTCGACGAACACGTCCTGGTTGGGGAAGTAGGTGGCCACGTCGGAGTTGATGCCGATGATGTCCGGCACCAGGGACTTGCCGGCGAGCGCGGTACGCACCTTGGTGTTGAAGTGGCCGCCGATGTTGGTGCGGCTGAGTCTGAAGCCCTCGGCCCCGGGAATGCCCTTCGTCTGGGCCCGGGCGACCAGCTCGTCGCTCACCGACCGGTCCCAGGTCCACAGCGTGATCTCATCCGAGTCGCCGAGCGAGCGCTGCGACCCGCAGCCGGCCAGCCCGAGCCCTCCGGCGGCCGCTCCGGCGCCCAGCGCCAGAAGCCGCCTTCGTGACACTGCCATGGGCGCGTGCACCACCTTCCGAGCGAGCGGCCCACCCCTTGATCGCTCCGGTGGTGACCGAACAGACATCGTGAACAGCTGCTCTGGTTGAACAGGGGTCGGCGCGACCATCCGCCGTTTCGTGATCCACGCGAACGCGGGGAACCACCGCAACTGTCGAGCCGACCAGCCGTAACTCACGCATGGAGATGCCTCCTGTCACCACTGATGCGGAGGTACCAAGGCCCGAGGCGGCGAGGAGCGCTGCATGCGATCTGCTCTCTGCGATCACATGACTGTGAACGCTCCCACACCATTTCGAATAACAGAAAGAGTCGCGACCGTACTCTCATCTGTCAATCGCTGCGACCCAATCCCTCTGAACTCAGGGCCAGACCGTCGTCCACCGCGACGCACACTTCCCTCGCCCGGGACCGAGGCCAGTCGGCCGGCACGTGGTGACGTGGCGATCGAGGCACCGCCGCTCCACCGGATCGACAGCGGCCTCCCGCGTCAGTCGGTACGAGCCGTACCGCCCTGCCGACTGCCCTCCGGCGCCCCTCGACGCGCCAGCCTGCTGATCGTCGTACGGGCGGCGCCGACGGCCACGTCGAACTCGCCCAGCAACGCCACGATCGCCGCCACCGGCAACCGCATCGGCCGAGTGCCGTCGCCGGAGAAGATCTCCTCGAGGTGGGCCGATGTCTCCGACGGCCACCTCGCGCCAGGGAACGCGCACCCGAACATCACCTGACTGACCTGGTTGAGTAACAGCTCGATGCCCGGTCGGACGCCGAGTGAAGCACACTCGCGACAGAGGGCTCGCCTGCCGCCCTGGCCGTGAGCGCCTGCAACACCACGATCCGCCGTCATTGCATCGACGGGGGCGGCGGGCCGTCTGGGCCGGACGTAGCCGGCGAGACCAGGCCGCCCAGCAGGCTCAAGCAGATCCAGTACCGCCCGGATTTCGTCGACAGCTGCCTTGCGGGCACCGGCCTCATCACGGACGACTGAGCGGCGCTGCAGATTCGTCAGTCGACGTAGTACCGGTCGTAGACGGCGGAGTACTCCTCCACTGAGAAGCCCTCGAATTCACCGTCCGCCTCGAGCTCGCGCAGTCGACCCAGTGCTGCCGCCGCAGAAGGTGCACGGTTGGCCGAGAGGTGGGCCTTCGTGGTGTCGAGCCCGTGCCCAAGCAGGAGTTCGGTGTCGATCGAGCACGCTGCGTCGAAGCTGGCTTGCTTCGCACTCCAGACCAGGAGCACGTCGTCGAGGTCGCCGCTGTTGAACAGTTGGACGCAGCAGAGCTTCATCAGCACGGTGTCGCCCTCGCCCTGGGCGTCGCTCACGCGCCGTGTGCTCTCTGAGGAGTGCACGGATCTCGTCGAGGTCCGCGCCGACGGGGCGAAGCCCGTAGCGGCGCAAGCTTTCCTGTTCATCCATCGCTGGTCTGCTTGATCGTCCGGCCCGGCCCGTGGCCTATCGGCCCTGCCCATCGCGTTCGGTCGGACGACGGCCCCCTGCCGGTCACAGTATGCACACCGAGGGCCGGCCCATGTGGGTCGCGGCGGCCACCGGCGCAGGTGACCGATGGCCCACGCCACCCGACATCGCCCAATCAAGTTGAGTAGCCAAAATCCAAGGAGATCAGCCTCGATCGTTCATGAGTCCTCGTCGGTTTGCTGACGGGGGCTTCCCCAGCGCAGGCCCATCACGCGAACCATCCCACCGAGCCTGCCACCGACCGCGAGCCACCGCAGGTTTGGGCACGCCCAGCACTCGATAATCCTTCGTCACACCGAGACGTCAGCGGCGCACCCGCGGCATCCCCAACCCGATCCACGAGATGATCTCGCGCTGGATCTCGTTGTTGCCGCCGCCGAAGGTGAAGATGACCGCCGAGCGGTAACCGCGCTCCAGTTCGCCGTGCAGGACCGCCCCGGCCGAGCCCTCCTTGAGCGCGCCCGGGGCGGCGACGATCTCCATGAGCCAGGCGTAGGCGTCGCGCCGGGCCTCCGAGCCGTACACCTTGACGGCGGAGGCGTCCTGCGGGGTGAGGGTGCCGTCCTGGACGGCGGCGACCATCCGCCAGTTGAGGAGTTTCAGTGCGTCGAGCCGGGCGTGGGTCTGGGCGAGGCGGCGGCGTACCCAGGGCAGGTCGGCGACGCGGCGGCCGTCGGCGAGCTTGGTCTCCATGGCCCAGCGCTGCACGTCGTGCAGGGCGCGGATCGCCATGGTGCCGTGGGCAGCGAGGGTGACGCGTTCGTGGTTGAGCTGGTTGGTGATCAGCCGCCAGCCCTGGTTCTCGGCGCCGACCCGGTGGGTGACGGGGACGCGGACGTTCTCGTAGTAACTGGCCGTGGTGTCGTGTCCGGCGAGGGTGCGGATGACGGTGCACGAGTAGCCGGGGTCCGTGGTCGGCACCAGCAGCAGGGTGATGCCCTTGTGCGGCGGGGCGTCCGGATCCGTACGCACGGCCAGCCACACCCAGTCGGCGGTGTCGCCGTTGGTGGTCCAGATCTTCTGGCCGTTGACGACATACGTGTCACCGTCCCGCACCGCGCGCGTCCGCAGGGACGCCAAGTCCGTGCCCGCGTCGGGCTCGCTGTAGCCGATGGCGAAGTCGATCTCTCCGGAGAGGATCCTCGGCAGGAAGTACGCCCTCTGCTCCTCGGTGCCGTACCGCATGATCGTCGGGCCGACGGTGTTGAGCGCCATCAGCGGCAGCGGTACGCCGGCCTGGGCGGCCTCGTCGAAGAAGATGAACTGTTCCATCGCGGTCAGGCCGCGTCCGCCGTACTCCTTCGGCCAGCCCACGCCGAGCCAGCCGTCCGCGCCGAGCCGCCGGATGGTCTCGCGGTAGAACCGCTTCTGGGCGGCCGGGTCAAAGTGCCGGGCGGAGGCGCCGGTCGGGACCAACTCGGTGAAGTAGGCGCGCAGTTCGGTCCGCAGCCGCTGCTGCTCGGGCGTGTAGTCGAGATGCACGGCGCCTCCAGGCTCCCAAGGCCGGTCCTGACGGCGCACACCGTAGAACGTGTTTCAGAAATTGGGAATGGCGCGGCAGGGGAAAGCACCTACGGGTCGCGGCGACAGGGAACAGGGCCCCCGGGATGCCGGGGGCCCTGTCGGTGGGATGTCGGGCGGGGTGAACAGGTCAGTGCGGCACGGGAGTCGGCCGCGCGGCGGTGGGCTGGTGCGTGGTGGGCCGGGGGGCGAGCACCCGTTCCGCCAGGGCCCCGAAGATCAGCCCGAAGGCGGTCCACAGGGTCACCTGGACGGTCAGCGCCGCCAGGCGGAACTGCCACAGCAGGGTGGCGGGGAACTCCTTGGGGACGTTGTCGTAGGAGGGCAGGAAGGCGTACGCGAGACCGACGACGAGGACGAAGAACGCCCCGGCGGCGCTCGTGGCGTTCCAGTTGCCCAGGCGCGGCGCGAGGCGCTTGCCCAGGATCACGGTGGCCACGGCCAGCAGCACGCTCAGCACCACCATCAGGGAGTACAGGGCGGTGCGCTGGTCGAGGGTGTCGGGGTCGCCGACGGCCGGCGGGTTGGCCGGGTACTTCAGGAACGGCACGACGTACACGGTGAGCAGGCCGGCCACCGCGAGGAGCAGCGCGCTCGCGCGCGGCCCGAAGCGGCCGATCCGGCCGAGCGCGACGCAGTACGCGAGGGCGGCGATGCCGCCGAAGGCGACGCCGTAGACGAGGACACCGGTGGACAGGCCCGCGGTGGACTGCATCGTGCGGCTGACGATCTCCTCCCCGCCGTGCTCGTGGGCGTGCGCCTCCTCGAAGGCGATCGCCGCGTCGACGCGGGGTTCGCCGAGGAAGTAGGCGACGACGAGGGCGAGCAGCCCGGCGGCGAGACCCGCGAGCATGCCGCGCACCAGAAGGGTGCGGACGGTTGTCGAGTTCATGAGCTCGTACGTTCCTCCCCCGCCGTCAGTGGCAGGGGAAGCCGAGCAGGTGGCGGGCGTCGTGCACCCACTCGTGCACGTCCTCCCCGGCCAGCACGGATGTGGCGCCCTGCTCGGCGCCGACGAAGTAGAGCAGGACCAGCATCAGGATGCCGAAGAAGACCGCCCAGGGGGCGATCGCGCCGAGCGGCAGCTTGGCGGGGGCGGTAGTGGTGGCGGGGGTGGTGGCCGGTTGGGCGGCGGACTGCGCCATGGCAGAACCTCCTGGGAAACTCGCGTCCCGAATCGGTGGTGCACGAACGACGGCAGGGGGTCTGACTCACCGGGCCCGCACTCGCGTGCGTGCCCGGCATACAGTGGCGCGACCGTGCCGGAGTCCCACCGGCTTCCGCCGTGCCGTCGTGAATGTCGACGAGACCGTACCGCGTCGTGCGGATCCGGCCAAGGGCGCGCGGAAGGCCGCGAGCGCCCCTCGGAGTGGGATACATGCCGTCAAGTGGCGGACGAGTAAAGGATGTTGAGCGCAGGAGTGGACGGATGACCAGCCGAGTGATGTTGATCTCACCCGCGATCACCGCGGCCCTGCGGGAGGCCCGCTTCGACGACGGCTGTCCCCTCGACGCGTCCGGGCTGCGACACGCCCGTACGGCCGCCGGCTCGCTTCCGGCGGCCCGGCAGGCCTGGGCCTCCCCCACCGTGCGCTGCCGGGAGACGGCCGACGCCCTCGGCCTCGACGCCGTCGCCGTCCCGGAGCTGGCGGGACTGGATGCCGGACGGTGGCGGGGGGCGACCCTGGCGGAGGTGGGCGCGCGCGAGCCGGAGGCCCTCGCCCGGTGGCTGACGGACCCCGGCGCGGCACCGCACGGCGGAGAGTCGGTACGCGCACTCTGCGACCGGGTCGCGGCCTGGCTGGAGACAGCCGCCGCGGTGGCGGGCCGGACCGTGGCCGTGGTCGAGCCGGAGGTCGTACGGGCCGTGGTGGTACAGGTGCTCGGGGCCCCGGAGACCGCGTTCTGGCGCACGGACGTCCCACCGCTGACGGCGGTGGAGGTCAGCGGCCGGTCGGGCCGCTGGAACGTACGGTTGGGGCAGCCGCTCGAGGTGTAGCACAACGGCCCATCGCCGTACGCGCCCCCCGCGAGGCTCGGCAAGCGCCACGAACCGAGCACCGGATCCGACGCCGCCCGCTCATCGGCCGAAGGCCGCCAGTGATCGGCGCGGCGGCGTACGCCGGGCAGCCGGCCGACCACCACCCCGTCGGCCGCCCTCGCCCCCGCCCCCGCTCGCCGCAGGCGTCAGTCGTTCACGCCTCCCACGGTGTGCACCCGCACCGCCGGTCGCGGAGCACGCCGCTCGTCAGTTCAAGGTCGCGAGGAAGTCCGTGCAAGCCCGGGCGCACGCCCGGCACGCACTCGCCGTCTCCTCCGCGCCCGGGTGCGCGTCGAAGACGTGCGCGCTCTCCAGGCACACCGTCCTGCACCACTCCACCTGCATGCGGATGGCGCTCTCGTCCACCTGGTTCTGTTCGGACAGCACACGGCAGGTCGCGTCGCACACCTCCGCGCACATGATGCCCTTGCGTCGTACGAGTTCCTGGTTCTCGGTTCCGTCGGGATCCACGAGGCTCGCGCGCAGCGCACACGCCCGCGCGCACTCCGTGCACGCCTGAGCGCAGGCGAAGCGGTCCTCCAGGAACCGGAACAGCTCCTGCTGCGATGTCGTCGAAGTCACACCGCGCGGGTAGCCCCCGTCCATGCCGTCAAACCCCGTGCTCGCAAGGGTTCCGCCCGGTTTTTCCGGGCCCCCTGCCGGGCACTCGTCCGGCCCCGGAAGCGACGACGGACGGAGGTGGGTGAGATGCCCGGACGACAGGAGCTTCCGTCGACCCTGGAGCGCTCCTCGAAGGACGCCCAGCGCACCTGGATCAAGGCGCACGACTCGGCCGTGGAGCAGTACGGCGAGGGCGAGCGCGCGCATCGCGTGGCCTACGGCGCGCTGAAGCACATGTACGAGAAGGTCGGCGACCACTGGGAGCGCAAGGAGGGCGGCCGCAAGGGCCCCTCGGACCCCCGGTCGGCGCGGCCCCGCCAGCAGGGCGGCCGCAGCGGCGAGGGCGTGGACGAGCACGCCTCCAAGGAACACCTGTACGACGTCGCGAAGCGGCTCGGTGTCGAGGGCCGGTCGCGGATGTCGAAGGGGGAGCTGCTCGACGCGATCCGCAAGGCGAACCGTTCGCGGACCCGGGCCGCGCGGGAGAGGTGAGCGGTTCATGGAGAGGACCAGGGGTACTCGCGTGCCATGAACATCGCATGGATGGAGCTGGCCGCGGGCCGGGGCGCCCTCGGCATCGGGCTGATCGTGGCGGGTGTGGTGGTCGTCGCCCTGCTGCTGGGTGCCTTCGTGCTGGGCAGTCGCGTCAAGCGCAGGGAACCTCCCACGCCGCGCCCCGAGGAGCAGCCCCGCGTGCCGGACGAGGGCCCGGTCCGCGAGGTGATGGAGAACCGTGAGCCCGACGAGGTACCGAGAAGCGAGAACCGTCTGACGCCGCACGAGCTGAAGGCGCACGGCAACATGGGCGACCGGACGAGTCCGTCCGGGAAGCGGCCCCGCTGGAACGAGGGCAGCAGCGGCTCGTTCGGCAGCGGCGGCCCGGGCGGCCGCTGACCCGCGGCACCCGCGCCCGTGCCGGACGGCAGCTCGGCGACGCCGCGCCGCACGGCACCCGGCACCCGGCACGCCGGGTCGTACATCACGTCGTACACAGGGAAGTGAGAACCATGGCCGACCCCGCCCGCAACACCCTGCCGCTGCCGGACTACGACCATCTGCCGCTCGGCGGTCTCGAGAGCCGTGTGCGGTCGCTGTCCGCGGACGAGGTGGAGGAACTGCTGGCGTACGAGCGGTCGCACGCCGATCGCCTGCCGGTGACCGAGCTGCTGGGGAGCCGGCTGGAGCAGTTGCGCGCGGGCGCGCAGCCGACGTCCGGCGACCCGGGAGCGGTGCGCCCCGAGCAGGGCGAGGGTCACTCGGGCTCCCCGGTGTCGCCCGCGACCTCGCCCGAGCCGTTCAGCCCGCCGCCGCACGGCACCCCCGACCAGCGCGGCAAGCCGAAGGGTGATCGCACGTAGCGTCGCCGGCACCGGCGTACGGACATCCGTGCGCCGGTGCCGCTGACGCCGCGCTGTTGAGGAAGCCGCGCTGTCGAGAAGGAGAAGGGCCCGCGCCGAAGCGGGCCCTTTGTGCTGCCCCGGCGCTCGGCGCCTGCCGGCGCGGCACCCCTCGAAGCGTGAGGTGGATCACAGGCCAGGGGTGCATCGTGGTGCGGGTCCAGCGTCCTTTCAGGGGTGTACGAGGTTGCTCAGACGCGGGGGACGGTGAGGATGGAGCGGTTGCGGGCAGACGGCTTCGACGAGTTCGTGGCTGCCCGGTGGTCGGCTTTGCTCCACGTCGCGCGTCTGCTCACCGGCGGCGACCGGCAGCGGGCCGAGGACCTGGTGCAGGAGGCCTTGGTCAAGCTGTGGTTCGCCTGGCCGAAGGTCGCCGAGCAGGCTCCGGAGGCGTACGTCCGCCAGGTGTCGGTGCGGATGGCGGCCCGCTCGGCCCGGCGGCGGTGGTGGGGTGAGCGTCCCGTGGAGCGGCTGCCCGACCGGGCCGAGCCGGGTGACGTGTCGTCCGCCGTGGCCGAACGCTCCCGGCTGGAGGCCGCCCTGGCGCTGCTGACACCGCGGCAGCGGGCCGCGGTGGTGCTGCGCTACTACGAGGATCTGCCCGAGGCCCAGGTCGCGCAGGCGCTGAGCTGCCCGGTGGGCACCGCCCGCTCCCACGCCTCGCGCGGAGTCGCCCGGCTGCGGCAGCTCCTGTCCGACACCGTGCCGGTCCTGACCGTTCTGCTCCTGCAACTGCGCCCACCGGCCGTGCTCGTCGTCTACACGGTTCTGTCCTACCTGATGGTGATGGGCACCCAGCAGTACTTCGGCAACGTCTCGCGTTACCTGCTCCCCCTCTTCCCGCTCTTCGTCCCCGTCGCCGTCGGCCTGCGCCGCCTCACCCTGCCCTCGCTGGCCACGGTGCTCGGCACGGCCGCGCTGGCCTCCGGCTCGTACGCGGGGTACGTCCTGAAGGAGTGGCGATCAGGTCGACGAGGAAAGCTGACACCGTAAGCCCGGAGCCGTCCACGCACGAACTGGCCGCCCGAATCGAGCACCTGGCGCGGGACGAGCCCGGGCGCCTGGGCCTGCCCGCGCGGACACCAGCGCCTTCCCCACGGAACACCAGGGTGCGGCTGCTGGGGCGGGGAGAGAGCTACACGGCCTGGCGGCTCGACGCCGACGGGACTCCTCCCTTGGTCGTCCGGGTCACACGCCGGGCTCCCGAGGACCTGCCCAGGCCGATGAGCCAGGAGTTCGCCGCCCTCCGCCTCCTTCCCGACGGCATCGGCCCCTCAGCCGTGCTTCTGGAACAGGCCCGCGACCATCCGCTGGGGTCCCCCTACATGGTGTGCGGGTACGTTCCCGGCCGCGTGCTCCGGCCCGCGGAGTGGAGCGACAGCCTTCTGGCCGCACACGCCCGCCAGATGGGCATGCTCCACGCCCGGGCATTCGACCGGTGCGGTCCCATCGGCGCGCCGGCGGAGGAACAGGCCACGCGTCTGTCACTGACCCGCCTGTTCACCACCAGCCTCACCTGGTGGAGCGAGACGTTCCCGCACGTGGTCGACGACCCGGAGGTAAGCCGCCTGCTCCCCCGCGTGGCGGCCTTCGTGGGGGCGGCGGAACCCGCGTTCCAGCGCCTGAAGCGGTTCACGCCCATCCACGGTGACCTCGTGGTTCCCAACATCCTGGTCGACGACGCCGGCACGCCACGTTACGTGGACTGGGAATGGGCCGAGATCGGCGACCCGGCACAGGACCTGGCCTACATCGGTGGCCGCGTACCGGCTCCGCCGTGGTACCTGCCGCTGGATCGTACGCGGATCCGCCGGTTCCTGGAGAGCTATCTGCGGCACGCCTGTGACACCTGCGACGAGACACTGAACGTCCTCGAGACGCGCCGTGACGCGTGGGAGGTGTACGAGCGGTTCTTCTCCTCGCTGCACTTCCGCACCCGCCGCGACACGCCCGAGGACCTGCGGAGCGGTCTCTATACCCACGCGGTCGCTCAGCTCACGGCCGGCTTGGCCCACCGCCTCGCCCCGTCCTGATCCCGTCCTCGAACCGCCCGCGTGCTCCGCGGTCGCGCGACTCGGTCGGGCTGTCCTCGGGCCGCCCGCGACAGGGCGCGGGCCCTCTTCCTCGCCGGCCACGGACTCGTCCGGAGCCGCGGCGGGCTCCTGAGGCGCGCCCTGGTACGGGCGCCAGGCGTCGCTGACCGTCACCGGGCGCAGCCGACGTCCAGTACTTCGATCACGCCACCGCGGTGGGTGTAGACCAGCCAGCACCATTCCCCGAACGCCGCGGACAGACCCGACGCCTGGGTCCTGCGGTCCTGGGCCACAGCGGTGATGAGCGTGATGATCTCCTCGTGCATGTCGTCTGGCACGTCGAACAGCACGTCGGCAGCCTGTTGGATCATCTGGATCTTCATTTCGACCCCCGCGGACGGCAGGAGCAGCGTAAGGAGCTGAGCACTCCTTATCTGAGCACTCCGCTCGGGCCTCTGGATGGCCTACGACCAGGGTCTCCTGACCACGATAAATCCTCTGTCCCGTCCTGTGCGGGCTCGACTGCGCCCGGGTTCTCCCCGACGGGGCACGGTGCGGGCCGACGGGTCCGCCGAGCACCGCCGCTGGTCCTGCGATCCGGTACGAGAACACTGCGGCACACCCCACCGGGAGCACACTGGAAATGTGCTGTCGGTGCTCACTAGGGGGTGTCGGCCGATGGCTGCGGCACGGTGTGCGAGGGTACGGCTGTGGCGGTGGCGGCGGAATCCGCTGCGGCGGCGCAGCGACGTCGTCGAAGCGTGGGTCATAGTCGTCGGGTGGGTGTCCGCCCTGGTCTGCGGCCTGCTCGCGGGGCTGACGGCGGCGGCCGCGGTCGAGCGGGACGCCGAGCGGCAGCGGGCGGAGCGGCGGCAGGTCTCGGCCGTGCTCGTCAAGGACACGGAGGACCGGCTGCCGCAGCGGGCAGCGACCGACTACCGGGTGTGGGCCACGGTGCGCTGGACGACGCCGGACGGCACGACGCACACGGACGAAGCCAGGGTGCCGTCCGGGAGCCGGGCCGGGAGCACGGTCACCGTGTGGACGGACAGGAACGGCGAGATCACGGCCGAGCCCCTGACCCAGGGGGAGACCCGGCCGCACGCCATCTCGGGAGGCGTGCTGGCGGCCGCGGGTGCGGGCGGCGCCGTGCTGGGCGCTGCCTGGGCGGTGCGGCTGGGACTGGAGCGGCACCGCATGGCGCAGTGGGCCGCGGAGTGGGAGCGCATCGACACCCGGAAGGGATGGAAGACGGGCTGACCTGCCGCGTCATCGGCCGATCAACTGCGGGAACGACCGCCGCGTCGGCGCAACGGCCGCCACCGGGCTACGAACGGGCATGTGCGGTCGCTTCACTGCGGCTCCATGACGCTGCTGCTGCGTTGCGGCACCACCGCGACAGGGCAGTCGGCGTGCTGGAGTGCGGCGTGCGCCACGCGACCGAGGGGCAGGGCGAGAGGCCCGTGGCGTCGAGGGGCGCCGAGGACGAGCAGGTCGGCCGTGGCCGAGTGCGTGAGCAGGACCTGGTGGGCCGGGCCCTCGACGATGACGCGATGCACCGCCACGCCGGGGTGTACGTGCTCCGGGGTGCGCAGGGCGTCGTCGAGCAGGGCCGATGCCTGGTCCTCGTAGTGGTGGGCGGGATCACCGGCGAACAGCGGATGCGCCAGGGGGCGGTGGGCGGGGCGACGCCAGGCGCTCACGGCGTCCAGCGGGCAGCGCCGTGCTTCGGCCTCGCGGAAGGCGAACCGTATCGCCGCCGCGTTGGTCGCGGTATCGCCCACGCCGACCACGATGCGGCCATTGGCTCCTTGCCGATTACGCGGGCTGCCACGTACCACGACCACCGGGCCGGCGGCATGCGTCGCCAGGGAGCGGCTGACCGAGCCCAGCAGCGCGCCCGTGATCGGTCCTCTACCCCGGCACCCGGTCACGACGGCGGCGGCATGGCGCGCCTCCCGCAACAGGGCCGCCTCGGCGTCGTCGGGAACGATCTCGACCGTGATCTTCACGTCCGGGTTGCGCTGCCGGGCCCGTTCGGCGGCGCGGCCGACGATGCCCTCGGCCAGGGCGTGCTCGGCGGGGACCTCCGTGGACTGCGGGAAGACGGGGCCTTCGTAGCGTTCCCACAGGGAGGCATGCACGATGCGCAGCGGCAGGCCGTGCAGGGCGGCCTCGTCCGCAGCCCACTCGGCCGCCCACAGGCCGGCCTCTGTTCCGTCGACGCCCACGACCAGGGGCAGCGTCATCGATCCCACCGCCTTCAGCACGCGCCGGGAAGATGACTCCATTCTCCCGCCTTCGCGCCCTCACTGTTTCGTCGAACACCTCCCTCGGGGAGGATGCGCACCACCCCCTGGAGCGCGGCGGTGAGCGCATCTGCCGGGCACGGCGGAGGGCCGTCGGCGGCTACTCGAGAAGCAAGGTTTCCAGGAGCGTCCGGCAGCCAGATCTTCGGCCCACCGGTCATGGCGAGATACTGGACGGTGTCGATGGCGCCTCGATCGTCCTACTGCCGACCCCCGGGCGCCGGCAGGGTGACCTTCGCTGCCGCAAGGTCGATACTGCCGACAAACGGATCTCCAGCCGACGCCCGACCGACCTTCGCTGGACTGACAGCCCATCATCAAAGTCAGAGTCTTGTCAGCACCAGTACCGCCGGAACCCGCTTCCGACCGCCACCGACCGCCAAGATCGTCAACTTGAGTCACTCGGCTTGACCAGCGAGAACACAGGGCATAAGCCCACCTACTGAGCTCACCAGGAGGCACCCATGAAGATGCTCATCAACGTCCCGGAGACCGTGGTCGCGGACGCCCTGCGTGGCCTGGCGGCCGCCCACCCCGAGCTGGCCGTGGACGTGGAGAACCGGGTGATCGTACGGCGGGACGCGCCGGTGGCCGGAAAGGTGGCCCTGATCTCCGGCGGGGGCTCCGGGCACGAACCGCTGCACGGCGGATTCGTCGGCCCTGGCATGCTCTCGGCAGCCTGTCCGGGCGAGGTGTTCACGTCCCCCGTGCCGGACCAGATGGCGCGGGCCGCGGCCGCTGTGGACAGCGGGGCCGGGGTGCTGTTCATCGTGAAGAACTACACCGGTGACGTGCTCAACTTCGACATGGCCGCCGAGCTGGCCGAGGACGAGGGCATCCAGGTCGCGAAGGTGCTGGTCAACGACGACGTGGCGGTGACCGACAGCCTGTACACGGCCGGGCGGCGCGGCACGGGCGCGACGCTGTTCGTGGAGAAGATCGCGGGCGCCGCGGCGGAGGCGGGTCTGCCGCTGGAGCGGGTGGAGGCGATCGCCCGGCAGGTCAACGAGAACTCCCGCAGCTTCGGCGTGGCGCTGAGCGCCTGCACCACGCCCGCCAAGGGCAGCCCCACCTTCGATCTGCCGCCCGGTGAGCTGGAGTTGGGCATCGGCATCCACGGCGAGCCCGGCCGGGAGCGGCGGCCGATGATGACCTCGGCGGAGATCGCCGAGGCCGCCGTCGACGCGATCCTGGCGGACATCACGCCACGCAATCCCGTCCTGGTCCTGGTCAACGGCATGGGCGGCACACCGCTGCTCGAGCTGTACGGCTTCAACGCCGAGGTGCAGCGGGTCCTCGCCGAGCGCGGTGTCCCCGTGGCGCGCGTCCTGGTCGGCAACTACGTCACCTCCCTCGACATGGCGGGCGCCTCGGTCACCCTGTGCCAGATCAACGAGGAGCTGCTGCGGCTGTGGGACGCGCCGGTGAAGACTCCGGGGCTGCGCTGGGGCATGTGACGTGCGGGGTGATCGATCGCTGACCGATCACGACGCACCTGACACGCGGACCTGCTCCGCGTACCCGACACGCGTGCCTGCTCCTCGTAACCCGACACGCGTGCCTGCTCCGCGTACCTGCCACGTGCACCTACCACGCAAGGAGATCCAGTGCTCGACGCCGACTTCTTCCGCCGTTGGATGACGGCGACCGCCGCGTCCGTGGACCGTGAGGCGGAACGGCTCACCGCCCTCGACTCGCCCATCGGGGACGCCGACCACGGCAGCAATCTCCAGCGCGGGTTCACGGCCGTGACGGCCGCGCTGGAGAAGGAGGGGCCCGCCACGCCCGGTGCGATCCTGACGCTCGCCGGACGCCAGCTCATCTCGACCGTCGGCGGCGCTTCGGGCCCGCTGTACGGGACGCTGCTGCGCCGTACCGGCAAGGCGCTCGGGGACGCCGCCGAGGTCAGCGAGGAGCAGCTGACCGAGGCGTTGCGGGCCGGGGTGGACGCCGTCATGACGCTCGGCGGTGCCGCGCCGGGCGACAAGACCATGATCGACGCGCTGGTGCCGGCGGTGGACGCGCTCGGCGACTCGTTCGCCGCGGCCCGGGCGGCCGCCGAGCAGGGCGCCGAGGCGACGACGCCGCTGCAGGCCCGCAAGGGCCGGGCGAGCTATCTGGGCGAGCGCAGCATCGGGCACCAGGATCCGGGTGCCACGTCGTCGGCGCTGCTCATCGCCGCACTGGAGGAGGCCTCCGGTGAGTGACGAGAAGCTGGTGGGGATCGTGCTGGTGTCGCACAGCGCGGAGGTGGCCGCGTCCGTGGCCGAGCTGGCGAAGGGGCTGGCGGGCGGTGGCGCGGCGGTGCCCGTCGCCCCGGCGGGCGGCAACGGGAGCGGCGGGCTCGGGACGAGCGCCGAGCTGGTCTCCGCGGCGGCCGCGTCCGTCGACCGGGGCGCCGGGGTCGCTGTCCTCACCGACCTGGGCAGCGCGGTGCTCACCGTGAAGGCGCTGCTCGCGGAGGGCGGCGAACTGCCGGAGAACACGCGCCTGGTGGACGCGCCGTTCGTGGAGGGCGCGGTGGCCGCGGTCGTCACGGCGTCGACGGGCGCCGACCTCGCGGCGGTGGAGGCGGCGGCCACGGAGGCGTACGCGTACCGGAAGGTGTGACGACGTCCCGCAGGACGTTCATGTCAGTCCGTCCGCCGCGACGGCGAGGGCCGAGCGCAGGGTCGCCGCCAGCTCGTCCCGCGCCGTCGCCGGGCCGGTCCGTGGGTCGGCGGTCCGCCAGGCGTGGTGTTCGACCGCCGCACGCAGGGCCGCGTTGAAAGTGAACACCGCCTCGGAGGCCGGTCTGCGTGGCAGCGCGGCGGGCGCCGCGTACACGGCCTCCAAGCACGGCGTGGTGGGGCTGACGAAGTCCCTGGCGGTGATGTACCGGAGGCAGGGGATACGCGCCAACGCCATCTGCCCGGGCGGCACGCGGACGGGCATCACCGTGGAGGCCGAGCAGGGCGCCCACGGGCCGATGACGCTCGGCCCGCACTTCGTCAACCTCGGCCGCGTGGCGCGGGCCGAGGAGCAGGCCGCCGCGAGTCGTGTTCCTCGCCTCGGACGCGGCGAGCAACATCAACGGCGCGATCCTGCCCGTCGACGACGGCTGGTCGGCCGTGTGACGCGTCGTCAGCAGCCTGGCGTCTCCTGGCATTCGGGGCTGTCGTCTGACGCCCCGTCGGCGGCTCGGTTCAGCGGCCGGTGACGAACTGCCGCGCCAGCCGCTCCCCCGTCGCCACGGCCACGTCGTGGTCCTCGATGGGCGTCACCCGGGAGCCCTTGAAGACGATGTACGTGACACCCGAGGCCGTGCCGCCGCCGCTCGGGTCGGGGCGGATGCCGAGGGCCTTGGCGGTGGCATAGGAGGCCTCGCCGATGACGTCGTACGGGCCGGTGTCGCCGACGACCGCGTACTGGACGCGGTCCCCGTGGATGACGGCCGCGACCGACCCGCCCCGGACGCCATGGGCCCGGTAGTCCCAGATCTGGCTCGGGGCGGGCACGACGATGAACGGGAGCTCCTCCGCACTCAACGGGTGGCCGTCGGACTGCGAGTAGGCCGTACTGGCGGAGAAGTACGGATCCGTAGTGCTGTTGCAGTGGGGACCGGGGCGGCCGTCGCAGTCGATGTCCATGTCGGCCTTCCAGAAGACGGCGTCAGGGGTGCCGCAGACCGGAATGATCGCGGGCCTGCCGGCGTCACTGCGGTAACGGCCAGGGGAGACGGGGGTGCAGTCACGCACCTTGTCCAGCAGGTCGGCGGCGCGGACGGCGCCCTCCCGCAAGGCCACGGACTCGGCGCGGACGGCGCCCTCCCGCAAGGCCACGGACTCGGCGCGGACGGCGCCCTCACGCAAGGTCACGGACTCGGCGCGAACGGCGCCCTCCCACCACCCCACGGGCTCGGCGCGGATGGCACCCTCCCGCCACGCCACGGGCTCGGTGCGCAGCCGGGACTCGGACGGGGCGGCGAGGAGTGTCGTCGGGGCGAGCAGAGCGGCGCCGGCCACGGCCAGCGTCAGTGACGGGACACGCACGATACGGAAGCCTCTCCTGGGGGACCTGACGGGCACTCAGCCCAATCTGATCCCTGAACCGCCGGGCGGCCACCAGTGGGGGGCCGGACGGTGCACGTGCCATGAACTCCCGGCAGGTCCGGCCCGAACTCCCGACAGTGGCCGGGGGCCTGAGCCCGCGCAAGCTCAGGCCGCCCGACCACCGCGTCGGCGCGGGATCTGCGACGACAGCGGTTTCCGCGCCACAGGCGTGAACTCCTCAGTTCTCATAAGGAGTTCGGCCGTGAGGAGCTTCAGCATACGTAACCCCCGCGCGTGGTCACCAACGACGGCACCCTTGATGCGATCACCTCAGCGACGCCATATTGGTCCGGACCATTTCGGTCTGGACCCTTTCCGTCCGGGCCGTTCCCGTGTGCCGCCCCGGGGAGGCAGAGTCGTGCGAGGCGTGACCTTTCCCGTTCGGCGCTGTGCCGCGCTCGGCACGGTGCTCGCCCTGGTCTCCTCCTGCGCCTGGGGCGGGACGGGCGACGGCGACGGCGACAGCGGCCGGCCGCCCGCCGCGCCGACGGGCGTCACCGCCGCGGCCGGCAGCGCGACGAGTGTGCACGTCATGTGGAACGCGGTGACCGCGGACGCCGGGGTCAGCGGGTACGAGGTATATCGCGGCACCACGAAGGTCGAGGAGGTGCCGGGGTCGGAGCACATGGTGGATGTCACCAGGCTCCGGCCGTCCACCCTGTATGTGTTCACCGTGCGGGCGCGGGACGCCGACGGGCGGCTCGGGCCGCGCAGCCGGGAGGTCCGGGCGAGAACGCCCGCGGCCACCGCGGCCGACCGTTCGGCCCCGACCCGGCCCTCGGCGCCCCGGGGCCGGGTGGTCGGGAGCCGAGCGGTCCAGCTGTCGTGGACCGCGTCGGCGGACGACCAGGGTGTGGTGTCGTACGACATCCACCAGGGAGATACGAAGATCCACAGCGTGGGCGGCGGGCAGACGGCCACCGTGGTGACGGGGCTGCGGCCCGGCAGGCGCTATGCCTTCACCGTCCGGGCCCGGGACGCGGCCGACCATGTCTCGCCCGCCAGTGCCACGGTCCGCCTCGCCACACCGGGCAGCGACGACGGCCGGGCCACGGCGCCCACCGGCTTCCGGGCCACGAGCCGCCGGTCCGGCGGGGCGTACTACATCGACCTCAGCTGGGTCCCGCCGCGTACGGACGGCGTGGTCACGGAGTACGAGCTCCACCTGGACGGCCGTCCGGCCACCTCGCTGGTGTACGGCGGGCAGGCGCCGCGCGACCGGGCGACGTACAGCTTCTACGTGGGCCGGGACGCCGGGGTCAGTCACCGGGTGCGGCTGCGGGCCAGGCTGCCGGACGGGACCTGGGGCGGCTTCTCGGCGGAGCGGACGGTGACGACGGGCGGGGCGGCCGGTCGTGCGGCGGACGGGGCGACGGCGGGCACGCAGCGGTGACACACCGGCCGGAATCATCGGCCGGGCTCCGGCCCGGAATCGCCGGAGCCGGGCTCCCCGGCCCGGAATCCCCGGCCCAGGCGCCCCGGCCCGGAATCCCCAAACCGGGCGCCCCAGCTCGGAATTCCTGGGCCCGGGCGCCCCGGCCCGGAATCCGCCGGACGAAGGAATCCGTCACCTGCCCGGCGGCGGCCGGAGTGCGCGGGGGCGTCCGGGGACCTTGGCTGACGCTGTGGCAGCACGGGCGTTCCCGATCCTCGGCGGCGCAAGGGATGTACCGCCAACCGTGCCGCCGGAGGGCAGTCCACATGCGCAACTCATCGCCAGTTCTCCGCTCCGGCCTGACCGTGGCAGCCGCCACCGCGCTTCCGCTCGCCCTGGCCGCCGGCCCGGTCGCCGCCGGCCCGGGGATCTCCGTGAGCACCACCGGCTCCACGGTCTCGGTCACCACCAGCGCCTGCACCCAGATGAACGGCAACTGGGGCACGGCCTCCCTGCTCACCAGCAGCCAGGCGAACTTCTCCCAGGGGCGTCAGGTGGCGCTGTCGGGGACGACCACCCACCAGTCCGCCGCCTGGTCGAACGTCAGCCCGGGCACGTACACCGTCATCGTCATCTGCTCCGACGGCCACACCGCGGGCACCCAGTCCGTCATCGTCTCCCCTCCCCCCACGCCGAGGGTCTCCCCCACGGCCTCGCCGTCCCGCGGGGTCATGGGCGGGATCGGCGGGACCGCGAAGGACTACGGCACCGTCACGCTGGTGGCGGGCGGCGCGCTGGTCGGGACCGGTCTCATCGCCACGGCCTGGTGCCTGCGGCGGCGCAACAAGCCGTACCGGCTCTGATCCGGTCACGAGTCGGCGACGCGGTGACGAGGGCGGCGATCCGGTCACGACTACGGTGGTCGTCCTTCCGGCGTGGCCGGGCGGCGGCCGTCCGCCCGGCGCACTGCCCACCGGCGGGCGGCGTCAGTGCGGCTCCCGGTCCGGCAGCTCGCCGAACTCCTCCAGCGCGCGCCTGAGCCACTGCGTCCAGAACGTCTCCAGGTCGATGCCGGCCCGCAGGACGAGGTGCCGGAGCCGGTCCTGGGTGCTGTCCCGGCCGGGCGGGAAGTCGCGCCTCTCGATCTCCTCGTACTCCGCCAACTGCCTCTCGTGCAGCTCCAGATGGCGTCGCAGATCGGCCTGGAGACCCGCGGTGCCGACCACGGCCGCCGCCCGCAGCCTCAGCAGCAGGGCGTCACGGTGCGGCTTGGGGTCCTGGGACGCGGCGGTCCAGCGGGCCAGTTCGGCGCGGCCCGCGGGCAGGACCTCGTAGCTCTTCTTCTGCCCGCGTGTCGGCTGCTCGGCCGGCAGGGCGCGGATCAGCCCTTCGGCCTCCAGCTTTCCCAGCTCGCGATAGATCTGCTGGTGCGTCGCCGACCAGAAGTAGCCGATCGACTTGTCGAACCGGCGGGTCAGCTCCAGCCCCGACGACGGTTTCTCGAGCAGGGCGGTGAGGATCGCGTGCGGGAGTGACATGCGGTCATCCTAGGGAGACGCCCCCTGCGGCCGGTCCCGCCCCTACAGGGCCGCCGCCAGCTCCGTGCCCTGCTTGACGGCGCGCTTGGCGTCCAGTTCGGCGGCCATGTCGGCACCGCCGATGAGGTGCGCGCCGCGCCCGGTGGCGATCAGCTCCTCGTACAGGTCGCGGCGCGGCTCCTGCCCGGTGCACAGCACGATCGTGTCGACCTCCAGGACCGTGCTCTCGCCGCCGATCGTGACGTGCAGGCCGGCGTCGTCGATCCGGTCGTAGCGCACGCCCGCGACCAGGCGCACGCCGCGGTGCTTGAGCTCGGTGCGGTGGATCCAGCCGGTGGTCTTGCCGAGGCCCGCGCCGACCTTGGTGGCCTTGCGCTGGAGCAGGTGGACGGTGCGCGGCGGGGCGGGCCGCTCGGGCGCGGCGAGGCCGCCGGGGGCGCGGTAGTCCAGGTCGACGCCCCAGTGGCGGAAGTACGTCTCCGGGTCCTCGTGCGCCTTGTCGCCGCCGTCGGTGAGGTACTCGGCGACGTCGAAGCCGATGCCGCCCGCGCCGAGGATCGCGACCCGGTCGCCGACGGGGGCGCCGTCGCGCAGGACGTCGAGGTAGCCGAGGACGCTCGGGTGGTCGACGCCGGGGATGTCGGGGGTGCGCGGGGTGACGCCGGTGGCGACGACGACCTCGTCGTAGTCGGCCACGTCCGCCGCCTGGACGCGGGTGCCCAGCCGTACGTCCACGCCGTGCTCGGCGAGCTGGGTGCGGAAGTAGCGCAGCGTCTCGTCGAACTCCTGCTTGCCGGGGACCTTGCGGGCGACGTTGAGCTGGCCGCCGATCTCGCTCGCGGCGTCGAAGAGGGTGACGTCGTGGCCGCGTTCGGCCGCGGAGACCGCGCAGGCCAGCCCGGCGGGGCCGGCCCCGACGACGGCGACGCGCTTGCGCCGCCGGGTCGGGGCGAGGACGAGCTCGGTCTCGTGGCAGGCGCGCGGGTTGACCAGGCAGGAGGTGATCTTGCCGCTGAAGGTGTGGTCGAGGCAGGCCTGGTTGCAGCCGATGCAGGTGTTGATCGCCTCGGGGCGCCCGGCCGCGGCCTTGGCCACGAAGTCGGGGTCGGCGAGCATCGGGCGGGCCATCGACACCATGTCGGCGCAGCCCTCGGCGAGCAATTGCTCGGCGAGTTCGGGGGTGTTGATGCGGTTGGTGGTGACGAGCGGCACCGACACCTCGCCCATGACCCGCTTCGTCACCCACGTGTAGGCACCGCGCGGCACGGAGGTGGCGATGGTGGGGATGCGGGCCTCGTGCCAGCCGATGCCGGTGTTGATGATCGTCGCCCCGGCGGCCTCGACGGCCTGCGCCAGGGTGATCACCTCGTCCAGCGTGGAGCCGCCGGGCACGAGGTCCAGCATGGACAGCCGGTAGATGACGATGAAGTCCTCACCGACCGCCTCGCGCACCCGCCGGACGATCTCGACGGGGAAGCGCATGCGGTTCTCGTACGAGCCGCCCCAGCGGTCGGTGCGGTGGTTGGTCTGGGCGGCGATGAACTCGTTGATCAGGTAGCCCTCGGAGCCCATGATCTCCACGCCGTCGTAGCCGGCCTGCCGGGCGAGGCGGGCGGCGCGGGCGTAGTCGTCGATGGTCCGCTCGATGTCGGCGTCGGTGAGCTCGCGGGGCGGGAAGGGGCTGATCGGTGCATGGAGGGGGCTCGGGGCGACCAGGTCGCGGTGGTAGGCGTACCGGCCGAAGTGCAGGATCTGCATCGCGATCCGCCCGCCCGCGCGGTGCACGGCCGCGGTGATGACCTGGTGCTGCTCGGCCTCCGCCTCGGTGGTGAGCTTGGCGCCGCCCTCGTACGGCCGTCCCTCCTCGTTGGGCGCGATGCCGCCGGTGACGATCAGGCCCACTCCCCCGCGGGCGCGGGCGGCGTAGAACTCCGCCATGCGCGAGAAGCCGCCCTCGGCCTCCTCCAGGCCCACGTGCATGGAGCCCATGAGGACCCGGTTGGGCAGGGTCGTGAAGCCCAGGTCGAGCGGGGTCAGCAGGTGCGGGTAACGGGTCATCGGGCCCTCCGTGCGCGGTGTCGTGTCTGTAGTTGTAGAGGACGCCCGGGGTTTTATGCAACTAGTTGCACAAGGGGGATGGAGGGCACAGTGGGGCCATGACCAGTGACCTTCGGCGGGACGACCGCGTCACCGCCTCCGTGGTGGAGCTCGCCCAGGAACTGATCCGCCGCCCGAGCCGGGCCGGGATCGACGACCACGGGCCGGTCCTCGCCGTCCTGGCGGACTGGCTCGCAGCGCACGGCCTGCCGTACCGCCGGCTGTACGACGGCACGCGCCGCCCGGGCGCGCTGCTGGTGGAGGTCGCCGGCGGCCGGCCCGGCAACTGGTGGGCGCTGGACGCCTGCGTGGACACCGCTCCGTACGGTGACGAGGCCTCCTGGTCCTTCCCGCCGGACTGCGGCGCGGTGGCCGACGGGTGGCTGCTGGGCCGGGGCGCGGCCGATTCGAAGCTCGCCGCGGCGCTGTTCTGCCATGTCGCGGCCGAGTTGCGGGCCCGGGCCGGTGAGCTGCGCGGCGGGCTCGCGGTGCTCCTCGACGCCGACGAGCACACCGGCGGCTTCGGCGGCGCCCGCGCGTATCTCGCCGACCCGGACGCGGTACGCCCGGCCGGGGTGATGATCGGCTATCCCAGGCTGGAGGAGGTGGTGGTCGGGGGGCGCGGGCTGTGGCGGGCCACGGTCGCGGTGCACGCCGCGGCCGGGCATTCCGGGTCGCGCCGGGTCACGGCCGGGGCGGTCTCCCGAGCGGCCCGTCTCGTGCGCCTGCTGGAGGAGGCCCGGCTCCCGGGCGCGGGTGGGGAGTTCCCGCTGCCGCCCAAACTGACGGTCACCTCCTGCCACGGCGGCGAGGGCTTCTCCGTCGTGCCGGACCGGTGCGAGGTGGGCCTGGACATCCGCACCATCCCGGCCTTCGACGCCCGCGCCGCCGAGGCCCTGGTCCGCACGGCGGCGGCCGAGCTGGACGCCGTACTGCCCGCCCCATGCCCCACGGAGATCAGCCCGGTGGCGGCCTGGCCGCCGTACCGGCTCGCGGAGCACGAACAGCCCGCCGCCGCGCTCCTCGACGCCGCCGCCCGGGAGGGGCTGCGGGTGCGGGCGAAGACGGCGGGCCCGTCGAACATCGGCAACCTGCTGGCGGCCGAGGGCATCCCGGCCACGGCGGGCTTCGGCCTGCCGTACGAGGGTCTGCACGGCGTCGACGAGCGGGTGCGCCTCGCGGACCTGCCCGTGGTGCACGCCGTCTACCGGCGGGCGGTGCTCAGCCTGCTGGACGGCTCAGGACGCTCACCGGTTCTCGAGCCGTACGTGCAGCTCCTCCTCCTGGTCCCCCGGCACCGTGGTCAGGCTGTGTACGGTGAACAGGGAGTCGAGGGTCTTGCGGAACCGCTCGACCGCCCAGTAGCCGCCGTGCACGTCGGCGTCGACGGAGGACTTCAGCCGGGCCGGGCGGGCGCCCTCGTGCGCCTCGGCGACGTCGAACGTGCCGAGCCACACCGTCGGACGCGTCCGGTGCAGTTCCTGGGGAATGTCGTCGGCGCGCCGGTCGGACGAGAAGCAGGCGCACAGCGTGTCGAACACGATCCGGGCGTCGTCCTTGCTGCATCCGCTGATCTCCACCGAGACGGACTCCGGGTGCGGTCGCTCACTGTCCATCGTGATCGCTCCTCTCGTGGCCGCGCTGCCGTGCCCCGCCCCAACCCCAGCAAAGCACCACCTTCCGGGGAGGACTACCGGCGAGAGAGCTGCCGTCCTCGTGACTTTGCGGGGCGACCGCCGCCGTGTTGGGGGATCGTGGAAGGAGACGGCAGAGGCGTCGGAGAAACGGCTCCTCGCGCGGTAGAACAAGGGGAGTCGGCACCGTGACGGCGTGCCGCGAGGAACGGCGAAGGCGGGCGTGGGATGAGTGCAGCCGGGTCTCCCGTGGCCGGGGGCGACGAGCCGGCGCGTGGGCCGCATGAGCCGAGCGGCCTGCTCGAGGTGCTGCGCGTCGCCTCGGTGGTCCTGGACGCCCAGGGGCGGATCGTGCTGTGGAGCCCGCAGGCCGAGGAGCTGTTCGGGTACACGGCGCGGGAGGCGCTCGGGCAGTACGCCGCCCGGATCATGGTGCACGAGCAGCACCTCGACCTGGTGGTCAAGCTGTTCTCCGACGTAATGGAAACCGGCCAGAACTGGGCCGGGGCCTTCCCCATTCGGCGCAAGGACGGCAGCACGCGGCTCGTGGAGTTCCGCAACATGCGGCTCCAGGACGACCAGGGGGACGTCTACGCGCTGGGGCTGTGCGCCGACCAGTCGACGGTGCGCCGCCTGGAGCGGCAGGTGGCGCTGTCGACGCGGATGATCGAGCAGTCCCCGATCGGGCTGGCCTTCGTGGACACCGATCTGCGCTATGTGTCGGTCAACCGGGCGCTGGAGCGGCTCAACGGCATTCCCGCCGAGGAGCAGATCGGCCGCACGGTGCGGGAGCTGCTGCCGCAGGTCGACGCCGACGCCATCGAGGCCACCATGCGGGAGGTGCTGCGAACCGGCCGTCCGCTCGTCGACCAGCGCATCGTGGGCCGCACTCCGGCCGACCCCGACGAGGACCACGCCTGGTCCATCTCGCTGTACCGGCTGGAGGACCCGCTCGGGGCCGTGCTGGGCCTGGTCGGCATGGCCGTGGACGTCACCGAACAGTACCGGATGGGCCTGGAGGCGGAGGCCGCACGGCGCCGCCTGGCCCTCATCGCCGACGCCTCCGCCCGGATCGGCACCACGCTGGAGCTGGACCGCACGGCCCATGAGCTGGCCGACGTCGCCGTGCCGGAACTCGCCGACATCGCGGCCGTCGACCTGCTGGACGCGGTGGTGCAGGGCCGCCGCAGCACCATCGGCCCGGCGGAGTCCGCGGTGATCCGCGCGCTGGCCGTGCAGGCCGACCGGGAGCCGGAGGCCCTCCAGGCGGCCGATCCGCCCGGCCACGTGGCGCGCTACGCCCCCGACCGCCTCGTCACCGAGTGCGTGCGCACCGGGCACCCGGTGATGGTGCCGCAGGTCACGGACGAGGACCTGCCCCGCATCGCCCGCTCCCCGGAGGCGGCGGAGCTGCTGGGCCGGGCGGGCGTCCACTCCTATCTCGCCGTACCGCTGATCGCGCGCGGCGAGGTGCTCGGCGCCCTCGACCTGAAGCGCACCCGCAATCCGGAGCCGTTCGGCGAGGACGACCTGCTCCTGGCGCGCGAGCTGGCCGCCCGCGCCGCCGTGCAGATCGACAACGCCCGCTGGTACCAGAACGCCCGCGACACCGCGCTCACCCTCCAGCGCAGCCTGCTGCCCAGCCACCCGCCCATGACGGGCGGACTCGAGGTCGCCTCCCGCTACCAGCCCGCCGGCGCCACCAGCGAGGTCGGCGGCGACTGGTTCGACGTGATCCCGCTGGACGACGGCAAGACGGCGCTCGTCGTGGGCGACGTGATGGGCAGCGGCATCACCGCGGCGACGACCATGGGACGGCTGCGTACGGCGACCAACACCCTGGCCTCCCTCGACCTCGACCCGGCGCTGCTCCTGGAGCACCTCGACAAGATCACCGCGGGACTGGACCAGGCCATCGCCACCTGCCTGTACGCCGTCCACGACCCCCATCTGCGGCAGTGCAGGATCGCCAACGCCGGGCACCTGCCGCCGGTCCGGGTGCGCGCCGGGCACCCCCCGGAGCTGCTCGACCTGCCCACCGGAGTGCCGCTCGGCGTCGGCGGAGTCGCCTTCTCCACGACCACCGTCGACCTGGAACCCGGCGATCGCCTGGTGCTCTACACCGACGGTCTCGTCGAGACGCGACGGCATCCGCTCGACGAACGGCTCGACACGCTGCTGGCCCTGCTCGACGGACCCGACCGCCCCCTGGAGGAGGTCTGCGACCTGCTCCTGCGCACCCTGCACGAGCCCGACAACTCCGACGACGTGGCCCTGCTCATCGCCCGGGCGACGCCGCCCGAATGACGGAACCGCCGGACGGTCGCCTGCACGGGGCCTTTCGCAGGAACCTTCACACGGACCTTCACAGGAACCGATTACCGGGTCCTTATCGGCCGTGTCCCACAATCACGGCACAGGCACGGACATACCGGGTGCCGTGGTCGAGGGGAGCGAGCCGTGACGCACGATCCGGAGCAGGAGCACACCGCCGGCGGCGAGTCGCCGGACCGGCCCTACGAGCCGAACGAGCCGGTTCCGGCGGAGGCCGGGCATGCGGCGCGGGTGGGTGTGAACGGGGCGGGGCCGTCGGCGGTCCCGCGCGGGCTGTGGCGGCGGCAGTCCGTGCGGGCCCGGGCGGTGACGGCCGCGGCCACGGTCGTGGCGCTCGGCCTCGGCGGCACCGTCGCCTACGCGGCGACCTCGGGGGACTCGGGGAACGGCGCCTCGGTCTCGGCGTCCCCGTCGGCGTCGGCCCCGCGGGACGGATCCGGCGGGCGGCACGGCCACGGGCACGGGCCGTGGTTCGGGTTCGGCGGCGTGCACGGCGAGGCGACCGTCAAGGACCGTGACACCGGCGAGTGGGTCGTCCGGACCTGGCAGCGGGGCGCCGTCGAGAAGGTGGACGGCGACCAGGTCACCGTCCGGAGCGCGGACGGTACCCAGTGGACGTGGACGGTGAACTCCGACACCAAGGTGCACCACGACGGCGCCTCCGGCACGGGCGCCGGTGCCCTGGAGAAGGGCGAGAAGGCCACCCTGGTCGGCACCCGTGCCGACGACGGCGACCGGACCGCCACGCGGGTGGTGGCGGGCGCCTGGAAGGCATGGGAGAAGGACAAGGCCAGGGACAAGGGCAAGGGCCGGGGTGACTGGCGCGACCGGTTCCCGGGCCACGGACCGCGCGACGGGCGGCTCCCGTCCCCCTCGGCGTCACAGAGCCCGACGGGCAACGGTACGGCGACGTGACACGCCGTCACCGCAGGGCGGCCCGGAGGGCGACGGCCTGACCCCTGCTGCCACGAGGGCAGCCGACTGCGGGGGGCCGTTCGTCACCGGCCGCCCCACCATCGGCAGCCGTCATCCCGTCGGCACGTTCGGCTGGTGCGGATCCGTTCCGCTCAGCAGTTCCGCTGCCTGGTGCTGTGTGCGCTCGGCCGCCCGCTGGGCTTCCGCGACGACGTCACCGCGTTCGCGTACCAGGTCCTCATAGATCGGCAGGTGATCGTTTCCACTGGGGGTGTGGGGCACGGTGCCGGTCCTTCCGCTGTCCATTCCGTCAGGCTGTCAGGCCCTGTTGAGCCGTGCGGCGATCCCGTGGCCGATCAGCAAATACAGAACAGCCGGGAGACCGTAATTGAGGACGACTCGTAGACCCTCTGTGTCCATGGTGAAAATGTCCTGTGCCCACCAGGCCAGCCAGTCCGCCGTTTCACGCACGAACTCGACGAACGCATTCGCAGGATTGGCGTCGAGCAGGAAGAGCAGGATCCACAGGCCCAGCAAACCGGCCGCGATGTCGGCGACCGTGCAAACCGCCAGGGCGGTCCGCCGTGCGGCGGCCTGGCCGCGCGGGGAGCGGTCGGGCTCCGGGTGGTCGTACGTCCGGTATCCGGAAGCCGGGTCGGTGCTGCTCATGGGAAATCCGATCTGACGCGTTGCTCTGTCGCTTGCACTCACTTCTGCGTCCGGCATGCCCTGCCGCGTTACACCCGCATTTGCGATGGCACAAATATGGCCGCCTATTCGGTCACTTCCCGAAATTCATACGCGCGAGAGGACATTTGCGGACGGCGCGGAAGGGGGCCGTCCCGTGCGCGGGGGACGGCCGCAGGGCGACGATCCGGCCCCTCCGGCCGTGGCCTGAACCGAACGGCGGCACGGCGCGCCGCATCGACGGCTGGTGTCGAGCCGGACACGGCGGGTACGCGCCCCCTGAGCCGGGGGTGCCCGTCCCGAACGGATCCGCTTTGGTCTGGGGCGCCCTCGGCCCACAGTGGGAGGGCCGCTCCGCGTGCCCCGGGGGGTGTGTGTCGTCATCCGGCCACGGGGTCGGCCCTGCTCGTTGACGCGGACAGCTCCGAAGAGCACTCTGAGTGACGTGCTGGATACAGTGCATCAGTAGGTTCTGCGATCGAAAGCGCGGTTGAGCATGGCGGTAGTGCAGGAGCCCGGCATTCCCATGACTGACGACACTGCGGAGCCGCTCGATTCGCCGGTCAATTCACACAACGAGTGGGACCCGCTGGAGGAGATCATCGTCGGGCGTCTCGACGGCGCGACGATCCCCTCGAAGCATCCGGTCGTGGCCTGCAACATGCCCCCCTGGGCGGCGCGGTTGCAGGGGCTCGCCGCCGGCTTCACGTATCCGCGGATGCTTATCGAGCGGGCGCAGCAGGAGCTCGACCAGTTCATCGCTCTCCTGGAGTCCCTCGATATCACGGTCAGGCGTCCGGACGCGGTCGACCACCGGCGACGGTTCGGCACCCCCGACTGGTCGTCGCGCGGGTTTTGCAACACCTGCCCGCGGGACAGCATGCTCGTGATCGGCGACGAGATCATCGAGACGCCGATGGCATGGCCGTGCCGTTATTTCGAGACGCATTCCTATCGCGCGATCCTCAAGGACTACTTCCGGCGCGGCGCGCGCTGGACGGCGGCTCCCCGGCCGCAGCTCACCGACGAGCTGTTCGAGGCGGATTTCCGCATCCCCAAGGCCGGCGAGCCCATGCGGTACATCCTCACCGAGTTCGAGCCCGTGTTCGACGCCGCGGACTTCGTCCGCGCGGGACGCGACCTCTTCGTGACGCGCAGCAACGTCACCAACCGGATGGGCATCGACTGGCTGCGCCGCCATCTCGGCCCCGGCTATCGCATCCACGAGATCGAGAGCCGCTGCCGCACCCCCATGCACATCGACACGACGTTCGTCCTGCTCGCGCCCGGCAAGGTGCTGGTCAATCCCGAATACGTCGACATCGACCGTCTGCCGGACGTCCTGAGGTCGTGGGACATCCTGATCGCCCCCGAGCCCAACCCGATCGACGAGCGCGTGCTCAAGATCACGTCGATGTGCGGCAAGTGGCTCAGCATGAACGTGCTGATGGTCGACGAGAAACGGGTGATCGCGGAGCGGCACCACACCGACATGCTGCGCGCGCTCGAGAAGTGGGGATTCGAGCCGATCCCCTGCGACCTGCTGCACTACGCGCCGTTCGGCGGCTCGTTCCACTGCGCGACGCTCGACGTCCGGCGTCGCGGCACGCTCGAATCCTATTTCGATTGAGGTGCGGCCCGGTCGGCGGTCAGCTTCGACTGAGGTGCCGCGGGTCGGCAGTCAGCTTCGACTGACGTGCCGCCCGGGTCGGCGGTCACCGCTCAGCCTCGCCCCGTCTCCTGCCGTACGCCGATCACGACGTGGGCGTACAGCTCCTCGGAGACCGTCAGACGGGTCGTCAGGCCGCCGCGCTCGAAGGCGTCGACGGCGGTCGTGGCCTGCCGCCGGCTCGTCTCCACCAGGACGCAGCCGCCGGGCGCCAGCCAGCGGGGCGCCTCGGCGGCGACCCGGCGCAGGACGTCGAGACCGTCCGCGCCGCCGTCCAGGGCGACCAGCGGCTCGTGGTCCCGGGCCTCCGGGGGCAGCAGGCCGATCTCGTCGCTGGGGACGTACGGCACGTTGGCCGCGAGGATGTCGACGCGGCCGCGCAGCTCGTCGGGCAGCGCCTCGAACAGGTCACCGGCGTGCGCGTGACCGCCGGCGGCGGCGATGTTGCGGCGGGCGCAGCGCACCGCCGCGGGGTCGATGTCGGCGGCGTGCAACTCGACGCCGCCGAGTGCAGCGGCCAGGGCTACGCCGACGGCCCCCGAGCCGCAGCACAGGTCCACGACGACGGACGCTTCGGGCGCCTGGGCGAGCGCCTGTTCCACCAGGAACTCGGTACGGCGCCGGGGCACGAAGACCCCGGGCTCCACGGCGATGCGCAGACCCCGGAACTCGGCCCAGCCGACGACGAGTTCGAGGGGCAGCCCGGCGACACGGCGCTCGACCAGGGCGGCCACCTCGTCCGGGGTGCGGGCGGCGGTGAGGATCAACTCGGCCTCGTCCTCGGCGAAGACGCAGCCCGCGGCGCGCAGCGCGGCCACGACGGAGTCCCGGGACGAGGAGAAGGAGAAAGGCGACGGGCCAGAAGAGACAGACGGCATGGAAGCCAAGAGCCTTTCGAGAACCGAAGGGCGCTCCGGCGGCCACCTACTGACGGTGATCCGCGCTGTTGTGAGGGGAGAGCACCCGAGCCGACACAACGGTGATGGGTCTCACCTCCTCGGCTTGCGACGGCTGGGACCGCCCGCAGCCGGACGGCCACATTACCCGATGGTCCGGGCGCCCCGGCTCCGCCTCCAGCCGCCACCGACCAGTCACCGTCAGGTGCTGGGCGCATGGGCGGTGAGGAACGCGGCGGTGCGGCGGAGGCTGAAGCTCAGGGACTCGTCAAGCCGGACGGCGTTCGTGTTGCCGGTCCCCGTGTGCAGGCGCACGTTTCCGCCACGTTGCCGGATGCCGTACGCGACGGCCACCGCGCCTCCCGGGGGCCGGGCCGGGTGGACGACCCCTTACGGTTGAAGGTGCAATCACGTACGGAGGCACGACCCGCATGAACGTCACCCGAGGCTTCACCGGGCGACCCCGCGTCGACAACCCCGGGCTGCCGCCCGGCCAGTACGACGCGGGCGACGACTGGCCCGTCCTGTCCGCCGAGGTCACCCCCGACCTGGCGCCGGCCGACTGGACCTTCCGGATCGACGGACGGGTGGCGGAGCCCCGCACCTGGACGTGGGAGGAGGCGCACCGGCTGCCGGCGTCGGCGTACGAGGGTGCCATCCACTGCGTGACCAGCTGGTCGAAGTTCGGGATGCGGTTCGGGGGCGTGTCCCTGGACGTCTTCCTGGATGTGGTCCGGCCCCATGGGTCCGCCACCCATGCCGTGGCGTACTCGCACACCGGCTACACCACCAACCTGCCGCTCACGGACCTGACCGGCGGGCGTGCCTGGATCGCCTGGGAGTACGACGGCAAGCCGCTCCCCGCCGAGCATGGGGGCCCGGCGCGGCTGCTGGTGCCGCACCTGTACTTCTGGAAGAGCGCCAAGTGGATCGCGGGCCTGAGGATCCTCGACCACGACGAGCCGGGCTTCTGGGAGCAGAACGGCTACCACGCGCGCGGCAACCCCTGGGAGGAGCAGCGGTACTCCGGTGACTGAGACGTTCGTCCCTCCCACCCCCTTCGCCGTGCCGGGGCGGATCGCCGTGAGCGAGCAGGCCGCCTCGGTGTGGCGGACCGCCACACTCACCGAGATCCGGCGCGAGACCCCGCGCGCCGCGACCTTCCGGTTCGCCGTGCCCGGCTGGCCGGGGCATCTGCCCGGCCAGCACCTGCTGCTGCGGCTGACCGCCGAGGACGGCTATGCGGCCCAGCGCCACTACTCGATCGCGTCCGCGCCCGACGACTCCGGGCACATCGAGCTGACCCTCGATCACGTGGCGGGCGGTGAGGTCTCCGGCTGGTTCCACACGGTGGCCCGGCCCGGTGACCAAGTCGAGGTGCGTGGCCCGCTGAGCGGCTTCTTCGCCTGGCCGGGCGACCGGCCGGCGCTGCTCGTCGGCGCCGGCTCCGGGGTCGTACCGCTGATGTCGATGGTGCGGCACCACCGGGCGCGCGGCCTTTCCGTGCCGCTGCGGCTGCTGGTGTCCGCGCGCAGTCCCGAGGAGCTCATCTACGCGCGGGAGTTCGGCGCGGAGACGACGACCGTGTTCACTCGCGGCGCGCCGGAGGGGGTGCCCGTGGGACGTGTGTCGGCCGCACGTGTGGCGCCCCTCCTGGCCGAGAGTCCCGCTGGTGGGT
Organism: Streptomyces deserti; assembly: GCF_054782695.1. Lineage (NCBI taxonomy): Bacteria > Bacillati > Actinomycetota > Actinomycetes > Kitasatosporales > Streptomycetaceae > Streptomyces > Streptomyces deserti. The sequence goes on from NZ_BAAGRZ010000022.1 coordinate 54,870, forward strand.
GGGAGGCCTATGTGTGCGGGTCCAACTCGTTCGCCGAGCACGCCTCCCGGCTGCTGGTGGCAGCCGGCCAGCCCGTGGACAGGGTCCGGATCGAGCGCTTCGGCTGAGCGCCGGGATGCCCGGCTTCACGACAGCCACAGCGACAGCGACAACGGCAGCGGCAGCGGCAGCGGCAACGGCAACGGCAACGGCAACGGCTCACCTCCGGCAGCGGGCAGCGCGGGAGCGTGCGCGCCCTGCCACAGGACGTGACCCCCGGTGTTTCACCGTGGCACGGCCGGGCACCTGTCCGGGGGCTCGGCAAGCACCACGGATCACCGTCGATCCGCCCTCTGCGCACGGACGACCGCCCGCACCGGCGCCGCCCGGCGGCCGGCTCTTCCGTACGGCCGCACGCCGTACACCCGTACCGCCGGTACCACGGGTGGCAGCGGTACAGGGTGGCTGAGCCGCCCGCGCCCGTCGCACCCGGGCCGCGGTGAGCGATCGATACCGGTCGGACGGGGTACCAGATCCGTATGGGCACTCGCACGCGTGGCGCGATGCGAGGGGAGCGGCGGTGCCGCCCCCGTACGGCTTGTCCGGCCCTCCGGCTGCGGTGACGGGCGAGGAGGTCGACATGCGAACCCGGGTGCGCGGCTGGCGCTGGCGGCGCAATCCGCTGCGGCGCCGGTCGGATGTCGTCGAGGCGTGGACGGTGCTGGTCGTCGCCGTCCTGCTGCTCGTGGTCGCGCCCCTGGTGGGGGCGGCCGCGGCCGGGTGGGCCCATGGCGAGGCGCGGAAAGCCGCGGCGGAGCAGCGCGCCGAGCGGCACCGCGTACGCGCCGAAGTGGTCGGCAGGGCCAGCGACTCGCTGCCGTCGGCGCAGGCCGGGGCCCAGCACGCGTACCGCGCCACGGTGCGCTGGACGGAACCGGGCGAAGGAGAGCGCACGGCCGTCGCGCGGGTGCCGGGAGACACGCGGCAGGGCGAGAAGGTCGACGTGTGGTTCGACTCCCGGGGGCGCAACGTCACGCCGCCGGTGGACGGCGCCGATGTCTGGCAGCACACCCTGACCGTCGGCGTGTGCGCCACCGGGGGCGCGGTGGCCGTGGTGCTCCTCGGGCACGGCGTCGTGCGCCGAGCCGCGCTCAGCCGCCGACTGGCCGAGTGGGAGCGGGAGTGGGCGCGTACGGAGCCGGAGTGGAGCCATCGGCGGGCATGAGACGCGCACCCACTGCGCGGACCCACCGCCGGTCCTGAGGCCACTCCCACGCGCCGCACAGGCACGTCTCCCCCGCCGGAAAGAGGCCGGTGACCCGACCACCCGCCGTCACCTGCCCTCACCGCACTGCCGCCCAGTACCTCACGCCCACCCTGCCCGGTGGGCGGTTCCCTGTGCCTGACCAGCGCATCACGTCCACACACCCGTGCGCGCTCCGGACGTGGACCGCGGCAAAGACCTGGCGAGTCCTCCGACCACCCACGTACGGTGTGATCACCGCACTGTCTCCGCACCTTCTCTCCACAAAGGCGGTCCTACATGGCCCTGTTCGACCTTCCGCTCGACGAACTCCGCGAGTACCGCAGCGCCTCCACCGAGCCCGAGGACTTCGACGCGTTCTGGTCGAAGACGCTTCAGGAGACGCGCGAGCACGACCTGGACGCCCGTTTCGACCCGGTCGACACGGGTCTTGCGACGGTGCGGGTGTACGACGTGACGTTCGCCGGGTTCGGCGGTCATCCGGTCAAGGGCTGGCTGACGGTGCCGGCCGACGCGGACGCCCCGTTGCCGCTGGTCGTGGAGTTCATCGGCTACGGAGGCGGGCGCGGCCTGCCGCACGAGCACCTGCTGTGGGCGTCCACCGGCCGGGCCCACTTCGTGATGGACACCCGGGGCCAGGGCAGCGCCTGGGGCGCCGGCGGCGGCACCGCGGACCCGGTGGGCGGCGCTCCCTCGTATCCCGGGTTCATGACGCGCGGTCTCGACGCGCCCGAGAGCTACTACTACCGCCGGGTGTTCACGGACGCGGTGCGCGCCATCGAGGCGGCCCGCTCGCATCCGCTGACCGACCCGGCGCGCACGGTGGCGGTCGGCGCCAGCCAGGGCGGCGGCATCGCGATCGCCGTGGGCGGTCTCGTCCCGGACCTCGCGGGCGTCGCGCCGGACGTGCCGTTCCTGTGCGACTTCCCGCGCGCGGCCACCCTCACGGACCGTCACCCGTACCGGGAGATCGGCCTGTACCTGAAAACGCACCGGGGCCGCAGCGAGGACGCCCTGCGCACGCTCTCCTACTTCGACGGCGTGCACTTCGCCGCGCGCGGCCGGGCCCCCGCACTGTTCTCGGCCGCCCTGGAGGACCAGACCTGCCCGCCTTCCACCGTCTTCGCGGCCTTCAACGCCTGGGCACACGACGACAAGGCGATCGAGGTCTACGACTTCAACGACCACGAGGGCGGCGGCCCCTTCCAGGAGGCGGCCAAGCTGCGCTGGATACGGTCGTACGCCTGATTCGGCCGTTCCCCGCCCGCGGGGTTCCCCCTTGGTCCGACCAGTCGGTACGTTCTGGGCGCCCGGGGTCGCGGCAGCGCGGCCCCGGACCTGAAGACGGTCGAGGGAGGGGCAATGCACGAAGAGCAGGCCGAGGTTCACGGCCAGTGCGATCCGCGTTTCGCGGCGGTCCGTACGGCGTTCGAGGAGAACTTCCGGGAGCGGGGGGAGCTGGGTGCGGCCGTGACCGTCATGGTCGACGGCGTGCCGGTGGTGGATCTGTGGGGCGGCTGGGCCGACGGGGCCCGCACCCGGCGGTGGGAGCGGGACACGCTGGTCAACGTGTGGTCGACGTCGAAGGGTCCCGTGGCGCTGTGCGCGCACATCCTCGCGGACCGGGGGCTGCTCGACCTCGACGCGCCGGTGGCCGCGTACTGGCCGGAGTTCGCCGCGGCGGGCAAGGAGAAGGTCCTGGTACGGCATCTGCTGTCGCACCGCGCCGGCCTGGCGGGCCTGCGGGAGCCGCACTCGCTCGCCCAGCTGTACGACTGGGAGCTGACGACGCAGCGGCTCGCGGCGATGCAGCCCTGGTGGGAGCCGGGCACGCGGTCCGGGTACCACGCGCTGACGTACGGCCATCTCGTTGGCGAGGTCGTACGGCGGGTGTCCGGGATGCCGCCGGGGGCGTTCCTGGAGCGGGAGGTGACCGGGCCGCTCGGGATCGACTTCACGATCGGGCTGCCGGAGAAGGAGTCCGGCCGGGCGGCCGAGCTGGTGCAGCCGCCGGTCGCACCGACCAGTGAACAGGCGGCGATCTTCAGCCGGTTGACGCCCGCCGCCGTCGCCGCGCTGACCAATCCGCCGGTGGGCGCGACCGACGCCAACACGCCCGAGTGGCGGGCCGCGGAGTTACCGGCCGTGAACGGGCACGGCACCGCGCGGGCCGTCGCCGCGCTGTACGCGGTCTTCGCGGGGCGCGGCACGTACGACGGCCACCGCGTCCTGTCCCCCGAGGCGGCCGAGCGGGCGCGTGAGGGGCAGGGCAGTTGCCGGGATCTGGTGCTCGGGGCGGGCTTCGAGCGCGACACCGAGGCGGCGCTGGGCCTGTGGCTCAGCGGGCCGAACGGCTCCTACGGGCCCAACCCGCGCGCTTTCGGACACGACGGCTTCGGCGGCTCCTGCGGCCTCGCCGATCCGGAGGCCGGCGTGTCGCTGGGCTACGCCATGAACCGCATGGGGCCGCGCATCGCCGACGACCCGCGCAAGATGGCCCTCGTCGACGCCGTATACAGCGCGCTCTGACACGGGCGCCCCCGCGGACCGGTTTCGGCCGAACCGCCGGGCCGCCCTTCCCTGCTGGTTTAGACCAATGCTAGATCTGGTGGCGCACCGAGCCCACGCGGCTACCGTACGTGACCATCAGGAGGCGCGGCATGGCCCGCACCACCCCGCACGAGACCCCGCTCGCCGAAGGAGGGCCCCTGTACCGGCGGATCGCGACGCAGTTGCTCGGCGAGCTGCGCGACGGAACCATCACACCCGGTGAACGGCTGCCGGCGGAGCGGCAGTTGGCCGAGCACTTCGGGGTCAGCCGGGAGACCGTACGTCAGGCGCTCCAGGTGCTGCGCCGGGACGGCCTGGTCGCCACCGACCGGCGGGGCAGCCACGCGACGCTGCCCGGCCCGCCGGTGCAGACCCCGGCCTCCCTCACCTTCCCGGTCGGCGCCCGAGCCGCGGACGCCGGTGCCCTGTCCCGGGCCACCGTCGCCTGGGAGTCTCCTCCGCCGGAGCATGCCGAGGCCCTGGGGCTGGCCCCGGACCGGCCGACGCTGGTGCACCGCTACCGGTCGTCGGCCGCCGACGGACGCGGGCTGCGGACGGCGGTGACGTCGTTCTCCGCCGTGGCCCTCGCGGAGGTCGAGGAGCTGGCCCGCTACCGCGACCGCGCCGACGATGCGGCCGCCGCCCAGCTGCGGCGGGCCTACGACTGGATGCGCACCGCGGGCCTGACCCTGCACCACCGCGACTGCATCACCCCGCTCGCGGGCACGCCGTCGGTCCGCGTCACCCGGCGGGTGCACGACCAGTACGCCCGACCGCTGGAGATCACCGACCTCGTCGTGAACGCCCAGGACGCGCTGATCTACGAGTTCACGCTGCCGGCCGCGGGCTGACCCGGGGCCGGCCGCCCTGCGCCGCTCCTCATCGACCGCGGTGACGCGCCGGTTATCGACCGTGGCCGGAAGGAGATCGCGGACACCGCCCTGATGTCGTAGGGCGCTTCCTCCGATCCGCGCATAGCCTCGGGCGCACGACCTGGAGAGAGGGTTCTCATGAGCACGTTCACGACCTCCGACGGAACCGAGATCTTCTACAAGGACTGGGGCGACGGACAGCCCGTCGTGTTCAGTCACGGCTGGCCGCTCAACGCGGACGCCTGGGACGGGCAGGCCCGCCTGGTCGCGGAGCACGGGTTCCGCGCGATCGCGCACGACCGGCGGGGGCACGGCCGTTCCGGGCAGCCCTGGCAAGGCAACCACATGGACCGGTACGCGGACGACCTGGCCGAGCTGATCGAGTCGCTGAACCTCGACGACGTGATCCTGGTGGGACACTCGACCGGCGGCGGCGAGGTGGTCCGCTACATCGGGCGGCACGGCACCGCGCGGGTTGCGAAGGCCGTGCTGCTGGGCGCGGTGCCGCCGCTGATGCTGCGGACCGAGGCCAATCCGGAGGGCACGCCGAAGGAGGCCTTCGACGGGATCCGCGCGGGCGTCGAGGCCGACCGGTCGCAGTTCTACTGGGACCTGAGCAAGAGCTTCTACGGCTACAACCGGCCCGGCGCCATCGAGTCGGAGGGCATGCGGCGCGCGTTCTGGCTGTGGAGCATGCAGGTCGGCCTCAAGGGGGCGTACGACTGCGTCGAGCAGTTCTCGGAGACCGACTTCACCGAGGACCTGGGGCGCATCGACGTGCCGACGCTGGTCGCGCACGGCGACGACGACCAGATCGTGCCGATCGGTGCCTCCGCCCACAAGACGGCCCAGCTCGTCAAGGACGCGAGGCTGAAGGTCTATCCGGGCGCCCCACACGGTCTGGTGGGCGACTTCGAGAAGGCGTTCAACGCCGACCTGCTGGAGTTCATCCGGAGCTGACGCACCGGTCGCGCTCAGTCAGCGGCCGGGCGCTGCTCGGCCCGTACGATCCGTGCCTGGCTCCCCAGCCCACGGTGAAGTGGACGGTCAGCTCCGCGGTGGGACCGGGTGCGGGGTGCGCCGGGGCGCGTACAGGGCGGGTGGCAGGACGTCGGTGAGGGTGGTGACCGCGGCGGCGTCGAGGCTCTGTCCGTCGAGGACACGCATCCAGGCGACGGGGTCGGCCCGGTGCCGCCCGCGAGCGGACGGTCCGCGTGGCGGGCCGAAGCCGCCGGGTGAAGGGGGCCAGCCATTGCTGAGTTCGTGCGGCGGGCAGTCCTCCGGTCCCGGCACGTCGGGGCCGGCTGTCCGTCGTGCCCGGGGCCGGAGCGGGCCGGGCCGAACCGGGCCGAGCCGAGCCGAGCAGGACCGGCGTCCCGTGCTGGTGGCCGGTGAACACACAGGAGGGAGCGCACGGCGGCCATGCCGCCGCCGTGGGTTACGGCTGCCGCCGGGCCACCACCATCCGCACGCGCGGACTGCCGTCCTGCCGCCGTCCGAACTCGGGCAGTGCCTGGAGCTCCACCTGGAACCCGGCCCGCGTCAGCTCCCGACGGACGTCGCCGAGCCGGAAGGTCCGGTAGTACATGACGAACGGCGGGCGCCACAGCGCGTTGCGCACCCGCATGACCAGGTCGAAGCCGAGCAGCATCCAGTACCCGAGCTCGCCCGGGCGGGGCGGTGCGACCAGGGGGAACGCGAAGCAGCCGCCCGGCCGCAGGACGGAGTGGACCTGGGTGAACAGCGCCGTCAGCTCGCGGGGCAGGAAGTGGCCGAACGCCCCGAAGCTCACCACCAGGTCGAAGGCCGGCGCGAAGGGCAGGGCCCGGGCGTCCGCGCGGACCCAGGAGACCGGCGGCCCCGCGGGTCGGGTGCGCTCGCGGGCGACGGTGAGCATGCCCGCGCTGAAGTCGACCCCGGTGACGCTGTCCCGGCACACCCGGGCCAGCACGTCGACGCCCGCACCGGTGCCGCAGCACAGGTCGAGCCCGGCGCCGAAGGGTCCCCTTCGCTCCAGCGCCGCCCCGACCGCGTCGAGCACCGCGGCGGGCGTCCGGAATGGGGTGTGGTCGAACTTCGGCGCGAGCAGGTCGTAACCGCGTTCGACGGACGACAGCGCCTGGACGGCGAGCTCACGCAGGCTGGGGCCTTCGGGGCTGAACATCTCGTCAGCCTAGGGGAGCACGCCGTGTCGAGCACGCTGTGTCAGGACCGCGAGAACGCGCTCGCACCAGCGCAGGTTCTCCTGCTCGTAGGAGATTCCTCCCATGAGGGTGAGATACGGCCCGACGCGGCCGGTCTCCGCCAGGTACTCCTCCTCGCTCCGGCCGTCCAGGAGGCGCTCGCGGACGCGCTCGTAGCGGGCGAGTTTGGCGCGCGCCCACGCCCTGCGCTCCTCGATCAGCGCCCGGGTCGCCTCGGGGTCCACGCCGTCCATGGCCTGGATCTTGATCAGGAGTTCGTGCGGCGCTCCGTGCGGGGCGAGGTGTACGCCTCGACCTTCGACCAGGCGCCCAGGCAGCACATCGCGCTGGCCGAGCTGGTGATCGAGCGGGCCAAGCGGCTCGTCGAGGCGGGCGAGGACGTCGTGATCCTGCTCGACTCCCTCACCCGGCTGTGCCGGGCGCACAACAACGCGGCCGCCGCCGGTGGCCGCACCCTCAGCGGCGGCGTGGACGCGTCCGCGCTGATCGGGCCGAAGCGGTTCTTCGGCGCCGCCCGCCAGGCCGAGGAGGGCGGCTCGCTCACCATCCTCGCCACCGCCCTGGTGGAGACCGGCTCACGCGCCGACGACTTCTACTTCGAGGAGCTCAAGGGCACCGGCAACATGGAGCTCCGCCTGAGCCGCGAGACGGCTTCCCGCCGGGTGTTCCCGGCCGTCGACATCAACCCCTCCGGTACGCGCCGCGAGGAACTCCTGCTCTCCGCAGCCGAGTTGACCGCCGTACGCGGACTGCGACGGGCCCTGCAGCCCCGGGACGGGCAGGGCGGCCTGGAGACGCTGCTGGAGCGGATGCGCGAGACACCCGACAACGCGACGTTCCTGCGGCGCATCCAGCCGACACTGCCGACCGACTGACGGGCCGTCACCGCCGGGCCGTCACCGCCGGGCCTTCACCGCTTCCCCCGTCCGGGTGCTCGCGGGTGCCGCTCGGCCCGGGCAGCGTCGCGTTCGAAAGGTCCGTTCCTACGTTTGCGGTATGACTATCGGATTTCCTTCCCGGGCTGCCGTGTCCACCTGCGCCCTCTGTGTGGCAGGGCTGCTGGCGCTGTTTCCCGCCGCGGCGGCCGCCCGTACGGGGGCGGATCCCGGCCCGCTCGAAGGCGGGCCGCACGCGGGGCTGCCGCAGCCGTCCCTGCTGTACCGCTCCGGCACGCAGGTCCGGCCGCGCACGGGGGCGCCCGCGGTCCCGTCCGTCTCCGCCCTGTCGTGGCTGGTGGCCGACGCCCGCACCGGCGAGGTCCTCGCCGCGCACGACGCGCACCGCAAACTGCCACCCGCCAGCACCCTCAAGACCCTGTTCGCGCTCACGGTGCTGCCGGTCCTGCCCGGCGGCATCCGGCACAAGGTCAGCGCACGGGAGCTGAAGGGCGTCGGGTCCGGCAGCAGCCTGGTCGGGGTCAACGAGGGGCAGACGTACCGGGTCGCCGACCTGTGGCACGGCGTGTTCCTCAACTCCGGCAACGATGCCGTGCACGTCCTGACCGGGCTCAACGGGGGCCGGCGGGCCACGGCCGAGCGGATGGAGGCCAGGGCCCGGGCGCTCGGCGCCCACGACACCCGCGTGCTGTCGCCGGACGGCTACGACGCGCCGGGCCAAGTGTCGTCGGCGTACGACCTGGCCGTCTTCGGCCGGGCGGGGCTGCGCAACCCCGACTTCGCGCGGTACTGCGCCACGGTCGAGGCCAGGTTCCCGGGGCGCGGCGGCTGGTCGTACCCGATCCGCAACACCAACCGGCTGCTGAGCGGCTCCGACGGGGTCAGGCCGTACCGGAGGCTGATCGGTGTCAAGAACGGCTACACCAGCAAGGCGGGCCACACGCTCGTCGCGGCGGCCCGCCGGGACGGGCGCACGCTGGTGGTGACGGTGATGAACCCTCAGGACGGCGGCGGTTCCGCCGTGTACGAGGAGACGCGCTCGCTGCTCGACTGGGGGTTCGCGGCAGCCGGGCGGGTCGATCCGGTGGGCTCCCTGGACGCACTGCGCTCCCGCGCGCGGCCGGGGCCGGACGCGCGGCCCGTGGTCGCGGCGGCCGCTGAGGAGGAGGGCGCGCCCGGCTGGGCGGAGGCCGGGGCGATCGCAGGTGCCGCCGGTCTCGGCGCGGGGGCCGTCGCGCTCGTGCTGCGACGCAAGGGTTGCCGGCCCGAGGAGAGTTGACCGGTCGGCAGCCACAGCAGCAGGCCCAGGGTGATCCAGGTGTAGGCGTTGCCGCCGACGAACCCGTCGACGCCCGAGAAGTCGTCGAACCACAGCCACACCACACTGCTGCACAGCACCGCGTACAAGACGCCCGCGACGCGCGGGTGCCCGGCGCGGATCAGTACGGCGAAGGACGGCAGCAGCCACACCAGGTGGTGCACCCAGGTGATCGGGCTGACGAGGCAGGCGGTGAGCCCGGTGAGGGCGAACGCGCCCGTGAAGTCCCCGGCGGCGGCCGCCCGGCGCGCCCGCCACGCCCAGACGCCCAGCACCAGCAGGACCGCCGCCGCCCACAGGGGGCGGTCCGGTTCGCCGAGCCGGGCCAGGACGCCCTGCAGGGACTGGTTGGACACGTAGTCGAGGCGGCCCACCCGGGTCGTGTCCCACATGGCCTCGGTCCAGTAGAACCGGGAGGCGTCCGGGGCCACCCAGGCCGCGAGGGCCGTGGCCGCGGCGGCGACCGCCGTGGCGACGGCCGCGGCGCGCCATCGCCGGGCCAGGAGCAGCAGGGCGATGAACAGCGCGGGCGTGAGCTTGATCGCCGCCGCGAGGCCGGTCCCGGCGCCGGCCCAGCGTCCCCGCCCGGTGGCCAGCAGCCACGCGTCGACCAGGACGAGGGCCAGCAGCAGGACGTTGACCTGTCCGAAGCTGAGGGTGTCGCGCAGCGGTTCGAACAGCGCGAGCAGACAGGCGGCCAGCGCGCAGCCGTACCAGCCGTGCCGCCGCCAGCCCGGTCCCGTGAGGATGCGCAGGACGACGGCCAGGGCGGCCAGGTTGAGCAGCAGGGCCAGCGCGATCGCGGTGTGCCAGCCGAGCAGGGCCATCGGCAGCATGGCGACCGCCGCGAACGGCGGGTAGGTGAAGCCGTACGTCGTGCCCGGGACCCGGTAGTCGTAGATGCGGCCGCCGTGGTGGATCCAGCTGTCCACGGTGCCGTAGTAGACGCGCAGGTCGAACCAGTCGCGCAGCAGCGGCACGGTCGCGGTGAACACGGTCACGGCGGTGGCGAGGGCGAGGACCAGCAGCAGCCGTCCGCGGCCGGTGCGGGGCGGTCTCATGGTCATGCCGTACGTCCCAACGCCGGTGCCAGTTCCGCCTGGTGTGCCTGCCAGAGGACGACGACCGCGAGCGCGCCGCCCGATGCGGCCAGGACCAGCTGCCCGGTGTCGGCCGGGCCGCCGCTGGGCAGCACGGAGAGCGCGAGGACGCCGGTCACGGCCGCCGTCCGGTGCCGTACGGATGTGCTGGGCGCGGCGGCGGCGATGAGGAACAGGCCCCACAGGGCGTACCAGGGGCGGAGCGCCGGGCCGAGGGCGGCCACCGCGGCCAGGCTCAGGCCGAGCGCGTACACCGGTCGGGGGCGCAGCCGCAGCCAGATGACGGGGATCGCGACCACGGCGGTCGCGACGCCGAGGGTGTGCCAGGCGGGCACGGCCAGCGGCGCGAGGTCGCTGCCGAGGTGTTCCAGCAGGGCGCGGGTGGCGCGGCCGAGGAGGCTGGTGAGGGCCCAGTTCTGCGGGGAGACGGGGGTGTTGAGGGCGCTGATCCAGCCGTATCCGGTGCCTGCGGCGGCGGTCGCGGCGACGGTGGTGGCGGCGGCCGCCGCGCCCGTGGTCAGGACGGCTGGTGCGGGGCGGTGGCCCGCGTGTATCTGGAGGGCGACGACCGCGGCGAGCCCGAGTACGGCCGGTGCCTTGACCAGGGCGGCGAGCGTGACGAGGACGGCGCCGAGCACCGGCCACCGGCCCAGGGCCGCGACCAGGCCGGCGCCGAGCAGACCGAGCATGATGGCGTCGTTGTGGGCGCCCGCCACCAGGTGCAGCAGCACGAGCGGGTTGAGGGCGCCGAGCCAGAGCGCGGCGGAGGGGTCGGCGCCGTTGTGCCGGGCGAGACGCGGCAGCGCGGCCGCCATCAGTGCCACGCCGGCCAGGGCGACGAGCCGCATGCCGACCAGGCCGGCGGCCAGTGTGCCGCGGGTCAGGTCGGACAGGGCGGCGGCGACGGCGAGGAACACCGGCCCGTACGGGGCGCCGGTGTGCTGCCAGAGCGGGGCGACCTCGTCGGCGAGCGGCCCGCCGAGCCGGGACGGGCCGTGCGCGTACACGTCGATGTGGGCCTCGACCATGGCGCCCTGCGCGAGATAGCTGTAGACGTCCCGGCTGAACAGCGGCGGCGCCAGCAGCAGGGGCGCCGCCCAGGCGGCGAGGACCAGCAGCAGGGCACGCGGCGTGGGCGGCTCGGGGCCACGCACCAGCCGCCCCAGCAGCACCCAGGCCGCGATCAGCAGGACGAGGCCGAAGTACACGCCGACCAGGCCGAGGGCGGCGCGGGCGGAGGCCGGGGCGAGGAGCTCGCGGACGGGCAGGGCTCCGGCCGTCTCACCACCCAGCGCGAGAAAGGCGGTGCCGGCCAGACCGAGTATCTGGCAGCGGCGGAGATCGACGGGAAAAGCCATGGCCAACACTCGGGCAGCGTGTCAACGCCGGGTGGCCGGAAAGCGACGCTCCCCTCTCCGGTCGGAAGCGTGCGGGTGACCGACGTGTGATCGCGTCGGGCCGGTCAGAGGAACCGGGAACTCCGCACGGGTCCGGATGTCTTCAGGGCGGCCCGGTCGCCTTGCAGCCAGGTGCCGCGGACGGCCGTGACGAAGTCGGTGAGCCGTGTGTCCGGGTCGGCGGGGGTCTCCCCGTCGCCCTCGTCCGGGGCGGGGTCGGCGGCCACGATCTCGGCGGCGATCTCCGCCTCCGGCCGGTCGTCGGGCTCGCCCCGTTCGACGCCGCCGTCGGCGCTCTGCCGCAGTCCCGCTCCCCACGGTGCCACCGCCGACTGGTGGAGCAGCGCCACGCTGTCCGGGGTGACGGCCGGCGGGTCGGTCCAGCAGCTCGCGTGCTCGTGGAGCACCTGGCCGGGTGCCCGGTGGAACAGCTGCCCGATGAGCTCGGGGCCGCCGTCCTCCGCGGCCAGGTCGTTCAGGTCGTAGGCGACGACGACGGTGTTTCCCAGGCCGGGCTCGAAGGGCCGCGCCGGGAGGCCGAGCACCTCGGCGGCGGCCAGGCCCAGGATGCGGCTGCCGCGGTCGGGCAGCAGGGACACCGTCTCGGGCCGTACCTCGGCCGCGTCGAGCACGGTCTTCAGGCGCAGCAGGCCCCGCAGGCAGCCTGCGTGGGTGTCCTGAAGCCAGGCGTACCGGCCGGTCATGCCCGCGTCGAAACCGAACGGGGAGAGCGTGCCGAGGACGGTGCCGCCGATGACGTACTGCCAGCCGCGCAGGTCGGTCAGGTCCAGCGGACCGGCCTGCTCGGCGACGGCCGCCCGTTCCAGCGTGCGGCGCTGGCGGGCCTGCGCGGGCTGCCACATCTCGTCGTCCGGGTCGGGCAGCAGGGCGTGCTGGCGGCGGGCGAGGGCCAGGTCGCCCGCCATGAGCGCGTTGAACACCAGCAGGTAGCGGTCGGGCCAGTCGGCGAAGCCGTCCTCGTGGGCCAGCAGAACGTCGGCGGCCTCACGGTGCCGGCCCTCGTCTTCGTAGGCCGAGACCAGTTCCCGCAGCACCGGGGGTGCGCCCGCCGCCAGCCGCAGCGCCTCGCGCAGCGCGGGGATCGCCAGGTAGGACACGCCCCGCTCGATGCAGGCGTATCCGAAGTCGTAGAGCGGGCGCGCCTTGCCGGGGTGGGCCGACAGGGTCGTGGCGGCTTCCTGGAGGTCGGCGAAACCCGTCATGCCGGCGGCCCGGGCCACCACGAGGGCGACCTCCTCCAGGGGCAGGGTGTCGGTGCCGTGCCGGAGTTGCCGCAGGGCACCGTGGACGTCCCCTTCGTCCAGGCTCTGCCAGGCCTTGAGCAGTTCGGGGGACTTGGGGCGGCGGTGCTTGCGCGAGAACATGCGGAGGATCTTCACCCGTGACCGTGTTTGCTCACAACTGCATTAGCTGCACTGACCGCAGGTAAGTGGAGCGGATGTTGAGTATCCGTACTCAGGACGCGGGGCCGGTGGGGGGTGAGTCTGGTGTCATGACCGTCCCCTCCGGCACATCCGACGCGTCCGGCAGGCCCGGTGCATCCGGCTCCGAGCGGACTGGTCCGCACCCGGTGGCGGACGTGTTCCTCGCGCTCCTGCTGCTCGGGGCGGACGCCGTGGTGGCGCTGGTGGCGTACCTGTGGAGCATGAACGCGGCCGGCTTCGCCTTTTTCGGCGGTGACAACACGGACGTGAGCTTCACCCCGGTCGCCGTGACGCTCGCCGTCGTGAGCGCCGTCTTCCTGGGCACGGCGTTCCTGGCGGGACGGGGCAAGGCGTACGTCACCGCCGTCGTCCAGGTCGTGGCCGGACTCACGCTGCTGCTCGCCTCGGTGCTCGGACAGGCCGAGGAGTCCCGCCAGGACCATCCGCCGGCTCCGGAGCCCGGCTACAGCGGACCGCACTCGCAGTGCCTGTCCGGCGGGGACAACAGCGAGTGCAACGGTTCGTGAGCCCGGGCCCTCAGAACACCGACAGCCCGGTCAGCGTCGTGAAGCGGTCCAGCGCCGCCACGCCCGCCACCGAGTTGCCCCGCTCGTCCAGCCCCGGGCTCCACACGCACAGGGTGCAGCGGCCCGGGACGACGGCGATGATGCCGCCGCCGACACCGCTCTTGCCGGGCAGGCCCACGCGGTAGGCGAAGTCACCGGCCGCGTCGTACGTGCCGCAGGTCAGCATGATGGCGTTGACCTGCTTGGCCTGGCTGCGGGTGAGCAGGCGGGTGCCGTCGGCGCGGACGCCGTGCCGGGCGAGGAAGGTGGTGGCAAGCGCCAGGTCGGCGCAGGACGCGGCGATCGAGCACTGGCGGAAGTACTGGTCGAGCAGGACCGGCACCGGGTTGTCGATGTTGCCGTAGGACGCCATGAAGTGGGCGAGGGCGGCGTTGCGGTCGCCGTGGGCGGACTCGGAGGCGGCGATCTCCTTGTCGAAGGTGAGGTTCGGGTTGCCGCTCTCGGTGCGCAGGAACGCGAGGAGTTCGCCCGCAGCGTCGCCGGTACGGGTGTGCAGCCGGTCGGTGACGACGAGGGCACCGGCGTTGATGAACGGGTTGCGCGGAATGCCGTCCTCGTACTCCAGCTGCACCAGGGAGTTGAAGGGGTTGCCGGAGGGCTCGCGGCCCACGTGCTCCCACAGGGCGTCGCCCTCGCGGGCCAATTCGAGGGCGAGGGTGAAGACCTTGGTGATGGACTGAGCGGAGAACGGCTGCCGCCAGTCCCCCACCCCGTACACCGTGCCGTCCAGCTCGGCGACGGCCATGCCGAAGCGGCGCGGGTCGCAGGCCGCGAGCGCCGGGATGTAGTCGGCGGGCCGGCCGCGGCCGGGGGTCCGCTCGATCTCCTCGGCGATGCGCTCCAGGACCGGCTGGAAGGTCAGCGACGATGTCATGATCACCATTCTCTCTCCGCGCCGGTCCTGATGACGGGTGTGCGGTTCAGGCGAGGGCCTGGCCGCTGCCCGCGACGACCTCCGGCCGCAGCAGGTCGGCGAGCGTCTCGGCGGGCAACAGGCCCTTCTCCAGGACGAGTTCGGCCACGCCCCGGCCGGTGGCGAGGGCTTCCTTGGCGATGTCGGTGGCGGCCGTGTACCCGATGTGCGGGTTGAGGGCGGTGACCAGGCCGATGGAGTTCTCGACGGTGGCGCGCAGGGCCTCGGTGTTGGCGGTGATGCCGGACACGCAGCGCTCGGCCAGGGTGAGGCAGGCGCTCTGCAGGTGCGTGATGGACTCCGACAGGGAGTGCAGGATGATCGGCTCGAAGGCGTTGAGCTGGAGTTGTCCGGCCTCGGCGGCCATGGTGATGGTGACGTCGTTGCCGATCACCTCGAAGGCGACCTGGTTGACGACTTCCGGGATCACCGGGTTGACCTTGCCGGGCATGATCGACGAACCGGCCTGTACGGGCGGCAGGTTGATCTCGCCCAGGCCCGCGCGCGGGCCGGAGGACAACAGGCGCAGGTCGTTGCAGCTCTTGGACAGCTTGACGGCGATCCGCTTGAGGACGCCGGACATCTGCACGAACGCGCCGCAGTCCTGCGTGGCCTCGACCAGATTGGCGGCGGTGACCAGCGGCAGCCCGGTGAGGGCAGCGAGGTGGCGGCGGGCGGCCTCGGCGTATCCGGCGGGGGCGTTGAGGCCCGTACCGATCGCGGTCGCGCCGAGGTTGATCTCGTGGATCAGCTCGACGGCCTCCGCGAGGCGGCTGCGGTCCTCGTCCAGCATGACGGCGTACGCGGAGAACTCCTGCCCGAGCGTCATCGGTACCGCGTCCTGCAACTGCGTGCGCCCCATCTTCAGCACGTCGCGGAACTCCACCGCCTTGCGCGCGAAGGCGTCCTGCAGGACGGACATGGCCTTGAGCAGGCCGCGCACCGCGAACACCGTCGCGATCTTCACGGCGGTGGGGTAGACGTCGTTGGTGGACTGGCCGAGGTTGACGTCCTCGTTGGGGTGCAGGTGCTGGTACTGGCCCTTGGCGTGGCCCAGCAGCTCCAGCGCCCGGTTCGCCACGACCTCGTTGGCGTTCATGTTGGTGGAGGTGCCGGCGCCGCCCTGGACGACGTCGACGACGAACTGGTCGTGCAGCTTGCCGTCGCGGATCTCACGGCAGGCCTCGACGATCGCGGCGGCCTTCCGCGGCTCCAGCAGGCCGAGTTCCTCGTTCGCGAGGGCGGCGGCCTCCTTGACGGCGGCCAGGGCGTCGATGAGGTGCGGGTAGGCGGAGATCGGCGTGCCGGTGATGGGGAAGTTCTCCGTGGCGCGCAGGGTGTGGATGCCCCAGTAGGCGTCGGCGGGGACGTCGCGATCGCCGAGCAGGTCGTGCTCGCTACGGGTGGCTGCGGCGGTCATGGCGGTGCGGGCCTTCTCTCGGAGGGTGGTGTGAAGGAGTTTCAGACGGCGGGGTGCATGAGTTTCAGACGCCGGTGCGGGTGGGTCTCAGACGCCGTGCGGATGAGCCTCAGGCAGTGGTGCGGGTGCGTCTCAGACGGCGGTGCGGATGAGCCTCAAACAGCGGTGCGGGTGAGCCAGGGCAGCGGATCGAGCGCGCGGACCGGCCGTACGCTGCCGACGGGTTCGCCGCCGCCGAGCAGCGGCTCCCCCGCGAACTCGGCCAGTGCGGCCGGGTCGACCCCGGCCCGGGCGAGGGCGGCCGCGGCCACCGGGATGCGCGCCCGGTTGGCGCCGTCGGCGATCTTCACGGCGACGGCGCGGCCGTCGGGCAGGGCGGCGACCTGGACGCCCTCGAAGCCGTCCTTGGTGAGCAGCCCGGGTACGGCCCGCATCAGCGCGGCCACGTCCCGGCCGGAGCCGGAAGCCATCTCGGCGTGCTCGCGCATCGCGTCGGCGACGCGGGCCTCGGGGGTGCCGGGCGCGGCGGCGGTGATGCGGGCGGCGGCGCGGGCCAGGCCGTGCAGGGAGATCGAGAACAGGGGGGCGCCGCAGCCGTCGACGGTCACCCGGGCGATGCGCTGCCCGGTGAGGTCCTCGACGATCTCGGCGATGGCCTGCTGAAGCGGGTGGGCGGGGTCGAGGTAGTCGTCCAGGGACCAGCCGTTGAGCACGCAGGTGTAGAGCATGGCCGCGTGCTTGCCGGAGCAGTTCTGGGCGAGCCGGGAGGGCGGGCGGCCCTCGCGCACCCAGGCGTCCCGGACCACCGGGTCGAACGGCAGGTCCGGGACGTTGCGCAGGTGGTCCTCGGTGAGCCCGGCCAGTTCGAGGATGCGCCGGGTGCCGGCGAGGTGGCGTTCCTCGCCGGAGTGGCTGGCCGCGGTCAGCGACAGCAGCTCGCCGTCGAGCGGGAGCCCGGCCCGGACCATGGCGACGGCCTGGACCGGCTTGAGCGCGGAGCGGGGGTAGAAGGCGGCCTCGATGTCGCCGAGTTGGAGCCGGACCTCGCCGTGGGCGCCGAGGACGACGACGGAGCCGTAGTGGATGCCCTCCACCACCCCGCCGCGTATGAGGTGGGCGACGGGGGCGTGGAGGGGTTCACGGATCAGGGGTGCGTCCGCGAGGGAACTGCTGTACATCGCTGCCTGTATCACTGGTGGGTTGGGGTGGCCGGGCACGCGGGTCACGCGTCGGCCCGGGTGGAGGTGCGTGCGACACGGCCCCGGACGGCGAACCATCCGGCGACCAGCGCCGCGACGATCAGCGGCAGGCACAGCACGGTGGTGCGTCCGGCGCCGCCGTCGGCGTACATGAGGACCAGGACGGAGGCGAGGAACGCCAGCGTCACGACTTCGGTCCAGGGGGAGCCCGGCAGCCGGTAGCCGGGGCGGGTCAGCTCGCCGTTCTGGGTCTTCTGCCAGAAGAGCAGGTGACAGATCATGATCATGCCCCAGGTGGAGAGGATGCCGATCGCGGCGAAGTTCAGCACGATCTCGAACGCCTCGGCCGGGACGACGAAGTTGAGGCCGACGCCGAGCACGCAGAAGCCGCTGGTCAGCAGGATGCCGCCGTACGGGACCTTGCTGCGGCTCATGACGGAGGTGAACTTCGGCGCGGAGCCGGCCATCGCCATGGAGCGCAGGATGCGGCCGGTGGAGTACAGGCCGGAGTTGAGCGAGGACATGGCCGCGGTGAGGACGACGAGGTTCATCACGCCGCCGGCCGCCGGGACGCCGATGTTGGACAGCACGGTCACGAAGGGGCTCTCCCCCGCGCTGTACTTGTTCCAGGGCAGCAGCATCGCCAGCAGGACGACCGAGCCGACGTAGAACAGGCCGACCCGCCACATGATCGAGTTGATCGCCCTCGGCATGATCTTCTCGGGGTTCTCGGTCTCACCGGCCGCGACGCCGACCAGTTCGACGGAGGCGTAGGCGAAGACGACGCCCTGGATGATCAGCAGCATGGGCAGCAGGCCGTTGGGGAAGACGCCGCCATTGTCGGTGATCAGGGACGGGCCCGGGGTGTGGCCGTCGACCGGGTGCTGGGTGACGAGCAGGAAGATGCCGATGCACATGAAGACGACGAGGGCGCCGACCTTGACGATGGCGAACCAGAACTCCAGCTCGCCGAATATCTTGACCGAGATCAGGTTGACGGCGAGGACCACGGTCAAGGCGATCAACGCGATCACCCACTGCGGGATGTCGGAGAACATGCCCCAGTAGTGGGTGTACGTGGCCACCGCGGTGATGTCGGCGATGCCGGTGGTCGCCCAGTTGAGGAAGTACATCCAGCCCGCGGTGTACGCGCCCTTCTCCCCCAGGAACTCCCGGGCGTACGACACGAAGGCGCCCGAGGACGGCCGGTACAGGACGAGTTCGCCGAGGGCGCGCACGACCAGGAACGCGAAGACGCCGCAGACCGCGTAGGCGATGAAGAGGGACGGGCCGGCGTCGACGAGGCGGCCGCCCGCGCCGAGGAAGAGGCCGGTGCCGATGGCGCCGCCGATGGCGATCATGTTGACGTGCCGGGACTTGAGGGACTTGCTGTAGCCCGCGTCTCCGGCGTCGACGTGACCGGTGGGTTCGCGCACCTCTTCGTGCAGGGACTGCTCGCTCACGCCTCGGGTCCGCCTTCCGTGGGGATGTCCGTGCGCGCGGGGCGCACGATGTCGGTGAGGGTCGTCTCGACGCGGTCGATGTGATGGGCCATCGCTTCCTCCGCGTCATGTGCACAGCCGTCGATCAGGGCCTCGACGATCGCCTGGTGCTCGCGGTTGGACTGCTCGCGGCGGCCGCCCAGCTCGTTGAGGAAGGCGGACTGGCGGGCCAGCGCGTCCCGGATCTCCTCGATGACCCGGCGGAACACCGGGTTCTGGGCGGCCTCGGCCACGGCCAGGTGGAAGAGGGTGTCCATCGCGACCCACGCGGTGGTGTCCGTCTCCCGCTCCATCCGCTCCAGCAGGTGGGCCAGGTGGTCGAGGTTCTCCGGGGTGCGGCGCCGGGCCGCGTACCCGGCGACCGGGATCTCGACGTGGCGGCGCACCTCCAGCAGGTCGCTGGCCGCGTAGTCGCCGAAGGTGGGGTCCTCGACGGTGCTGGCGACGACGAAGGTGCCCTTGCCGGTCTTGGACACGGTCAGGCCCATGGTCTGCAGCGCCCGCAGGGCCTCGCGCAGCACGGGCCGGGAGACCTCCAGGGTGCGGCACAGCTCCGCCTCGGAGGGGAGCTTGTCGCCGATGGCGTACTCGCCGCGCTCGATGGCGCCGCGGAGGTGGGAGAGCACCGCTTCCATCGCGCTGACGCGCCGCGGCCCCGCACCACCTGTCTGGCTGTCTGACAGGTTCACGGGGTGATCCTGCGGGTGACGTGAGGTGACTGTCAAGGGGCCTGAAAGAAATGATTCAGGGCGCGGGAAGCCTGAATGACGACTTCCCGCGGAAGGGGTCAGTTGCTCAGTGCCCCCGTGGCCAGCAGCCCGAACAGCAGGACGCCGACCACGATCCGGTAGATCACGAAGGCGTTGAAGGAGTGCTTGGCGATGAACTTCAGCAACCAGGCGATGGAGGCGTAGGCCACGACGAACGACACGATCGTGCCGGCGGCCAGCGGGGCCGCCCCCACTCCGGCCCCCAGGGCGTCCTTCAGCTCGTACAGGCCGGCGCCCGTCAGGGCCGGGATGCCGAGGAAGAAGGAGAGGCGGGTGGCGGTCACGCGGTCGAGGTCGAGGATGAGGGCGGTGGACATGGTGGCGCCGGAGCGGGAGAAGCCGGGGAAGAGCAGGGCGAGGATCTGGGAGCTGCCGACCAGCATCGCGTCCTTGAACGACGTGTCGTCCTCGCCGCGCTTGTGGCGGCCCATCTGGTCCGCGGCCCACATGACACCGCTGCCGGCGATCAGCGAGCCGGCCACCACCCACAGGGAGGCGAGCGGACCCTCGATGAGCGGCTTGGCGGCCAGGCCGACGGCGACGATCGGGAGGGTCGCGCAGATCACCCACCAGGCGAACTTGTAGTCGTGGTGGTACCGCTCCTCCTTGCGGGCCAGCCCGCGGAACCAGGCGGAGAGGATCCGCACGATGTCCTTGAAGAAGTACACGAGCACGGCGGCGATCGCGCCGACCTGGATGACGGCCGAGAAGCCGACGACGGCGTGGTCGTCGACGGGGATTCCCATCAGCCCTTCCACGATCTTCAGATGGCCGGTGGAGGAGACGGGCAGGAACTCGGTCACCCCCTCGACTGCTCCGAGGACGACGGCCTGACCGACGGTGATGACGCTCATGGGATCCAGTTCTGCTCAGGGGCCTGCGGGGAGGACCGTCCTACTGCATGACAGGGGCCGTCCTACTACACGCGGGCAAGAGCGACGCCTGCTGATGCCTACGCCCAGATCCCCCGGGCCAGCGCCAGGCCCGCGAACGCCGCCCCCAGGCCGGCCGCCACGCTCGCCAGCACATTGACGGCCGCGTAGCCACGCGCCCCCGTCTCGGTCAGCCGGAGCGTCTCGTACGAGAAGGTCGAGTACGTCGTCAGGGCCCCGCACAGCCCGGTGCCGATCAGCAACCGCAGGTGGGAGCTCGCCGCACCCGCCGCTGCCGCGCCGGTCAGCAGGCCGAGGACCAGACAGCCGACGACGTTCACCGTGAACGTGCCCCAGGGGAAGACCGAGTCGTGCCGGGACTGCACCGCGCGGTCGGTGAGGTAGCGGAGCGGCGCGCCGACCATGGCACCCGCGACGACCAGCAGCCAGTTCACAACGACCTCTTACCCTTCGCGTCCGTTTCGTCCGCGCTTGCTTCCTTGTCCGAGCCTGCTTCCTCGGCCGGGCTCCCTTCCCCGGCCGCGCGTGCTTCGCGGCCGACGTACCGGATGACCTCGCAGTCGTCGAGGACCACGAGGCCCTCGGTGACCAGCTCGTCGAGCTGCGGCAGGAAGGACCGTACGCGCTCCTCGGTGTCGACGATGACGACCGCCACCGGGAGGTCCTCGCTGAGGGACAGCAGCCGCGAGGTGTGGATCAGGGAGGAGGCGCCGAAGCCCTCGATGCCCCGGAAGACGCTGGCGCCCGCCAGGCCCGCCGTATGGGCCCGGTGGACGATCTCCGAGTAGAGGGGCCGGTGGTGCCAGGTGTCGTGCTCGCCGACGAAGACGGTGACGCGCAGGGCGCGGCCGGTCAGCCTTGTCATGGGTGCCTCCTCTTCAGGACGCGGCGGGTCGCCGTGGCCGCGAGCCACACCGCCGTGAGGGCCACGAGCGGGGTCGCGGCGAGGTAGGCCAGTGCCGTGCCGGTCCGGCCGTGGTCGAGGAGTTGCTGGCTGTCGACGGCGTACGTCGAGAAGGTGGTGAAACCGCCGAGGACGCCGGTGCCGACGAAGGGGCGGAGGAGGCGGTGCGCGGGCCGGATCTCGGTGATGACCACCATGAACACGCCGATCACGGCGCAGCCGGCGACGTTGACCCAGAAGGTCGTCCAGGGGAATGCGCCCGCTGCCGAAGGCCACCACAGGGAGGCCGCGTACCGGGCGGCGGCCCCCACCGCCCCGCCGGCCGCGACCACCGCGACGACGGGCGCCTGGGCACGCCAGGCGGGTGGCCGCGCGGGGGGTGTCGGGATACGGAGGCTCTCCCCTTCCGGGGTTGTCATGTCGTACGTCTCCTACTCGCCGGGGCCCGGGCACGCGGGCGCGCTCCATCGCAAGTAGGGACCGTTGGCGGCACCGGTGCCGCGGTTCGGGTACGGCGGGCCCCACCACCGCGCCGCGAGGTGATCGCGACCGGTCAACAGGGTAACGCCGGAGAGGGTCCGGGTCACTTCGCGGCGGGCGCCTCGCAGACCGCCACGCCGCGTTCCCACAGGCTGCCCAGGACGAGGTGGCCGCCGGCCTCGCACACGCCGGTGACCATGCGGAAGCCGGAGTGGCCGCGGGTGAGGTGGTGGACGACGTGTCCGTCGTCGTCGACCGCGAGGACGCCGATCCTGCCGCCGGGGCGGAAGGGGGCGTGCACGGCCGCGCGGGCGGCGGTGCGGCCCACGGCGTGCGGGGCTCGGTGCAGCAGGTCCAGGGGCGGGACGCGGGGTGCGGCCAGCGCCACCCAGACGGGTCCGCCGGGTGCGCCGCGCCAGAGGTTGTCGGGCATGCCCGGGAGGTGCTCGGCGAGCGGCTCGCCGCGTCCGGCCCGTGGCCCGGTGAGCCAGTAGCGGGTGAGCCGGTACGCGCCGGTCTCGGCGACGATCAGGAAGGACTCGTCGTCGCTGGGGGCGAGTCCGTTGGCGAACTGCAGGCCTTCCAGCAGTACCTCCGGGGTGTCGCCGCCGGGTGGCAGGCGCAGGAGGCGGCCGGTTCCGGTGTGTTCGACGATGTCGCCGATCCAGTGCTCCAGGGGGTGGCGGCGGCTGGAGACGGTGAAGCAGACGCTGCCGTCGGACAGGGCGGTGACGTTGCTGCAGAACCGCAGCCGCTCCCCCGCCACCATGTCCACGAGGACGCGGACGGTGCCGTCGCCGAGGTCGACGCGCAGCAGGCCGCGCTCGGCGTCGCACACCAACAGCCCACCGTCCGGCCGTCCGCCACGCCGGTCAGCACGCGCCCGCGGGGATCGGTGACGACGTCCTCGGGGCCGAGGCCGCCGATCGCGACGTACCGGAGCGGGACGAGAGCCGAGGGTCGGTCCATGACGCCCTCCAGTGCCTCTACCAGCCCTTCTCAAACAGGCGCGCGACCTCGGCGACACGCATCTCGTCGCGCCGGTAGTGGAGGCGGTCCGCGCGCCTGCTGGTGCGCAGCAGACCGACGGCCGCGAGCAGCCGGAGGTGGGTGGCGGCGACCGCGGGGGACAGGCCGAACCGTGCGGCGACGGCGTCGGCGGTGACGCCGTCCCGGGCGAGGCCGGGATCCTTGAGCCACTCCAGGATGTCCCGACGCGTCTCACCGGCGGGAGTCCTCAGCATCTCGTGCCCCTTCGCCCGGGTTCCCTCCTCTTGCGTCTTCCCACTGTCCCGCAGCCGATGCCATGCGGTGCGGGACTCCGCGACCCTTTGTCCGGGACTCCGCGGCCCTTGTCCGGTACCGAACGGCCTTGGGGAAAAGGGCCGTTCGGCCCGCCGGATGACGGGCGAGGGCCCGGCCGCGCGGGTGCGGCCGGGCCCTTTGAGCGCTCGGGTCAGCGGTGGCCGGCCCGGGTCAGCGGTGACTGAACCACGACATGGACGACAGCGCCCGGTCGTCGTAGCCGAACAGGGCCTGGTTCTCCCAGCCGTTGCCGGAGGAGGCGTCGGTCGGGTCCCAGCCGTTGCCGTTGACGGCGGTCCAGGTCGCCTCCCAGTAGAAGACGCCGAGGCCGCGGCCGTTCGGGACGGCCTCCACGATGCTGGCCACGTCGTTCATCCACCGGGTCTGCCCGGCCACGGTCGCCGGGTAGCCGGAGACCAGCTCGTCGGTGGTGTTGATGATGTTCTCGTGCGCGTCCTCGCTGTCCAGGCGGAACGGGTAGGCCGTCTCGGCGACGAAGACCGGCTTGCCGTAGCGGGAGGCCGCGTCGTCGAGGGTGGTCTGGAACTCGGCCAGCGTGCCGTGCCAGTAGCCGTAGTACGACAGGCCGATCGCGTCGAACCTCACCCCGTTGGAGACCGCGCTGTCGAACCACCAGCGGGTGCCGGACAGGTCACCGCCCTTGGCGAGGTGCAGCGCGACGGTGGTGGACGAGTTGACCGCCTTGACGGCGTCGTATCCACTGTTGAGCAGTCCGGCGAGCTGCGACCAGTTGGACGTGGATCCCTCGTTCCACAGCATGCCGCCGTTGATCTCGTTGCCGACCTGGACCATGTCGGCGGTGGTGCCCTGCGCCTTCAAGGCGTTCAACACGTCGTACGTGTGGTTGTACACGTCCGTCTTGAGCTGACTGTACGAATGGCCCGCCCAGGCGGCCGGCTTGGACTGGGCGCCCGGGTCGGCCCAGGTGTCCGAGTAGTGGAAGTCGACCAGCAGCTTCATGCCCTGCGCCTTGATGCGCTTGGCCATGGCCAGGACGCGTGCCTTGTTGTTGTAGCCGTCGGCCGGGTTCACCCAGACCTTCAGGCGGGCGTAGTTCATGCCGGAGGACTTGAGGATGCCGAGCGCGTCGGCGGTGGAGCCGGAACTGGTCCGGTACACCCCGCCCTTGGCCTCGCTCTTGGCGAGCGACGAGATGTCGGCACCCTTGATCGACGTACCCGACGTACCGGACGTGAAGGTCAGGTCGTCGACATTGATCCAGTTGCCCGCGTTCGCGTCACTGTTGATGCTGATCGTGCACTGGTTGTTGGTCACATTGACCGGCACGACGATCCGGATCCACCCGCTGGCCGAGACCGGCAGGTTGGTGCGCTGCTCGGCGCCTCCGCAGTTCTTCAGGGCTATGTACGCGGCGTTCTGCCCGCCGCCGGAACGGACCCAGGCGGTGAGCTTGTAGGTGCCGTTCGTCAGCCCGGACAGGTACTGGTACGTCTCCACCTTGTAGGCGGAGGACGCCCAGTGGCTCAGCCGGTAGCTGCCGCTGTGGCCGCCGGACTCGACGAACGAGGCGGCACTCGAGCCGTACTCCGACCAGTCCCTGGGGGTGGCCGCGCCCGCGCCGTCGGCCTCGAAGCCGCCGTTGGTGAGGGTGCTGGCGGCCTGGGCGGTCGTGGCGGGCAGGGCGGTGAGGGCGAGACCCGCTGCGAGCGGCAGCAGCAGGGCCCTGAGGGTGCGTCTGGGATGGAACATCGTCGTCCGTCGTCCCTTCGACGTAAGGGGATGGGGGTGCCTCCCGCCATGGCGGCGGGAGGAGCCCCTCCGCCCGCGGCTCGCGGCTCACACGGGTGGAGGGGAGTCGGCTCAGCCGCCGAGTCGCACGACCCGGACGGCTCCGGCCGGGACCGCGAGGCGGCCCGCGGCGCGCTCACCGGTCAGCAACTCGGTGCCGGGGGTGTCCAGCGGCACCTTGGCGTCGGTGGCGGTGTGGTTGATGGCGAACAGGTAGCGGCCCGACTCGCCGGTGCGGCGGACGACTTCGACGTCCCGGGGCAGGTCGGCGCGCGGGGCGAGCCGCGCGTCCTCGATCGCCCGGCCGAGCAGGGCGTCGAGGCCGTCGGCGCCCAGGCGGGTGGAGACGTACCAGGCGGTGCCCTCGCCGAGGCGGTGACGGGTGACGGCCGGGTGGCCGGCGGTCAGGCCGTCGGCGTACGTCCAGACGGTCTCGGCACCGCGCGGCACCACGAACTCCGTCCACACGTCGGCGGCGAGCTCGGAGCCGTCCGGGCCGCTGATCCGCACCCGCTCGCCGGGCAGCAGCGGCGAGAACTCCTCCACCGTCAGGCCGAGCACGTCCCGCAGGGCGCCCGGATATGCGCCCTCATGGACGGCGTCGTGCTCGTCGACGATGCCGGAGAAGTACGAGACGACGAGGGTGCCGCCGTTCCGGACGTACTCGCGCACGTTGTTCCCGGCCGCCTGAGTCATCAGGTACAGCGCGGGAACGACGACAAGGGGATACCTCGACAAGTCGGCTTCCGGGTGGGCGAAGTCGACGGTGAGGTGGCGATCGTAGAGCGTCTCGTAGAAGGCGTCGGCGCGTTCGCGGGCGTCGTGGTCCTCGCTGGGGCGCCAGGGGAGGTTCTGCGCCCACCAGGAGTGCCAGTCCCAGAGCATCGCCACGTCGGCCTCGGTTCGGGTGCCGCGGATCTGTGCCAGCGAGTCGAGAAAGGCGCCGAGTTCGACGGCCTCGCGCCACACCCGCGTGTCGGTTCCGCCGTGCGGCAGCATCGCCGAGTGGAACTTCTCGGCGCCGCGCCGGGACTGCCGCCACTGGAAGAACATGACGCCCTCGGAGCCGCGCGCCACGTGGGCCAGGGAGTTGCGGGCCATCTGGCCGGGCGCCTTGGCCGGGTTCCGGGGCTGCCAGTTGACGCCCGAGGTGGAGTGTTCGAGCAGCAGCCAGGGGGCGCCGCCCGCCACCGAGCGGGTGAGGTCGGCGGCCATCGCGAGGTTGACCTGGGTGCGGCGGCCGTCGGTGATGAGGTAGTGGTCGTTGGTGACGATGTCGACCTCGCGGCCCCAGGCCCAGTAGTCGACGGAGTCGCACTGGCTGAGCGCGGTCATGAAGTTGGTGGTGACCGGGATGCCGGGCGAGAGGCGGTGCAGGATGTCCCGCTCCCTGCAGAAGTTCTCGCGCATGGTGGCGTCGGCGAAGCGCTTGTAGTCCAGCGCGTGGGCCGGGTTGCCGACCGTGGGCGTCAGGCGCGGCGGGTTGATCTGCTCGAAGCCGGCGTAGCGCTGGCCCCAGAAGGCGGTGCCCCAGGCCTCGTTGACGGCGTCGACCGTGCCGTACGTCGTCGCGAGCCAGCGGCGGAAGTGGGCGGCGCAGGAGTCGCAGTAGCAGGCCGAGACCGGGACGCCGTACTCGTTGTGCACATGCCACATGGAGAGCGCGGGGTGGCTGCCGTAGCGCTCGGCGAGCCGCGTCGTGATGGTCGCGGCGGCCGTACGGTAGTCGGCGTTGCTGTGGCAGATCGCGGCGCGGGAGCCGAACTCGTAGCGCACGCCCTCCGCCGTCACGGGCAGCGCCTCGGGGTGGGCGCGGTAGAACCAGGCGGGCGGGGCCACCGTGGGCGTGCCCAGGTCGACACGGATGCCGTTGTCGTGCAGCAGATCGAACAGCCGGTCCAGCCAGCCGAAGTCGTACACCCCGGGCGAGGGCTCCAGGAGCGCCCAGGAGAAGATGCCGACACTCACCATGGTGACGCCGGCCTCCCGCATCAGCCGGACGTCCTCGTGCCAGACGCTTTCCGGCCACTGCTCGGGGTTGTAGTCCCCACCGAAGGCGAGCCTGGTGAGGCCCCTGGGGGTGGTCTCCGGCATGGATTCTCTCCCGGTTGATCGATCAATTGGGAACGTGCACACACAACGGCGCGGTGCGGAGCCCAACATAACCGCACAGCAACAACCATTGACAAGTGTCCGGGATGTTTCTCTACTGTGAACGCTCACAGAAGCATGACAGGGCCTCGCGACGGGCGGGACCCAGGTCAGCGCACATCTGCATGGCAGGTCCCCGCAGCAGGCGGGGGCCCAGGTCAGGGGAGAACTCCATGCCGTACACGAAGCGCCGTCGCCTCGTGACTTCCGCCGTCGCCATCGCGCTCGGCGCCACCGCCCTCGCCGCCTGCGGCTCGCCCGACGACGACAGCGAGGCCCAGTCGGGCCCGGTCTCGCTGACGTACTGGACCTGGACGCCCGGCATGGACAAGGTCGTCGACCTGTGGAACAAGGGCCAGGGCAAGAAGGACCAGATCACCGTCACGGTGAAGAAGCAGGCGTCCGGCGACACGCTGGTCACCAAGATCCTCACCGCGCACAAGGCGGGCAAGGCGCCCGACCTGGTGCAGGCCGAGTACCAGGCGCTGCCCACGCTGGTCAGCAACGACGCGCTCGCGGACATCTCGAAGCACGTGGGCGACGCCAAGGACAAGTTCGCCGACGGCGTGTGGCAGCAGACCACGCTGGGCACGGACGCGGTCTACGCGGTCCCGCAGGACATCGGGCCGATGATGTTCTACTACCGCGAGGACCTGTTCAAGCAGTACGGCCTGAAGGTCCCAGCCACCTGGGACGAGTTCGCCGAGACCGCCCGTGAGCTGAAGAAGAAGGCCCCGGACAAGGACCTCACCACCTTCTCCGCCAACGACTCCGGCCTCTTCGCGGGCCTGGCCCAGCAGGCCGGCGCCAAGTGGTGGACGACCGAGGGCGAGAAGTGGAAGGTCGGCATCAACGACGAGGCGACGAAGAAGGTCGCCGAGTTCTGGGGCGGTCTCGTCAAGGAGGGCGCCATCGACAACCAGCCGATGTACACCCCGGCCTGGAACAAGGCGCTCAACACCGGCAAGCAGATCGCCTGGGTCAGCGCGGTGTGGGCGCCGGGCACGCTGACCACGGCCGCGCCCGACACCAAGGGCAAGTGGGCCATGGCCCCGCTCCCCCAGTGGTCCGAGAGCGAGAACGTCACCGGCAGCTGGGGCGGCTCCTCCACCGCCGTCACCACGGACTCCAAGCACCAGGAGGCCGCCGCGAAGTTCGCCGCCTGGCTGAACACCGACGGTGAGGCCCTCAACGCGCTGGCGAAGGAGAGCGGCATCTACCCGGCCGCCACGAACGCCCAGACGTCCGGCGCCTTCCTCGAGCCGCCGGCCTACTTCTCCAACCAGGCGGACTTCTACACCAAGGCCGCCGAGATCGCCGAGACCACCGCGCCCTCCGCGTGGGGCCCGAACGTCAACGTCGCCTACACGACCTTCAAGGACGCCTTCGGTGCCGCCGCGAAGAACAAGTCGGACTTCGTCGCCGCGCTGAACGAGATGCAGGACGACACGGTCGCCGACATGAAGAAGCAGGGCTTCGAGGTCGCTCGGTGAAAAGCACGGCACGCCGGAGGTCGTACGGGGTCGAGGGGGCCCCGTACGCCCACCCGTCTCCCACCGCCACCCTCAAACGAGCGCGCAGCGCCCCCTATGTCTTCCTCCTCCCCGCAACCGTCCTCTTCGCGCTGTTCTTCGCACTGCCCATCGGCTACGCGGTCTGGCTCAGCTTCCGCAAGGTGAAGGTCTCGGGCCTGGGCCTCGGCTCCGGCGCCCGCAGGGAGGTCTGGGCCGGCCTGGAGAACTACACCGACGCCCTCTCCGACAGCGAGCTGCTGCACGGCGCGCTGCGCGTGCTCGGCTACGGCTGCGTCGTCGTCCCGGTGATGCTGGGCCTGGCCCTGCTGTTCGCGCTGATGCTCGACTCCGAGAAGGTGCGGCTCGCCCCCTTCACCCGGCTCGCGATCTTCCTGCCGTACGCCGTCCCCGGCGTGGTGGCGGCCCTGCTGTGGGGCTTTCTGTACCTGCCGGACGTGAGCCCCTTCTACTTCGTGCTCGACAGGCTGGGCCTGCCGCAGCCCGACCTGCTGGACGGTGGCCCGCTGTACCTGGCCCTGTCGAACATCGCGATCTGGGGCGGCACCGGCTTCAACATGATCGTCATCTACACCTCGTTGCAGGCCATCCCGGCCGAGGTGTACGAGGCGGCGAAGCTGGACGGCGCCACCCCGCTGCAGATCGCCCTGAAGATCAAGATTCCGATGGTGGCGCCCTCGCTGGTGCTGACCTTCTTCTTCTCGATCACCGCGACGCTCCAGGTGTTCAACGAGCCGACCACACTGAAGCCGCTCACCAACTCCGTGTCCACCACCTGGAGTCCGCTGATGAAGGTGTACCAGGACGCCTTCGGCAAGGGCGACATCTACGCGGCCGCCGCCCAGGCCACGATCATCGCCCTGGCCACGCTGCTGCTGTCCTTCGGCTTCCTGCGGGCCGCGAACCGTCGTCAGAAGCAGGAGGCGGGACGATGAGTTCTCTCGTCATCGGCAAGGCCGAGCCGGCGGCGGGCACCACGCCCGGCACCGCCCAGGACCGCCCGCCGCTGCGCCGCCGGATCGCGCTGGTCCCGACGATCACGCTGCTGCTCGGCGCGGTCTACTGCCTGCTGCCGGTCGCCTGGGTGATCATCGCGGCCACCAAATCCGGCCGTGAGCTGTTCTCCACGTTCACGTTCCTGCCGGGTACCGGCTTCGCCGACAACTTCTCGGACCTCAGCGCCTACCGCGACGGCGTGTACTGGGAGTGGATGGGCAACTCCGCCCTGTACGCCGGTCTCGGCGCGCTGCTGTCGGCGTGCGTGTCGGCGTTCAGCGGCTACGCGCTGGCGACCTACCGCTTCCGGGGCCGCGAGACGATGTTCAACGTCCTGCTCGCGGGTGTGCTGATGCCGCCGGTGATCCTGGCCGTCCCGCAGTACCTGCTGCTGGCGAAGGCCGACCTGACGGACTCGTACCTGTCGGTGCTGCTGCCGCAGATCCTGTCGCCGTACGGCGTCTACCTGTCGCGGATCTACGCCGCCGCGGCCGTGCCCGCCGACGTGGTGGAGGCCGGGCGGATGGACGGGGCGAGCGAGTGGCGGATCTTCACGCGGATCGCGCTGCCGATGATGATCCCCGGGATGGTGACGGTGTTCCTGTTCCAGTTCGTCGCGATCTGGAACAACTTCCTGCTGCCGTACATCATGCTCAGCGACGACGAGAAGTTCCCGATCACGCTCGGCCTGTACACACTCCTCGAACAGGGCGCCAACACGCCGGCGCTGTACACGCTGGTGATCACGGGCGCGTTCCTCGCGGTGCTGCCGCTGGTCGCTCTCTTCCTGGTCATCCAGCGGTTCTGGAGCCTGGATCTGCTGTCCGGGGCCGTAAAGTCATGACCATGAGCAACACGGGGGGCAGGCGCAGGCCGCCGACGATCCACGACGTGGCGCGCGAGGCGGGTGTCTCGCGCGGCACCGTCTCGCGCGTGCTCAACGGCGGCCACTACGTCAGTCCGGCCGCCCAGGAGGCGGTCAACGCGGCGATCCGCAAGACGGGGTACGTGGTCAACCGGCACGCCCGCTCCCTGATCACCGGGCGCTCCGACTCGATCGGCTTCCTGCTGACGGAGCCGCAGGAGCGCTTCTTCGAGGACCCCAACTTCAACGTCCTGCTGCGTGGCTGCACGCAGGCGCTGGCCGCGCACGACATCCCGCTGCTGCTGATGCTGGCGGGCACCGAGGACGAACGACGGCGCATCACGCGGTACATCACCGCCGGACACGTCGACGGGGTGCTGCTGGTCTCCAGCCACTCCGGGGACCCGGTCGCCGAGCAGCTGCGCGAGGCGGGCGTGCCGCTGGTCGCGTGCGGCAAGCCGATCGGGCTGGGCTCCAAGGTGAGTTACGTGGCCGCCGACGACCGGGACGGCGCCCGGGACATGGTCCGCCACCTGCTGTCGCTCGGGCGGCGCCGGGTGGGCATGGTGACCGGCCCGCTGGACACGCCCGGCGGTGTCGAGCGTCTCGCCGGCTACAAGGAGGTCCTCACCGAGGCGGGCGTCGCGATCGACGACAAGCTCATCGTCTCCGGCGACTACAGCCGGGCCAGCGGTGAGGCGGGCGCCGAGCGGCTGCTGGCCCAGGCCCCCGACATCGACGCGGTGTTCGTCGCGTCCGACCTGATGGCGCAGGGCGTGCTGACGGCGCTGCACCGGGCCGGGCGGCTGGTCCCGCAGGACGTCGCGGTCGGCGGCTTCGACGACTCCCCCGCCGCCCTGGCCTCCAGCCCCGAGCTCACCACCATCCGGCAGCCCTGGGACCGGATCAGTGCCGAGATGGTGCGGGTGCTGCTCGCCCAGATCGGCGGGGAGGATCCGGCAGCGGTGATCCTGCCGACGGAGCTGGTGAAGCGGGAGTCCACGTAGCGCGCGGGAGGGTGGCTGCACGCAGGCGCCGACCGCGCACTGGGGGCGCCGCCTGACCTGCCGAGCGGTCGTCGCCCGACAGTAGTTGCACGTTCATCGAATGGCCGTTCCGGTGTTACCGTTCGGGTATGGCAGCGAAGACGGCCGGCGCGCGGCTCGAGGAGCGGTGGCGGGACATCCTGTCGGTGCACGCGCGCACGATGTGCGAGATCGACCGCGCACTGCATCCGCATGGTCTGGGCGCGTCCGACTTCGAGGTGCTGGACATCCTGGCGACCGCGGCGCCCGAGGAGGGCGCCCAGTGCCGGGTGCAGAACCTGGTGGGGCGGGTGCATCTCAGCCAGAGCGCGCTGTCCCGCCTCATCGCGCGACTGGAGAAGGACGGCCTGGTGACGCGGTCCGTGTGCGTGGAGGACCGGCGCGGCGTCTGGGTCGCCCTCACGCGCGAGGGCCGCGACCTGCACGCCCGGGTGCTCCCGCTGCAGCGGGCCGCGCTGGCCCGCACGCTGGGCGAAGGGGCACCGGCCGAGTAGGGCGGCCCCGCGGAATGCGGCCCGTCAGTGCTGCGGGCGCGCCAGTAGGGTGCGTACCCCCTCCGAGGTCAGTGTCAGACGGTGGGACGAGCTGCCGTCGATGGTGAGCGACAGGTCGTCGGCGGGCCACTGCGCGGCGAGGGCGCCGAGGGGCACGAGGCGGTAGCGGGAGACGAACGGCAGCAGGTCGGCCATCTCCGTCTCCGAGGTGAACACGGGCACCACCGGCTCGCCGCCCGGCTGCTCCAGCACCGGCAGCGCCACCGCCGTGGGGCTGGCGGCGTCCTCGTCGCTCGCGTCGTCGGGCACGGGGATGAGTACGTCGCTGTTGGCCAGGGCGTCCAGCGCCGCCTGGTCCTCGGTGTTCTCAGCGAGCACGTCCAGGGCGCGCTGGGCGGGCGTCGGGGCGTTGTTGGCGGGTGTCTCCATGGCAGCTTCCCTGGTAGCGAAGGTTGAGCGGCCCGCCCGGGACATGATCGCTCCCGGGCGCGTTCTGCCTCGCGTACCCGGTCGGGTCCGGGGCAATCCTCCGTGACCCATGAGGTTCTGATGATGATCAGGGGATCTGCCTCCGCCGAGCGGGGCCAGGCGGGTCCCGGTGTCACTCATGCCGACTCCCCCAGCAGTTCCGCGACGGTCGTCACCCGGACCAGCGGCCGGTACAGGTCCATGATCTGCAGCGCCTTGGCATGGGAGTCGTCGTCGGCACCCGCGCAGGCGTCCGCGACGACCAGCACCTCGACGCCCGCGTCGGCGGCGGCGAGGGCCGTGGACAGCACGCAGCAGTCGGTGCTGACGCCGGCCAGGACCAGGCGGCCCTGCGGGCCGACGTGCTCGGCGAGTTCCGGGGTCCACTTGCCGAAGGTCGGGGCGTCCAGGACATGCAGGGCCCGGGCGGCGAACTCGTCGGTCAGCCGCCACAGCGGGTCGTCCGGCGGCCGGCGGGCGAAGGACCACTGCTCGTAGTAGGCCCGCCAGGCGCCGACCGGTTCGGCGGGCGGCACGAAACGGGTGAAGGTGACGTGGTTGGCGAAGGCCAGTAGCAGGCGCCGTACGCCGGCCGCCGCCGCGGCGAACCGGGGGGCCGCCCAGGGGCTCGCGGGGTCGGCGAAGACGTGCTGCATGTCGATGACGGCGAGCCGTCCGACGGGGTCACTCATACGACCGGCGCTTCCGTCTCTGCGGGGCTCGCGGGCAGTTCCTCCTGGCGGCGGACCTGTCCGCGCCGCAACGCCAGGGTGCCGAGGAAGCCGAGGGCGAGGGCGGCCAGGACGCCGAGGTTGGCGTACGCCCAGGAGCCGGTGCGGCCGCCCAGGCCTACTGGTCCGAGCAGATAGCCCTGCCAGTCCAGCCAGCCGGCGGCCGAGTTGGTGACCAGCCCCCAGCCGACGGCGGTGGCGGCGAGCGTGAGCAGGAGCGGGGCGAACGGTACGTCGCCGTAGCGGCCGCGCGGGCGGTACAGGTCACTCTCGTCGTAGGCGCGGCGGCGTAGGGCCAGGTCGGCGAGCATGACGCCGCACCAGGCGGCGATGGGCACGCCCAGGGTCGTCAGGAAGCCCATGAACGGGCCGAGGAAGTCGTCGGCGAAGAACACGATGTACACCGCGCCCGCGATCATCAGGAGGCCGTCGACGAGGGCGGCCAGCGGGCGGGGTATCCGCAGGCCCGCGGAGAGCAGGGCCAGGCCCGAGGAGTAGATGTCGAGGACCGCGCCGCCGACCAGCCCCAGCACCGCGACCACGGCGAACGGCACCAGGAACCAGGTGGGCAGGATCGTGGTCAGCGCGCCGATCGGGTCGGCGGCGACGGCCGCGTTCAGGGTGCTGGAGGAGCCGGCCAGCAGCAGCCCGAAGACCAGCAGGAGCAGCGGGGCGAGCGAGGCGCCGAAGGCGGTCCAGCCGGCCACGCCCCGGCTGGAGGAGGTGCGCGGCAGATAGCGGGAGTAGTCGGCGGCGGCGTTGACCCAGCCGAGGCCGAAGCCGGTCATCATGAACACCAGCGCGCCGATGAACTCCTGGGCGGAGCCGGACGGGATCGCGCCGACGGTGCTCCAGTGCACGTGGTCGGCGACGAGCGCCACGTAGGCGAGGGTGAGGACGCCCGTGACCACGGTGATCACGGTCTGCAGCCGCATGATCAGGTCGAAGCCCATGACGCCGACGACGACGGTCAGGGCGCTGACCAGGATCAGGGCGACCACCTTGGTCTCCGTGCCGCCGCCCCAGCCGAGCCGTCCGAAGACCGTGGCCGTGGCCAGGGTGGCCAGGGCGCACAGCACGGTCTCCCAGCCGACGGTCAGCATCCAGGAGATCACCGAGGGCAGGCGGTTGCCGCGCACTCCGTAGGCGGCGCGGCTGAGGACCATCGTCGGCGCGGAGCCGCGTTTGCCGGCCACCGCGACGAGGCCGCACAGCAGGAACGAGAAGACGATGCCGGTCACTCCGGCGATCAGTGCCTGCCAGAAGGAGATCCCGAAGCCGAGCACGAACGCGCCGTAGCTCAGTCCGAGGACGGAGACGTTGGCGCCGAACCACGGCCAGAACAGGGTCCGGGGGGTGCCCTTGCGCTCGGCGTCCCCGATCACGTCCAGGCCGTGCGTCTCCACCTGGAGCTGCCGGGCCGCTGGTTTGCTGTCGAGTGGGTCCGTCATGGTCGGCCTGCCTGTCCGTGAGGGTCGAGCGAAAGCCAGCGGAAACTGAGCGGGCGGGTCCCCCGGCGTCAGGAGTGACCTGGGTGGCCGCCGGGGTGAGGACCGCGCCACCGGTGGATACCCGGAACAACACCGCATGATCCATGGAAAGAGGCAGTCATGGCCCACACGACGAGCGCCCGGGACGTGGTGGACGCCATCAAGGACGTCCGCTTCCCGGCGAGCAAGGACGAACTGATCGACGCCGCACGCAGGGCGGGCGCCTCCGAGGAGGTCGTCGCGGCGCTGCGCGGCATTCCGCCGGAGGGCTACGCCAACAAGGAGGAGGTGGCCCGGTCGGTGCGGGTGGACCCGGACTCCGACCTCGGCCTGAGCCCCGCGCAGCGCGCCGAGCAGGCCCGCGCGGGCGGCAAGCCCGGCCAGTCCCAGCACCTGCGGGACGTGCCCAAGCCCCCGGTGCAGGAGGAACTCGACCGCTGACCACGCCAACGTGACCACGACTACGTGACCACGACAACGTGACGACGACAGCAACGTGCGACGGCGGCCCGCGAAGCGCAGGAGGCCGGGACGACTCCGAGCGCCCGGGGCGAGACGACCGGGGCGTCGAAGCAACGCGCGCACCTGGCCGGTCGCACCTCCCGGACACACGAGGAGCGGGTCGGCGCCCTGCGCCGCGGCAAGCAGCAGTGGCGCACCGGCGATGCGGCCGAGCGGGAGATGCGGGATCCGGCCGCGCCGGGTCCGGGACCGACGTATGCCGGTCGCGGGCGTCCCGACCACACCGGCCGGCATGAACGGGTGTTCCGGGCAGTCGCACGCCACCGGCTACCCCAACGACCTGCCCGTCCTGACGTACGACTTCCAGGCGCCGCTCGGCGAGACGTTCACGGTCGAGTTCCCGGACGCCCCCGCGCTGACCCTGCCCAGCACCCCTGTCACCGTCCCCTCCGGCGCCTACTTCTGCTGGCCGCTCCGGCTCGACGTCGCCGGTCTGCGGCTGGAGTGGGCCACCGCGCAGCCGGTGTGCACCGTCGACGCGGACGGGCGGACGGTCCTGGTACTGGCCGCCACGGACGGCATCGCCCCCGAACTGGCCCTGGACGCGGGCACGGTGGCGTCGGTCCGCGCTCCCTCGGGGGATGTCACCCGCGTCGACGGCCGCGTGCTGGTGACCGGGCTGCGCCCCGGCACCGACGCCCTGGTCGAGGTGGACACGGCCGACGGCGGACGTATCGGCCTGCTGGTCCTGGACGCGGCGACCGCGCGGACCGCCTACCGGGGTGTCGCCTGGGGAGCACAGCGGCTGGTGCTGTCCGGTGACGGCGTCGTCTTCGACGGTGACGAGGTACGGCTGCACAGCACGGCCGCGCGGCCGTCGTTCGCGGTGCTGCCCGCGCCGGACCGGGCCCCGCTGGTGGCCGGGGCGGCCGTGCGGGAGGCGGCGGACGGGGTCTTCACCCGCTACACGGTCGAGCCCGCCGACGCCCTGCACCCGGCTGCCGCGCGGGTCACTCTCGTACGGCCGGCCGGTGAGGCGCCCGAGCCCGTCACCGGTGTGCTGGGGCGGGCGAGCGTACCGGCGGACCAGCACGTCGACGCCCTGGCCGCCGAGTACGACGTCGACATACCGGAGGACCTGCCGCACGACCCGGGCGGAGTCCTGCTGCGGCTGCGCTGGACCGGGGACCTGGCGCGGGCGTACGTCGGCGGCACGCTCGTCGCCGACCAGTTCTTCTCGGGGCGGGTCTGGGACATCGGCCTCGACCGGCTCCCCGGCGGGGCGCCGCGCACCGAGGGCCTGCGGCTGAAGGTGCTGCCGATGGCCGCGGACGCCCCGGTGTACGTGCCGGAGCAGGCGGGGGACTCCTGGCGGGCGGCCGCCGTGCCGAGCGCCGAGTGGGTGCTCACCCGCCGCTGGGCGGTCCGGACGGGATGAGGCCGCCCGTGGTCCCGGGGGCTCCGTCGCCCTCGGGGCCGTCCTCCCGGGCACCCGGCCTATGCTGGGGTCCTGCCCGGCGGGACAGGACCGCCGCATCCGACGCCGAGGACATCACCCGCCATGACACCGAGCGCCGCCGACGGCTCCGTCACCAAGGGGCGCAGCAGACGCAACTTCGCGGGGTCGCGCCCGGTGATGGACGACGTGGCACGGCTGGCCGGGGTGTCCAAGCAGACCGTCTCCCGGGTGCTCAACGACCATCCTGCCGTGCGGCCCGCGACACGCGAGGCGGTCCTGGACGCCATACGGACGCTCGGCTACCGGCCCAGCCGCAGCGCCCGGTCCCTGGCCAGCGGCCGGACCCGGATGCTCGGGGTCATCACCTTCGACGCCGCCCGCTACGGCCCCGCCGCCATCCTGACCGCGATCAACACCGCGGCCCAGGAGGCCGGTTACCTGGTGAGCTCCATCGCGCTGGACACGGCCGACCACGCCACCGTCGTCGAGGCCGTGAACCGGTTGTCGGCCGAGGGCGCGGACGGCGTGATCGCCATCGCCCCGCAGCTGTGGGTGAGCCGGGCCCTGGCCGAGACCGACCTCGACACTCCCCTGGTGGTACTGGAGAGCCCCCTCGACGACGGCACCCCCCTGGTCACCGGCGACTCCCGCACCGGAGCCCGCAAGGCCACCGCGCACCTCCTCGACCTGGGGCACCGCACCGTCTGGCACGTCGCGGGCCCGGCCGGCTGGACCTCCGCCGACCACCGCCTGGCGAGCTGGCAGGCCACCCTCCGGGCGGCAGGGGCCGAGGTCCCGGCTCCCCTCGTCGGTGACTGGAGCTCCGGTTCCGGCTACGACCTGGGCCGGCGGCTGGCCCGGAGCCCGGAGGTGACCGCGGTGTTCGTCTCCAACGACCAGATGGCGCTCGGCGTCCTGCACGCCCTGCACGAGGCCGGGCGCTCCGTTCCCGGTGACATCAGCGTCGTCGGCTACGACGACATCCCCGAGGCCGCCCACTTCCTGCCCCCGCTCACCACGGTGCGCACCGACTTCGCCGAGATCGGCACCCGTTCGCTGCGTCTGCTGCTGAGCCGGATCGACGGCACGGACGAGCCTCCCCGGGTCGACACCCTCGTCCCCGTCGACCTCGTCGTCCGCGCCAGCACCGGCCCGGCGGCGGGGCGCTGAGCGAAAACGCGTCGCCGCGCCAGGGCTGGGACCGTCATGCCCCCCTGGGGGCGTTCAGATGACCCGGTCGGCCCGCAGGGCGGCGATCCCGGCCGGGTCGTAGCCGAGTTCCGTCAGGATGCTCTCCGTGTGCTCGCCGACGGCCGGGACGGCGTCCATGCGGGGCGCGGTCCCGGACAGGTCGACGGGCGGCAGGAGCGCCGAGACCATCGCTCCGCCGGGGATCCGTACGTCCCGCCAGCGGTCCCTGTCGCTCAGTACGGGGTGGGCCAGGAAGTCCTCGATCCCGTTGACGCCTGCGTTGGCGACGCCCGCCTCGTCCAGCAGCTTCACGATCGCGCCACTGTCCAGCTCGGCGAAGCGGGCGGCGACGATCGCGTTCAGTTCCTCGCGGTGCGCCACGCGGTCCGCGCCGGTGGCGAAGCGGGGATCGTCGACGAGGTCCGGGCGCCGCAGGAACCGCTCGCACAGGGCGACCCACTCGCGCTCGTTCTGGATGGAGAACAGCACGTCCTTGCCGTCGGCCGCGGTGTACGCGCCGTACGGGGCGATGGTGGCGTGCTGGGTGCCGATGCGCGGGGGCGGGGTGCCGCCGTAGCGGGTGTAGTAGGCGGGCTGGTGCATCCACTCGGCCAGCGCCTCGAACAGCGAGAGCTCCACGGCGCGGGCGACACCGGTGGTCGCGCGTGTGAACAGGGCGGTGAGGATGCCGGAGTAGGCGTACATGCCGGCGGCGATGTCGGCGACCGAGATGCCCGCCCGCGCGGAGCCGTGCTCGTTGCCGGTCAGTGAGACCAGGCCGGTCTGGCACTGCACCAGCAGGTCGTACGCCTTGCGGTCGGCCCACGGCCCGGTGGTGCCGTACCCGGAGATGGTGCACGGGATGAGGGAGGGGTGGCGCTCCTTCAGGGCGGCCGCGTCCAGGCTCATCCTGGCGGCCGCGCCCGGGGCCAGGTTCTGCACGAACACGTCGGCGTCCGCGAGCAGCCGCTCCAGGATCCGCCGCCCCCGCTCGGCCTTGAGGTCGAGCGTCAGGGACTCCTTGGACCGGTTCAGCCAGACGAAGTAGCTGGACTCGCCGTGCACGGTCGTGTCGTACCGGCGGGCGAAGTCGCCCCCGCCCGGCCGCTCCACCTTGATCACCCGCGCGCCGAGGTCGGCCAGCTGACGGGTGGCGAAGGGAGCCGCCACCGCCTGCTCGACACTGACGACGGTGATACCGGCGAGCGGCAGGTCCGCGGGGCGTTCGGTCATGCGGGGGCCTCCAGGAGCGTGTACGTGATCACCCCATGTTCCCCGTGGACGGCGGCGGCGGGAAGAGCCGCCACCAAGGTCCCCGCCGTCACCCCGCGGGCTCAGCTGCTCGTGCTCGCGTCCGCGCGGCTCGGACTACACCTCCAGCCAGACCGCGTGGTCCGGCGGCAGCAGGCCGTCTTCGAGGGGGCCGCTGGTCAGGAGGACGGAGGTGTGCTCGGGCAGGGGGCACGGCTCCGCGGAGAGGTTGACCGCGCAGACGAGTCCGGGTTCGCGGCGGAAGGTGAGGACTCCGTCGGGGGCGTGCAGCCAGGTCATGTCGCCGTCGCCGAGCGCGGGGTGATCGCGGCGCAGGCGCAGGGCGGCGCGGTACAGCTCCAGCATCGAGGTCTCGTCCCCGGTCTGGGCCGCCACACTGCGCTCGGCCCAGTCCGCGGGCTGCGGCAGCCAGGGTGTGGTGGTGGCGTCCTCGGGGCTGAACCCGTACGGCGCGCTCCGCCCGGACCAGGGAATCGGCACCCGGCAGCCGTCACGGCCGCGGTCGGTGTGCCCGGACCGCTCCCAGATCGGGTCCTGGAGGACCGCTTCGGGCAGGTCCTCGACCTCCGGCAGGCCGAGCTCCTCGCCCTGGTAGACGTACGCGCCGCCGGGCAGGGCGAGCATCAGCAGGGCGGCCGCGCGGGCGCGGCGGGTGCCGAGCGCCAGGTCCAGCGGGCCGTCGGGGCGGTAGGGCTCGTTGGCCACCCAGCGCCTGACCGTCCTACGGCCGTAGCGGCTGACGTGGCGCATGACGTCGTGGTTGGAGAGCACCCAGGTGGCGGGGGCGCCGACCGCGCGGAGCATGGCGAGGGAGTCGTCGATGACCGCGCGCAGGTCCTTGGAGTCCCAACTAGCCATGAGGAAGTCGAAGTTGAACGCGGTGTGCAGGCCGTCCCGGCGGAGGTAGGCGGCGAGCCGCTCCGGGGTGTCCGCCCAGGCC
The DNA here is from genome assembly GCF_054782695.1 of Streptomyces deserti. Classification (NCBI taxonomy): domain Bacteria; kingdom Bacillati; phylum Actinomycetota; class Actinomycetes; order Kitasatosporales; family Streptomycetaceae; genus Streptomyces; species Streptomyces deserti. The sequence goes on from NZ_BAAGRZ010000022.1 coordinate 94,735, forward strand.
TCGGCGACGAAGGCCCGGTCGCCGGGGAACTCGTCGGCCACCTTGCGCCAGGCGCGGTAGATGTCGTGCACCTCGTCGCGGTCCCAGTGCGGGTGATCGATGTGCCGGCGCGGTCGCTCGTCCGCGTCGTCCCGGCGGGCGTTCGGCCCCAGCACCCCCGCGGGCTCGTCGCGGGGCGGCAGGTCGGGCAGCTCCGGGTCCTTCACGAGGCCGTGGGCGACGTCGATACGGAAGCCGTCCACGCCCCGGCTGAACCAGACCCGCAGGACGGACTCGAACTCCGCCCGCACCTCGGGGTGTTGCCAGTTGAGGTCGGGCTGCTGGGGGGCGAACAGGTGCAGGTACCACTCGCCGTCGGGCAGCCGGGTCCAGGCGGGCCCCCCGAAGCAGGAGACCCAGTCGTTGGGCGGCTGGGCGCCGTCGGGTCCGCGGCCGGGGCGGAAGACGTAGCGTTCGCGTTCCGGGCTGCCCGGTCCGGCCGCGAGCGCCGCCCGGAACCAGGTGTGCTGGTCGGAGGTGTGGTTGGGCACGATGTCGGGGATGACGCGGATGCCGTGCTCGTGCGCGTCCTCGATGAGCTGCTCGGCCTCGGCGAGGGTGCCGAACAGCGGGTCGATGTCGCGGAAGTCGGCCACGTCGTATCCGTGGTCGGCCATCGGCGACTTGTACCACGGGTTGATCCATATGGCGTCGACGCCGAGCGACTTCAGATACGGCAGGCGGGAGCGGAGGCCGGCGATGTCGCCGACGCCGTCACCGTTTCCGTCGGCGAAACTGCGGATGTAGACCTGGTAGATGACGGCGCTGCGCCACCACGGAGCGGTTCCGGACATGCTGCTGCGTTGCTCCTTGGACGTGGAAGGGTGTCTACTTCGCCGCGCCGGCCGTGAGCCCGGCGACGATACGGCGCTGGAAGACCAGCACCATGACCACCAGCGGGATGGTCACGAGAACGCCCGCCGCCATCTGGCTGCCGAACGGCGTCTGGTACGTCGTGGCACCGCTGAACTTCGAGATGGCGACCGTCGCCGTCTGCATGCCGGGCTTGTTCGTCATCGACAGGGCGATGAGGAACTCGTTCCAGGCGGCGATGAAGGTGATGATCGCGGTGGTGAAGATGCCGGGCGCGGCGAGCGGGACGATGATCCTGCGGAACGCCTGGCCGCGGGTGCAGCCGTCGACCATGGCGGCGTGCTCCAGCTCGTCCGGCATCTGCCGGAAGAAGGTGGTCAGGTTCCACACGGCCAGCGGCAGCGTGAAGGACATGCTCGGCACGATCATGGCCTGGTAGGTGTTGATCCAGCCGATGTCCGTGAAGAGCTTCAGCAGCGGGACCACGATCGACACCACCGGGAACATCGAGGTGGCGATGATCAGGGTGAGGATCAGCCGCTTGAAGCGGAACTCCAGCCGGGCCATCGCATAAGCGGTGAACGTGGCCAGCAGCAGCGACAGTACGGTCGTGACGCCGGCGACGATCAGGCTGTTGAGCAGCGCACGCCCGAACCCCTGGGACGGGCTGAACACCGACCGGTAGTTGTCGAAGGACACCGGGGAGGGGAACAGCGAGGTGCTGAAGATGTCGGTGGTGCGGCGCAGGCTGGAGACCAGCATCCAGTAGAACGGGGCCAGGCAGTACGCCACCACGGCGGCGATACCCGCGTACGGCAGCCACCGCCGCCAACTGGCCGTGACGGTCATGCCATCACCTCCGCGGGACGCGGCGCCGCGGCGGCCTTCCGGCGACTGGTCCTGGCCACCCGCCTGCCTTTCGCGCCGCCGTCGCCGATGAGGTCGGCGCCCAGCAGCCGGACGAAGGCGAGCGCGATGAGGAAGACGTAGAGGAACAGGAGCACCGCGTACGCGGAGGCCGGTCCGAAGCGGACGTTGGAGGCCTCGTTCTGCGCGAGCATCGACAGGGTCTCCACCGAGCCCTTCTGCGCGCCGATCAGGATGTAGGGCAGGTCGAACATCCGCAGCGCGTCCAGGCACCGGAACAGCACCGCCACCAGCAGCGCGGGCTTCACCAGGGGCAGGGTGATGTGCCAGAACCGGGTCCAGGCGCCGGCCCCGTCGATCCGGGCCGCCTCGTGGACCTCCTTCGGGATCACCTGTAGTCCGGCCAGGACCAGCAGCCCGATGAACGGGGCGGTCTTCCACACGTCGGCGACGATGACCGCGAGCTTGGCCTGGAAGCCGTCGGCGGTCCACAGGACCTGGTGGCCGAGGAGGACGTTGGCGATGCCGTCGGCGTTGAAGATCCACTTCCAGAGCAGGCCGGAGATGGCCGTGGGAATCGCCCAGGGCACCAGGATGCTCGCGCGCACCAGCGACCGGCCCCGGAAGGCCCTGTGCATGATCAGCGCCATCGCCACCCCGATCACCGTCTCCAGTGACACCGTGACGACGGTGAAGAACGTGGTGTTCCAGAAGGCGTTCCAGAACCGGTCCCCGGCCTGGGTGAAGATGTCGGTGTAGTTCCGCAGCCCCACGAACGGCTCGGTGCTGGAGATGAAGCCCGTCCTCGGGTCCAGGCCCTTCGGGCCGTACAGCGACTCGTCCAGCGCCATGAGCGTCGGGTAGACCACGACGATCGTCAGCACGAGGAGCGTCGGGGAGACGAGCAGCGCCGCCAGCCGCCCCGCGCCCGCCGTCCTGGGCGCGAACCGGGTCCTCACTGCGCCGTCAGCTTCCGCAGATCGGCCTGGAGGTCCTTCAGCGCCTGCGCGCTGCTCTTCTTGCCGGTCAGCGCGGCGTAGGCCTCCTGCTGGATCGCGGAGGTCACATCGCCGTACTGCACGACCCGCGGACGCGGCACGGCGTGCGTGATGGACTGCTTGAGGTCGGGCAGGTACGGATACTGCTTGTCCAGCGAGGCGTTGTCGTACAGGTCCGCGTACGGCGGGGCGAGGGAGGCGTTCTTCAAAAAGTAGGCGGCGCTTTCCTCACTGCTGAAGTACTTCATGAAGTCCAGCGCGGTGGCCTTGTTCTTGGCGAAGGACGACAGGGCGAGGTTGGAACCGCCGAGGCTGGAGGCGCCGGGTCCGTTCAGTCCGGGCAGCGGCGCGACCGCGAACTTGCCCGCGATTTTGCTCTTCTCCGCCAGGGAATACACGTACGGCCAGTTGCGCAGGAAGATCAGTTTTCCGGCCTGGAAGGCCTGACGGCTGTCCTCCTCCTGGTAGGTGATGGCCTCCTTGGGGATCGTCTTGTTCTTGAAGGAGTCGACCAGGAAGTCCAGGCCCTTCTTGGCCTGCGGGGTGTCGACTTGGGGCGTGCCGTTGGCGTCGGTGATCCGGCCGCCCGCCGAGTCGACGGCCTCGGCGAAGTTCACCGTCAGGCCCTCGTACTTCTGGAACTGCCCGGCGTAGCAGGACATGCCCTTGGCCTCGGGCAGCTTCTCCACCTTGGCGCAGTCGGACTTCATCTCCGCCCAGGTGGACGGTGGCCGGGTGAGGCCCGCCTTCTTCAGCAGGTCGGTGCGGTAGAACAGCAGGCCGCCGTTGGAACTGGCCGGTACGGCATACAGCTTGCCGCGGTACATGCCCGTCTCCGTCACCGGCTTGAGCATCTTCCGCAGCGGGAACTGGTTCGCGGGCAGCGGCTCGATCCACTGATGGGCGGCGAACTCCGACGTCCACACGACGTCGGTGGCGAGCACGGTGTAGGCGTCGGACTTCGTCTCCGCGTTCTGGATCATCTGCTGGCGCTGCGAGTCGGCGTCCGTCGGGAGCTGGATGAAGGTGACCTTCTCCTTCGGGTGCAGCTTGTTCCACCGGTTGATGATCGTCTGGACGGTGCCGGTGGTGTCCTTGCCGGCCACGTACGTGATGGGGCCGCGACCCTTGAACGAGGTCGTCGCGGCCTGCGCGGAGCCGCTGCCGCCGGACGAGCCGCAGGCGGTGAGGAGGAGTCCGGCGGCGGTGAGCGCTGCGGAACACTGAATGGCTCTGGCGGTGCTGGTTTTCACTGTCTCTCCTGGTCGTGCGGAACCGAAGTCGTGGCTGCTCCCCCGGAATACCTCTGGTCAAGAGATTGCGTTGTCACGGTATTTCGTTGACAAAAACACCACTTCAGGAAGGTGAAAGGCGCCCTTTTCGAAGAGGGTGTCTTATTCCTCGCGACAACGTTTGCACGCTAGGAGTGCGGTGTCGGGGAAGTCAATGCGTCTTCGCGTGGTAAGAAGGCAAGAAGATGGTGAGACAGCGTTTGCAATACGAGCCGCCGCAGGGCGATATGCCTGTGCTACCGTCCGCCGCATGCCACCCGCTCAACGGCACCCCACCATGGCTGACGTGGCCGAACGGGCCGGGGTCTCCACATCCACCGTTTCGCGCACGCTGCGCGGCCTGCCCACCGTCTCGCCCGAGGTCCGCGCCCGCGTCGAAAAGGCCGCCCGTGAACTGCACTTCGCGGTCTCGCGGCACGCCGCCAGTCTGGTCACGGGCCGCACCGGCAGCGTCGGCGTGCTCGTGCCCACGCTCACCTCGTGGTTCGTGGGCTCGGCCCTGTCCGGCCTGAGTCCCGTACTGCGGGCGGCCGGCATGGAACTGACGGTCTATGTGATCGCGGACGTGGCCGAGCGCACCTCGTTCTTCGAGCGTCTCCCGGCCCGGCGCAACGCCGACGCGCTGCTGGTGTTCTCCTTCGACCTCACCGACGAGGAGAGCACTCGGCTGGACGCCCTCGGCATGCCGGTCATCCACGTCAGCCAGCACGTCACCGGACGCCCGAGCGTCTACGTCGACGACGTGGCCGGGGCCCTGCACGGCACCCGGCACCTGCTCAACCTCGGCCACCGGCGGATCGCGTTCGTGCCGAGCGTGAGCACCAGAGGCTTCTCCTTCAGCTCCCACGAGCGGCTGCTCGGCTACCGGCAGGCGCTCACCGAAGCGGGCCTTCCCGTGGACGACGACCTGGTGGCCGCCACCCCGGCCGGCGACGAGCGGGGCGCCGCCGAGGCGGTCGGCAGGCTGCTGAGCCTGCGTGAGCCGCCCACCGCCGTCTTCGCCGAGCAGGACGAGATCGCCGTGGCCGTCATCCGGGCGCTGCGCAGGACGGGGATCGAGGTGCCCGGGCAGGTGTCGGTCCTCGGCTTCGACGACCAGCCGCTGGCCCAGTGGTTCGACCTGACCACCGTGGCGCAGTCCCCCTCGGACATCGGCCGCGAGGCCGGCGGACTCGCCCTGTCGCTCATCAACCACTCCGACGCCGACCGTGAGCGGCACATCGTCCTGCCCACGCATGTCATTCCCCGGGCGACCACGGCGCCGCTGGCCCTTCGTACGGGACCGCAGGACGACCAGGGTCACCTGCCGCCCGGCTGACGGGCACAGCGGGCGATCCGCCCGCCGTCGCGCCCACCGCGCGGTGCGCGGTGAGCGCGGCCAGGGCCGGTTGGGCGGCGGCCTGTTTCCCGCCGTCGAGCGCCGGGGGCGCCTCGGCCGGCAGGACCATCGGGGCGGCGTGCGTCGGGGCGGCGTGCGTCGGGGCGGTGTGCCTACGTCCCGCGGGTGCAGCGGCCCGTCGGGGCCGTCGCCGGCGGACGGCACTGGAGGGGGAAGTCGGCCGGGTCGGTGCTCAGATAGCGGCCGATGCAGGTGTTCGCCGTCGTACGACCGCGCTCGGCGCAGAAGGCGAGCGCCGCGCGGCCGTCGGCGAACGGGCCGGGGGCGTGGATGACCCAGTAGCCCGGGCGGAGGGAGGCGTAGTCGTCGCTGCGCAGGAGGACCGCCTCGGGCACGGACGCGCGGATCCGGGCGAGACTGCGGTCGCGGGCCGCGGTGCCCGAGGAAACGGGCTCGGAGTGCAGCTGGGCGATCCAGCGGCCGCCTCCGGCCGGGGCGGAGGGCGACTCGGCCGCGGTCGGTGCGGGCGAAGGGATCTTGCTCGGGGTCGGGCCGGGGGACCGTTTCGGTGCCGGGCTGTCAGACGGCGTCCGGGTGGCCGGTGCGGGGGACGTGCTCGCCGTGGCACCGCCCTGTGCGCCGACGGTCTTCTCGTCGTCGCCGGGCCCGCGCAGGGTGAGGACGAGGACGGCCGCGGCGACGACGGCGAGGACGGCGGTCACGCCGAGGAGGACGGGTGCGAGGCGGCGCCGCGGCTGTCCGGGCGGCGGCACGTCCGGCTGCGTGGGCGTCACCGCCGGGACCGGCGTCGGAGTCGGACCGGGGGCGGGAGTGGAAACCGGCGTCGGAGTCGGCGTCGGCGTCGGATCCGGTGCCGCCGTCACCGTCGGCTGGGCCCAGTGCGGTGTGGCGCCGGACTCGGCCTGGGCCAGCAGCGCGTCCAGCTGTTCGGCGCTGGGGCGGGCCGCCGGGTCACGTACCAGGAGGGACTGCAGGACGGGGGCGAGCGCGCCGGAGCGCACGGGCGGCGGGACCGGGTCGTCGAGGACGGCGGCCAGCGTGGCGAGCGTGGTCGCGCGGCGCAGCGGGCTCACGCCCTCCACGCACACGTACAGGACCAGCCCGAGGGACCACAGGTCGGACGCCGGGTCGTCGTCGTGGCCGCGGATGCGCTCGGGGGCCATGTACTCCGGGGAGCCCACGAGTTCGCCGGTGACCGTCAGCGCGGTCGCGCCCTGGAGGGCGGCGATGCCGAAGTCGGTGAGGACGGCGGTGCCGTCGGGGCGGAGGAGGACGTTCGCGGGCTTGACGTCCCGGTGCTGGATGCCGGCCGCGTGCGCGACGCGCAGGGCGGCGAGCACCTGACGGCCGACGCGGGCCGCCTCCACGGGCGTCAAGGGGCCGTCGGTCAGCCGTTGTTGGAGCGAGACACCGGGCACCAGCTCCATCACGATCCACGGGTGCGGATCCGCCTCGATGATCTGATGGACCGTCACCACGTGCGGGGAGTTGAGCCGTGCCAGCGCTCTCGCCTCGCGCATCACCCGTTCGCGTACGGCGTCCGACGCCTCCGCGTCCGGACGTACGGCCTTGAGGGCGACCTCGCGGTGCAGCACGGTGTCCCGGGCCCGCCACACCGTACCCATCCCCCCGCTGCCCAGCCGCTCGATCAGCTCGAAGCGTCCGTCGATCATGTCCCCCGGTGCGTTCATGGGCGTCAGGGTAGGGCAGGAGGCGGCGGCCCGGGGCGGTGCCGGGCAGCATGGGCCCGTCCGGGTGCCACGGCGGCGGGTGCCCGCCCGGTCACCGCCGCGGCGGCCGCAGTTCCGTCAGGTCGTCCGGCAGCAGCTCGGGGTGGTACGCGGCCAGTCCGGCGCCGCCGAGCCACCAGCCGCGGTACACCAGGGCCCGGCACAGGCCCGGGTCGAGGCGGTCGAAGACGGTCGGGACGAGGGACAGGTCGCGGCCGTCGTGGGCACGGTGTTCGGGGAAGGCGGCGTGCCAGCGGCGCAGGGTCTCCGGGCCGTCGGCCGGGAAGTCGGTGGAGAGCTGGACGAGGACGCCCCGGCGGGCGCCGGGCGGGAGTTCGGCGTCGGGGCCCACGGCCCGGCCGCGTTCGAAGCGTTCGACGACGGCCCGGGTGCGCAGCGTGGTGCTCTGCCGGTACAGCAGGGAGTTGGCCCGGGCCAGGTCGCGGACGACCGGGACGCGGCCGTAGACGCCGGGGCGCAGCAGTCCTCCGGCGTTGAGGACGCACAGGAAGGTGTGGCGGTAGCGGTCCCCGTCGAGGGCCTCCAGACCGGTGTTGTCGTACGTACCGCCGTCGAGGAGGGCGGGCGGGTGGGTGGCGCACGGGAACGGGGAGCGGTCCAGGACCACGGGCGGGAAGGCGCCGGGCACGGCGGCGGAGGCCGACACGGCGCGGCTCAGCCGCAGCCCGGTACCGGCCGTGGGGGCCAGGCCGATGGTGTAGTCGCCGTACACGTCGCGTTCGAAGGTGAAGCGGACGCCGGTGGTCAGGTTGGCGGCGTTGACGATCCAGCGCACCTGCGCATCCAGCCGCTCCAGTTCGGTCCCCCGGAAGAACCATTCGTCCAGGCGCCTGGCCAGCAGGTCGGTGCGGGTGGTGGGGCCGAGGGTCCGCCATACCCCGCGGACCAGGGCCCCCTTGAGGGAGCGGGAGGAGACGCGGTCGACGAGCGGCGCGATGACGAGGTCGTCGACGGCCCGGGGCGTGAAGTCCTCCTTCCGCAGGGACGGCCAGGCGGTGGCGAGGCAGCCGTTGGCGATCGATCCTCCGGAGACGGAGGAGGAGTACCGCAGCCGGGGCAGCAGCCCGGTGTCGGCCAGCAGCCGGATGAAGCCCAGCGCGGAGAGGGTGGCGCGGAAGCCTCCGCCGGACAGCGCGAGCGCGACCGGGTCGGCGGTGGCGGGCGGTTCGGCCGGGCGGAGGGTGTCGCCGCAGGGGCGGGCCACCAGGCCCGTGCCGACGGCGGGAGAGTCCACGCTCCACGCCGGGCCGGTGGCCGTCGGGGCGTCGGTCCGGGGTGAGGGAGGGGCCGGGGCGTGCCGGGACGGGGTCATGGCCGTTCTCCGATCGGGATGACGAGCGCCTGGTCGGTGGGCGCCCGGACGTCGACGTCGAAGGCACGGCCCTCGCGCAGCCGGGTCAGTGTCTCCTCGGCGAAGGGGATGTGGTTGGTCAGGTGGATGACGTAGGCGTCGTCCGGGGCGCGGGACTCGACGAGCCAGCGCAGGGTGTCCTCGTGCGGATGGTGGTGGCGCACGCCGTCGGCGGAGATGACGTAGTGGTCGGCGTGCACCTGCTCGAAGAAGCCGGGTTCGACGTTGCGGTCGCTGCCGTGGTGCGGGAGCTTGAGCAGGTCGACGTGGAGCGGCTCGGAGTCGCCGAGCAGGCCGAGTTCGCGCAGCCCGGCCAGGACGTGGTCGCCGCGGGCGTCTCCGGTGAGCAGTGCGGTCCGGCCCTCGTGGCGCAGGAGCAGGACGATGCTGGAGAGGTTCGGCACCGAACCGTCGTCGTACGCCGCCGCGATGACGTCGGGGTCGCCGCGCTGTTTCGCCTTGCGCCAGCATTCCTCCAGTTCCGCCAGGGCCGCGTCGTCGGGCGCGACGACGGTGACGTCCAGGTCGTGCAGGGTCGCCTCGGCGCCCTCCATGAGGGGGCCGCCGAACGGGGCGTTGCCGTCCAGGCGGAGCGCGGTGGCCGCGTTGCGGATGTCCCGTCCCTGGTGGTAGCTGGCCGTGACCGCCGCGTCGTCGCGGGCGGCGCTCTCGACGAGCGGCCGGACGGAGGCGCTCAGCCCGGGGGCGCGCTGGTCGACCAGTTCCTCCACGGAGTTGAACCACAACGTGTCCACCGCGTACGGCAGGTCGTCCCCGTCCTGCTGGGCCTGCCGCATGTCGCGCAGGAGCCGTACGAGCCCGCCGGCGTGGTCGTCGTCGACGTGGGACAGGCACACGACGTCGAGGTGCGGTGCCCCGCCGCTGTGCCCCGCGAGTTGTCGCAGCCGGCCGCGGAGGGTGGCCCGGTAGACGCCGCCGGGGCCGCCGTCGACGAGCATGACGCGTTCGTCGGGTGCGCCCCAGTGGACGAGGAAGCAGTCGCCGTGACGGGCGTCGAGGAAATCGAAGGTGAGCATGTCGGCCTGCCTCGCTGGTGGTGCGGGCCGTCAGACGGACTGCATGGCGCGCAGCACGTCGACGAGCCCGTGGCCTTGGAAGTCGCGTTCACGGGAGAGGTCGGTCGCCGTCGCGCACAGGATCTCCTTCACGCGTTCGGGGCGGCCGAGCAACTCCCGGTGGCGGGCCAGCAGCATGGCCGCGGCCCCGCTGACGTGTGCCGCGGCCTGGCTGGTCCCGTGCATGGCGGCGATGCCCTCGCCGGGGATGGGTCCGTCGATGTCCTCCCCCGGTGCCACGAGGTCGGGCTTGGGCCGCCCGTCGCCGGTGGGGCCCCGGCTGGAGAAGTAACTGACGCCGTGGCGGTGCGGATTGCTGCGGTGAGTGGAGCCGACGGTGATGACGGACTCAGCGTTGCCGGGATCGGAGATGCTGATGTTGCGGTAGTCGGCGCCCAAAGTGCGCACCGTCCCGGTGAACCCGGCGTTCCCGGCGGCGGTGACGACCACGACGCCCGACCGGGTCAGCCGGTCGCATTCGACGCAGACGGGTGTCCACCCGGTGGAGTGGGTGGCGACGTCGTGCGGCACCGACAGGCTGATGTTGACCCCGGCGATGACGAACCGTCCGGCCTGTTCGTTGATGTGCCGGACCGCCTGCAGCGCGGTGACGATGGAGAACTCGTCGCCTTCGCCGCGGTCGTTGAGGACCCGGAAGTCGTAGAGCCGGATGCGCGGGCAGATCCCGCGGAACTCCAGGTCCGGCCACCAGCCTCCGATGATGCCGGCGATGTGGGTGCCGTGCTGGTCGCCGGGCGGTGTGTAGGCGTCCGGCTGTCCGGCGGGCGGACCTGGCCCGGTGCCGGTCTCGACGGACGGCAGGGCGGCGGTCCAGTTGACGAGTCCGCCCACCAGTACGTCGGCGGAGAGCTTCTCCCGTACGCAGGTGAAGTCGAAGGCGCGGGCGATGCGCGACCCCAGGGTGCGCGGCGGGGAGACGGTGCTGTCCCAGTCGTGGAAGGCGGGATGCCGCGCGTCGATGCCGCTGTCGACCACGGCCCAGCCGATGGAGGCGCTGTCGACCGAGAAGACCTGCTCCGCGGCGTCGGCCTTGATCGTCCGCCGGGAGCGTACGACCGCGCGGGTCGCCCGGCGGTTCGTCGTCACGGAGACGATCGCGTACTTCTGCCTGCGGTCCACCACGCGCCCGACGGGTGTGTGGGCGCCCCGCACCGGGGCCGTGTCCACGACCACGTCGTCCAGCAGGTCGACGAGCACGGCGATCACGTCCCGTTCCCCCGCCTCGGGGCGGGCCAGGTCCGGCCGTGCGCCCTCGACGACCCGCCGCAGCAGGTTCAGGAACCAGGTCAGGTGCCGGCCGCGTTCGTGACGGCGCTCCATGCTGTCGTGGATCTCGCTGGTGGCCGGCGTCCTGATCAGTCCGTTCAGGGCCGCGGCGACGCCCTCCGTCCCGCCGAAGCGGGCCAGTTCGTGGGCGATGCGGACCACTCCGGCGAGGCTGGTCAGGGGCAGCAGGGCGCTGACGAGCTCCTCCAGGGTCAGCCGCGCCGCCACGAAGCTGCCGGCCGCGACCGGACGGCACCGGTCCGTCAACCGGAGCTCCTGGAAACGGTCCAGGACCCGCTCGACGCCGTACTCCTCACGGATCGCGAGGATCAGGTCCTGGCGCCCCGCGTCCCGCCGGTGCCGGGGCTCCGGGCCCGGCACCGGTTCCGGCCCCGCGTCCGTCCCGCCCGGCGGCGACGGCGACGGCGACGGCGGGGTGGCGAACGCCAGCCACACGTCGAAGTGCACGGGGCAGTCGGTGGCCCACAGGACGGGTACGGGTCCCTCCCCGTAGAACACCGCCGCGAGGTCCGCTCGGTCCATCAGTGCTCCCGATGCGCTGTGCGTCCGCGCCGTGGGCGGGGCGGTGGGAGACGGCGGTATCAGCCGAAGGGCTGATTTCATTCTCTGCCGTGGTCATGAGCACTGCAACCGGAGGGACCGGCGGGACCGGCGGGTGTGGCATGGACATCGACAGGAAAGCCGCTCGTTCGACCCATCGGACATCGTTCGAAACCCCTTGACGCTGCACCAGACCCCGATTGACACTCTCGCAACACGACGTCACACAGGCGAAACGACCGGGTGCCCCGGCCACGGCACCCGTCACCGGCCTGCTCCCCCTTCCTTCTCCCTTCCTTCTCCCTTCCTCCCTCCTTGCCTTCCTCCCGTCCCCCGTCCGCCATGTCTCAGCAGGGAAACCCCACATGCCGTACATCGCACGTCCGCGCAACCGCGCGAGACGCCGGGCGGGCCTTCTCGCCGGCCTGACCGCCGCGTCGCTGATCCTGGGCCTTGCCGCACCCGTCGCCTCCGCACAGGCGGCGGAGCCCGCGGACGTCACCGACGGCCTGGCCCTGTGGTACCAGCTCGACACCGCCTCCGGCAGCACCGTCCCCGACGCCTCCGGCAACGGCCGGGACGGCACGGTGCACGGCACCGCCGACTGGTCGGACACCGGTCAGGGGCTCGCCTTCAACGGGACCGACACCTACCTCAAGGTGCCGAACGACATCATGAAGGGCATGGACGCGATCACCGTCTCGATGGACGTGCTGATCGACTCCGCCCAGACGACGCCGTACTTCATCTACGGCTTCGGCAACTCCAGCGGCAGCAGCGGAAACGGCTACCTGTTCACCACCGGGAACTCCTTCAGGACCTCGATCGCGACCGGCAACTGGTCGACGGAGCAGACCACCAAGCCGTCCGACTCGCAAAACCTGACCCGCTCGGTGTGGAAGCACCTCACCTACACCCAGACCGGCACCACGGGTGTGCTGTACGAGGACGGCGTGGAGGTCGGCCGCAACACGTCGGTCACCATCACCCCCGGCGCGATCGGCTCCGGCACCACCACCGCCAACTACATCGGCAAGTCCGTCTACTCCGGCGACAAGCTCTTCAAGGGCAGGATCCGCGACGTCCGGGTGTACGACCGGGCGCTCGCCGCCGCCGAGGTCGAGCAGCTCTCGCTCCCCGTCGCCACGCGGGGCGTCGCCGACGACAAGGCCGCCCTGAGCCTGGGTGACACCAGCGCCGTCGTCTCGGATCTGGACCTCCCCAAGACGGGCACGGCGGGCGGTTCCACGATCAGCTGGGCGAGCGACAACCCCGCCGTGGTGTCGGACTCCGGCGAGGTGACGCGCCCCGCCGCCGGTGAGCCGAACGGACACGCCACGCTCACCGCGACCCTGAAGAAGGGCACGGTGACCGACACCAGGACCTTCGACGTCACGGTCCTGCCCGCCTTCGACGACAAGACGGCCACCCAACAGGCCGCCGAGGCGCTCACTGTCCACAACCTCGGCGACGTGCGCGGCAACCTCACCCTCCCGGCGACCGGTTCGTACGGCACCGAAGTCACCTGGACCTCCGCGCAACCGGACGTCATCTCCGCCGACGGCGTGGTCCACCGCCCCGCGCACGGCGAGGGCGCCACCACCGTCGAGCTGACCGCCACCGTCACCAAGGGTGATGCCAAGACGACCCGCGCCTTCACCGCCGAGGTGCCCGAGCTCCCTGCCGGGCAGGCCCTCAAGGGCTACCTGTTCAGCTACTTCACCGGCGAGGGCACCTTTGACGGCGAGCAGCTCCACTTCGCCCTCAGCAAGGGCGACGACCCACTGAAATGGCGGGAGTTGAACGACGGAAAGCCGGTCCTGACCTCCACCCTCGGTGAGAAGGGCCTGCGCGACCCGTTCATCATCCGCTCCCCGGAGGGCGACAAGTTCTACCAGATCGCCACCGACCTCAGGATCTACGGCAACGGCGACTGGGACGCCGCACAGCGCACCGGCAGCAAGTCCATCATGGTGTGGGAGTCCACCGACCTGGTGCACTGGACGGACCAGCGGCTGGTGAAGGTCTCCCCCGACAGCGCGGGCAACACCTGGGCGCCGGAGGCGTTCTACGACGCACGGCGCGGCGAGTACGTGGTCTTCTGGGCGTCAAAGCTGTACGCCGACGAGGCGCACTCCGGCGACACGTACAACCGCATGATGTACGCCACCACGCGCGACTTCCACACCTTCAGCGAGCCCAAGGTGTGGATCGACCGCGGCTACTCGGTCATCGACTCCACGGTGATCCAGCACGACGGGACGTACTATCGCCTGTCGAAGGACGAGCGGAACAACACCTCCTCCACCCCCAACAGCAAGTTCATCTTCGAGGAGAAGAGCGACTCCCTCCTCGACACCTCCTGGGACGCGGTCGCCGAAGGCATCGGCAAGGGCGCGATGAACGCGGCCGAGGGGCCGCTGGTGTTCAAGTCCAACACCGAGGAGAAGTGGTACGCGTTCCTCGACGAGTTCGGCGGACGCGGCTACATCCCGTTCGAGGCGACGGACCTCGGCTCAGGCGTGTGGACCCCGTCCACCGGCTACGACCTGCCCGCCAAGCCCCGCCACGGCACGGTGCTCCCGGTCACTCAAGCCGAGTACGACCGGCTGCTGCGCGCCTACCAGCCGGACCAGCTGGTGGAGAGCGTCGAGGACGTCCCGGTGAAGACCCGCGTCGGCGACGCCCCGGTCCTGCCGGCCACCGTCATCGCCGGGTACGCCGACGGCGTCAGGCGTCCCGTCGCCGTCACCTGGGACGAGGTCCCGGCCTCGGCGTACGCGCAGCCCGGCACGTTCACGGTCGAGGGCAGCCTGCCGGACGGCGCGTCGATCGAGGCCCGCGCCGAGGTCACGGTCTCCGCGGAAGGCCCCGACGTCCCGGCCGATCTCCTCCTGCACTACGCCTTCGACGAGACCGGCGGCACCATCGCCCGCGACTCCAGCGGCCACGGCTACCACGGCACGTACGTCCGTACGCCCGCCTTCGGCACGGGTGTCGACGGCGGCTCGTTCAAGATGTCCGGCGGTTCCAGCTCCTCCACCACCTCGCCGTACGTCAGGATCCCGAACGGCGTGCTGAAGGACACCGACAGCGTCACCGTCTCCACCCACGTCAAGTGGAAGGGCGGCGACAACTTCCAGTGGCTGTTCGGCCTGGGCCCCGACAGCGACAAGTACCTCTTCGCCACCCCCTCCAACGGCGGCGGCAAGCTGTTCTCCGCGATCACCAAGGCCACCTGGTCGGGCGAGAAGCAGATGGTCGGCGGCTCGCGGCTCACGCCCGGCGAGTGGCAGCACGTCACCGTCACCGTGAACGGCGCGACCGGGACGGCGGTGCTGTACGTGGACGGCATCGAGGCGGCCCGCGCGACCGGCGTCACCATCAAGCCGTCCGAGCTGTACGACGCGAACAAGGGCTACAGCGGCTACATCGGCAGGTCCCTGTACTCCCCCGACCCGTACTTCGGCGGCGAGGTGGACGACTTCCGCGTCTACAACCGCGCGCTGTCGCCCGCCGAGGTCCTGGAGCTCAGCGGCAACACCACGGGCATCGCCGCGGCGACCCACCCCGCCCTCAAGGTCGACGCGATCGTCGACGACGCGCACAGCAGGATCACCCTCCCGCTGACCGAGGGCAGCGATCTCACCGCGCTCGCCCCGGAGTTCACCCTCGCCCACGGCGCGGCCATCAGCCCCGCCTCCGGCAGCGTCCACGACTTCACCGAGCCGGTGACGTACGAGGTGACCGGCTCGGACGGGAAGAAACGCACCTGGACCGTCTCGGCCCTGATCATGAGGAGCCCGGTGCTGCCGGGGCTCACCGCCGACCCGAACATCACGAGGTTCGGCGACACCTTCTACATGTACCCGACCACCGACGGCTTCCCGGGCTGGAGCGGCACCCGGTTCAAGGCGTACTCCTCCAAGGACCTGGTCCACTGGAAGGACCACGGCGTCGTCCTCGACCTCGGTCCGGACGTCGGCTGGGCCGACAGCAGGGCCTGGGCCCCGGCGATCGAGGAGCGGAACGGGAAGTACTACTTCTACTTCTGCGCCGACGCGAACATCGGGGTCGCGGTCTCCGACTCGCCCACCGGCCCGTTCAAGGACGCCCTGGGCAAGCCGCTGCTCAAGGCGGGCCAGTACCCCGGCCAGATGATCGACCCGGCCGTCCTCACCGACGACGACGGCACCTCGTACCTCTACTGGGGCAACGGCAGGGCGTACGTCGCCCCGCTGAACGACGACATGACCTCCCTCGACACCTCGAAGGTCAAGGACATCACCCCGAGCGGCTACAACGAGGGCACCTTCGTCATCAAGCGCGAGGGCACCTACTACTTCATGTGGTCGGAGAACGACACCCGGGACGAGAACTACCGCGTCGCCTACGCCACCGGCCCCTCCCCCACCGGCCCCTGGACCAAGCGGGGCGTGATCCTGGAGAAGGACCTCTCCCTGGGCATCAAGGGCCCCGGCCACCACTCCGTCGTCCACGTCCCGAACACCGACGACTGGTACATCGCCTATCACCGCTTCGCGATACCGGGCGGTGACGGCACGCACCGCGAAACGACCGTCGACAGGCTGGAGTTCGGCTCCGACGGCCTGCTCAAGAAGGTCGTCCCGACGCTCACCAGCATCGATCCGGTCGCCATCGTCCGCGCCGGCCCGGACACCGACGGCACCGAGGGCGGGGCGATCGAGCTGAACGGCACGCTCTCCGGGGCGGGCAGCCCGAAGTGGACGGTCGAGGAGGGAGCACCGTGCGCCTTCGCCGACCCCGCCGCGGCCCGCACCTCGATCACCTGCACCGACGACGGCACGTACGAGGTCACCCTGACCGGCGGCCGCGGCAGGGACACGGCCACCGTCGAGGTCGCCGACGCGGCGCCGGTCATCACCTCGGCCAAGGGCCCGCACTCCCCCCTGCCGGCCGGCGAACGGGCGGTCGTCACGGCCGAGTTCACCGACGCGGGGACGAGTGACACCCACACCTGCGAGGTCGACTGGAAGGACGGCACCGAGCCACACTCCGCCACCGTCACAGCCACCGGCTGCCGGGCCGAGCACACCTACGCCCAGGCCGGCATCCACCGCCCGGTCGTCACCGTGACCGACGACGACGGCGCCTCGGACAGCACGACGCTCCCCGAGCTGATCGTGTACGACCGCACCGCCGGCCCCGCGCTCGGCACCGGCGTCCTCACCTCCCCGGCCGGCGCCCACCCGGCCGAGCCGGGCCTGACCGGCAAGGCAGCCTTCTCCTTCGCCGCGCACTACGCGAAGGGAGCCACGGCCCCGGCCGGGCGGGCGTCCTTCGACTTCGGCCCGGCCAGGCTGAAGTTCCGCTCCACCGCTTCCGACTGGCTCGTGGTCACCGGCTCCCGGGCCGTGTACCAGGGCTCCGGCACGGTGGGCGGCACCAGCGGCTACGGCTTCCGCATCACCGCCACCGACGGCCCGGACACCTTCCGCATCAGGATTTGGAAGAAGTCCACCGGCGACGTCGTCTACGACAACCTCACCGGCACGAAGACCAGCGGAGTCATCACCATCGGCGATCGCTGACGGCCGACAGAACGAGCCGAGCCGTGCCCGGGGCAGTCCCCGGGCACGGCTCGGCTCTTTTCCATGCCCGGGAACGATCCGTTCCGGCAGCTCAACGATAGGTCCGGCGAAAATATCTCGCAAGATGCGTTAATAACGACGCCAACTTCTGCTAACAATTCCCCTGCATCGAGGAGGCCCCCACCCACCACGCCTCATGAGAAGAGGACCCCACCCATGCCATCGACCAGACAGACCCTCATCGCGGGTACGGCCGCCGTCGCCCTGCTGGCCACCGGATGCGCCGGCGCCGGAGGAGGCGGCAGCAGCAGCGGGGACAAGTCCATCAACGTGCTGATGGTCGGCAATCCGCAGATGGAGGACATCGCGAAGCTCACGAAGGACACGTTCACGAAGGACACCGGCATCAAGGTGAACTTCACGATCCTTCCGGAGAACGAGCTGCGCGACAAAGTCACCCAGGACATCGCCACCAAGGCCGGCCAGTACGACGTCGCCACCATCGGCGCCTACGAGGTGCCCATCTGGGAGAAGAACGGCTGGCTGCACGAGCTCGGCTCCTACGCCGACGAGGACCCGAGCTTCGACAAGGCCGACCTGCTCAAGCCCATGGTCACGTCGCTGTCGGGCTCGGACGGCAAGCTTTACGCCCTGCCGTTCTACGGCGAGTCGTCGTTCCTCATGTACCGCAAGGACGTCTTCGCCGAGAAGGGCCTGAAGATGCCCGAGCATCCCACCTGGCAGCAGGTGGCCGACCTCGCGGCCGAGGCCGACGGCGCACAGCCCGGCATGAGGGGCATCTGCCTGCGCGGCCTGCCCGGCTGGGGCGAACTCGGGGCGCCGCTGACGAGCGTGGTCAACACCTTCGGCGGCACCTGGTTCACCAAGGACTGGAAGGCGCAGGTCAACAGCCCGGCGTTCAAGAAGGCCGTCAACTTCTACGTCGACCTGGTCCGCAAGCACGGCGAGGCAGGCGCCCCACAGGCCGGGTTCACCGAGTGCCTGAACGCGATGAGCCAGGGCAAGGTCGCGATGTGGTACGACGCGACCAGCGCGGCCGGGTCGCTGGAGGACCGGAGCTCCAGCAAGGCCGCCGGCAAGATCGGTTACGCCTACGCCCCGACGGTCGCGACCAAGAGCAGCGGCTGGCTGTGGGCCTGGGCGTGGGCCATGCCCAAGACGACCAAGAAGGCCGACGCGGCCTCGAAGTTCATGCTGTGGGCGTCCAGCAAGAAGTACGAGCAGCTGGTCGGCGAGAAGCTCGGCTGGGCGCGCGTCCCGGCCGGCAAGCGGGCCAGCACGTACGAGATCCCGCAGTACAAGAAGGCCTCCGCCGCGTTCGGTGACGTCACGCTGAAGTCCATCCAGGGAGCCGACCCGGCCGACCCGGGCGTCCAGCCCAGGCCCACGGTGGGCATCCAGTTCGTGGCCATCCCCGAGTTCCAGGACCTCGGGACCAAGGTGACGCAGGAGATCTCCGCCGCCATCGCAGGCAAGACCAGCGTGGACAAGGCGCTCAACGACGGCCAGAAGCAGGCCGAGGAAGTCGCCAAGAACTACCAGTAGCCCCCTCAGCGCCCGGCCGGTCCCGTGTCGGCCGGGCACTGGCTGCCCTGTCCGGTGTCACCGGCGGAGGAAGGTCCATGACCACACTCACCGCTCCCCCCAAGACAGCACCACCACCCACCCGTCCCCGGGCCCACTCCGGCCCCGGCAAGTGGCGGCGGCGCATCCCGCTGCTGCCGGCGCTGGTCTTCACCGTCGTCGTCACGCAGCTGCCCTTCGTGGCCACGCTCGTGATCTCCGCGTTCCAGTGGAACATCCTCAAGCCGGGCGACCGGCACTTCATCGGCCTGTCCAACTACACCTTCGTCTTCACCGACGAACGCCTGCGGGCCGCCGTGCTCAACACCGTCGTCCTCACCGCGTCGGTGGTGATCCTCAGCGTGGTCCTCGGCCTCGGTCTGGCGCTGCTGCTCGACCGCCGATTCCCTGGCCGCGGCCTGGCGCGCACCCTGCTCATCGCCCCGTTCCTGGTGATGCCGGTCGCTGCGGCGCTGCTGTGGAAACACGCCGTCTACAACCCCGACTACGGGCTCCTCAACGGCACCCTCAACGCCGTCTACCAGCTCTTCGGCGCGAGCCACGGGCCCACGGTCGACTGGGTGTCGACCTTCCCGATGCCCGCCCTGGTGATCGCGCTGGTGTGGCAGTGGACCCCGTTCATGATGCTGATCCTCCTGGCGGGCCTGCAGGCACAGCCGGGTGACGTCCTGGAGGCGGCCCGGGTCGACGGGGCGTCGGCGCTGGAGACCTTCCGCTTCATCACGCTGCCGCACCTGCGCCAGTACATCGAACTGGGCGTGCTGCTCGGCACGATCTACGTCGTGCAGACCTTCGACGCGGTCTACACCATCACCCAGGGCGGCCCGGGCTCGGAGACCACCAACCTGCCGTACGAGATCTACCTGACCATGTTCCGCAAGTACGAGTACGGAGAGGCCGCCGCCGCCGGTGTGGTCGTCGTGCTCGGCTCGATCGTGATCGCGACCTTCGCGCTGCGCACCATCGCGTCGCTGTTCCGCGAGGAGGTGTCCCGATGACCGCTCACACGGCCGTCACCGCGCCCGGGGCGCGCGTCAAGAAGCTCCTGAACCGCCAGGCGGATCACGGAGGTTCGCCGCGGCTGACGCCCCTGTGGACGTTCGTCGCCTGGCTCGCCACCCTGGCGTTCTTCGCGCCGGTGGCGTGGATGGTGCTCACGTCCTTCCACCAGGAGGCCGACGCGGCGACCAACCCGCCGTCGCCGTTCGCGCCGCTCACCTTCGACCAGTACGAGACGCTGCTGGGCCGGGACATCGGCCCGTTCCTCCTCAACTCGGCCATGGCGAGCGTCATGTCGACCCTGCTGGTCCTGCTGCTGGCGGTGCCGACGGCCTACGCGCTGTCCATCAAGCCGGTCGAGAAGTGGACGGATGTGATGTTCTTCTTCCTGTCCACGAAGTTCCTCCCGGCGATCGCGGCCCTGCTGCCGGTCTACATGATCGTCAAGGGCGTCGGGATGCTGGACAACGTGTGGACGCTGATCGTCCTCTACACCGCCATGAACCTCCCGATCGCGGTGTGGATGATGCGCTCGTTCCTCGCCGAGGTGCCCAAGGAGATCCTGGAGGCGGCCGAGGTCGACGGCGCCGGCCTGCTCACCGTGCTGTGGCGGGTCGTCGCGCCGGTCGCCATGCCCGGACTCGCCGCCACCTCGCTGATCTGCTTCATCTTCAGCTGGAACGAGTTCATGTTCGCGGTCAACCTCACCGCGACCAGGGCGTCGACCGCGCCGGTGTTCCTCGTCGGCTTCATCACCAACGAGGGCCTGTTCCTGGCCCGGCTGTGCGCGGCGGCCACCCTGGTGTCGCTGCCGGTCCTCATCGCCGGTTTCGCCGCCCAGGACAAGCTGGTGCGCGGTCTGTCCCTGGGAGCGGTGAAGTGAGAGCGGCCGACGGCTCGACCGGAGGGACCGCACGTTCCAGACGCAACCCGGCCGCCTCATGGACACCCGGGCACCGCGGCACACCCCCGCACGCACTCCCGACCCCGCACCCACTCCCGGCCCCGGGCCTGCCCGCCGCCGGCGCCGCCCGGCCGCACCCGAAACGGAGCACCGCCCCATGTCCCAGCAGATCCGCCGCGTCCTCGTCCGGTCGATCGACGACATCACCGTCGAGCGCGTTCCCGCGCCGACCGCTGGCGCGGGCGAACTCCTCGTCCGCACCACCGTGGTGGGCGTCTGCGGCTCCGACACCCACGCCGCCCTCGGCCACCATCCGTTCATGCCGCTGCCCTACTGCCCCGGGCACGAGGCGGTCGGGGTCGTCGCCGACGCGGGCCCCGGCGCCGACGGCTTCGCCCCGGGCGACCGGGTGGTCATCGAGCCGAACCTCGTGTGCGGGCGGTGTCCCCAGTGCCGCTCGGGCCGGTACAACATCTGCCGGGAGCTGAAGGTCTTCGGCTGCCAGACCCCGGGTGCCATGACGGACCTGTTCACCATCCCCGCCGACCGCGTCCACCGTGTCCCCGACGGCATGACCGACATCGAGGCAGCCCTCGTAGAACCGCTGGCCACCCCGGTGCACGCCGTGGCCAAGGCCGGCGACCTGAGCGGACGGACCGTGGCCGTCCTCGGCGCCGGGCCCATCGGCCTGCTCGTCCTCGCCGCCGCCCGGCACGCGGGCGCCGCGCGAATCGTCGTCACCGACCTGCTGCCCGGCAAGCGGGACCGCGCCCTGCGCCTCGGCGCCGACGCCGCGCTGCCCGCCGGCGCCCCCGACCTGGCCGACCGGGCCCGGGAGGCGCTCGGCGGACCCGCCGACGTGGTCTTCGACTGCGTGGCACGCGAGCAGTCCCTGGCGCAGGCCACCGACCTGGTCACCAAGGGCGGCCGGATCATCGTCGTCGGCGTGCCCGCGGGCGGGGCCACCCCGGTCCGCCTCGACCTGGTCCAAGACCGCGAGATCCGCATCGAGGGCACGCTGATGTACACGGCCGACGACTACCGCACCGCCCTGACTCTGATCGCCTCCGGTGCCGTCGACCCCGGCGAGATCGTCACCGCCACCTTCCCCCTCGAGGAGGCCGCCGAAGCCTTCGCCGCCTCCCTCTCCCCCGAACACGTCAAGGTGCTGGTCACCATGGCGGGGCCCTAGGACCCTTCTGGTGGATCTCCGTGGGAGAAGGAGCGGGCGTGCCGGGCGTCGCGACGCCGCGGAGATCCATCAGAAGGGCCCTGGCTCCGCACGGCCCGTGTGCGAGACTTCCAAGTCCAGGCCACCGGCCTTCGGCCCCGGAGTCGAGGGCCGGCACAGCACGGCCCGCCCACAGCCGAGCGACGGACACAGGACACGGAGACAAGGGGGAAGCGCAGTGCCCGCCAGGACCAGGTCGTCGCAGGCGGCTGTGGAGGAACGGCGTCAGGCCGTGCTGCGCCACGTCGTCGACCACGGTGAGACCCGCATCGACGATCTCGCCGACCACTTCGGCGTCAGCCTGATGACGATGCACCGCGACCTCGACGACCTCGCCCAGCGCTCTCTGCTCCGCAAGGAACGCGGCCGGGCCGTCCCCTTCCCCGCGGTCACCATGGAAACGGCGACCCGCTTCCGCGAGAGCGCCGGCGCCTCGGCGAAGGCGGCCCTGTGCCAGGCCGCTCTCGGCCACATCCGGCCCGGCACCACGGTGCTCATGGACGACTCCACCACCCTCTTCCCCCTGGCCCCCGCCCTCGCGCGGCTCGACCAGCTCACCGTCGTCACCAACTCGGTCGGCCTGGCACAGCGTCTCGGGTCCGCCCAGAACGTCGACGTCACGCTGCTCGGCGGGCGCTACAACGGCGACTTCAACTCCTGCACGGGCCCCGAAGTCACCCGCGCCCTCTCCCGTATCCGCGCCGACCTCGCCCTGATGTCCGCCACCGCCGTCCTCTCCGGCCAGCTCTTCCACCCCTTGAGCGAGTACGTCGAGGTGAAGCTGGCCATGCTCGCCTCCGCCGAGCGGGCCCTGCTCCTCGTGGACCATTCGAAATTCGGCAAGACCGCCACCCACGCGTACGGCACCGTGGCCGACTACCAGGCGGTCATCACCGACACCAGCACCCCCGACGCGGAGATCGCGACCATCCGCGGCCTCGGTGTCCCCGTCGAGGCGGTCGAACCGGGAGACCCGACCCCGTGACACACGCCCTGCACGCCCTGTTCGAAACCCCCAGCGCCTACCGCCCGACCGCCGCGCAGACGGCCGATCCCCCACCCGCGATCGAGGCCGTCCTGTTCGACTTCAGCAACACGATCTTCCAGATGATCGACCTGGAGACGTGGCTGCGCCGGGTCGGCGCCGCCGGCGACCGGGCCGCCCTGCTCGATGAGGACGGCGCCGTGGCCGGGATCGCGCGGCAGCTGCGCGACGCCTTCCGGCTGCCCGCCGTCGTCGCCCTCCAGGAGGGCCGCGACCTCTCCGCCGAACGGCATCGCCTCGCCATGCGCGGATGGTGGGAGCACGTGGAGTTCCTGCGCGGCATCGAGGAGACGGCCTACCGGGAACTCACCGCCCCCGACGCGTGGTTGCCCTATCCCGACACCGAACCCACGCTGCGCGCCCTGCGCGCCCGAGGTCTGCGCGTCGGGATCGTGAGCGACTTCGCCTGGGACCTACGGATCCACCTCGCCGCTGCCGGGCTGGAGGACCTGATCGACACCTGCGTGATCTCCTGTGAGGCGGGCCGGGAGAAACCCGATCCCCAGCTGTTCCTCAAGGCCTGCGCGGACCTTGGCGCCGACCCGCGAGCCACGCTCATGGTCGGCGACAACCCGGTACGGGACGGTGGCGCCACCGCCTGCGGTCTGCGCGCCTACCTCCTGCCGGCCGAACAGCGCACCGGCGACCGGGGCCTGACCGAGGTCCTCCGGCTCGTGAGCTGACGTCGCAGCAGCCGCCCGTGCCGTGTCGTGTCGTGTCGTAGTCGCATGGAGCAGTGCCCCGGTCAGGTCGGGTGCTCATCGTGACCGGGGTGGCGGAGGCAGGAGGCAACGACCACAAAGGGCCACAGGGACTGAATGAACGTCACGAACCGTTCAGCGACACCGATGGCACCGTGCCCCTGTATTTCGATCAAGAACCATGCTGCGCCGACACCTATGAGAGCCGTCGCCACGACGGAGGGCGCGGGCCGCAGCCCCCACGGTGCGGTTCCGCTGCGATCGGCGGCGAGGATCGGCCACACCGCCAGGAGAACGAATCCGACCGCGGCAACCGAACCGTGACGCAGGGAGCCTCCACTGCTCGGTGCCGGGACCAGCGCCACCACCAATGCCGAGACTCCACCACCAGCCAGCGCGACACGTCCGGCGAGGGCAGCCGCGCGCAGCCCCCAGGCGGTCAGCAGGTGACAGACCCACAGGGCGACCAGCGCCCCGGTCATCACCCAGAACCCCGAAGCCCCCTCAGCCGCCAGCACGCTGATCGTCTGAGTAGCGGGGTCGTAGGCGGGCCCCTCGAGCACCCCCGCGATCGTCCAGCCCCCGGCCAGCAGGACAGGCGCGCACCCCGACGAGAACAAGGCCCACCTCGGCACAAGTCGCATCGAACCACCGTAAAACACCAAACCTTCCCCGACGCGTACACGCGCGCACACCGCCTACGGAACCAGGCCCGGCGGCAACCTCGGGGTTTGTGGGTGACCGCCGTCGGCCGGGAGGGTCACGAGATCCGGTGAAGCCGACGCTCTTGCAGGGCCGCGGTGTACACGTCCGCCGTCGCCGCTGCGGCCGTGGCCCAGCCGAAGGACCGGGCATGCCGGACCGCGGCCTCGCTCATCCGGGCGGAGCGGGCCGGGTCCTCGGCGAAACCGTACAGCGCCCGCGCGAAGTCCGCCGGCTCGTGCCCGGGTACGAGAACGCCGCTCACCCCGTCTCGTACAGCCACCGGCAGGCCACCGACGTCGGCGGCGATCACCGGAGTGCCGCAGGCCTGTGCCTCGACGGCCACCAGACCGAAGGACTCGCTGTGGGACGGCATGACCAGGACGGACGCCGCCCGGTACCAGTCGGCGAGTTGGTCCTGGCCGACCGGCGGCCGGAACAGCACGACGTCGGAGACGCCGAGGCAGGCCGCGAGTTTCTGGAGGCCTTCCGGCTCGGCCAGGCCGCTGCCGCTCGGCCCGCCCACGACCGGCACCACGATCCGCTCGCGCAGCCACGGCCGTCCCTCCAACAACCGGGCCACCGCACGCAGCAGGACATCCGGTGCCTTCAGCGGCTGTATGCGGCCCACGAACAGGGGGATCAGCGCGTCCTGCGGGAGGCCGAGGCGGGACCGGGCTGCGGCCCGTCCGGCCTCGACACCACGGGCGTCGGGTCGGAAGCGCTCCAGATCGACACCGGGGTGGACGACGGCGACCCGACCGCTGTCGGCGTCGTAGTGGCGGAGGAGTTCCTCCGCTTCCTTCTCGGTGTTCGCTATCAACCGGTCGGCGGCCCGTACGACTTGGCTCTCGCCGAACACACGGAGCGCGGGCTCGGGGGTGTCGCCCTCGGCGAGGGAGGCGTTCTTGACCTTGGCCATGGTGTGCATGGCGTGGATGAGCGGGACACCCCAGCGCTCGGCAGCGAGGCGGCCGACCTGGCCGGAGAGCCAGTAGTGGGAGTGGACCAGGTCGTAGTGGCCGGGGCGGTGGCCGGCCCAGGCCTGCGTCACGCCGTGCGTGAAGGCGCACAGCTGGGCCGGGAGGTCCTCCTTGGCGAGGCCCTCGTAGGGGCCCGCGTCGACGTGCCGGACCAGGACGCCGGGCGCTAGACGAGTAGTTCCGATGTGGCTCAGTGGTCGTAAGCGATCAGTGACCTGGTGATGGGTGCGCCGATGGTGCGGTTGTGCCACATCGCACAGGTC
>NZ_BAAGRZ010000023.1:0-119452 GCF_054782695.1 Streptomyces deserti
CGAGCAGGCCAGACCCTTCAAGTGGACCAAAACCGCAGACCAGATCATCGACCGCATCTGCCGCTACTGCGACAGGATCTCCGGACCGGGACACTAGACGAAGAGCAGCGTCAGTTGACGCGCGCGGGCAACTCGGCGAGACCGGTGTCGAGCATGATGCGCTCAATCGTGTCAGGGAGGGAGCTGTCGGCTCCGATGACGGTCTCCAAGCCACCGGGGAGGAGATCGCGCTCGCGGTACCAGTCACGTAGCTCCCGCTCGGTTACCTGGGACAAATAGTCGGGATCGGCCTTTGAGGCATGTCGGGTCAGCGTCTCCTCGATCGGGATATCGAGGTAGTAGCAACGCGAGACTCCGCGGTGGTCGCCGAGCAAACCCACGAGCATGTCGCCGTATCGGTCGGCGTACAGGATGCCCTCAACCACCACGTGGTAGCCAGCGTCCAGTGCGTAGCGGGCGACCGCGTCGATCAGCCCGATGTTCGCGCCGCCAGGCACGTCACGCTCCCTCAGCACGATCCGCCGCAGGTTGTCCTGGCCGACCAGTGCCAGGCCGCGGCCGAACCGGTCGCGGATACCCGCCGCTACCGAGGACTTGCCCGACGCCGAGTTCCCTCGAATGACCACGAGCCGGGTCTGTTCACTTCCAACGATCATTCGGGGCACGCTATCGGCCCCCAAAGAACTGCGGCGCAGTGTTCGAACGAGGTCAGTGACCACCCGTACACAAGCGCGGGTCTCGCGGGTGAAGAACGTGTCGCTCGGCGAAACCTTCACGTAGCGACGGACACCATGGCCGTACTCCAACGCCCATACACGGGACGGCGGACGGTCGTGGGAGACGTCTTGCACGTCCACGGCCGACCCGATGCGCTGTTCCGCCCAACTCCTGAGCTCGGCGGGGATCGGGTCTGCCGCCCTCATGCCCACCACCTCGCGGATGGGCACGGTGCGAGCGCGGGTCTGGCGCGGCGGCGTGCTGGTACGGCCCGGGCCTGAGCGAGGTGCACGGGTTCTCCTCCTGATGAAGGTGTGAGAGTGGGACTGGTGGCTGCCGACGGCTGGTCAGCGGTCTTGGGACAGCTCCAGCAGCTCGGCGAAGGTTCCGCCGGCGTGTACGAGGTCGTCGTAGAGACTCTGCTCAATGATCCGACCCTGCTCCATGACGACGATGTGGTCCGCGATCTTCGTGTTCTCCAGGCGGTGGGTGACCACAATGGTGATGCGGTCGGCGGCGATGGCCTTGATCTGCTCGAAGATCTGGTGCTCGCCGCGCGGGTCCATCTGGGAGGTGGGCTCGTCGAGGATCAGGAGGCCGGGACGGCGGTACAAGGCCCTGGAGCAGGCGATGCGCTGCCACTGGCCGCCGGAGAGTTCCGATCCGCCGAAGACCTCGCGGGACAGGAGAGTGTCCAGGCCTGTGGGGAGGTCCTCGACGGCTTCGCGCAGCCCGACCGCGTCGATGGCCTCCCACACCGGGGTGTCGTCGTGGGTTCGGGGCTGGCCGAGGGTGACGTTTTCGCGGACACGCAGCGGCCACTGGGCGAAGATCTGCGGCACCAGACCGGTGCAGCGCCAGACGGTCGCGGGGTCGACCTCGGCGAGGTCGGTGCCGTTCCAGGTGACCTTGCCTTTATCAGGCAGGTAGATCCCCGTGAGGAGCCGGGTGAGCGTGGACTTCCCCGAGCCGTTCGCTCCGACGATCGCGAGGATCTGGCCACGCTCCAGGGTGAGGGAGACACCGTCCACGGCGGGCTTGTCCTTGCCCGGGTACTGGTAGACGACCTCGTCGAGCCGGATCTCCTCGACCGGCGTGGTGAGCTTGCGGGGGCCGCGCTTGGGGGCGCGGGCGGCGGCGGCGTCGAGGAAGGCTTGCATGTCGCTCAGGTACAGGCTGGTGTGGAAGACGGCGGCACCGTTGATGACGACCTGGGAAAGAGCGGCGAGGGTGGTCTGTACGGCGATGACGGCCGTGGCGGCGACCGCGAGTGCGATCCGCCCGGTCACGGCCAGCCACGCGAGGGCTCCCCAGGTCGCGACAAGGAAGGCACCGCCGGCCAGCGAGGAGAGCAAGGCGATGCGTAGGGTGCGCGGCGCGGCGGCCAGGGTGCGCCGGTCACATCGATCGGACAGAGCTCGGTACCAGTAGACGAGGTAGTCCGTCATCGAGTTGGCACGGACCTCGTCGCCGTACTTCGGCGTGGTCGCCCACCAGCGCATCATCCCCCTGACATTGCGGTCCGCCACGTTGGCGTAGTGGACCTCGTAGTCGACCCGGGCGGTCAGGACGGCGCCCACACCGGCTGGCAGCACGGCGAGCAGGAGCAGCGGCAGCATCAGCACGTTCAGCACCGACAGCACGCCGCCGGCCGTGATCATGCGGATCATTGCAGACATGAACCGCTGGGCATCGGTGACCATCACGTGGGTGCGGATCACCCCCATCTCGGCCGCCTCGTGCCGGTCCGAGAACCCCTCCTCCGCATACGCGGCGGCCTCGACCCTGCACACTGCCTCAACCAGGGCGGTATCTGTCTCCGTTGTCAGCCGGGGCGTGATCCGCCGCTCGGCGTACGTGGCCACCGCTCCCGCGCCGCGGCCCAGCGCCGCGGCGAGCGCCACCACCAGAAGCGCGGGCAGGGCACTGCGCAGCCGGGCGGCGACGGCATCGTCCGAGAGGATCGGTTCCATGGCCTCGGCGGTCGCGGTCAGCAGGACGGCAGCCGAAACACCGGTGAGCACCTGGCAGCCGAGGAGGAGCTGCACTGCGCGACGGTCGGTCCGCCACGACAGCCGGGCGATTCTGCCCAGGACGGCCGGGATCTGCGCGCACATCCGCCGGAAGGAGACCTCGGCGAGTGGGTTGACGGAGTACTGCCCGCTGTAGGTGATTTCCGCTGGCGGTGGCGGAGGCGGCGCAGTGGCCTGCTGCTCTTGTGTATCGGCCGAGGTCAACGTGGTCCCCCTTGACGGTCGTCCGGCGTGGTCGTCAGGCTCAACGACCCGGCCGTGATATCGAACACATGTATTTCGGTCGCTCTCGAAATCCCGAGATTGAGCGCGTGGCGGAGCGTGGACGATGCATCGACCCGCCTCCGGCCACAGGAGTGCGAGGCATGGGGCTTGGCCGAAACGCCGAGGTTCCTCTCGGCGGCTTACAGAAGGCTCCGAAGCGCGCCCCTCGGCCTTGTCCACGGCTTCGGCGAGGGCAAGCTCGCGGTGCAGCTACGCTCGCCGAGCCAACCCTGCATACCGAGGAGGCGTTCCAGCTCGTGCATCACCTGCCGGCCGTCCTCGTCAGCACCCACTCTCCTGCAGGACCAGGTTCGGGGCTAAGCTCGCGAGCTTCTCATGTCCGAGTCGCCGCCTGTCCGCGCTTCGCCTCCCGTTCGATTCGAAGTTCCAGTTAAGGATGTTCAGGGTGGTGGCCATGTGGCAGTGGTCCCTTCGTCAGTACCGCGGTCTGGGCTTCGCTGGGCTCGTGCGGCCCGGTGTGTGGTCGGTGGGGCCTGCTCCCCAGGCGCCTGCGGGTATAGCCACGGTGCTGCCGTCCGGCCGCGCGGGCATGACCGACTGGGCCGTGGCTTACGAAGCCGGGGCCCAGCGGAGCGGAGCAGATGTATGGGGTCCGGGTAGCGGCAGTGGGCCGCGATCAGGCAGCAGGCAGGCTCGTTACTCGGGGACCTCGAACTCCACGGGGGAGAACCGTCGGCCATTGACCTGGATCGCGAGTGAGTGCGTGCCGGGCTGGATCACATAGTTTGCTGTGGACCGGAACTGGTGTGCCTTGGCCAGGTTGACGTTCTGGCCTGCTGTCACCTCGTATTCGTTGAGGATGTACACCTTCCGGCGCGGCGTGCCGCGCTTTGTCGGCGACGAGATGACGTAGCACACGCGGAGTTTCGCCGCATCGGTCGCCGCGAGGTCAGCGGAGAAGGTCAGGATGTCGCCGTCACGTAGCTGGGTGTTCTCCAGGCGAAGCGGCGAGAGGGAAACGGGGGGATCTGCGGGGTAGCCGAGGAACTCGTACGTGGCCGAGTCGCCCTCCTTCAGCCGGGTTCTCAGCGCCTGGCGCACGATGAAGTCCATCTCCTTGTCCTGCGTGCGACCCGCAGACTTCCACCGCCCGAGCCGGTCCAACACGATGTCCAGACGCGTGAAGGCAATGTCGTGCAGATGGTTGGCCACCGAAGTGGTGACGTACCGGCTGGGGTCGGCGTGGAGCTGGTCGAGCACGGGCAGCGCCACGTCGACGTCCAGTGGGACGCGGATGGATCCGGGCAGCCGGGGCCGGGTGGACTCACTCGCCAGGCGGCGCACCTGGTAGTCGGAATCACGGGCCCAGCCGTCAACGGCCTTGAGTGTCTCCTCGGGGAAGTCGCTGAGGAAGTACCGCACGGCGTCCTCCGCCGTGAAGTACCGGGTGAACCGCGCGAGCGCCGACAGCGCGAAGTCCAGGTCCTCGCCGCAGCGACAGTAGCGGGCGACGAAATCGCTGTGGGGGGAGTAGATGTGCAGGCCGGAGTCGTTCATGATCCCGGCGGCCTCGGGCGTGGGCGGGAGCGAGCGCAGCAAGACGTCGGCAGCCTCGGCGGCGCTCCCCGGGAGATGGGCCCGAAGGGCCTCGCTGGTACGCGCGATGCGAGCCTTCAGCCCCAGGTGCGGCAGGTCGGCGATCACCTCACGCGTGAAAGCCTCGGCGTCGAAGTGGGGGCATACCGCCCTGACCTCTTCGCTGATCCTGGTGATGCGGGCGGCGCTGATCGCCTCTTCCTTCTCGGCCATGCGGGAACCCTAGTGACGTTGTGCCGCCGGCCCTCGCAATCCGGTCGTGCCCGGTGTGAAGGAGCGGAGGGGCGGTGCGGCGCTAGCGGATGGAGGTGCGATACAGCAACCGCTGGTGACAGGTGCTGTCGCAGGGCGAAGCAGTGTGGAGCGTGGCGAAGTTGTCCCAGACGACGAGGTCGCCCTGGCCCCACCGGTGGGAGTACACGTACGGCTCGCCGGTGGTGTGCCGCAGCAGCTCGGCGAGCAGGGTCTCGCTCTCGTCCGGGTCCATACCGGTGATGCCCTTGACGACCATGCTGCCGAGCAGGAGGGAGCGGGCGCCGGTGACCGGGTGGTCGTGAACGAGCGGATGCTCGACCTCGGGCGCGGTGGCGAGTGCGCCGGCTGCGGCTGAGGACTGCCCTCCGCTGGCCTGGGCCTGTAAGGCTCCGAGTTGCTGGATGGAGTGGACCGCTCGTAGTCCCTGGATGCGTTGCTTGAGGGGCTCGGGCAGGTCCTCGTACGCCTGGGTGGCGTTGGCGAATCGGGTCTCTCCGCCTTGGGCCGGGGTGATCACCGAGTACAGCAGGGTGGCGCGGGTCAGTTGGTGGGTGAAGGAGTTGTCGGCGTGCCACTCCTCCTCGTTGTCGCCGTCGTAGATGCCGACGGGTGTCCCGTCCTCAAAAATGTTGCTGACCGTGGTGATCCCGGGGAAGCCCGGGGCGGCGTAAGCGCGGTCGACGTTCGTCTCCACCCGCCCGAAGAGCGCGCTGGCCGCCAGTAGGTCCGCGTGGTTGAGGTGCTGGCTGCGGAAGACGAGAAGCCGGTAGCGGTGCAGGGCCTCGGTCAGCTTATGTGAGAGTCTCCCGACACCGGGTTCGCTGAGGTCGCAGGCGACTTCGGCGCCGAACCCGCCCGGGAGCGGGCGAAGCGGCAGGGCCATTGTGGTCCTCCATGATCGCGGGGCTGGCATCGGTGGTCGGGCGTCGTCGCGCGGACGACTGCTACGCGGGCGGGGAAGTGGATCAGAACTCCGGCGACTGCAGGAAGTACCGGATGTCGTGCACGCCAGTGGCGGCCATGCACAGCCGTTCGATACCGATGCCCAGTCCGACGCTGGCGGCGGGCACGCGGCCGGCGTTGATCAGCTCCCACGCCAGCTGCTGCTCGGCGTCGTACAGGTCCACCGCCTGGGCGCGTTCGGCGAACAGGGCGCCGTCGGTTTCGTCTTCGTAGCCGTGGACCACCTCCAGCCCATCGACGATGACCTCGAAGCGGTTGATCAGGCCGGTGGTGCCGGGGGCGAGGCGAGCGCACGGCTCGTCCCCGCCCACGGGGTAGTCGTTCAGGAACACGGCGCGGCCGACGCTCTGTGTCTCCAGTTCACGTTCCACGAACTGCCCCAACACGGTCGGGAACGGGGTGTCGGCGCTCACGCCGAGCCGGGATGCCATCCGCGTCGGCAGGTCACCCAGGGGCTCGTGCCGCAGATCCGTCCCGAAGACATCGCGGACGTAGTCGGCGATCGAGACGCGCTCCAACTGGTACTCGATGTGGGGGGCCACGAGGCGTTCGGCCAGTTCGAAGAGGAACTCGAAGCTCTCGCGGGCGGCGTAGAGGTCGAGCATCGTGAACTCGGGTGCGTGCAGGGTGTCCGGCTTCTCGGGTCGGAAGCAAGGGCCGATCTCGAAGACCCTCGGGTGGTACTCCAGGTTGGCCCTGAGCGCTGGTCCGATCATCGCCCTCAGGAAGCGGCCGCCGTCCAGGCCCACCGCCGCGCGGCGGCCCGATCCGAGGTCGGCTCGGCGGGCAACCGGGGTGGTCACTTCGAGAAAGCGCTCGTCGCGCAGCGTGTCTCGCAGGCTGAAGAGCACGTTCGACTTCACAGCGATCGGGTCACGCACGCAGCGCTCCTCAAGGCAGGGGAGGGGACGAAGCTCGGCGGCGCCGCGTCCGAGCCGGCGGCGCGCTGTCGGCAGGGGCACGCTAGTGCGGCGCCGGCTGGGAGGAGAACCCCCAGCGCGCGGCGGCGCGCTGCCTGCCGGGCCGGACCTCGTCGTTTCCCCCGCACGACCGCAGGCAAGTTCGCTATTTCCGCAGCTCAGGGCATGTGGGTGTGCAACACCCGTGCAACACCCTCAAGCCTTCGGTGCAACACCGGCGTGAGTCACGTGCAACACCCCAGGCCGTTGCCCGTGTTGTGCGGCCCGCCCTAGCGTGAGTGGCCAAGCGCCCGGCAACACCGCGGCCACGCAGTCCGCTTCTGGCGAAGGGCGCATCCCGCATCAGCGGGCGAGGACCACTTCCGTCGGCTCTCTGCGTGGGCGCACGACCGCGCGCTGCCACGTGCTCAGGGCCTCGGGGGCACCATTCAGCCCCGCGGTTGAGGCACGCGGATCATCACCCAGTTCACCACGGCCGCACGGGGATGGCCCCGTGCCCGAAGGGAGAGCCATGACCGCTTCGCTGAAGACCGGCGTCCGCCCGGACGCCGCGCTGAAGACGGGCGTCCGTCCCGACGCTTCGCTGAAGACCGGTGTCCGCCCGGACGCCGCGCTGAAGATCGGTGTCCGCCCGGACGCCATGACGGCCTGATCAGGCCCGGCACCGCCAGCTTCCTGCTCCGGTAGCGCCACGCTGCACATGTGCGGCCGCGCGGCGCGCCGGGGTTGAGGACGGCTGGTGAGGGGCTCGGTGGCGGTGAGCCGCCGCCGAGCCCCGGCGTGATGGACAGCCAACCCCACCCGTTTGGAGGAATCGGATGACCAGCCGAGCCCCGCGCACCGGGGAGCCGTCCGTGCCTAGCCGCACGGGCCACAAGACCGGCGCCTCGGGTCCCGTGCGCAGGGCGCTGGGTCGTGAACTGATCACCGACCTGGAGGGCCTGTGTGGTCGTCCGACAATCGGGATGCTCGACGTCTTCTGGGACGTTGTATCCATTGCCGCAACAGCTGTGATCGGCTCGTTCATCGGTCACGGCATCGGGCCGCTACTGGCCGTCTGCTACATCGGCGTTCGCCAGCGTCACCTTTCGAACCTCGCTCACGAGTGCGTGCATTCCAAGCTCATGGCAACGCGGAGGGGCAACCGCCTCGTCGGATACGCGTTGACCGCCCTGCTCGGCGAGGGCTTCCTTCCCTACCGCGTCACCCACGGCATCCACCACGCGCGCCTCGGCTGCGATCTGGACCCGATGTTCCAGTCGTACCGCGCCGGCGACATCCGCCGCGCCGTGACGTCACCCACCAAGCGGGCGTTCGTGATGAAGGTGATCGTGCGTAATGCCCTCTGGCGCCTTCCGAGGAATGCCGTCCTCACCCTGGTCACCAAGGCACCCGAAGAGACCTGGAAGGCGGCGGCTGCACGTGCGGCGCTGTGGGCAGGGGCCATCGCCGTGGGCTGGCCATTCGATGCGGTGGCCGCCTTCCTTCTCTACTGGCTCATGCCGCTGATCTTCGTGCGGCCGGTCGTCACCTGGATCACTGACCTCGGCAACCACGCGGGGCTCATCGAGAACGAGGACCCTCTGCTGCAGACCCGCGGCTGGTCCTCTCACTGGCTCACCCGGCACCTGCTCGGCGGCCACCTCGACGATATGTACCACCCGATTCACCACTGGTGTCAGCAGATCCCCTTCCGCCGTCTGCCCGAGGCGGCCGTCATGGTCCGGCAGAAGCTGAAGCGGTGGCCGGAAGTCCCCTGGTGCAGCGGGTACTTCTTCCGGCGCCGCTCCACCCCCGATCAGCCGTGCGTGATCGAGGACATCATCGCCCGCCTCAGCGCGGACACCACCCACTCCGGCAACCGGAGCGCCGCCGGCACAGCCGCTTAGCGGCCTGCGGACACCCAGCCCTTCACTTGACCAGCCGACAACCGAGGCTGCCGCGCGTGCGCGGTGGAGCCTGGCCGTGCCGATGCGCTGAGGAACCGTCGGCACACGCCGCCGAGGAGGGCGGCACACCATGACCCACCACCCTGGGCAAGCGAACAGTTTCGACGAATGGACTCAGCTCCGCGAGGTCATCGTCGGCTGCGCCGATCACTACACCGCGCACCACGTCGATGCCTCGTTCCAGCTGTTCTTCTACGACAACGTCCACCTCGACATCGACGCCGGGGCCGAACAGCCCCTCCTGCAGATCCCCCAGCAGTTGGTCGATGAGCTCAACGAGGACATCGCCGGCCTGACAGACGCCCTGGCCGGGTGCGGCGTCACCGTGCGGCGGCCCGCCGCCCCGGGCAAGGACGTCGACATCCGCTCCCCGTACTGGGACGCCCGGGCCACCCCGCCCCTCAATGTCCGGGACAACACGATCGTCCTCGGGACCACGATCGTGGAGACCGCACCGCACGTGCGGGCCAGGATCTTCGAGAACGACCTGCTCAAGCCGATCCTCCACGAGTACTTCGCGGCCGGATCCAACTGGCTCAGCATGCCGCGGCCCGCGCTCGTCCAGGGCTCCCTCGACGACGCCTACTTCCGCCGCCAGGGCATCGACGTCAGCCACGTTACCGGCGCCGACACCGCCCTGGGCATCGACGGCCTCGGCCTGGAGATGGTCTTCGACGGTGCTCAGTGCATGCGCCTGGGCCGCGACGTCCTGGTGAACGTCGCCAACCACAACCATCACCTGGCCTGGCGCTGGCTGAGGCAGAACTTCCCCGAGCTGCGCTTCCATCGCCTCAACAGCATCGCCGACAACCACATTGACAGCGTCGTAGTGCCCCTGCGGCCCGGCCTGATGCTCCTGCGTGGCCCCGGGTACCTGCCGCGGCTGCCCAAGGCCATGCAGTCCTGGGACGTCATCTACCCGCCGGCGATGGACGAGTCGGCGTTCCCGGACTACAGCGAGTTCGGGTTCAACATCGCCAGCCGCTACATCGACATCAACGTGCTGTCCGTCAGCGAGGACACGGTCGTCGTCAACAGCCTCTACCCCGAGCTCATCCGCGTGCTCGAAGACCGCGGCTTCAGCGTCGTCCCCGTCCGCCACCGGCACCGGCGTCTGTTCGGCGGCGGCTGGCACTGCTTCACCATCGACACGGTCCGCGCCGGCGGCTGCGAGGAGTACCTCGACTAGCCGGCCCGTTCCGATCAGAGCCACGCTTCGATACCCGAGCTGCCCATCGGTAGTCGCCATACCTGACTGTCAGGAGATCGCGTGAACCACGCCTGGCCTCTCGGCCGAGACTTCTGGACCGGCGAGTTCCCCCAGCAGACCAGCGGCAGGACCGCCCCGTACCTGTTCAAGAACATCATCCCGTCCACCGCGGCGTCCCCTGCCGACGTACTGGCCGGACTGGCCACCATGCGCCGGGCGCACGTCGCCGGCACGGCGAGCGCGGCGAAGGCACGCGTCTACGTCGGCGAGGAGCGGCGCGACGAACTCGTCGACACCGTGCTGACCGCGGACGGCTGGGACGACGGCGGCTTCGTCCCCTGGATGCAGTTCCTCGTCAGCGCCGAGCGCTTCAGCTTGGTCCTCAACAATTTGGAGACCGTCAGCCCCCGGCTGTCCGCCGGGCTCGGCGCGTTCCTCGACTCCCTCTTCGACGGCTGGGGCGTGCCCATCGGCGGTGCGGAGCAAGCCGTGTTCCTGGGCAATTACAGCGGCACCGCCTTCGGCGTCCACGAGGGGGCCGAGGACGCGTTCCTCATCCACCTCGGGCCCGGAACGAAGCTGTTCTACTGCTGGCCGGGCGACGAGTACCAGAAGCTCACCGGCGGCAAGGAACCCCTATTGGGGGACTATGGCTGGCTCTTGGAGCACGGCGAGTGCTTCACCATGGAATCGGGCGACGCGCTGTTCCTACCGCGCCGCGTCTTCCACGTCGGCCGACAGGACGACTTCTCGATCTCGGTGGCCGTTCCGCTGTACACGTACCCGGACGCCCGGCTCGTGCGGCTTTCCGTGCTGCCCGAGCTGCTCGACGACGTCCTGGGCGAGAACCCCGACGACGAGTTCGGCACACCGTCGCCCATGCACGATTCCGCGAGCGGCAACGCCGCGGCGGCTCAGCGGCTGACGACCCTGGCCCGCACCGCGCTGGCCAAGGTGGGTGAGCAGCTCGATGCAAGGGTCGCCGAGCACGTGGAGCGCCGGTGGGAGAAGGTGCTGAGCAACGGCGGCTGGGAGCCGCTGGACATCGACCTGGCCCGTGACGAGGCGGCCGCGGCCTTCCGCCCCGAGCACGTCGTGCCCGGCGCCACGGTGGTCATCCCCGACCCGTACCAGCTGCGCATCAGTGGGCCGCAGCGGGCCTTCCTGCGCGGCGTCGAGGTCGGCATCGGCACGGGCTCTCTGGTGGCCGACCTGGTCACTGCGCTCAACACGCACGCCGCGGTCACCCTGCCCGACGACGAGGCCCTGCTCACCGCCGTCCGCGCCTTCGGCACCACGGGCGGCATCCACCTCACCACGACGACCACCCTGGAGGGCGCCGCGTGACCCCCGACAACTCCCTCGTCCAGGCATACCTCGCGGCGAACCCCGAGACCCGCAGCGCCGTCCACGGCACCCTCCTCGGCAACTTCGCCTCCGGTGAAGCCCTGGTCACCAAACACCTCGCTCCGATGATCGACTCAATCTACGAGACGATCGCCGACCAGGTCGGCGCCGCGCAGCTCAACCAGCAGCAGGCCCGGATGTACATCGAGGAGCTCTCGGTGTTCGCCCGCTACAACGCCCAGTTCCTCAAGGCGGCCGCCACCAGCGTCGAGGGATTCTGCCCCGAGCTCGCGCACGAGCTGCGCCGCAACCACCTGGAGGAGGGCGGCGAGCGGGGCAAGGTGCCCGCGCACTACGTGCTGTACACCAACGCGCTCCTGTCTGACCTCGGACTGCTCGTCAACGGCCACGTTCCCGTCACCGAGACCGCCCTGCTGGTCGACCTCCACCAGTGGATGGTCGGCTCCCACATGCCCAGCCTGATCGCCGGCGCCTACTACGCCACCGAGGCCGTGGCCATTGCCGAGACCGAAATCCTGCGGGACATCACCAGCCGCTACGGCGAGCTGACCATCCAGCGCAGCGGCAGCGATCTCAAGAACCTGCACTACTACTACGAGCTTCACCTCGACGACGAACACGAGGCCGCCCAGGTCGACGGCCTGAGCGTCGAGGCCGCCCACATCGAGGGCCTGGCCCGGTTCATCAAGGAGAGTGAACTCTTCCACATCAACCTCCCGCAGGCCCTCGACGGCTTCCTGACGATCACCGAGGGAATGACACACTGGTGGACTCAACTCGCCCACCGCGCACGGGAGATGAACTGATGAACGCCACCCTCGCCGCCGTAGAGGCAGCCCAGGAGCGCACGGGCGGATGCCTGTGCGGCTGGATCCGCTTCACCGTCAAGGGCAAGGCGGTCTACCCCCACACGTGCAGCTGCGAGCACTGCCAGAAACTCGGCGGTGCACCGGTGATGTGGTGGGCCGGTTGGCCCGCGGACGCTGTCGCGTGGACCGGTGAGGGTGGCGAACCGACGTGGTTCGAGACGTTCGAGGGTGAGGCCAAGCGCGGCTTCTGCCCCACCTGCGGCAGCCGCCTCGCGGCAATCGACAGTGACATCCCGGAACTCGGCATCAACGTCACGGCCCTGGACGACACCAGCGGCTCCGACCTCATCCCGGTCAACCAGTCCTTCCGGGACAACGCGGTGCACTGGCTGCCCTCGGTACCGGACACCCAGCACAGCGTCGTCGGCTGAAACCCCGCGGTCCACCCGGGTGGTCGGTCGCCCTGACCCGCCGGCCACCCGGGTCCAGCCTGGCGTGACCTGTGCCGCTTCCGGCTCCACCTCAAGCCCCCAGCCCAGGCACAGGAGACTCCCGTCGTGCTCACCCCGCGCGCCACCAGCGAATACGGCACCCTGCGTCGCGTCGCGATGCGCTACGCCCATGACTTCACCCGCGACCTCGACGGCCCCGACGTACATCCCGTCCTCGCCCGCCAGAAGACCACCAGCACCTGGATGCGGTACCACGCCCCCACGGTGCGTGCGCAGCAGGACGCCCTGATCCGCCTGCTCCGCGGCCGTGGCACTGAGGTGATCCTTTTCGCCCCGGCGCCGGGCTGCTCGGCTCAGCACTACCCTCGCGACATCGCCTTCGTCATCGACCACCTTCTCGTCATGGGGCGGCTCAACTCCGCCCACCGCCGACCGGAGGCTGACGCACTCACCCAGCTCGTCGCTGATGCCCCGAACACCGTCCACCTGGCCGAAGGGACAATCGAGGGCGGCGACGTCATGCTCAACACCGGCTGTGTCCTGGTCGGTCTCAGCGAAGAGACCTCCCCCGACGGCATCAAGGCACTGCAGGCCGCCCTGACCAGTCACGGCATCGACCGCGAGGTCCGGCCCATCCACTTCAGCGTCCCCGGGATCGTCCACCTGGACGACCACTTCACCATCGTCGCCCCCGGCACCGCCCTCATCCACCGCACAGTCTTCCCACCCGATCAGCTCCGCTGGTTCGAGCAGCACCTCGACCTGATCGACGTCAGCGACGACGAGGCGCGGGCCGTCCAAGCCAACGTGCTGGCGATCGCGCCCGGCACGGTCGTCGTCGCCGCCGGCAGCGACCGCATCGCTGCCAAGCTGGCCGCGCGCGGGATCGAGGTCCTCACCATCGACTACTCCGAGGTCACCCGGATCCCCGGCTCCCTGCGCTGCACCACCCTGCCGCTCAACCGGGACTGATCCGCTCCCCGTGCGGCCCAGGGGCCGCGTCTGTCCCGCCCCTTCCGCTGTCCCGGCGGCCGGCACCGACGCGGCTGCCCCGTCCGCACGCTGGAGCACCTCATGTCCACGCCACTGCTGCCCCTGCTCCTCGCCGTTCCCGTCGTAGTGCTGGCCTGCCAGGTTGGCGGTCGCGCCGTTCGGCTGATCGGGCAGCCGCCCGTCATCGGTGAAATCCTTGCCGGGATCCTGCTCGGCCCCTCCCTACTGGGCTGGCTCGCCCCCGGCGTCCAGCACCATCTCCTGCCGCCCTCGGTCCTCCCGGTCACCTCGGCACTGGGCAACCTCGCCCTCTTGACTTTCCTGTT
This sequence comes from Streptomyces deserti, assembly GCF_054782695.1. Taxonomy (NCBI): domain Bacteria; kingdom Bacillati; phylum Actinomycetota; class Actinomycetes; order Kitasatosporales; family Streptomycetaceae; genus Streptomyces; species Streptomyces deserti. The sequence continues at coordinate 13,817 of NZ_BAAGRZ010000023.1, forward strand.
CCTGATCGGCCTCGAACTCGACCTCCGCTCCTTGCGCACCGCCAGACACGCGGTCATCGCCGTCAGCCTGGGCAGCCTCCTGCTGCCCATCGCCCTGGGCGCCGCGCTCGCCTCGGCGATGTACCCGCAGCTGGCCCCGCCCGGCGTGGAACGCCTCCCGTTCACCCTGTTCGTCGCGGTCGCCCTCAGCATCACCGCGTTCCCAGTACTGGCGCGCATCCTCGCCGACCGCGGTATGGAAACGACACGCCTCGGCACGTTCGTCATGGCGTGTGCCGCCGCGGACGACGCCCTCGCCTGGTGCCTGCTCACCACCGTCGTCGCCCTGTGCACCGCCGGGACAGCGCTGTCCGCCCTGACCACCCTGGGCCTGACCGCTGCCCTCCTGGTCGCCCTGACATTCCTGCGCCCCGTGCTGCTCGCATTGCTGAAGCGTGTGAGCCGTACGTCCGACGACCTCGTCCTGGTGCTGCTGTTCTCCGGGCTCTGCCTCACCGCGTACGCCACCGACTTGATCGGCGTCCACCCGGCCTTCGGAGCTTTCCTGTTCGGGGCCGTTGCCCCCCGCACCCTGCCGGCCGTCGAACGCAGCGCCGCCCGCCTCCGTGCCGTGATCCTGCCCGTCCTGCTCCCGCTGTACTTCGTGGACACGGGCCTGAACACCGACCTCTCCCACCTGGCCGTGGGGCAGTGGGGCTGGGGAGTGGCGATTCTGGCAGTGGCCGTCGTCGGCAAGTGGGGTGGAGCGGCGGGCGCGGCACGCCTCACCGGTTCCGATTGGCGGTGGTCTGCCGTGGTCGGCACGCTCATGACCTGCCGCGGCCTGACTGAGCTCGTCGTTCTCGGCATTGGCCTCCAGATCGGCGTCATCACCGAGCAGCTGTTCACACTCCTTGTGGTGATGGCCGTGGTCACCACTGCGGCGACCGCCCCGCTGCTGAACCGCCTGGCCGGACGCGATCCCAGAATGACCCCGCCGACACCAGCAGGCGCGCCGGCGAGCGACGGAGTTCAGGAGGTCACCCGATGACCCTCACCTCGAACCCGGTGCTGAACGCGGTCCTCGCGCGGCACAGCGCCATCCGGCTGACGGCACCCGCACCCACCCGAGAGGAACTGGAAGAACTCGTGCGGGCCGCGGCAACCGCGCCTGACCACGGGCGGCTGCGGCCTTGGCGGCTCATTCCGGTGACCGGGGACGAGCGCGTCCGCCTCGGCGATGTACTCGGCGAAGCAGCCGCAACGCCGGAGCAGGCCCGCCGCGCTGCAGAGAAAGCGCTCCGCGCGCCGCTGCTGCTGTCGATCGCCTTTTGCCCCGTGGGCGATCAGCCGAAGGTGCCCGAGTGGGAGCAGCTGGCCGCCACCGCCGGCATGGTCACCACGCTGCAACTGCTGCTGGATAGCTGCGGCTGGGGCTCCGTCTGGCGCACCGGAGCGGCCGTCGAAGCGCCGCAGGTTCGCAAGCACCTCGGCGTCGACGACGGGGAGCAGCTCCTGGGGTGGCTGTACGTCGGCACCAGGGCGGGGACCGGCACAGTCCGAGAGCGACGGCCTTTTGACGCCCACACCAAGATCACCTGGGCGCACGCGTCCAACGACGTCCCGACGACTCCTTGATGTTGGGCGTCTCTGGTGACCAGCGTCGGCCGCGATCACCGGCTGCTGATGATCTTCGTGTGATGTCGCGTCACGGTTGCCCTTCGCCGCAGGTCAGGGCGCGTGCTCCAGCGACATCACGCGGCGAAACTCAGTAACCGCAGTGGGGGCAGACCGCCCCTGGCGACCCGCTGCGGGCTCGGGCAGTAGGGGGAGGCTCAGAAGTCATCGAGCGGTCGGCGGACGGCGAGTCGCTCGATGCGCGCAGCCAACCTTCTGCTCGTCAGGCCGCGTGCGAGGTCCGCTGCGCGCTGTGCTTGCGCAGCATGCTCCGAGAAGTCTCCCTGGAGGCGCGCGAGTTCGGCAGAGGTGATCAGAAGTTCCACGTTGTCCCGCATGCGGTCACTCGGCATATCCATGGCCGCCTTCAATGCCTGCGCACCCGGCTCGACCAAGCCCGCCACGGCGAAGGCCCACGCTGCCTGCCCCTCAAGTTCGTGCTCGTCGAACCAGGCCAGCCACGGCGGGTCGGTCCTGGGACCGGCCCGGCCGAACGACTCCCGCGCCCGCGCCACCGCGTCCAGGGTCTGGTCCGCGTCTCCGTTGAACGCCCACGCCCGCGCCTCGGTGATGGCGGCATACGACCGCACCAGCGCCGGCGCCCCGTCGCATGCGAGGACGGCGCTGCGTGCATGAGTCAGCACCTCCCGCCGATCCCCCTGGGCGGCGGCGAGCCGAGCCTGATGGATGTGCACCCGCGCGATGCGAGCACGATCACCATTGGCCTGGGCGAGTCTCATCGCCTGCAGGTCGTACCGCTGGGCGAGGCCGGGCAACTGGTCGTCGTACGCCATGCTCGCCATCGCGAGCACGGCATCCGTCACGCTGCCGTAGAGCCGCCGACCCAGCCGGGCAGTGAAGGAGCCGCGAAGAAGCGGGACGGCCTGAGCTGACAGGAACGCGGCGAAGACGCTGCGGAACCGCCCCCCTCCATGCCTGGCGTCCAACCGCCCGTAGAGCGCGGTTTGGTCATCGAGAAGTTCGATGTCGGCGACAGAGACTCTGGAGCCGCCACGCCCGGACAGATCCGCATCGGGCGGCATCACGAGGGCCTCACGTGATGCCGCCCCGAACACACCCGCGAAAAAGGTCTTCTTGACCAGGCGCCGATCGCGCCTGGCGTCAAGATCCCAGAGCTTGGCCAGCACCCGGACCGCGTGCGCCACGTCCAGGTATTCGAGGGACTCGACGGCGATGTCGGGACTGTGTGCCGGCCAGCCGAGGCTCTCCGGCCTGACGGGCTGACGAAGAGCGGCGGACAGGACGTAACAGGCTGCCGTCGCGAGCGGAGGGCTCGGGACGGTCTTATTCGCGCACCATCGGGAAACGGTCCCCGGGTTGCCGGTGTAGTCGATCCCCGCGGCCTGGCAGTACTGGTGCACCCGGCTGGCGAAGCCGCGTACAGACCAATCGAGTTGCTCAAGCAACTTCCACAGCGCCTCATTCCGGCTATGACCATTACCGGATTCAGAGCGTGCCATCACACCACCCTTCGCTGCTGCATGTGCCTGGAGATATGCGAATCAGCGGATTGCGGCCGCAGACATTGGAGGCGTGTCACCTCCTTCAACGTCATGCGAATCGAAGCCCGCGCACGGGAAGGCAAGGCGGCCTAGTTGACCAGGGCCCAGGAGCCAGAGGCGGAAAGCCGTGACGCAGGGCTGCCGGGGACGTGACAGCACGATGAGCTTCCTGCTCGGTGGACGGGTGTCACGCAGCACCAGCCAAGGTGGTGAGTACGACCGTGTCGGTTGTGGTGCTCGCCTGGTTGGGCGGGGCTGCGAGGCGTTGGCGGAGGGTTGCCAGTGCGGTGGAGGCGGGCGGGAGACCCAGGTTCGCTCGGCGTGCGTCGAGAGTGGAGGGCTCGCGGACGGGACACTGTTCCAACCCATCGGGGTGGGCGCAGTACTGCGTTCCGAAGTCCTGCGGCTGCCCGCTGTTGATCAGGGCGCGATCGTGGAGGTGGGCCCACTGCAAGACGGGGGCGTCGTCCGCCTGGACCGCCTGGTGCAGCAGGCGGGTGGCTGCCCGTTGGAGGTCGGGTTCGTCGTCGGCGTGCAGCGCGAGCTGCCAGGCAGCGCGGCAGGCGTCGGGGCCGACGAGACGGTGACCAGGCCAGCCGTGATCGGCCAGGATGCGTCGAAGAACCTTGGCGTTGACATGGTCGGCGTGTCTTCCCTGGCCGAGCTGGATTTGGCTCAGTTCGTTGCGGACGAGCCGTGCCCAGCGTTCGGTCGCCTGCTCGACACGGGCGAGCAGGTCGCGGGCGAGGTCGGGGCGGCGCGGGGGTGCGGTGGTCACGAAGCGCTCCGGTCGGTGCCTGGAGGAAGGGGGATGGTGCAGCGGATGAGGTGCGTGAGGCCGTGGCGAGGTTCGGCGTGCAGCTCAAGTCGGGCGACTTGCTCGCGGGTAGTGCCGGGCCCGGTTCCGCGGATCTCCCATCCCATGTGCTGCAGCCGGTTGAGAAAGCGTGCGATCGGGTCCACGCTGAGGTCGTGCCGGGCCAGGGCCTCAGCGCGGACGTGCGGCAGGCCGAGGCGGGCTGCATGGTCGGAGGCCCACAGGGTGATCAGCCGGACCACGTCGTCCGAGCGCCCGGGGAGGGTGTGGACGTGGCCGACGAACAGGCTTGGGCCAGCTCCGGAGGTGCCCCAATGCGTGAGGTCTGGTTGCCGGTCGAGGATCAGGCAGCCGAGCAGGATGTCGTCCTCGAACAGGCCAGCAGCCTCGTGCTGGTTGTCGCGGAAGAGAGCCGGGATGTCACCGCGGGCGGGGACGGGCAGGCCCCGTCGTGCGAGCCAGCCGAGGCGGTCTTCGACGAGGGCACTGGCCTCTGCTCGCACGGCGTCGGTGCACAACGGCCGCATCTCGTACGCGTAGCCCGTGGGCGCAGAGCCGAGCGGGGTGTCCCGCCCGGGCGCGTGCTGCATTCCAGCGGTGCTCATCGGCCCGCTCCGGTCGCCGCTTTGGCGCTCTGACCGGTCCCCAGCAGGTTCCAGGTGTGTGCCAGGACGATGAGCTGGGTGGCGTCGGCAGCGCCGGTCTTGTCGAGCAGCTCGTCGCGTGCGGAGTGGAAGTCGGCGGGGACGATGCCGGCCGCGAACGCAATGTCGAAGGGCTTGCTCTGCTCGGCGATCGCTTGAAGCAGTCGCTGCTCCGCCGGACTGAGAGTCGGAGCCGACTTGTCCGTGGCGGGAGGGGTTACCTCTCCAGAGTTCAGCAGGGCGTGCACGAGGACGGGGAGCGGACAGCGCGGCGGGCAGTGGAACCTACCGCGCATGCTGCCGAGGTAGGAGTGAGTCGTATTGAGGGACAGCTGTGCTGCGGCAGCGATCTCGCGAGCCGTGAGACCAAGCACGAGGTGCTCGGCGACGCGCCGCTCGGCCGGGGTGAGTCGTGTGGTCGAGGCAGGGCTGGTCATGGTTGTCTTCCTGGTCAGTGTGTGATCAGCGGCTGTCCGGCCGCAGGCGCACGGGCAGGGACACGTGTCCGTTGCTGATCAAGGTGGGCAGCGGCTGCAGCTCTTCGGCGGGAACGGCGAGGCAGATCTTGGGGAACCGATCGAAGAGCATGCGCAGGGCCGTGGCGACTTCGAGGCGGGCGAGTGGGGCGCCAAGACAGAAGTGGACACCGTGGCCGAAGGCCAGGTGGTCCTTCGTTGGGCGGGTGGCGTCGAAGCGGTTGGCGGACTCACCGTGCCAGTCGGGGTGGCGGTTGGCGGCGGCGTAGGAAGCGAGGATCGCGTCGCCCTGGGCGATGGTCTGGCCGTCGGGGAGGGGGATGTCCGTGACGGCGTAGCGCAGGGGCAGGTGCTTTACGGCCGGCTCGTACCGCAGGGTTTCCTCTACGACGTCGCTCCAGTCGGCGCGGCCGGCGCGGAGATGGCCGAGCTGTTCGGGGTCTGTGAGCAGGGCGGTGATCGCCTGGTCGATGACGTTGACCGTGGTCTCGTACCCGGCACTGATCATCAGCAGGAGCGTGTCGCGCAGTTCTCCGTTGGTGAAGCCGCGTCCGTCGCCTTCGTCGTCACGGGCGGCGATGAGGAGCGACGTCAGGTCCTCGCCAGGTTTGGCGCGTTTGGCTTCGATCAGCTGGTCAAGCGCCTCGTACAGAGCGCTCGTGTTCGCCGCAGCCTGCTCGGTTGTGAGGGTGGTGCTGAACACGCCGTCGACCACTGTGCGGAAGCCCTTGCGCTGGCCTTGCGGGACGCCCATGAGTTGGCCGATCACAGCGATCGGTAGCGGGTAGGCCAGGTGTTCACGCAAGTCCACGCTCTCTGCGGCAGACCGGGCGTCGAGGTCGTCAAGGATTCCGTTGATGATCGCTTCCAAGGCCGGTTGCATGGCCTGGATGCGGCGGGCGCTGAACGCTGGCGCGACCATCCGGCGGAGCCTGCGGTGGTCGCTGCCGTGGGCGGTGAACATGTTGTTTACGGCGATCCACAGGGCGAGGGGCCAGGTGGGGACGGTGTCGGAGAAGGCAGGCCAGTGGGCGCGGCCGTCCTTGGAAACGTGGGGGCTGGTGAGGAGCTGCTTGAGCAGCGTGGGATCGGTGACTGACCAGGCGGTCACACCGAGGATGTCCACCGGGGTGGCCGGGCCGCGGGCGCGCAGCGCCTGGTGCTCGGCGTGGTGATCGGAGCCGGTGGGGTCGAGGACGATTATCTGCTGCTCGGACATGAGGGCTCCTTCAGCGGGAGGCGGGGAACAGGACAGGAAGGGCTTCCAGCGCGCGGTGGAATGGGCCGGGGCGCCAGCGCAGCTCGTCGGCCGGGGCGGCGAGGTCTATCTCCGGCAAGGCGTCGAGGAGGTAGGTGATGGCGGTCTCGGCGATGAGGTAGGCGTGGGAGCGGGCCGGGCAGGTGTGAGGGCCGGTGCTCCAGGCCAGATGCGCGCGGTTGCCGATGAGGCTGCCTGTCGAGATGCCGCGGGTGAGTTCGGGGTCGTTGTTGCAGGCCGTCATGGAGATCACCACCGGCTGGTGGGCCGGGAGTAGCTCGCCGTCGACGTCGACCGGGTAGGGCGGGTAGGTGATGCAGTAGTTCGCCAGCGGCGGGTCGGTGTACAGCACGGTGTCGAGGGCGTCACGGACGGTGGACTGGGCGGCGTGCAGGCCGGCGGCGAACGCGGCGTCGGTGAGGATCTTCAGGATCGTGTTGCTGATGAGGTTGGTCAGGGGCTCGATGCCGGCGCCGTAGAGGGTGACGAGCTGATGGGCCATCTCCTCGTCGTTGAGGTGGGCGGGGTGCGCGAGCAGGCGGGAGGTGACGTCGTCGCCGGGCTGCTGCTGGCGCAGGGCGACGAGGTCGGCGACGGCCTGGCCGAGGATCTGGTTGCCGCGAGCGGCCTCGGCGGCCTCGGCTTCGAAGATCTTGGCCATGCCGTCGGCGATGCGCGAGCCGATCTCGTCGGGGCAGCCCAGCAGTGCGCTCAGGACTCGGAAGGCGATCGGCCACGCGTACTGACGCAGGAGGTCCGCGCGGCCGACAGCGCGGAAGTCACCGATGGCGCTGGAGGCGATCTTTTCGACGAGGGCGCGCAGCTCGTGCTGGTCGACGGCGTCGAGGCTGGCGGTGTTGGCCGCCCGGTAGCGGGCGTGCTCGGCTCCGGCGGAGCGCAGGGCGTTGGGGCGCCACTCCATCATCGGCCGCACCGGGCAGGATGGAGGGACGTGCTGCTGCCATACGCGCGGGTCGGCGGGGAAGCGGAGCGGGTCGTTGAGGATCTGGCGGGCCTGCTGGTAGCCGATCACCAGTGTTGCCGGGATGCCGGGGGACAGCTCGACGGGCACCAGGGCGCCATGGGTGCGCCGCATGCGCTCATAGGCGGCGTGCGGGTCGGCGGCGAACTCCAGCTCGTACAGGGCGATCCGGTCCGGTGAGGCCGCTGGACCGGGATTGGGCGGGGTCATCGCAGGGGCTCCAGTGGGGTGGTGGTGCGACGCGCCATGAGGTACTCGGTGAGGGTGATCAAGGCGTGCACGCAGGCGGTGCGTTCGCGGGCGTCACACGTGGTCAGGGGGGTCGTCGGATCGAGAGCGAGCGCCTCGCGCAGCTCGGCGCTGTCATAAATGGGAGCGTCGGGGAAGGTATTGATGGCGACGGCGTACGGAATGACTCTGTCTTCCAGGAGGCTCAGGGCGCCGTGACAGGCATCGAGGTCGCGGGTGTCGGCGAGGACGAGGCAGCCGAGCGCGCCTTCGGTGAGGTCCTCCCACAGGGGCTGGAAGCGGATCTGGCCGGGCAGTCCGAACAGGTAGAGGGCGAGGCGGCCCCCGGCCATGTGGATGCGACCAAAATCCATGGCCACGGTCGTGGTCGTCTTTTCCGGAGTGCCGCGCAGATCGTCCACCCCGACGCTGTCGGCGGTGATGGGCTCCTCCATCCGCAGCGGCGTCACTTCCGACACGCTGCCGATGAAGGTGGTCTTGCCCACGCCGAAGCCGCCGGCGACCACGATCTTGGCGGACTGGGTCACCGTGACCGGCACGTAGGTGACGGGCGGGTCAGACCATGGCGCGCAGTCCATCAAGCACCTCCTGCAGCAATGTGAGGTCGGGCTGGTCATCGGTGGCGGCGACCGGGATGGTCAGGTGACCGCTGTCCACAAGCCCGGAGACGAGAATCCGCGCCGTCGAGGGCGGCAATTCCAGCGCGGCGGCAATATCGGCCACAGCCAGGCCGCCACGGCCGGAGGAGAACAGGCCCATCACCCGGCGGGCATCCGGCCCCAGGGCGGTGGTGGGGCCGGTCGCGGCGATGACCACGCTCTCCAGGCGCACATCCCGACGGGGGCGGACCTGCCCGCCGGTGCGGACGTAGGGCCTGACCATGTCGGGGTCACGCCGCGGCCCGGTCATGCCGGCGAGCCGCTTTCCAGGCTGGGACGGCGTTCGGCGGTGCCCAGCTGCTCGCCCAGCCGGACGGCCAGCTGCGCCATGTGATGGCTGATCAGACCGATGTCCGCGTGGGGACCGGTGGTGCAGACCGACAGCATGGTGTTGTCCCCGGCCGTCGTGGTCAGGCCGAAGCAGCCACCCGACTCGATCAGCACCTGGCGCATGCCCTGGCCGTGGGTGAAGTCGTCCCATGCCTTGCCTGCGGCCCGCAGCGCGGCGGTCAGAGCGGCGAACTTCTCCCCGTCTGTCTGGCTGATGGTCTCGGTGCGGGCCTTCAGCAGCCCGTCGCTGCTCATCAGGACGGCGTAGCGGACGCCTTCGACAGAGCCAATCTGCTCGTCGAGCAGCCATCCCAGTTCGTTGGAGTGTGTGTCGCGCATGATTAATTTCCTTGGTCAGTACGAGATGCGCTCTGGCTGTCTCGGCCTCGCCGTGTGCCTTCCACCCAGGCGGCGGCCACGGCGGGGCTGCCCGGTTCCACGGGGTTGGCAACCCGAGCGCGGGTGGCAGGGGCAGGGCGGGCGGTGCGCCGGCGGACGGTGAGTCCGCTTCCTGTGGTCGTCGGCGCCGCGAGAACTTCCGCCTGTGGCTCAGCAGCGGCTGCCTCGGCCCACACGGGGGCTGGCGCTGTCGGCACGGGTGCGGTCAGCAAGGTCGGCGGCAGGACGATCACCGCTCGTGTGCCCTGGTAGAGGCTGGGCGTGGTGAACTCGACGTGGAAGCCGTAATTCTCGGCGAGCAGGGATGCCACACGCAGGCCGGTTTGTGGATAGGCGCCGAGCTGTGTGATGTCGTCGCGGTGCTTGCCGGACATCACATCGCGGGCCCAGTTCAGCCGCTCGTCCTCCATGCGCAGGCCAGCGTCGTCCACGGCCAGGAAGGTGGCTCGGTGGCCTTGCTCCAGCGAGACATGCACAGGGGCGGCCGGTGGCGAGTAGCGCAGAGCGTTGTCCAGCAGGACGGCCAGAGTGTGTACCAGGGCTTCCACCGCACGGCCTTCCACAGCGACGCTGTCCATCTCGGGGTGCTTGACGCGCTCATAGCCTTCGACCCGGCCCATCGCGGCGCGCACAATGTCGGTCAGAGTGGTGGTCGGCCAGCGACGCGACAGCTTGTCACCCGCGAGCACGGCGTATCCCGAAGCGGTCAGCAGCATCTGCTGGGCCAGGTGATCGATCTCGACCAGCGTCCCGTACGCCTCATCCGACACATGTCGGCGCACGCCCGCGCTGATGGTCGTGCTCAACTTCGACGCCCGCTGCACCGTGTTGGATGCGAAGGCACGCACCGCAGCCCTGGCCACGTCCACCGATTCGCGCCGCGCCTGCGCGACCTGGCGTTCGGCCTCTAGACGCACCTGCGAGATCTGCTGGGTCGAGGCTGCTTGCGTCTGCTGCCCCACCTGGGCGATACAGGAGCCGAGTTGATCGGTCAGGGCGCGCAGCCGGTCTTCGAGCGGTGTGTCCACCAACTGCCACGGCAGGGCCAGTTCGACCTGATGCCCCCCACCGTTCAGCGCAGCAGCGCTCATGGCCGGAATTACGGTGTTCGTCAGGTGCCCCACGTACAGATCGGCGGAGCGCAGCTGCTGGGTGAGCTTCTGGGAGTGATCGTGAAGACGGTCGGCCCGGCGCTGTGCGTGCTGTTGCTTGTATCGAAATTGCCCTGCTGCCCAGATGCCGGCCACCGCCAGTAGCGCGGCCATGGTCAGTATCAGGTCCTTCATCGGGTCCTCGCGGAGATCGGGTCGTGGGCCGGTGTGGAGTCCTTGCGCCGCCGGGTGGTTGGAGCACCGCTTGCGTCTCGGGGCTCGTGGCCTGTCATCACAGAGGGGCTCCATTCGGGGCGGCGCCTACGAGGACAGCGGGCGAGAGCGGGCTGTCCAGAAGGAGGGCGTCGTCACGGGGTTCGACCTCGGTTGACGTGAGGGCGAGCGCGGCGCTGGTGAGGGCGAGATGGGAGAAGCCCTGGGGGAAATTGCCGAGCTGACGCCCGCGGAGCGTGTCGTACTCCTCTGCGAGTAGACCGACGTCGTTGCGCAGGGCGAGCAGGCGCTCGAAGAGACCGCGTGCCTCGTCGGCTCGGCCGATCAGGACCAGCGCTTCGACGAGCCAAAACGAACAGGCCAGGAAGGCCCCTTCGTCTCCGCTCAGCCCGTCTTCGCCCACCTGGTCGCCGCTGGTCGGGTAGCGCAGGACGAGCCCGTCGGGGGGCTGCAGTTCACGCTGGACCGCCTCCACCGTGCCGATGACACGGGAGTCGCTGGGGGGCAGGAAGCCCACCAAGGGGATCAGCAACAGAGATGCGTCCAGGGAGGCCGAACCGTAGTAGCGGGTGAAGGTGTTGCGCCGGTGGTCGAAACCCCGCTCACAGACCTCGGCGTGGATAGCATCCCGCTCCCGGCGCCAACGATCGATGTGGCGGGTATCGCCGCGCGCCTCGGCGTGCTGGATCATCCAATTAAAGGCCGCCCAGCACATGACCTTTGAGTGCACGAAGTGCTGACGGGGCCCGCGCACCTCCCAGATGCCTTCGTCTGCACTACGCCACAGACCTTCCAAGTGGCGGACCAGGTCGACCTGCAGTTCGTAGGCGTCGTCGTGGTGATCCAGTCCGGTCTGGTGCGCAACGAACAGGGTCTCGATGACCTCGCCGTACACGTCGAGCTGCAGCTGCTGGGCGGCAGCGTTGCCTGCACGCACGGGCTGCGATTTCTCGTAGCCGGGTAAGGGGAGTTTGCGCTCGGTCAGGTCGCGCTGCCCTGTAATGCTGTACATGATCTGCAGATCCTCGGGGTCTCCCGCAACGGCCCGAAGGAGCCAAGCGCGCCAGGCGGCAGCTTCCTCGCGATATCCGGTCCGCAGCAGGCAGCTCAAGGTGAGCGCCGAGTCCCGCAGCCAGCTGAAGCGGTAGTCCCAGTTGCGCTCACCGCCGATCTCCTCGGGCAGCGAAGTCGTGGGGGCGGCGACGATGGCGCCCGTCGGGGCATAGGTCAGGGCCTTCAGCGTGATCAGGGAACGGGTGACGGCCTCGCTGTAGGGACCCGTGTACGTCGAGCGGCTTGCCCAGTCGGTCCAGAACCCAAGCGTCCTAGCGAGCGACTCTTCGGGCTCGGGCCGTTGGGGCGAGCCGAGGTGGGATTCCTGCCATGTCAGCGCGAAGGCCACCGACTCGCCGGCACATACGACGAAGTCGGCTCGGCTGGTGCCGTCCTCGTCGCAGCTTGTCTCCACGTCACTGTCGAGCCAGACGGCATCCGGGCCGGCTACCGCCAACAGGCGCGTGGTGCCGAATGCCTGCCGAATACGCGTACAGCGGGCTCTGTATTGGCCGTAGTTGAAGCGCATCCGGAGTCGTGAGGTCATGCGCAGGCGTCCGGTGATGCCCCTCACGATGCGGATGAGCTGTGGCTGGCCGGCACCGTCGTTGCCGCGCGGGGGCATGAAGTCGATGACATGAGCCGTGGCACTGCCCTGGGTCCAGGCGGTCTCGGAGACCAGGGAGTCGCCCAGGTAGCGGCGAGTGCACGAGGCGGATACGTCCTGCGGGGAGATCTGCCAGGCCCCGTGCTCCTCCGAGCCGAGCAGGCTGGCGAAGACGGCGGGTGAGTCGAACCGCGGCAGACACAGCCACGAGGCGGTGCCGCCGCGATCGATGAGGCAGGCGGTCTGTTGGTCTCCCACGAGGATGTGGTCCTCGATTCGCGACACGGCGGGTCCTTCGATGTGGGGAGCGGTCAGGTGCAGATGGACGGGTATTGCCTCATTTGGCCTGTCTGAGCAGGCCGAGGTGGTGCTCGACCACCTTGCGGAGCGGAGGAAGCCCCACCGCTTGGCGGCGTTCGGCGACTTTCTCGGGGTGTTCGATGGGGTAGGGCCGCAGCAGCTTGGGATCGATCTGTGTGCCGTACTTCTGTCGGCGGCCCTGGAGAACAGCACACGCGTCGTCGACGTAAGCCAGGTGGATCGGAGGCGAGGCTGTGGCCTGCACCGCAGAGGAAATCCGCTTTCGGCAGGACGACATGAATTCGAGATCACCGGAATGCAGCAGGATCTGCAGGGCGGCGATGGAAGCCGCTTCTCCGACTGCTGCGCAGGACGGCCAACCGGAAGCCTCCACGATCTCGCGCAATACTCGCCCGTGATCGATGCGGCACCGCACAGCTGCCTCGCGCCGGTAGGCCACTCCGGGCATTTCCAGCGCTTCGCGGGTGAGACGCTCGTCCTCTGCGGCCAGGGCGAGCAGCCGATCGGCAAGGCCGGGCACCGGCCTCGGGTCCGTCGCCACCGCGTTGAGATCCGCCTGCAGCGTGGAAAGGACAGCTAGGGCCGATTCGGTGGTGCGGGGCATGGGACTCCTTTGGTGCGGTTCTGTTCCATCGGGGGAGTTAGGGGACCGGCGGCCGTGGACTTCCGATGTGCGCGGTAGCCGGGAGACAGCGCGAGGTCGCGCCGCGGCTCACCCTCGACTTCCGAGGCCAGCCGGTGACGGCGTGCACACCGTGACTGGCCTCTGTATGGAGGTCGGGGCCCACATCCATGGCCTTTGCCACAAGGTGAAGATCTATGAGTCAGTGCAGTGGCGCCTCCCACTGGCGAGCTGAGGACATGGAGTGGCTTTGGGGTGCGATCACACGGAGTAGCTGAGCACTGGAACGACGCGTCCGGCCACGGACGCCGCCGTCACGCGGTGTGCCTGCATGGTGACTAGCAAAGGGGAAGCGTCCAGGATTCGGGAAGGAAGTTAAGAGGAAGTTTGGCGGCCAAGCCTCCCCGAGCGAGCGCGAGTTAGACGGGGCGAATGCGATGCTGGGCGCATGACTGAACTGGATGGCCGCCCCGTGGACCCTGCGAGCCTGGAGAAGCTGGCGCTCGTGGGATATGGGCACTTCACGTCCATGCGTATCGACAACGGCCGGGTTCGCGGCCTCGCCCTGCACCTCGAACGCCTCGTACGAGACTGCAAGACCGTCTTCGGAGTTGACCTCGACGCCGTACTCGTCCGGGAGTACGTCCGTCAGGCGGTGAAGGACAGGACCGGATCCCTGGTCGCCCGCGTCACCGTTTTCGACCCGAAGCTCGACTTGGGCCGCCCGGCAGACAGCGGGCAGCCGAGCATCCTCGTCACGACCCGCTCCGCCGGCGCCCTGCCTCCGCCCCCACTGCGCGTACAGCCCGTGCAGTACGAGCGAGACCTCCCTCTCGTCAAGCACGTTGGCCTCTTCGGCGCGCTTCATGCTCGTCGCCAGGCCCAACTGGGCGGAGCCGACGACGCTCTCTTTCACAACGCCGACGGCTTCATCTCCGAGGGCGGCACATGGAACGTCGCCTTCATCCGCAACGGTCAGGTGGTCTGGCCTGACGCTGACGTGCTGCCGGGCGTCACCATGGCCCTGCTGCAGCAGAGTGGCCATGACCACATCACTGCCCCCATCCCCCTTGAGACGGCCCGTGGGGCAGAAGCTGCCTTCGCGGCCAATACAAGCATCGGCGCTCGCGCCATCGCGGCGATCGGTGGCACAGAACTCGACATCGATCACCCTCTCTTGCGTGAGCTGCAGGAGGCATACCTGGCCACCGAGGGCGAAGTGCTGTAGGAGCGCCGCATGGCTGTGGTGAGATGGACTGGCCGCGAGACCAAGGCGCTGAGGCAAGCTATGCGCCTCGACCAGAAGGAGTTCGCCGGACGGATTCCCGTCAGTGACCGTATGGTGCGTTATTGGGAGGCCGGGGGCGAAGGTGTTGAACCACGCCCTGCGAAGCAGGCGGCACTGGACACGCTCCTGGCCCGGGCGGGCGCAGAGACCCAAGAGCGCTTCGCCCTGCTCATCACAGCCAGAGCTGCCCAGGAGCCAGATGCGCGCACTGAGCAGCTTCTGACGCGCCAAAGCACGTACTTCGAACACCCCGGCGACGGTCGGCCCATGGTCCGCGTCGAGGAGGGCATTTACCTTTCCGGGGCCGATGGCAAGCCGGTCTGGGTGGAAGAATTCCTTATCGACGTTTACCCCGTGACGAACCGGGACTATGCCGCTTTCGTCGCTGCGACCGGCCACCCTGCCCCCAGCCACTGGACCGACGGGCGCTTCCCAACAGCGCTCGTCGACCACCCCGTAGTGTGGGTCACCTGGAACGACGCACGCGACTACGCCATTTGGGCGGGCAAGGACCTGCCCAGCGTTGCCCAATGGGAGAAGGCCGCCCGAGGCCCGAAAGGTCGCATCTACCCCTGGGGCGACGCTCCGACGGCTGCGAAATGCAACGTCCTGGAGTCCGAGATCGGCTCCACAACACCCGTGGACCGCTACCAGTCCGGGGTCAGCCCCTACGGAGTCTTCGACATGTGCGGTAACACCTGGGAGTGGCTCGCTGACGAAGCTGGTCCTGGGCGCAGGGAACTTCGTGGCAGCGCGTACACGAGTCCCTTCAGCCGAGCAGCACCGCATCTGGCGAACTCCGCAAACGTGCGCATGGCCGACAATGACACGGGTTTTCGAACGGCGAGTGCAAGCTGATCTTTCGTGCCCGAAGAGCGAACTGGTGCAGCGCGTATCCGCCGGTACGGACCAGTAGGCGTGACCCTCATATGGCCGGCTCCACTGTGGCGCTGCCACGTCGAGATAGCAGCTCGACCCGAGATCCTCCACGCCATCGACGGCACGGCCGTTCCACCACTCCAGTCGCGGGGCGCCTGCCGGGACGAGTGCGTAGTGCCGACGAGGGTGGGCGTCCATGCACACGGGACCGTCCAGTGCTGCAGCGAGACAGGCGTCGACCTCACCGGGATCACCGCCGCCGACGGCTGCGTGGACAAGGTCGGCGGGGAACCGGACGGCAGCGTAGATGCCGCCGCATCTCAGGAGTGCGACCCGACCCTCAGCCCACTCGATGCGGGCCTGCTTCCGGTCGTCGGCAGTGGCGAGGAGACAGTGACCAGACGCCAACTCCCGTTCGTGCCGGGTGTGCACCATAACCCCCGACGACGAGGGGGTGTGGGGCGCGGTGCTGGCCGGTTCACCCGAGACGTGCCCGCTGGGCGTCCTCGGGCCAGTCACGACGCCCTCCGCTCCTGCGAGCTCTCGCTCGTGTCCTCGGCGATGAGGAAGTTCGCCCACACGTCTTTGCCGCCCTTGATCGGGGAGCAGCCGAAGTCGTCGGCGAAGGCGATGACGAGGGGCAGGCCTCGGCCGCGCTCGGCGTCAGCATCTGATTGGGCGGGTTTGGGCAATGCCGGCTCGAAGTCGCGCACGCAGACGTTCAGCGCTCCTGGCAGGCGCGTGACCGTGAGCCGCGCATTCCTCGCCCCGGTACGCGCGTCGGGTGGTACGTGTCGCAGGACGTTGGTCAGCAGCTCCGAGACCGCCAACGTCGCGTCGTCGAGCAGACCGGCCAAGCCCCACAGCATCAGATGGGCTCGCACGATGGTCCGGACGATGGGCACGGCCTCGCAGGTGACGTCGAGGTCTATCTCCAGATGTCCCGGCTTGCTGTGCGTCGTAGCGCGCACGCCGGTTGCTGGCGCAGCGGGCAGTTCCAAGAGGTCGGCCATCACAGATCCACTTCGGTCTGGCGGAATCCTCACCAATGAGGCTTGACTGCGGTGTGTACTGGTGTGGAACCGGTCGGCAACTATTCAGTCAGGCCGCGAGACCCGCGTGCAGATCCGGATGCGGAGAGCTGAGATATCCGCATCACGACCCAGGGACCGAGATGCCGCAGCCAGAGAAAGTGCTCAACCCAGACGGCTCACCCCAGGAATGGTTCGGTGCCGAACTGCGGTACTGGCGCAAGCGACGCGCGGGGCTGAGCGCCGCGCAGTTAGGGCCGATGGTGCAGGTCAGCCCGGATGTGATCTCCAAGATTGAGAAGGGCCAGTACAAGTGCCGGCGGGACCTCGCCGAGAGGCTCGACGCGGTTTTGGAGACCGGCGGAGTGCTGACGCGTGCCTGGGGGATGGTGTTCGGCGATGCGGATAAAAGGCGGCGTGATGCGGACAGTGCCCGCAGGGGGCAGGTGGAGGGGACCATTCAGGTCCACCAAGGCCGCATGCTGGGCAGAGACACCCCAGCCCCGCTACCGGAGAGCCTTCCGCCAGTGGACCGACGAGCCTTCCTGGCTGCCACCAGCCTGGCCGCCTTCGCCCCGATAGACCTCGCCCGACTCGTAGCCCCGACTGCATCGCCCGAACTCCCCAAACACATTCGCCCTACGGAGCTCGATCAGCTGCGCCTTGTCGCCGACTCCATCCACCGCTGGGACAATGCCCAAGGCGGCGGCGGCCTGGTCGGTGACTTCGCGAGTCGCTCGATGGAATGGGCCGTGAGGCTGCTCTCCGTCGATTGCCCGGAGCAGCTACGCCCAGAGCTCCTTGGCAGTGTGGCCCGGTTGGGCATCGTGGTCGGCGCGACGCACTTCGATGCCTACGCCCACGACGAGGCCCGCGTCGCGTTCAAGATCTCGTCAGAATGTGCAGAGGAGGCCGGTGACTGGTGGCTGCGGGCTAAGACGTTCTCCTTTCTCTCTCGCCAAGCGACGTGGCTCGGTGATCCGGACGAGGGCCTCACGTATGCCGAAAAGGGCCTCGTCCGTTCCGACCGGCTCACTCCCACGATCCAGGCCATGCTGCACAGCGCCCGAGCTCGCGCCTTTGGGAAGATGCACGACGTACAAGGAACATTGGCGGCAGTCGGCGCGGCCGACGACGCCTTCGCCCGTTCAAACCCCGCTGAAGATCCGCAGTGGATGCGTTACTACGACGAGGCGCAGCACCATGGCGACACGGCCCATGCAATGTTCGACCTTGCCATCCACAAGGACCAGGACCCCGGACGGGCCGCTCAACGATTCGCAACTGCGGTCGCCGGGCACAGCGACGACTACGCTCGCTCGCGAGGGATCTCACGCACGAAGCTGGCGTCACTGATCATGGCAAAGGGAGACCCGATGCAGGCCATCGCGATCGGCCACCAGGCCCTCGACGACGTCGGCCGACTCACCTCGCGCAGGGCAGCCGACGACCTCAAGGAGCTCCGCCGATTCGCCGGTCATCACCGCACATTGGAAGAGGCGGCACACCTGCGCCAGCGGATCGCGACTACCTTGCAGGCATGACGATCTCGGCTGTCCCCGCCCGTGCCGTACTGGAAGAAGCCTGCGCCCTTGCAGGCTTCGACTCGACCAGCGCCGAGCCCGTTCGCCTCGCCGAGAACGAGATCTGGCGCCTCCCCGGGAAGGTGATCGTCCGCATCGCGCGCGCTGGCCAGTGGAAGGCGGCCGTACGTGAGGTCCGGGTGGCCCACTGGCTCGCCGAGAGCGGGGTGCCAGCTGTCCGAGCGCTGCAGGTCGAGCAGCCGGTTGAGGCCACGGGCCGCCCGGTTACATTCTGGGTAGAACTCCCGCCGCACGAGATCGGCACCGTCCGGGACGTCGTCACCCTGCTGAAGCAGCTCCACCCTTTGCCCGTGCCGGACTTCCCGCTCGACAGACTCGACCCGTTCGTAAGGGTCGCCGAGCGGATCCGGGCGTCGACGTCCCTGTCCGAGGATGATCGCGAGTGGCTGCGGCATCGGCATGCGGAACTCCGCGAGTGGTGGGGACACCGGCCCGTGGGCCTGCCTGACTGCGTCGTGCATGGTGACGCGTGGGTCGGCAACGTCGCCCGCACGGCAGCCCGGCCGTTACTCATGGACTTCGAGCGGGTCTCCATCGGACCACCGGAATGGGATCTCGTCTCTACGGCAGTCAAGATGACGACGACCGGCGCGGTCACCGAGGCCGAGTACGCCGAGTTTTGCGAGGCATATGGAACGGATGTCACCGAGTGGGAGGGGTACGAACTCCTTGCCGGGGCTCGCGAGTTGCGCATGGCCACGTACGCGGCCCAGCACGCTGCCACGCGTCCCGAGTGGCGGGCGGAGGCTCAGTACCGTGTCGACTGCCTGCGCGGCCGTGCAGAACCGCGACCTTGGCACTGGAAAGGGATCATGTAGTGCCGTGCCGCTTCGTCCACGTCACGGCCATCGGCAGCGCCGTGTCACGAGTCGTACGCCCAGGCCGCCCGGCCGGTCTGCCGGTACTGCTCGCCGAGGATGGGATCGCCCTCGACCCCTGCCCGCCGGGCCCGCGAACCGTTGCGAACGGGCAGCCGAACTGCACGAGGAGAGGGGTTGCACGGGGCAGCGGCTTGGACGTGACGACCCGAAGCGGCCAGCCAGCAGTGGCGACCGATAGAAGGACGTCGTGATGCCATCGAACGCTTGAGCCAGATGCGACGCGGTCGTAGAGGCCTCCGCGCACGTCCGGGAATCACCGCGGCGTTGGCCAGACCAATGGTCGAGAGGGACGTCAGGCTGTAGCAGCGAATGTCGCTTCCAGGAGAGCGGCAATCTCCCGATCGAACCCCTCAGGTGTCGGCACCAACTGCGTCCCCAAGGCCGCCTTCGACAGGCCAAAGTACGCCTCTACGTGCACCGTCGGCGTTCCGTCCTGCACTACGGCCGCGATTGCCGCTCGGCGTAGATCATGTGTGCGCACATTGAGGCCAGCGTTACGCATCCTCCCCTGAAACAGCCGCGAGAGGAGATACGAGTTTCCGGCCGACTTCAACCCAAGAAGCAACGGTTCATCCAACTCTGCCTCCTCCGCTTCAAGGCAGGCATCCACGGCAGCCGCAGCCGTCGCCGCTACGCGAATGGTCCGAGCCTGCCTCCGCTGCCGTATCGTCACTCGGGGGTCCATCCCCGACGACCAGTCGCCCACAAGCAGGCCCGTCGCCTCGTCCCGCCGCAGGCCGGCCAACAGCAATAGAGAGGTTCCTGCATATAGCAGTTGGTCGTTTCGGGTGGCATCCAAGGCGGCTCGCGCCACGGATACAGGCAGGAGGGGCTTCTGCCCCACAGTCCTCGTCGTCATGGCGCGACCGTATCCTGCAGGCGTCGATGTGCGACGATGAATCCAAGCTCTGTGTCTTTCAGAACGCGTGCCCTTCTTGGCGCCCCCGCGGAACTGCTGAGCTCCCGTCCGCAGACCCAGGATCTATCGGGGTGCGGCCCGAAGCTCACCGCAATTCGTCTACATAACGGTCCGTTCCTGGGGTTGTCGGTATGAACGGTGCGACGAACTCCACGTTGCCCAGCCCCATGGCCGCAACTGCTGTGTCCAGGCCAGTGAAGTGATCCTGCCAGACGTCGCGGGGGTTGTGCTGGAGGAACCACAGTAGCGTCAGTCGGGTTCCGACCCCCTCGACCGGCTTGACGTAAGCCATTCGGTCCAATGGCAGGGCTATAGGCATAAAGACGGTCACCATGGCTGCGGGCGAGCCCGCCAGCCGTTCCGGGAGGTGGTCCTCGAACAGCCACGCGGTTAGGTCCTCGCGCTGATTGAGGGAGCTGGCGTCGATGACCTGGACAATGAGTCCGGCGTAAGGGTAGTCGAGGGCATGGATGTTACGTGGGCCGTGATCTCTATCGCGGTAGACGGTCCCCACGTGGTCCTGGAAGGCCGTGAAGATATGTGTTCGGTCCTGGAAGACGCGGTGGTCGCGGTTGAGGCGCTTGTTGATGCTGATGGTCCACCGCATGTGGTCGGCGTAGCGGCCCGCGGTGATCCAGTAAGTGGATATATAGCACCCTGCCGTGACAGGCTGCGCGACAGCAGACTTCGTGGGGTAGCGCAGTAGTTGTAGTTCGCGGGTCGCGACCCAGCGGCGACCCGCGTACATCCACGGCATCGCCATTGCGCCTGCGATGTAGTGGTCATCTTCGTACCAACGATTGTACTCGCGCTCGTGGCCAGGGTGCGGCTCGACCATGGTGATGAGTGCGTGCCCGAGGTCGGCTCCATAGGGGCCGACGGCGGCTAGTTCCGCGTACATGCGGCTTCGGGTTTCCTCAGCTTGCACTGCGTCGTCCGTCATGTATCAGGTCTAGCTGACGAAGTATCAGATTCGGAAGAGTGCTGCCACCATCGGCGAGCGGACCGCGCCCTGATCGCCCGCGGCAGTCGATCGTGCGGCGTGCGCGGCACCCGTGCTCGTCTTCCGGAATGCCGCCGAGCCCAAGCATGCGCGCTCCGGCGCCAGGCATCGGGCGACCCGATAGGCCGCCGGGCGGCGATACCGACCCAACCGGCCGCGTGGTCTGTGCGTGCAGGACCATGGCGAGCTCAGCCGATCGAGGGGCTGAGCTCGCCCAGTAGGGCTCGGCCGGCAGCGCGACTCGGGTCCGGCAACCTTTGGCGTCACGGCTGACATCCCAACCCGGCGTGTGCCGCCTCCGGCTGGTCTGCGTCATGTCGCCGTCTCACCGCCTGGCCAGACACCTCTTGCGGGCCACGCGGCAGACCTTTCCGCCCGTCTGGCGACGCCTCAATTTCATCAACATGTGTTTACGTCATAACGGGTCAATTATGAGTGAATCGCGCGAATCGCATCTGTTGCGAATGGGGATCTTGAGCTACCGTCGGGCACGTTCATCAACACCTGTAGATGGATGGCTCTGGCGTCCTCGGCATGTAAGCCCTTCGCCTTGCCGTAACCATCTGGGGGTGGAAGCACGTGGCCACAGGAGGCGCAGTCTTGTCCGGCAGCAGCTTCACGTTCGGGGGGCTCCCCACTTCGATTCCACTCGCAATATCCACTCCGGTGCTGCGATGAGTAAAACAAACAATGCACCTGATATCCCGTCTTCTAATTCCCCCGATCGTTATATGATGCCCCGTGAGGTGGAACACCGACTCGGTATTTCGCCTTCAACTCGGCGTCGGTGGACGAATCGCGGTCTACTGCGCGCGTACCCTCTTGGCCCGTACTACCGTCCCGGTCCAGGAGATAATCGGGAGGGAAACAGGAATGGCAGTCGGGTGCGATACAGCGAAAGGCAGGTCAACGACCTGTTCGAGCGTATTAAGAATGGCGAGCTTGCTCGCTCACCGAAGCCACTGGATCCGTAGGGACGTCGGGCTGAGGCAACGTTTGTTTTCTCTCAAGGAAGGGGCACATGGCTGAGTCCGACGCACCGTTTGACCGGTGGCACAAGAAGCATCCGAAGCCGGGCGATGTGCCGTGTAAGTGCGGTACCAAGAAGAACCCACTCTACCCGTCTGCCGACCACGGCCGAGGGCAGCGGTGGCAGGCCCGCTACACGGACCCGAGTGGAAAGCCGCGCCGCCCGGCATTCGACACATGGCAGGAGGCTCGTGACCACCTGGACGAAGTGCGCGTCAAGCTGCGCGATAATTCGTGGGTGGATCCGGAGCCGGGCAGGAAGACGGTCGAGTTCTATGCCAATGAGATGATCGAGCGCAGGCGCAAGAAAAAGAAGAACAAAAACACGATCGACAACTATGCGAGTCATGTGCGCCGACACATCATCCCGTTCGCAGGGAAACGGCCGGCCGGGACCCTCACACGCAGGGACTCCATGGACTTCGTGGACTACATCATGGAGAAGCCCGAGATCAATTCGGCGTACACGGTAGCCCAGATCTTCAAGACCTGGAGGATTCTCGTGAACTACATGATCGACGCGGATGTCCTCCTCCCGGCCAATGTCGTCGCCCGTATCGAGCTTCCCGAGATCGAGGACGAGGACGAGGTTGCCCTCTCGCCCGAGCAGGTCGTGTCACTGGCCGACGCGATGCGCGAGATCGAACCGCGGCTGGAGATAACAGTGTGGCTCGCGGCCTGCGCAGGACTTCGCAAAGGTGAGGTCTTTGGGCTCAAGCGGTCCGCCGTGGACTGGGAGGCGGGCCTGCTCTACATCCGGGAGCAGCGGCAGCACGGGCGGGCAGCGAAGCTCAAGACCAAGGCCAGCTATGCGACGTTGCCCGTCGACCGATTCCTGATCGACCGGCTGACGGAGCATACCGCCAAGTTCCCTCAGGTGGCGCCTGTGTCCAGGGAAGGGGAGCGTCAGCGCCGGGCGCGAGGCTATGTCGCGCCGCCGGACGAGGGCCTGATCGTGACGAACCGGTACGGCCGGCCGCTGCAGCGCAGCTTCAACGAGAAGTGGCGTGCAGCAGTGAAGCTGGCTGGACTGCCCGAGGGGACGCGGTTCCATGCACTCAAACACTTCTACACGTCGCAGTTGGGAGCGTCGGGACAGTTCGATCCGAAAACTGTCCAGGCCCTGTGTCGGCATGCCAAGTTCACCGAGACGTGGGACACCTACGCGCACCCGCCTGTCGCGGTTCAGGGCGTCTCTGTGACTACCTTCGGGGGTCTGTTCGTCTCGGCGGAGGGCGATCGGTCCCAGGAGGCCCGCTCGTCCGGCGGCGCTGATCCGGGCTTGACCCCGGCAGCCCCTCCTGTGCAAGACTCTGAAGCAGCTTGAGGCTAACCACCGCGGCGCGAGGGTGAGCTGGTCCGTGGAACGACCCGCCTACCCAATTCGACCCCGATTCGACCCCATGGGTTCACTCGGAGCGGATCAACGCTCTGACCAGGGCCAAAGGTGGTGCTCCGGACAGACGGCCTATGACCGCTGGTACGAGGACGACCACTACTACGCCGGCGCGATGGCGATGCCCTGGATGTACGCCGGCCGCCGCTGGGTGGCCACCCGGGACCTGCGACTCCTGCGCTACCCGGAGAAGTCGGCCGTCGCCCGGCCCGTCACCACCGGCTGCTACCTGTCCACGTACTGGATCACCGAGGGCCGCCACGCCGACCACATGCGCTGGACGGTCACCATCAACCAGCGCCTCAACCGCGACGGCCGCGTCTACCGCGACCGCACCCACGTGTTCACGGCCTTCCACGACCACGAGACGACCGTGTACCGGGATGGGGCCGCGGGCCCGCGGGACGTCCACGCCCTCGACCATCCCTACGCGGGCCTGGTCCTGGAAGTCGTCGACGCCGAGTCGCCGGAGCAGCGGGCCGAACTGCTGGAGTGGCTGCGCTCCCGTCACCTGCCGAAGCGGCTGGCGCCCGGAGGAGATGTCACGGCCCCGGCCGCGCTGGTGACGGTCTTCCGCCCGACCCCGCTGCCCGGCGACCGCATGTCATACGTCAAGCAGGTCGAGGGCGTCGACACCCGGCTGACCCTGCTGTGGTTCCTCCAGGCCGACCCGCGGGAGCGCTGGGAGCCGTACTTCACGGGCCTGGACACGGCCGTCGCCGAGGCGGGGCTGGGCAGGGTGGAGCTGGTGGCGCCGTTCATCCCCACCGTGCCGGGCACGGACACGTACGTCGACCAGCTCCGCTGACCGGTGGCGTCAGGGCCGCCACTCCTCCGGGCACGGCGTCCCGCGCGGCAGCTGGTACGGCGCCGCCAGCCGGTACGTGCCCGCCTTCGGCGCCAGCAGCACCGTCCACTTGTCGCCCTCGGCATCCTCCGCCGACTCCATCAGGCAGCCGTTGACGTTCTCGTACGTCTTCGGCTCGCCCTCGGGACGGCTCTTGGACGCCTCCGTCTCCTGCGGGGGCTTCAGGCTCTTGCCGTCCGCGTCGACGACGCTCAGCCACGGCGAGTACGGGATGCGGATGAGGACGCGGCCCGCCTTCTTCACGTCGATCGTCATCTCGCCCTGCTCGGCGCGCTGCACGACCGCGTTCGGCTCCGCCAGCGGGGTCGGGTCGGTCACCTTGAACAGCTGCCAGTTGGCGTCGCCCCAGACCTGCTTCAGATACGGCAGGCCGCGCTGCACCAGCTGCCGCTCCCGCTCGCCGCCGTCCCCGTCCGGCTCGTCCTTCGGCACGACCACGAAGTGCACGGCCCAGCGCTTGAGCCACTCGTGGTAGTTCGCCGAGTTCAGCGTGTCGTCGTAGAAGAGCGGGTTGCGCTCCATGTCGGCCTGGCGGTTCCAGCCGCGGGCCAGGTTGACGTACGGGGCGAGGGCGGAGGCCTCGCGGTGGGAGCGGGCCGGGACGACCTCGACGCGGCCCTTCTCGGCGCCGACCTCCTGCAACTCGTTGACGAGCGGTGCCAGCTCGCGCGCCCAGGAGGCGGCCGGGGTGGTGTGGACGATGTCGTCGACCGACTTGTAGCCGATCCAGACGGTGAAGCCGGCGAAGGCGACGACGATCGTGTACCACTTGCGCGTGCGCGGCACCGCGAACGGCAGCGCGGCGACCAGCGCCACTCCGGCGAACAGCATCGCCAGCCGGGTGATGTTGGAGCCGATCTGCGAGCTGATCAGCCACACCAGCACCACCGACAGCCCGTACACGGCCGCCGTCAGCCGGACCGTCCGCCACTCCTTCGGCACGAGGACGAAGACGAGGATCGAGTAGACGAGCGGCAGTATCACCGAGGCGAACGTCATCGGCTGTGTCCCCGAGAAGGGGAACAGCCAGGCCGACACCGCCACCACGGCCGACGGGGCGAGACCGAGCGCCCAGGCACCCGGCAGCCGCTTCTGCAGGAACAGCGCGACGGCCACCAGACCCACGAACAGGCCCGCGACCGGCGACGACATGGTGGCCAGCGCCGCCAGCGGGGCCGCGCACAGGGCCTTCGCCCAGCGCTTGTAACGCCAGCGGTACGGCCAGCAGAACACGACGGCGACCGCGCCCAGCGCGAACATCGTGCCCAGCCCGAAGGTCACCCGCCCGGACGCGGCGTTGCACAGGAGCGCGAAGACGCCCGCCAGCGCCGCCCACAGCGGGTTCCGCACCGACCGGCTGCGCATGAGGAGCAGCGTCAGCAGCGCCGCCGACACCGTCCCCGCGATCATCATCGTCGTCCGGACACCGAGCAGCGACATCAGATACGGCGACACCACGCTGTACGACACCGGGTGCATGCCGCCGTACCAGGCCAGGTTGTACGCCGAGTCCGGGTGCCGGCCGACGAACTCCGCCCACGCGTCCTGCGCCGCCAGGTCGCCGCCGCTGTTGGCGAACGTGAAGAACCAGACGACGTGCAGCGCACCGGCCAGCCCGGTGACGGACAGCACCGGATGCCGCAGCATGCGCGCACGCAGCGCCAGGACGGCGGCCTTCGCGCGGGAGGGCCCGCGGGCCTCTTCAGCCGCGGCCTCGCCGCCTTCTCCCTGTGCCGCGGGCAGCCGTATTCGCGGGCCGGTTCCCGGGCCCGGATCGGCGTCGTCGGTGCGTGTCGGCTCCGCAGTGGCCACCTGAGGCACTCCCCGTGTCCCGTCTTCTGTTCTGGGCCGCGTCCCGTTCGCCCCGTCTTCACAGACGCGTTTCCACGCCCGGTGACCTGTCCCGTTTCGTGACGCTAGCACGCACCCCGCCAGGCGGCTCTCCGGCGGGGTGCGGTCCACGGCGTCGCGCCCGGGCTCAGCCGAGGCGGGTCAGCTTGTCCGCGAAGCCGGGCTCCACCAGGTCCTTCTGGAGGGCGACCGGGACCTTCACGGCGCTGCTCGTACCGTCGCCGACGGTGAGCGTGCCCACCTTGGTGCCGGCCTTCGCCTGGTGCGGCAGGTCGTCCGCGGCGAACGTCAGCTTCACCGTCAGCCCGGCCCAGCCGACCGCCGTGACGTCCTCCGTCGCCACCACCGGCGTCCGCCCGCCGAGCCCGTCGTCCACGTACCCGACGACGTCCCCCTTCTTCAGGATCGTCGCCGACTCCAGCGCGTCCTGCGCCGCCCGGATGAGCTTGTCGCCCTCGTACAGGGCCGCGCCCAGGATGGTGTTGTCCGGCCCGCCCGCGGGCTGGCGCACCACCGCGCCGACGATGGTCCGCGTCTCGCCGCCGACGTCCTTCTTGGCGGCGAACACCAGGTTGCCGAGCGCGGAGGTGGTGGTGCCGGTCTTGATGCCGACCACGTTGTTCCTGCCGACCAGCTGGTTCCAGTTGGAGTGGTTGACGCCCTTGTAGTCGTCGTACGACATCATCGCGGCGACCTCACGGAAGGCGGGCTGCTTCATCGCCGCCTTGGCCAGCTTCACCTGGTCCACGGCCGTGCTGACGGTCGTGTTGTTCAGGCCGGAGGGGTCCGTGTACGTGGTGTTCTTCATGCCGAGGTCCTCGGCGGCGTCGTTCATCTTCGCCACGAACGCCTTCTCGGACCCCGCGTCCCAGCGGGCCAGCAACCGCGCGATGTTGTTCGCGGACGCGATGAGGATGCTCTCCAGAGCCTCCCGCTGGGAGATCTTGTCGCCCTTGGTCACCTTGACCGTCGACTCCTGACCGGCGTCGGACTGGTCCTCGGCGGCCTGGTCGATCTCGATCTTCGGCCCCTCCGCACCGCTCTTGAGCGGGTGGTCGCGCAGGATCAGATACGCCGTCATGACCTTGGCGACACTGGCGATCGGCACGGGCTTCTGCTCACCCGACGAACCGAACGTGCCGATGCCCTGCACGTCCAGCGCGGCCTGCCCGGCGGACGGCCACGGGATGTCGACCTTGCCGCCCTCGAAGGTGTAACTGTCCTCGGCCGTGAGGTCGAGCGTCGGCGCCGGCAGCGGCCGCACACTCTGCACGACCGCGAAGACGATCACCAGCAGCAGGACGAGCGGCGTCCAGATCTTCACGCGCCGCACGGCCGTCCGCAGCGGGGTGTCCGGCGGCGGCGGGGTGTTCGTCAGCTCGGCCAGCAGGTCCAGCGGCGGCTTCGGCGGCAACGGCTGCTGGGTCGTCCGCTCCGGCCCGACCTGCGGCACGGCCGCGGTGGCCTCCGCCGGGGCGGCCTTGGGCATCGCGGTCGTGGCATCCGCCGGGGGTGTCCTGGGCGGAGACACCTTCGGCAGGGCGGTCGTCGCATCGGCCGCCTTCGGCTTCCGCGCCGACGGGTCGTCCAGATCCTTGAGCGCGACGAACTTACTGGTGCGCTCGGCTTCGGACTCGGACTCGGACTTGGGCTCGGGCTTGGGCTTCGGTGGGGTGGCGGGGGTCTTGTCGGTGGCTCCCGTGCCGGTCTTGTCGGTGGCCTTGTCGGTCGCTTCGGCGTCGGCCTTGTCGGCGGCCTCTTCGGCGGGCTTGGCCGCGCCGCCCAGCTTCAGCATGGTGGTGGGCTGGTCGACGGCGGGCGCGGAGGGCCGTACGGCCTTGAAGACGGCGGTGGGCTGATCGACGGGGCGCTCGCCGGGCTCAGGGGAGCCGGCTGCGTCGCCCTTGGGGGAGCCGGCCCTGGAGGAGCCGGCGCCGGCAGCCTGGTCGGCCTCGGTGTCCGGGCTGTCAGCCTTGGGGGCGTGGTCCGCTGCGGCCTTGTCCGGGCTGGTGACGGACTGCGGGGCGTCCCCCGCGCGGGATCCGGCGGCGCCGCCTTCAATGGTGGTCTGCCCCGCGCCGGTCGCGGCGGCACGGGCCTCGGCGTCCTGGTCGGCGTCGGTGTCGCCGTCGGACTGCGGGGCGGGGTCCGTCTCGGGCCCGGCGTCGGACGTGCGCGTGGCGTCGGCCTTCGGGGCGGCGGGCTTGGGAGTGTCGCCCTCGGAGGCCGGTACGTCCGTGTCGCGTCCGGGGGTGCTGTCCTCGGCCGCCTCGTCGTCGGTGTCGTCCTTCCGCGAGGGGGCGGCGGTGTCCACCGGCGCGTCTGCCCGGTCGCCCTCGGTGCCGGCGGTCACGCCGGTGTCCTTGTCCGCCTCGCCCTCGGCGTCCCTCGCGGCGGCACGGTCGCTCGCGGGCTGGGCGACGGGCGTCCTCGCGTCGCTGTCGGCGTCCGTGTTGGTGTCGGTGTCGGCGTCCGGGCCCGTCTTCGACGCCGGCTTCGTGGCGCTCTTGTCGGCGGAAGCCGCGTCCGTGGCGTCCTCGGGCGCGTCTCCGGCCTCGTCGGTGTCCTCGGGCCCCTGAGCCGCTCCAGCGGAGCTCTCGGCGCCCTCCGGCGCGCTCCCGGCCCCGGCGGTGTCCTCCGGCCCCTCCGCGGCAGGTGCGGAGCCCTTGGTGCCCTCACCGTCCCCGGTGTCGTCCCCCGCCCCGTCGGTGCCCTTGTCCTCGTCCGCCGACCGCACCCACGCCGCCACCGCGTCCCGCAGGCGCCCGTCACGAGCCCCACCGGACTCGCCACCGTCACTGTCACCGGAAGAGCCGGAAGAGCCGGAAGAGCCGGAAGAGCCGGAAGAACCCGAAGAGCCCGACGCACCGGGCACGGCCGAGTCGGCCGGCCCCGGCGCGTCATCGCCGCCCGAGCCGTCGTCCTCGGCGGAGTCCTCGCCCTGCCCGGCCGCCCCCGTCACTTCGTGCGCCGACAGCACGCGGGTCGCCGTATCGACACCCCCCCGCGCCACCGCGAGCCGCGGATCGCGCGACGTGCCCGTCCCGCTCGTCGCGCCCGCTGCGCTCGTCTCGTCCCTGGCCTCGGGAACCGGACCCGCGCTCCCCGACGTCGGTTGTGCCGACGACTCGCGCTGCTTCGACCTGTCGGGGGACTCGCCCGCCACCGATGCCTCCTCCATGCGCCGCACGCCACGCGTGCGCCAATCGAACCGTGAATCGCCGCCCGGGACACCGCTCCCCAGACGCTGTCCGAACCATGTACCAGTGTCCTGTGTGCGGGCTCGACTCACGCGGAAGACGAGAACGACATACCTACTGGTTCCACTACGAACCGGTCACGCACCCTCGACAGACCAATGTGAGAGGGGTCACCCTGTCATTCATCCACGCGGGGAGGCATGGATGGGCAGGAGCCGCAGAACACTTCCGGAGGAGCTTCTGCTGCTGGCACTGGACCCGGCCACGGGTACCACTGCACAGCCGCAGTCGCTCGACCTCGGTCTGGCCGGAGCACAGCTAGTGGAGCTGGCGTTGGCCGGACGGATAGCCCCAGACGGGGATCGTATCGCCGTGGTGGTACCACGGCCGACAGGAGATCCGACACTGGACAGCGCGTTGGAGTTGCTGCGCAGGCGCGGTGCTCCCGTACGGGCCGTCCACTGGATCGGCGGACCCCGACTCGGGCTCCGCCAGACCTACCTCTCGCATCTGGAGCGGTGCGGCATGGTGCACGCCGTGGCCGGTCAGATGTGCGGGGTGTTGCCGACGACTCGCTACCAGGCGACGGACAACGCCATCAGCCGGGAGATCAGGGCCCGGCTGGATTCCGCGATCCGCACCGGCGTACCGCCGGACCCGCGGACCGCGGCGCTCGCCGCCCTGGCACACGCGGTCGGCCTCGGCAAGCACCTGTACCCGGGCAACGAGGGACGCTCGTCCCGTTCCCGGCTCAGGGACCTGATCAGGCATGACCCCATGGGCGGCCTCGTGGCGCACGCCGTGATGGACGTCCAGAACGGCGTGGCGGCTCAGCCGCGCCGCAGCCCGGCCCCGTCCGGCCGTCCGGCCGCCGGAGGCAGGGGTGCGGCGGAACCCGCCCGCGGTGTTCCGGCGCAGCCACGCCGTGGCTCCATGGCGCGTGCCGTGGCCCACTGAGCCGCAGATCCCAGGGCAGGGCAGCACCACAACACCGCACCCCGGCAGCACGACGACCGGTACCACGCGCGACAAGACCCCCAAGACCCGGTCACGGGAGCCGCTGTCCGAGCGGGGCGGAAAGGCCGTACGGTCCTTCCGCCCCGCTCGGCGTGCCGGGACAATGTGCGTCGGACGACCGGAACTGGCGTGTACCCGTCGCATATCCGCCGTTTCCCAGCGGTACAAAGCACCTTGGTGGCAGTCTGCTCAACAGCAGATACGCAAAGTAGAGGCACGCAGCCGGAGGTGCACGTCCCGTGGCGTCCAATGTCAATCCCACCGTCAGGCGGCGCCGGCTGGGCCAGGAGCTGCGCAGGCTCCGCGAGCTCAAGGGCATGACGGCCGAGGAAGTGGCGGAACGACTGCTGGTGTCGCAGTCGAAGATCAGCCGACTGGAGAACGGCCGGCGCAGCATCAGCCAGCGCGACGTCCGCGACCTGTGCGGGGTCTACGAGGTCGAGGACCAGCGGATCGTCGAGTCGTTGATGCAGATGGCGAAGGACTCGCGGCAGCAGGGCTGGTGGCACGCCTTCGGGGACATCCCCTACAGCGTCTACATCGGCCTGGAGACGGACGCCGAGTCGCTGCGGGTCTACGAACCCCAGATCATCACCGGCCTGTTGCAGACCCGTTCGTACGCCGAGGCCATCATCCAGGGGGCGTTGCCCGAGACGTCACCGGCGGACATCGACAAGCGGGTCGAGGTCCGTATGCGGCGGCAGGAACGAATTACCACCGACACCAATCCGCTGCGCCTGTGGGTCGTGCTCGACGAGGCGTCGCTGCGCCGGGTCGTGGGAAACCGGCAGGTGATGCGCGAGCAGCTGGAGCACCTCGCCGAGATGTCCCAGCTTCCGCACGTCACCGTGCAGGTGCTGCCCTTCGACGTGGGCGCGCATCCCGGCGTCAACGGGCAGTACGCGATCCTGGAGTTCGCCGATGCGGCCGATTCCAGCGTGGTGTACATCGAGGGCGTCACCAGCGACCTCTACCTGGAGAAGGCGCACGACGTGCAGAAGTACACGGTGATGTACGAGCACCTGCGGGCCCAGTCGCTGAACGTGGACCAGTCGCGGCAGCTCATCGAGGACGTCGCGAAGGACTACGCCCGCTGAGCCGCCGGATAGTACACCCCTGAAGCGCCCGACTGGAAGACTCACCTGGAATATGCCATCCAGTCGAGTGAATGACTGCTCCGGATGCCGCAGGGGGCGAGTAGCGTCGATCACGCCAACCCCCAGCAGACGTTGGCGCAAACCGCTCTTCGGCCCGGCCGGGACGGCAGAGCGGTGACAGCAGCTCAGCAACTGGCTACCGGAGCAAACATGGCAATTCTTCAGGGTGCCGCGGACACGTGGACCAAGTCCTCCTACTCCGCGGGCAACGGCGCATGCGTCGAGGTCAAGTCCCCGTCCGTGGCGGCACTGGACGTACGCGACTCCAAGGTCCCCGACGGTCCCACGCTGGCCTTCCCCGCCGACGCCTGGAACGCCTTCGTGGCATCGGTCAAGGAGTGAGGGGAGAGTCCTCCTGACCCTGGCCGACCACCCGACCGACACCTTCACACGCACCACCGAAAGAGCCCTCTCGACAAGCCCGCCGTCCTTGCCGAGGGGGTTCGGCCTGTGCACGGGCCGAACCCCAACGCCCCGTCAGCTCACGGGAAGGGCCACATCGCACACGGGATCCCCGGCATCGCTTCCCGTGCATCTCGGAGCTCCTCCCCGGCGCGTTCCGCCTGGTCGGCACGGACGCTCGGCCCTGCCCCAAGGGCAAGGTCAAGCAGCCAGCTGACCCTCCACGGCCGCCACGACCTCCGGTGCCTCCGGCTCGGTCTGCGGCGAGAAGCGGGCGACGACCCTGCCGTCCCGGCCGATGAGGAACTTCTCGAAGTTCCAGCGGATGTCCCCGCTGTGCCCCTCGGCGTCCGCGAAGCCGACGAGCCGCTCGTACAGCGCGTGCCGGCCCTCCCCGTTCACCTCGACCTTCTCGGTCATCGGGAAGGTCACGCCGTACGTCGCCGAGCAGAACTCGGCGATCTCCTCGGCGCTGCCGGGCTCCTGCCCGAGGAACTGGTTGCAGGGCACGCCGAGGACGGTGAAGCCCCGCTCCGCGTACCGCTCGTGCAGCCGCTCCAGGCCGGCGTACTGCGGGGTCAGGCCGCACTTGGAGGCCACGTTCACGACCAGCACGACCTGGCCGGCGTACTGGGAGAGGTCGGCGGAACCGCCCTGGAGGGCGCCGATCTCGACATCGAGGGGGGAAGCGGAGGTGTTCTCTGCAGTCGTCATAGGCGGATGCTAGTTCCGGTGGCTGACATCCTCCCGACCGGGGCGTGACGCCTTCACCAGCACCTCCCCGGCCGCCGTCCGCTCGTACAGCACCCAACGCCCCGCCCGGCGCCGCTCCACCAGCCCCGCGTCCCGCAGCACCCGCAGATGCCGCCCGACGGAGCCGAGCCCCTGCCCGGTCACGGCGACCAGCTGACTGGTGCTCAGAGGAGAGCCGAGGAGGAGCAGTACGTCAGCGCGTGCGGCGCCGAGCAGTGCGCCGAGGCTCGCGGGGACGGGCCTGCCGCCGCGGTCGGTGAGGGCGCCCGCGCACGCGTAGACGAGGGCGTAACGGTCGGTGCCCTCCCAGGAGACCCAGCCGATGCGCTGCGGGGTGACCGGGACGAACACCAACTGCGCGCCGGATATCTCGCGCGGCGGATACTCGTGCAGGTTGACCCGCAGCCGGTTCTCACCGAGCCACCGCGTCCCCGGCCCCAGCCCCTCCAGCGCGGCCGCCCAGCCGCCCCGGCTGACCCGCGCGGTCCGCGCGACGACATCGGCCTCCAGGATGCGCCGGCGCCGCGGCCAGTACGGGCGTACGGCCTCCCGCCAGACGTACGTGAGGAGCTCGGCGGCGCGCTCCGGGAGGTCGTCGCGGTCCAGGCGGGCCGGGAGCCGGCCGCGCAGGGAGACGGTGAGATGGGCGCGGGCCGCCTCGGGCGAGGCCGACCGGACGCGCGCGACCTCCTGCTCGAAGGTCTCCCCCTCGCGCGGGGTGGGCGTGAGGAAGTCCGCGATCCACTCCGGTCCGAGCCCCGAGCGGACCAGCAGCGCGGTCACCGGATCGGCCGCCAGGCGGTCGCGGTAGGCGGGCAGATGGGCGGCGAGCCAGGCGCGTTCACCGGGGTGCGTGGCCCGGGCCGTGTGCAGCAGCCCCAGGCTCGCGAAGGTCTCGGCGAGCTGGGAGAGCACGAACCGGCTCCCGGCGAGGGTGTCGGCGTTGACCTGCCACCAGCCCATGAGCCGCCCCTCCGCAGCCGGACGTTTCGCGTGTGCGCGAAACAGTAACGGCGAGTGTCCGGGCCGCCCAAGACTGCGCGCATGCGCAGCTACCGCGACCTCTTCCGCACCCCGGAGTTCACCCCGTTCTTCCTCGCGTCGTCGGCGCAGGCGGTCGCCCAGACGGTGGGCGGCCTGGCCCTGGGCACCCTGGTGTACCGGGCGACGCAGTCCCCGCTGCTGTCGGCGGTGAGCATGTTCGGCCCGTCCCTCGCCCACGTGCTCGGCGCGACGTTCCTGCTGTCGGCCGCCGACCGCCTGCCCCCACGGGCCACGATGACGACGCTCGCGCTGGGCTTCGCGGCCGGTACGGCGGTCCTGGCGCTGCCCGGCCTGCCGGTCCGGGCGATCCTCGCCGTCGTCCTCGCCAAGGGGCTGGCCGAGTCCGTGGGCGGGGGAGTGCGCTGGGGGCTGCTGAACGAGATCCTCACCAAGGACGGCTATCTGCTGGGGCGTTCGGTGTTCAACATGATGAGCGGGGTCATGCAGATCACCGGATTCGCGGCGGGCGGCGTCCTGGTGGCGGTGCTGTCCCCGCGCGTCGCCCTGCTGCTCGCCGCCGCCCTGTACGCCACGGCGGCCCTCGGCATCCGCCTCGGTCTGACCCGCCGCGCACCCCGCGCCGCCGGCCGCCCCTCCGTGGCCGCGACCTGGCGCACCAACGCCGCCCTGTGGTCGTCCCCACACCGCCGCCACGTCTACCTGGCCCTGTGGATCCCCAACGGCCTGATCGTCGGCTGCGAGTCACTCTTCGTCTCCTACGCCCCCGACTCCGCGGGCATCCTCTTCGCGTGCGCGGCGCTCGGCATGCTCGCCGGGGACGTCACGGTGGGCCGCCTGGTCCCGCCCCGGCTGCGCCCCCGCCTGGGCACCCCGCTGCTCCTGCTCCTGGCCACGCCGTACCTGGCCTTCGCCCTGCAGCCCCCGCTCCCGCTGGCCGCGGCCCTTGCCACCCTGGCCTCCGTCGGCTTCGGCGCGAGCCTGGCCCAGCAGGAACGCCTGATGACCCTCACCCCCGGCGAACTCGCGGGCCACGCCCTGGGCTTGCACTCCGCCGGCATGATCACCATGCAGGGCGTCAGCGCGGTCCTCGCGGGCTCCGTGGCCCAACTGACGTCCCCGGCAACGGCGATGACGGCCCTGGCGGTCGCGTCTTTCGGGGTGACGCTGACGCTGGCGGCGGCCGGACGGCACGAGGGGAGGCCGGGCACGGCACGCCGGGGACATGGCCCGGCAGCGCCCTGCCCGGAGGCCGGTCCGGAGGTCACGCGTCCTCCGGGGCCTCACCCTCGATGAGCCGCTCCGCGATGTCGTCCGCCCACGCCTGCGCCCACCGGCGCAGTGCGGCCACGGCCTGCTCGTCGAGGCCGTACGCGCGGAACTCGGCGTCGTCGAGCCAGTCCGTACCCGTCAGCCGCGCCTGGAGGTCGGTGAGGTCGAACGAGTCGGGGGCGTGGCGCCGGCCGAGTTCCTCCAGCTCGGGCCGGGACCAGCGGTCCGAGGCGGCGTGCACGTCGATCAGGTCACCGGGCAGACCACGGTCGGCCAGGGCCCGCACCCGCGTGCCGACCAGGTCCTCCAGGGAGAGCGCCGGACCGAACTCGGTGTCGACGGGCGGCCGCCACAGCACCTCCTTGTGGACCCCCGCCTCGCACTCCTCCCCGCTCACCGGATCGGTGACGGCCAGCCGGGCGGACAGCGGAAGCACCTCGGCCACCCGCACCACCCAGCCGCGCGCCTCCAGTCCCGTCCGCACGGTGACGACGATGTCCGCCATCGCGGCCGCATGCTCGGTGGCGACGTCCACGCTCCGGCTGAGCCGGTCCACCAGACCGTGCGCCAGCACCGCGTACCCACCGGCGAGCACGACCCCGTACGGCTCACCCGCGGCAAGCAGATCGCCCAGCAACCGCCGGTGCGCGTCGCTCGGCTTCACGCAACGACCCGCACGGATGTCGTACGGCACGGCTGGGGGAGGGGTGAGGGTGCGGCCATGCCCCGATTATCGCCCGCGCCCCGCACACGGCGCCGACGACCGGCGCGGACGGGTGACGGCACACCCGGACCTCACGCCTGCTACCGGACCCTTCCTAGACCTTGCGCCCGACACCGCAGTAGGCATCCACGGGAGCGCCCGAACCCGCCGCAGCGCCACCCTCCGGACGCCACTCGGGCACCCGGACAACCCCGGGCTCCACCAGCTGGAGCCCGTCGAAGAACCCGCGGATCTCCTCGACACCACGCACGTAGTACGGCACCGCCCCGCTCTCGTTGTACGCCTCCGACGCGGCGATCATGCCCTCGCTGGTGGCCGTACTGTCACTGATCACCAGATGGCTGCCCGGGGCGAGGCCCGCCATGAGCCGCCGCACCAGGTCACGCGCCTGCTCGTAGTCGGCGACGTGCCCCAGCGTGTTGAGGATCATCAGCGCGACGGGCGCGGAGAGGTCGAGCGTGCCCGCGGCGGCCTCCAGGACGGCCTCCGGGTCGTACAGGTCGGCGTCCAGATAGGCCGTCCGGCCCTCGGGCGCGCTGGTGAGCAGGGCGTTGGCGTGGGCCAGCACGATCGGGTCGTTGTCGACGTACACGATCCGGGCGTCCGGCGCCACCCGCTGGGCCACCTCATGGGTGTTGTCGGCGGTCGGCAGCCCGGTCCCGACATCCAGGAACTGCCGGATGCCCCGCTCACCGGCCAGATACCGGACAGCACGCCCCAGGAACCGCCGACTCGTCACCGCCACGTCCACGAGCCCGGGGAAGATCTCCTTGATCTGGTCCCCGATCTCCCGGTCGACCTCGTAGTTGTCCTTGCCGCCGACGAAGTAGTTCCAGAAACGGGCCGAGTGCGGCTTGGAGGTGTCGATCCGGGCACGTATCTCCGCACCGGCCGGCTGCGAAATGTCGTCGGACATGGCGGGGCCTCCCGGGAGGTGGGGGTCGGTGATCACGCCCCAACCTAGGCGAACCCGCCGAGGCTCCAGGGAAGTCGAGCGATCTCCCGCCTGCGCGGCGGAAGTTTTCGGCCACGCACATCCGAGGGCCGCGGACAAGCTCGGCCGTGCAAGCCCCTTCAGCACGACAGACGACTGGCCATCGAGGGGATCCTAAGTCGCCTGCCTACAGGCAAGGTTGGGCTTCCGGCTCATGACATGGCGACCAGCACGCGCCCCCGGCTGCCGGCGTCGACGTGGTCGTGTGCCTTGGCGATGTCGTGGAGCGGGTAGCGGGCGGCGATGTCGGCGGTGAGGGCGCCGACGGCCGCCGCGGCGGTGAGGTCGCGGGCGGCCTGGCGTTTTGCCTCGGCGGGGACGTCGTCGCTGCCGATCAGGCGCAGCGTGACGTTGTTGAATGCCGTACCGCGGCCTGATGCCTGAACCCGGGTGCTGCAACTGATCTGGACCGCTACGCGCCAGGAGCCCGGTACTGGACCTGCTCGGCTCTGCGTAGGGCTTCCATTGTTTCATCGACGGTCAGGAGAACAGTTGTCTCAAACGAGCTGAGCGCGCCGCCTCCGCTGATCGCCAGCGCAACCGCAGCCATGGACACGTTGTCCGGAGCCTCCCACAGGCTGTAGCCGTCGTGCGTGCCGAAGGCATACCAGAAGCCATGGAGCTTCCCACCGACGGATTCGATGTACGTCTGAGCAGCTTGTGCTCGGTCCTCCGGGTGGCCGATTAGCCTTGCCCAAGTCTCCGGCGTGTAGCTGAACCTCGACAGGTAGAGCGGCATCATGTCTCCCTTTCGTTCCAGCAAGGGATGCCCCCGCAGGGCGGGAAAGGTGCCGGCGGAGACCCGCGCATCCCCCAAACGGCCGGGGACGAGGAACGAACTCGTGAAGAGTTGACCTCAACACGCTCGACGGCAAGCCGTACTAGGGCCCGTATCGGGTCGTGATCAATGAGCACCGCAGCTTCCGGGGCGGGTGTCCGTCTGGGGTACGGGGCCCGGCGATCTGCGGCTGCGCCGTGTGGGCGAGTGACCGGAAGCGATGCCGCAGGCAGGCAGCGGCGGGGTCCGAGGGCCCCAGCTGCGTGCCCGCCGGGATGGCGTGTCAGACCATGGTGATGGCGAGCCGGTCCACCAGCAACTCCACCCTCGACTCGGTGCACTCCGGCGGCAGCCGTCCCGAACGGGTCAGGGTCGCCACCCCGTGTAGGGACGCCCAGAACACCTCGGTGAACAGCCCCGGGTCGACGCCGTCCCCGGCGACCTCGCCCAGGCACTCCAGCAGCGCGGCGAAAGCGTCCTTGAGAGGTTTCGGGGTGTCCTCCTGTGCGTACGCCAGACCGCCGTCGAGCTGGAAGATGGCGTCGTAGACCGCCGGGTTGCGTTCGGCGAAGTCGAGGTAGGCGCGCGCGAGGGCGGCGACCCGCTCGCGCGGGCCGTCCACGGCGGCGGTCGCGGCCCGCACCGCGGCGGCCATCTCTGTGGCGCCTTGGAGGGCGACGGCGCCGATGATCTCGCGTTTGCCGCGGAAGTGGCTGTAGAGGACGGGCTGGCTGTATTCGATGCGTTCGGCGAGCCGGCGGGTGGTGACCGCGTCCCAGCCCTGCTGTTCGGCGAGTTCGCGGGCTGTCGCCACGATGAGGCGTTCGCGCTCCGCCCGCTCGCGCTGCTTGCGTTCCTGTACCGACATGATTCGATCCTAGCACTGCTAGACAAGAGAGCGGCAGCAGTACTAGCGTTGCCTCATCATCTAGCAGCACTAGATACCAAGAGGGTCATCATGCTCAACGCACTCGAGGTCGTCACCACCGTGGTCGTCGGCGTGATGGTGGGGGTGGAGTTCTCCGTCGCCTTCGTCATGAACCGGATCCTCAACGCCCTCCCCGAGGACAGCGGCCAACTCGGCCACGCCCACGGGGGCCGGATGCTCGGCGCCGTGATGCCGGTCTGGTACATCGGCTCGCTCGTCCTCGTCGGCATCTGGGCTGTCGCCGGGTGGCACCACGACGGCACCGGACTCGTCGTCACCGCCGCCGGACTGCTGATCCTCAGCGTGGTCATGTCGCTTCTGCTGCTCGTCCCGATCGCCAACCGGGGCAAGACGTGGACCCCTGACAACCGGCCTGCCGACTGGAAGCAGCAGCTGAACCGCTGGGAGCGCTACCACTACATTCGCGTCGCCGTCATCATCGCCGCCTTCGCCCTGCTGGTCACCGCCCTCACCTGAGCCCACGGGCTCACCCGCCCGGTCGTCAGCCGCAACTCACGAAGACTCGCAAGGAGAAGAACAGTGTCGCTGAAGAAGATCAACACCGTCCTGGCCGCCGCCTTCATCCTCTTCATCCTCTGGTTCGGGACGGAGTTCATCCTGAGCCCGCAGACGACGGCGCCGGGCTTCGGCCTGCCGAGCTGGCCGTCCGGCGACGGCGAGGGCTTCCTGATCATCAAGGGAATCCGCGACGTCGTCTTAGCCCTGGTCCTGGGCATCCTGCTGGTGACGGGCCACCGCCGGGCGCTGGGCTGGGTGCTGCTGGTGGAGGCCCTCGCCGCCTACGGCGACATGACCACAGTGCTGGCCCACCACGGCTCCGTGGCCACCGCGCTCGGCGTCCACGGCCTGACCGCGACGCTGATGGTGGTCAACGGCCTGCTGATGATGCGCGAGACCCGCAAGGTGGCGGCCGCTCCGGCGACGCCCGCCCCGCAGTCCGCCTGATCCCATCGGTCCAAGGTGGCCCGGACCTCCGTCGGGACACCTTGGCGCGTGCCGGTATTCGCGTGTCAGCGCCCGCCGGGAAAGGCACGTTCGGTTGGCATGTGCATAAAGTGACGTACGGGGGTCGGGAGACATGTCAGACTGCAGAAGGAAGCCGCCTCGCTGCACAAGGCAGCGTCCAGGCTGCGCAAGGTGGGGGAACCACACGGCGAGCCGTTGCAGGAGTGCATAGCCGTCTCGCACGACCTGTCGGCCCTCGGCGCCCTTCAACACCCCCGTCCGCCCGAGCCTCCCGGCTCCCGGCTGACTCTGTCATGCGACGACGAGACAGATGGCGCGATCCGCATCACCGACCCCGGTACCGGCCTGGCCCACATATTCCACACCCCGTGCCGGCGGCCGACGACACGGCCTTCACATTTTGGACGCGCTCACCAACCAGCGTATGGGCAATCAAATCTGGACCCGGATCAGGAACCTTCCGGATGATACTCCACTGAAGAATAGAATCGAGAGCCCCGAATGATCTCCCAGGAACTGGAAGAAGCCTTGGCGGCTGCGCGGTCCCTGCTTTCCGAGGACTTCGAACTGGGCATGATGAACGATGTCCCTGCCGGTTACTCCGGAGGCCCTCTCCCCTCTGACGTTCCTGCCGACTACGTGGACTTTCTGAACGGGGCGGACGGGGGGATCTTCGGCCGAGTAGTGCTCTTCAAGCCAAGGTCGTGGTCGACTCGCAGTTCTACGCGGAACCCGGGGAAGGGACTCCGGTACAGCTGAATCGGCAAGACTGGTTCTGCATCGGAAAGATCGACGAGGATCCCGTTTTTCTGCATAGGCCGACCGGCGAGATCTGGGGATTCCCTGACACCGGTGTGATCTGGTGGCAGAGCGAGATCTTCGAAAAGTTTGCCGACGACCTCAACACCTTCCTGCTCGACAGCGCATTCGGTAGCGGGTATCAGGAGATCTCCGGAGATGATCCTGATGACGCCTGGCTGACGGTTCTGCGGCAACTGCATCGCATTTCGTAGCTGCAACGCGCAACTCGCACGACCGATGTCCCGGTCCGTAACGTGGAAGCGACCAAGCCCCACGGGGCTTCCCATGTTGTCTAAGGGCTGTCCCGTAAATGATCTCTGTCGTGTCTGGTGGCCTGCTGGTTTCTGCGTCAACCGGCCAGGACGAGGTTGTGCAGCCGGGCAATGCCGAGCATGGCGTGGTGGACGCCGTCACCTTTCACGCGGCAGTCGCGAAGGATCTTCCAGCCCTTCATCCGGGCGAAGACGTGCTCCACGCGGGCGCGGACTTTGCGGTGGGATGCATTGTGCTGCTCCTTCCAGGCCGGGAGGTCGGCCTGGCCGCGTTCGCGGCGGTGAGGGATGACCAGGCCGGTACCGCGGTAGCCGCCGTCCGCGATGACCGTGGTCCTGCCGACAGCGTCTTTCGCGCCGGACAGCTCCCACGCCTTGCCGTCGTTGCGGTTGCCGGCGACTGGTCGGCCGACCGCGACGACGAGCCGAGTGTCCGCGTCGATGACGACCTGGTGGTTGGTGGAGTACCGGTAGTTCTTCGACCGCTCGGCGATGGTGTGGTCGCGGGTAGGGACCAGGGTGCCGTCCACGATCAGCACAGTGGCCTTGCGGAACCGCTTGCGCTGCTGGAGCGCGAGCGCGGGCCCGAGGTCGTCGATGATGCGGCCGGCCGCCGACTTTTCTGCTCGGTCTCTTCGTGCCTTGAGCTGCGGCATCAGGGGTGAGACACAGTCTCACAGGAGATAAATCAGAGCTCGATAATTTATAAATCCATACTGTGAAATCGCAAGCCTGATTTCTTTTCGCGGCGATGGCCAATTGATGCCGGAGTGATTAGAGATCGGGCTTTTCTTATTTCCCCGTTAGAAGCTCTATTCGGGAGCCACAATGTAATGGAGGGCGCCAATGCGCGAGTTTTTAAGCAAGTTGGGCGGACGATCCGGTTCGCAATTGCCGACGAGTCCCGGACCGCCCGCCTCAGGTCCCTGATCACGACGACGGCCATCGTCGTGACTGTGGGCCACTCCGTCCTGTTCGTCAGGTAGACGCCTCGCAGGACAACTCAAAGAGTACGGCGGGCTGCGTCCTCGTGGCTACAGCCCGCCGCACTCGGCCACGGCCCCTGCTCACGCACCGAAGCATTACTCAACGGCATGCCTTACCACCACTTCAACTGGCCGTGGAGAGGATGCTTCTGATGCCCCGCCGTCCTGGGTATGGCTCGTGCCGCGGCGCTGAGTGGGACGACATCTGACCCAGTTCGATCACGAGTCGGTGCCTTCGACAGGATCGGCCTGCTCAGCTAACGACAGTCAGCCACGGCGCAGAGGCGTCGACCGATCAGGCGCGCGTGTGCCTCGGCCGACCTTACCGCGCTGTCGGGGCTCGTCGTTAACCACAGCAAGTCGCGACGGCCGGCCCGTGACGGCGACATCTGAGCTCTCAGCTTGGGAAGCTGCGGGCTCCCGGTACCGAGCTGACCTGGGTTTACGCCCGGGTCGTGGCCTCGTTGGACGTAACTGGAGTCCCGTTATTCCCTGCCATTCCTCGCCGATCTGGGTGCCCTTGTTCTTCGGCTTGGTGGACTCGTCACGGCTTGCCGTTTATTTACCCTCTACGAAGCCTCTCTTTTATGTCTGCATATATTTCCATAGTTTTCCCCATGGGGCTAACAATAATTCCGACGTTATGGCTTGAAAGGGTTACAGTAATCCCTCCCAAGGTTGACGCGTCGAGCCCCACGATGCGCTCATAAGCGATGCGGTCAACTGGCTCACGCTGCCTGCGCGGCACATACATTATGGCATGAGCGGTCACGGCTAGTAGGCCATATGGTGGCGTGACGGGCTTTGCCGCATCCCATGCCTTTTTCAGGTCAGACTTCTCCTTCTCTACCTCATAATTCGAGGAAACAAGGAAACGCCCAATCGCCAAGTTGATGATCTCAATTTCCTGATGCTTGCCCAGAGAAGCGACTAGACGATCTAGTTCTTTCCTCCTGTATGTGGCCGTGTACTTGTCCGGAATTCTCCCCATAAAATTGGGAACCTGGACCTTTTCGCGGAAGATGCGCTCGACTTCGATAAATCGAGCAGTCTGGTCCTTTGTCACTCCCTGATGAACGTCATTTTGTGGCCCTGTCAGCAGTCTTATTGCTGACAGGATGCGGCGAAAGTCGTCATCAAAGCTATCTGCGCTCAGCGTGAGTGCTTGTTTAGAGAGAAGGCCTTGCAAGCTTTGAGGAAGGGTGCCCGGCGATGGAAGTTTGGCGCCCTCGACCAAGATAGGAATTATTTCTTTGCCTTGACTCAACGCCGACTCAATCTCTTTGCGGACCCAGTTGTTTCTATCATGCAAGGAGGGAATTCCGTCAGCGTTTGGAGCATTCCAATTGGCGCCGACTAGCGCCAACAATACGTCGCACTTCGCGATTGCTTCCGCTATGTGATTCGTGAAGTCTGTTCCAGCGGGCACGCTGTCAAGGTCTTTGAATATGTTTGGAGCCCCGAAGTGGCCTATCAGGCGGTGATGAAGCCATCCGGCATAGGCGGAAGTGTCACGCCGCCGGTAGTTGATAAAAACGAATGCCTTCTTATTTTCCACACGGCACCCCGTATCGGCCTATGACTCGGCGATGCGCACCACGCCGGACCATGCTCAAGTCTTAAGCACTTCGCCCGATGGTACCGTGGCTGGCTAAATAATGTCTATATGCCCTAGTCCTAGGTCAGCTGATCGCCACTCAAGCTCGATCGCGTGTTCGACGTAGCCGCCAATGTAAGGCTTGATCTTTCGCATCTAGCTCTTGAATTGACAGTAGAATTCGCGTGCTAGTTCGGTACGGTTGATCGCGCCTGGCGCCTACTATGAACCGATTTAAGCATCAACGTCGCTGATTGATGCGGCATGCACCGATGACCCGCGATTCGGGCGTCGTCGGCGGCGCTGCGCGCGCATGGGAGTCAGCGCTGCCGTCGCGTCAGGCAGTCAGTAGTGGTTCTGCCGGCCTCCGCGTGATCCGGCTGCACGACGCCCGCCATGGCACGGCCACCCTGCTCACGGCGGCCGGAGTCGCGCCCCGCGTGGTGATGGAGATCCTGGGCCACTCCCAGATCAGCATCACCATGGACGTCTACACGCACGTCGTCCAGGACACGCAGCGCGAGGCCATGAGCCACATGGACCGGCTACTCAGGAAGAGGCGCCCCGGTCGTCAGTGACCGCGCTCGTTGATGTCAGAAGTGGATGTCAAAGGCCACCTAGGAACGTTCCTAGGTGGCCTTTTGCCTGGTCCCCCGGCAGGATTCGAACCTGCGACACCCGCTTTAGGAGAGAGGGTGGGTGATCTCGGGTCTGATCTGCGGCTTCACCGGCCGAGGAACCGAGCGGCTACTCGACTATGGGACACCGGTGTTGACCGTGGCTGACCGTCGCAAGGGTTCGCCAGGCCGGGCGGCTGTAGTGTTTGGCTCGTAGGTCGTGTAGGCCGTCTGATCTCAGCGCGACGGACGCTTTGGAGGGACCGGTCCCGGGATCACGTCCTTGCCTAGGTGTTCCTTGATCAGGTACTTGAGCTCCGGTCCTTCGATGAGCTGAAGCCGACCATGCTGACGGGCGAAGTCGTGGCTGGCCCTGCCGAACCATGAAGTCGTGATCAGGATGCCCTTGGCGGCGCGCTTGTGCTCCACAACGCCGGCCAGCGCCTGGACTGCCTCGACACCTACGAGCTTGCTGTAGCGCTTGGCTTGGATGATGCACTCGCCGTTGAAGACTGGGTCTTTGCTGACGGCCACCGCATCGACACCTTCGTCTTTTGAGGCCTGGGTGTTCCATGCCTCCATCCCGATCGCTTCGAAGAGTTGGCGGATCAGGTGTTCGAACTCGGTGGGGGTCAGCTTGACCAGTACGGGCCTGCTGTCGAGGTCAGCTACCACGTCCATGCTGTCCATCAGGCGGTACTTGGTCAGATCGAACTCGATGATGGGCCGGATGGGTTCGAGGTCGTAAGGGTTGGGAGAGACAAGGGCATTGAGTCCCTTGAGACAGGCGGCTGGATCGACCTGGCTGAGGCGCAGCTTGCCGAACTGTTCCCTGCTGGCGCTCAGTGTGACGAGACAGGGTGAGACCTCCTGACCAGTAGCTCGGTCGATGGTCTTGACGCGACCGTTCAGGATGACGCCGTTGACTACCCGGTCGGGGTCGCTAGCCAGGATTTCGTGGACAGTCCGTAGAGCGACCTGTGCCAAGACCGACGAGTAGATCTCCTTGCGTTCCTTCTCCGGCCGAGGTACCGCGGTCGTCTCGTCCCGGCTCTTCACATACCTGTAGCCGCGCGCGGCGGGCACGATCGTCTCCGGCGGCAGCTGAACCTCGACAAGGACGTCCCCTGTAGCGGGCCGGAAGGCGATGCGGTGCTCGTGCGGGAAGCCCATCGGGTACGACGAAGCATCGAGGACGGCCCCCAGGTGCGCTTCCACTACTTCAGGATCGCCAGCGCGGTACGCCTCGCGCTGCTCATCCAACTGCCTGTTGAAGGCCTCGACCTCCTCAGCGGCCCGCTCCTCCGCCTGGCGGTGCTCCGCGCGCTTCTGCTCCAGCGTCACCCGGCGCTTTTCCTCAGCTCGCGCGTGCGCTGCTGCGCTTCGCTGAATCGTTCACGGGCCTCGGCGACCTGTGCCTCGTATCGCTTCCTGCCAATGCCCCAGAACGGCAGCGAGCCCGCCGGGCTCTGGGGGTGCGAAGTCTTCCCACCGTGGTGAAGGCTCCGGTCGGGACCAAGGGCGTTCATCTAACACTGTCGGCGTATGAGTCCTCCGCCGGCGCTCGAACGTTGTGGGCGGGTCACCGACCAGAGCATCACGCAGCAACTGGCTCAGCTGCTCGACCTCGTGTGCGACCCCGATCGTCTGCACCTTGGCCTGTTCGGCTTGCTGCTCCCGATACGCAGCCTTCCGCTCTTGCTCCCGCCGTTTGCTGGCCGCTTCAGCAGTCTTGCGGGCCCGCTCCGCTTGGCGGGCCTGTTGCTCCTGGGCCCGCCGCAAAGCCTGTTGCTGCCGCTGGTAC
Source organism: Streptomyces deserti (assembly GCF_054782695.1). Classification (NCBI taxonomy): domain Bacteria; kingdom Bacillati; phylum Actinomycetota; class Actinomycetes; order Kitasatosporales; family Streptomycetaceae; genus Streptomyces; species Streptomyces deserti. Next base: position 58,778 of record NZ_BAAGRZ010000023.1, read on the forward strand.
TCGTTGCCTCGGCCACCACTGCGCTGCGTCACTCGCTAGCCCCCTTGGCTCGGCTCCCCAGAGCTGCATTCCCCTCTCATCGCTCAGAATCACGCACCTTGGGGGACGTGGAACCTCGCGAGGTGCGGCAGTTGCGACACGGCAACGAGCCTAGGGACGAGCTCCGAGCCATCAGCTTGGGAAGCTGAGGTGATCTAGAGCCGATCGCCCTGCTGACCTGCGGCGGAGCGGTGTCGGCGTGCGGTCGATCGCTGGCTCAGTCCCAGGTATTCCCCGCTGTTCCCCGCCCGACCTGGCACGGATCTGGCACGTCCAGCGGCGGCACCAACTGTGGCCTCAAGCCCATTGTCAGCGGCGGGTGTTAGCTTCCCAAGCAGAGATGGGCCGGTTCGATGCCCTCGCTGAGGGACACGGCGGCCAAGGGGGGTGGCCGGATAGGAGTCTCCGGACCGGCACGGTCCCGGGACGCCGAATGGATCCGTACCCACCCCCCTCACACCTTCTGATCCGTAGCTCTACAGAGATCGGTCAGCGAAGGTCATACCGGTCGTGCTTCGGCCCTGGGAAGACGCTACCCGACAAGGCCGGTTGGTGTGGTTGCTGTACTTCGCTGCTGTACAGCAGCGGCTCCGGAGGCCCGTTGCCTGTCCGGCATCTCGGCAGGTCAGCGCTTTCCATTGACGTCCACCGGTACGGCCGACGTGTGGCGAACGTCCGTGAAAAATGGTGAGCGGGCGGGGCAACCCTGCCCCCGCCTCATGAGTCACACAGGCGTCGCCGTTTCACATGCTTACCCTTGGTCCAGAAGGGGCCCACTCTCTGTGATGACTCGTACCCGGCTGTCCGCGCTGGCCGCGACGGCGGCGCTCGCCACCACCGGCGGCCTGATCACCGCCGCCCCCGCCTCCGCGGCGGTCACCTGCACCTCTCCCGTCTGGAGGGCGCAGTACTTCGGCAACTCCACCTTCAGCGGCACGCCGAAGCTCACCGCCTGCGACACCGCCATCAGCGAGAATTACGGGTACGGCGACCCGGCCGGCGTCACGCTGCCCAAGGACAACTTCTCCGTCCGTTGGTCCCTCACCCGTGACTTCGGCTCCGGCGGCCCCTTCCGGCTCTCCGCCGCCACGCAGGACGGCATGCGCGTCTACGTCGACGGTGTGCGGAAGATCGACCTGTGGAAGAACGTCTCCACCACCGCCCGCAAGACCGTCGACCTGACCATCCCGGCCGGCAAGCACACGATCCGCGTGGACTACGTCGCATGGACCGGCGTCGCCAACGCCGCCTTCACCTACACCCCGCGCACCGAGGCCGCCGTCGACACGGTCAAGCCGCTCGCCCCGACCGGCCTCACCGCCGCGTACGACTGGACGACGGCCAAGACCACCCTGCGCTGGACCGCCAACAAGGAGATGGACCTCGCCGGGTACCGCGTGTACCGCCGGCTGAGCGCCACCAGCTGGGCCAAGGTCAGCGGGACGTCCCTGCTGACCACCCGGTCCTTCGTCGACGCCCCGCCCGCCACCGGCCAGACCTTCCTGTACGAGGTCCGCGCCGTCGACAAGGCCGGCCGCGAGTCCACCGGCAGCCCGGACGTGACGGCGACGACCGTCGACCGCACCGGGCCGGCCGCCCCCACCGGACTCACGGTCGCCACCGGCGACGGGTGGTGGGACACCCTGAACTGGCAGGGAGTCGCCGACACGGCGAAGTACGAGGTGTACGCCTCGTCCGCGGCTGCCGGACCGTTCGAGCTGCGCGGTACGACGACCACGACGTCGTACCGGACCAGCGGCGCCGTGAACACGAACACGTACTACCGGGTCCGGGCCCTCGACGCAGCCGGCAACCCGGGGGCGTACGCGACGGTCACCAGCGACGGCGTCGACCGGATGCCACCGAAGTCCCCGACCGGCGTCACCGCCAGCGCCCGTCCCGGCTACACCAACGTGCACTGGAGCCAGCCCGACGGTTTCTACGAGGACTGGGACAACGGCGGGCACTACCGCGTGTACCGCTCGCCCGGCAAGACGTTCGACCCGACCGCGCGCACCCAGGTGACCTGCGTCGCGGAGGAGAGCCACGAGGCGAGCAACGGCGGCAACTGCTACGACGTGGACATGCCCGCGAACACGTACGTGACGTACGCCGTCACGGCGGTGGACCCGTACGGCAACGAGTCGGCGTACTCCGCGCCGGTCGTCGTCCGCACCGGCGACACCGTGGCGCCCGGCCCGGTCACCGGCGTGAAGGTCACCCCGCGCAACGACGGCATGCTGGTGAGCTGGGCCGCCTCGCCCGAGGACGACATCGACGAGTACGTGGTGTGGAAGGGCGTCCGGCAGGCCGACGGTACGGTCAAGTGGCTCGGCCCCGACACCTGCTCGGATGGCACGAGCAACTGGCTCGCGATCCTCTGCGGCAACCTGCCGGACGGCGAGGCGCATGTGTACGCGGTGATGGCCAAGGACCACTGGGGCAACACGCTGCACCCGAGCGACCCGAAGGTCACCGTGGTCGAGGCCACCGAGCTCGACGTCCGGCCGTCCGTGACCGTCACCCGGGACTGGAGCCTCGGCAGCCTGGGCCACAACCGGACGGCCACTCGTCCGTCCGTTGACTGGCAGTGCACCGACACGTCCCGCTGCGCCACGGTCACCGGCTACCGCGTGAGCCGGTGGAACCCGGTGACCAAGGCGTACGAGCCCCAGCACGACGGACTGCTCCCGGCGGACGCCCGGACGTGGGAGGACGCCACGGCGACGAAGGGGAACACATACTTTTACACGCTGGAGGCCGTGACGGCCGACGGCGCCGTGGTGGGGACGTACCCCTGGTACACCGTCTTCCAGGACCGCGTCTAGCTAGAGGTCATTCACCTAAAGTCTTGCTAATTCGTGACCCAGTGGCGGTGGGTTGCTGACGCGAAAGGTCGGCGGAACGAATTTGGCCGGGAGCTGCTTTGGGGCGAGTGATCATGGCCTCCGGCGCGTCGGGCAGTCTGTTGACCTGCCCGTTAAAGCACGACGTTGGGGCCATGATCTTCGAGGCTCGCCCCAAAGTGGCTGGCTAAAGTCGTGGAGCCGACCGCCCCAGCCACAGCGGGTTTCTCCCCCTCTCATGGCCGCGCTCGCTGTCCGGCCGGTGGCCCGGCGCGGGATCAGCGGGCCGTACGAACGCCCGCGCTTCAGGCAGCGTCGGCCCGCATGCCGCCACCACGATCCGGCCTCCTTCGGTAACACAAAGCGTCTTTGACCTGCACTGTTGGGGATCATCGTTCGTCCCCGTGCCCGTGTTGGAATGTGGCCGCTGCGTGCGGCGACGGGCGGGCGGCGACGTGCGCATCGCGCCGCGCTTCCGGCTGCTCGTCCTCCTGGCGGCCTTCACGACTCTTTTCTTCGGCGAGCTAGCGGCCCTGCGGCGCCGAGACATCGACCTGGAGGCGCTGACAGTCACCGTCCGCCGTGCGCAGGCCGAGTTGCAGAACGGACGGCTCTTCGACAAGGCGCCGAAGTCTGCGGCCGGGGTGCGTACCGTCTCCTTCCCGGCCGAGCTGCTCGACGAGGTCACCCGCCACCTGGAGCAGTTCGCCGCTCCCGGCCGGGAAGGGCACGTCTTCGTCGGGCCGCAGGGTGGGCAGCTGCGACGGAGCAACTTCCGGGACGACTGGGTCAAGGCACGGAAGGCGGCGGGCGTCAGCCCTGAACTGCACTTCCACGATCTTCGACACACCGGCAACACCCTGGCCTCGACCGCTGGGGCCAGCACCCGTGAGCTGATGACCCGCATGGGCCACAGCAGCTCCCGCGCCGCGCTGATCTATCAGCACATGACCAGCGACCGTGACCGGGCCATCGCCGATCGCCTCGGGGCCATGATCCGCGAGGGCGGGGGAGGGGCCACGAGCTAGGGGATGTGGACTCCGCGTGGACTCTAGTGGCACGCGTGTGGCACGACCCCGAACACGACGAAGGGCCAGCCTAGGAGGAAACCCCTCCTGAGCTGGCCCTTCTGGCTGTGCCCCCGGCAGGATTCGAACCTGCGACACCCGCTTTAGGAGAGCGGTGCTCTATCCCCTGAGCTACGAAGGCACCGCCGCTGCGGCGGCGGTCCCTGACAGGGTAGCGGATCAGGGCTGGGAGGTGGGGCTGAGGCTGGGGCCTGGGCCGGGTGCATGACTGGCGGGGTGGCTGCGCGGTCGGGACGGACTGCCTCGAGCGCCTTGAGCGCCTTGGGCGCGCAGCGCGGGGTGCCACGCGCTCATGCTCGTCTCCCGGCCGGGGAGACGCAGCGGGAGGGAGAGAGCCACCGCGTTGTACGGCGCTCCCGGGTCGGCGGGGGCGGGACCGCGAGGTCGGAGCTTCTTGGTGCGTACAGGGTGCGTCCTCGTACGAGGATTCCGTTGGTGGTGGGCAGAGCGGGGCCGAAATGGGCATACGGTGCCGCGCCGATGCTGAGAAGGACCCAAGTCCGGCCAGCGCCGCTCTCGACTCGTTGACAGCGCCTGGAAATGATCGTTTTAATATCGGGCGTGGCGCGTGGCGTCGGCCAAAGAGCGGTGGGCCGGCCGGCGATCGGGCGACCACCTGTCCGTTCAGGGGCCACCCCATGAGCTCAGTCATCACAGGCAACGCCTGATCCGGGCGCGTTCGCGCGTCTTCCCGCCTCTGCGGTTCTTCCCGCCTCTGCGGTTTTGCCGTCGTGCCGGCGCGTCGCGCCGCTGCCGGGCCCGCCGATGCGGCCCGGTCCTCCTCAGGAAGAAGACGCGCGCGTACGCGTGAGTGCCGATCGTTCGTCGGCTCATGAGCGCTGCGCCCATTCCCCTCGTCGCAGGACTGCGCTCCGCCATCACCCGCACTGCGGTCGGCGGATCTCGCGACCTCGTTCCGCCGTATCTCACGACCGCATCTCAGGAACCGCATCGCACGCAGCGCATCCCACGGACCGCTCTCACAAACCGCATCTCATGAACGGCATCTCATCAACCGCATCTCACCACCGCATTCACAGCCAAAGGAGACCCGAGTCCCTGTGTCCACGTCCTTCAATGAATGGGTCATCGAGGAATTCCGAGCCAATGGAGGAAAAGTCGGAGGTCCCTTCGAGGGCAGCGACCTGATTCTGCTCACCACCACCGGTGCCAAGTCCGGCAAGGAACGCACCACGCCTCTGGGCTGTGTCCCCCATGAGGACGGGCTGCTGATCATCGGGTCCAATCTCGGCGGGTCCCGCCATCCCGACTGGTACTACAACCTGCTGGCCCATCCGCTCGTAGGGGTGGAGACCGGCACCGAGGAGTACGAGGCGGTCGCCGTCCCGGCCGAGGGAGAGCGCCGCGACCGGCTTTTCCAGCACGTGGTGGAGGCCGAGCCCGGCTACGGCGAGTATCAGGCCAACACCTCCCGGCTCCTGCCGGTCGTGGTTCTCGAGCGCAGTGATCCGGCGGTCGGGGAGGGACCGGCAGAGATCAGGAGCCTGGCCGACAAGCTCGTCGAGGTGCACGTCTGGCTGCGCGCGCAGCTGCGGCACGTCAGTTCCGAGGTCGACGCGTACTTCGCCGCTCGTTCCGCGCACGATGGTTCCGGCGAGGCCCCGGCGCCCGGGCTGGGACTGCAGATCCGGCAGCACTGCCTGGCGTTCTGCCAGACGCTGGAGTTCCATCACATGAGCGAAGACGCGCACGTGTTCCCCGCTGTCGAGCGTGCGCATCCCCACCTCAAGGACGCCTTCGAGCGGCTCTACGCCGAACACCGCACGGTCGCTCGCCTCCAGCAGGAACTGAGCTCGCTGCTGGCCGACATCGCCGACGCCGATCCCGAGCGGTTCCGGGTGGAGCTGGGGCGGATGTCCAAGGAGCTGACGGCGCACCTCGACTACGAGGAGGAGCAGCTCCTTCCGGCCCTGGCCGAAGTGCCGTTTCCGCCGGGCCCGCCGGGCCCGCAGGCCTGAGGGACGTACCCGCGGGCCGTACGGTGCTCCGCCGAGGCCCCGCCCCAGATCGGCTCACCAAGCTCACAAACTCAGCAGGCTCAGCAAGTTCAGCAAGGTCGGCAGGCTCAAGAGCTCAGAAAGCTCGGCGAGCTCAGAGAGGCGGGACGTGGGTGAAGCGGGTCGCGGTGTGCAGGTCCTCCTCGATGCGGCCCGCGGTGCCCGTGAGTTCGGGGAGGACCTCCGTGACGCACTCCTCGGCGGTGCGGCGGGTCGCGTGCATCGCCACGTTGAGGGCCGCGACCACCCGGCCCGCGCGGTCGCGGACGGGGACCGCGATGGAGCGCAGGCCTTCCTCCAGCTCCTCGTCGACCAGGGCGTAGCCCTGGGAGCGCACCTCCGCCAGGATCCCGGCCAGAGCCGTCGGGTCCGTGACCGTGTGCGGGGTCAGCGGGCGCAGCGCGCCGAGGCGGCGCTCCGGTTCCGGGACGTCCGCCAGCAGGACGCGGCCCAGGGAGGTCGCGTACGCGGGCAGGCGGGTGCCGACGGTGATGTTCACGCTCATGACGCGGCTCGTCGCCGCCCGGGCCGTGTACTGGATCTCCTCGCCCGACGGTGTCAGGACCGCGAGCGAGGCCGACTCGTGGACGCGGTCCGCGAGCGCCGCCAGGTGCGGCTCGGCGATCCGGGCCAGGGACGTGCGCGACAGCGGCGGGAAGCCCAGTGACAGCACCCTCGGCGTCAGCCCGAACGCGCGGTCGCCGGTCGCCGCCACCAGGCCCAGATGCTCGTACGTGATCAGCGCCCGGCGGGCCGTCGCCCGTGCCAGGCCCGTCGCCCTGGCCACCTCCGTGAGTGTCAGCTCCGACCGGCCCTCTCCGAAGGCGGTCAGCACCGTCAGGCCGCGCGCCAGGGATTCGACGAACTCCCTGCCCAGCTCCTGCTTGGACGCGCCCGTCCAGATCGCCAGGCCCGCGGGCGGGGGCCCGGGCTCCGGCGGCGGGGCCCGGCGCAGGGCGCGTTCCATCTCCGCCACCGCCGACCGCAGCCTCGGCAGCAGGGCGGCGCGCAGGTCCCGCGCCGTGTGCCGGCTCGTGTGGCTCACCACGCTCGCCGCGCACGCCACCCGTCCGGTCCCGGGCTCCCGTACCGGTACGGAGACGGCGACCAGACCCGGTTCGATCAGCTGGTCGTCCAGCGCCCAGCCGTCCTCGGCCGCCCGCGCGGTGCGGCGTACGAACTCCTCGTCGTCGCCGGGTGTGTGGGCGCGTGCTGGTACGGCCGGGAAGGTCCGGTCCTCCGGGTCCGCCGCCCGGCGTTCGCGCCAGCGGTGCCAGTCGGTGTCCGTCCACTCGGTCGCGAACAGCGGGCCCGGTGCGGTGCGTTCGGCCGGGAGCAGGTCGCCGATGCGGAAGCTCAGGGACATCGCGCGGCGCCGGGTCGCCTGGTGGATGAAGCGGATGCCGTCCCGGTCGGCGACGGCGAGGGACACCGACTCGTCCAGTTCGTCGGCCAGGGCGTCGGCCCGCCGGGACAGCAGCGCCGGCAGGCGCAGGGCGGCCAGGTAGGCGTTGCCCAGTTCCATCAGGCGGGGGGCGAGGGTCACGTCGCGGCCGTCGAGGCGGACGTAGCCCATGCGCCCGAGGGTGGCCGTGATCCGGTCGACCGTGGAGCGGGCCAGACCGGTGGCCCGCTCCAGCCCGCTCAGGCTCAGCGTCCCGCCGGCCTCGGTCAGCCGCCGCAGGACGGCGATCCCACGCATCAGCGGCGCGACCGCCTCCGCCGGTACGGCAACGCCCTCGGGCGCGTCGTGCGTGGTCTTCGCGGGCATCGGCTCTCCGGTACGGCGGGTGGGGCAGGTCCCGGTACGGCGGGTGGGGCAGGTCTACGGTAATCCGGGCCACCAACACCACCGCCGGAGGCATACGCGCTACCCCCGGCTCACCCGCACCCGATACGCCCCCGCCGGATCCACCCCGTCCACAGTGATCCGGATCCCCCTGCGCGGATCCGCGAACGTCTCCCCGGGCGTGAACGTCGCGTCGGAGAGTTCCGCGTGGACGTTCGGGCTGCGGGTGCAGCCGCCGCTGTCGCGTCGGGAGTCGTAGACCGTCACCGGTCCCATGCCGGTGTCGACGTCCGCTTCGACGCGGTAGATCAGTACGCCCGGCCGGCACACGGCCTCGTCGTTGCCCGCGCGGGTGCGTAGTTCGACGGCGTACGCGGTCGTCCGGTCCAGGGGGACGACGACGAGTTTCGGGCCGCCCGCGCGGGCCAGCGGGGTGAGGGTGTACTCGGACGTCCCCCGCGCCGCCGCGCAGTGCACCTGCGGCGCGTCCAGCCAGCCCAGCTTCCACTTGTGCCAGCCCAACAGGTCGTTGTTGGCCCCCCAGTCCTCGCTCATGATGTCCCAGTGGCCGACGGCGCCCCCGCCCTCCTGGGTGTACAGGTCGGGTAGGCCGAAGACATGGCCGTTCTCGTGGGGCAGGACGCGGTAGCCGGTGCGCTCGTAGGAGCCGGAGCCGTCGTCCTGGCGGGAGTAGACGAAGGAGGCGTTGGCCACGGGGACGCCGTCAGCGGTGGGGGCCTCGGGGTTGCCGGCGAAGGTGACGGACAGCACCGTGTCCAGGGCGGAGGGGCCGGCGTTCGGGGTGACCAGCACGTTCATGAGGTCGTACGAGCGGAAGTCCACCTTCGGGTCGGCCGCGGCCACGATGTCCTGCACCAGTTCGCGGTAGCCGGGGTCGAAGGGCGCGCCGCGCTCTATGCCGTACTCCCGGAAGGACTTCGGCATCCGCAGCCAGGTCGGGACCGGGGTCTCGGGGCGGTAGTCGAGGCGGCCGTAGGAGCTGGTGCGGAACCACTGGCGGGTCTGCGGGAAGAACTCCCGGAAGCGGTCCAGGGCGCTGCCCTCGCCGGGCGCGTCGGAGAAGTCGATCATCAGGGTGAGGGCGCGGACGGTTCCGGTGGAGCGGGTGTAGCCGGCGGGGGTCGGGATGCCCTCGGACATCTGGACGTCGCGGTCGCCGCTGATCATGCAGGGGCCATGGGTGGCGGAGCGGGCCAGGCCGATGGGGCCCGCGCCGGCCGGCGTGGCGCCGGGGGGGAGGTGTCCGGAGCCGGCCGAGGTGCTGACGGCGAAGGTCAGCGCGGTCACGGAGGCCAGCGCGGCCAGGCGGCGCGGGCGTATGCGACGGCTGCTCGGCGGCTGCTGCATGCAGGGACCCTCCGCTCCACGGCAGCCGCCGGTCGCCGGCTGCACCCTTGCGATCACCCTGCGTCGGGGAGGGGAAGGGGCGCGCGTTGGAGGAGACCGATCGTGGGTTTCCTGCAGGTAGCCCCATGAGGCGCCTGTGGCGCAGGTCACAGGAAAGTTCTTCGGCGTTCGGGAAATAACCGGGGATCACTTCCCCGTTTAGTCCTGTGTCCGAGCGAAACGGGGACCCGCTCCCCGGATCGCGCATCGTTCGCATCGCCGGAGCCCGAGCTTTCGCCCGAGCTCCGTCCGAGTCTTCATCCGAGGAGTACGCCGTGCAGACCGCGACCCCCGTGCAGCGCAAGGCGACCCGGCCGCGCGCCGACGCCCAGCGCAACCGGGAGCGGATCGTCGCCGCCGCCCGGGAGATGTTCGTCGAGCACGGCCCCGACGTGCCGCTCGACGAGATCGCCCGCCGGGCCGGCGTGGGCAACGCCACGGTGTACCGCAACTTCCCGGACCGCGACGCCCTGGTCCGCGAGGTCGTCTGCTCGGTCCTGGACCGTACGGTGCGGGCGGCCGAGCACGCGCTCGCCGAGAACGGTGACGCGTTCCGGGCGCTGGAGCGCTTCGTGCACACCGCCGCCGACGAGCGGATCAGCGCACTGTGCCCGATGGTCGCCAGCACCTTCGACCAGCACCATCCCGATCTGGAGGCCGCGCGCGAGCGGGTCGAGCAGATCGTCGCGGGGGTCATGGACCGGGCCAGGGCGGCCGGGCAGCTCCGCACCGACGTCGGCGTCGGCGACCTGATGGTCGCCGTGGCACAGCTCAGCCGGCCCCCGGCCGGTACGGGGTGCCTGAGCGCCGACCGCTTCGTCCACCGTCATCTGCAACTGTTCCTGGACGGGCTGCGGGCCCCGGCCCGCTCCGTCCTGCCGGGTACGGCCGCGACCATGGAGGATCTCCGCCGAGCCTGACCGATTAGTCCCGACCGATCAGTCCTGACCGATTAGTTCAGCGCGCCACCTCAGTCACCACTCGCACGTCACCACTCGCACGTCACCGCTCGCACGGAGCTTCCGGCCGTCGGCGATGGCGAGCGGATCCCTTTTCGTTTCCTTTTCCTTTTCGTTCCTTTCTCCTTCGTTCCTTTCTCCGGCACCAAGTCCCGAAGTTCGCTTTTTCCGTCACGAAGTCCCGAAGTGGGTACCCCCATGTCTGAAACAGCCTCAAAGGCTCCCGGCGTCCGTGAGAACGCCCCGGACCCCGGCCGCTGGAAAGCGCTGCTCTTCATCGCGCTCGCCCAGCTGATGGTCGTCCTCGACGCCACCATCGTGAACATCGCGCTGCCGTCCGCCCAGCAGGACCTGGGCATCTCCGACGGCAACCGCCAGTGGGTCGTCACGGCCTACGCACTCGCCTTCGGCGGTCTGCTGCTGTTCGGCGGCCGCATAGCCGACCTGTGGGGCCGCAAGCGCACCTTCGTCCTCGGTCTGGCCGGCTTCGCCGCCGCCTCCGCGCTGGGCGGCGCGGCCACCAACGAGGCGATGATGTTCGGCTCCCGCGCCCTGCAGGGTGCCTTCGGCGCGCTCCTCGCGCCCGCCGCGCTCTCGCTGCTCGCCGTGATGTTCACGGACGCCAAGGAGCGCGCCAAGGCGTTCGGCATCTACGGCGCGATCGCCGGTGGCGGCGGCGCCGTCGGCCTGATCCTCGGCGGTTTCCTCACCGAGTACCTGGACTGGCGCTGGACGTTCTTCGTGAACATTCCGTTCGCCGTGCTCGCCGCGGCCGGTGCCTGGTTTGTCATCCGTGAGCCCGAGGGCAGCCGCAACCGCTCGCCGCTCGACATCCCGGGTGTCGTCCTGTCCACGCTCGGCCTGGTCGCCCTGGTCTACGGCTTCACCCGCGCCGAGTCCGACGGCTGGAGCGACTCCGTGACCGGCACCATGTTCGTGGCGTCCGTCGTCCTGCTCGCCGCCTTCGTGTTCGTCGAGTCCAAGGTCAAGGCCCCGCTGCTGCCCCTGCGCGTCATCACCGAGCGCAACCGCGGTGGTGTCTACCTCTCCCTGGGCCTCGCGATCATCGCGATGTTCGGCCTGTTCCTCTTCCTGACCTACTACCTGCAGATCGTGAAGGGCTACTCGCCGGTGAAGACCGGCTTCGCCTTCCTGCCGATGATCGCGGGCATGATCACGGGCTCCACCCAGATCGGCACCCGCCTGATGACCCGGGTCGCACCGCGCCTGCTGATGGGTCCCGGCTTCCTGGTCGCCGCCCTCGGCATGCTGCTGCTGACCCAGCTGGAGATCGACTCCTCGTACGCGGCCCTGCTGCTGCCGGCGATGCTGCTGCTCGGCCTCGGTATGGGTACGGCGTTCATGCCGGCCATGTCGCTGGCCACCCAGGGCGTCGAGCCGCGGGACTCCGGTGTCGCCTCCGCGATGGTCAACACCTCCCAGCAGGTGGGCGGCGCGATCGGCACGGCCCTGCTGAACACGATCGCCGCCTCGGCGACCACGTCCTACATCACGGACCACATCACCGGGGCGACGAGCCGGTCCCAGCAGCAGCTGGTCCAGCTGGAGGGCATGGTGCGGGGCTACACCAGCGCGATCTGGTTCGCCGTCGGCATCCTCGTCGTGGCCGCGGCCATCGCCGTGACCTTCATCAACGCCGGCCGCCCGGGCGGCACCACGGTGACCGGGTCCGGCGAGACGGCCGAGGACGAGCCGGCCGTCCCGGTGGTCGTCCACTGACGGCGCCCGCCGCGCCGTACCCCTTCGGGCCCTGTCGTACGGACGGGGATGGGGACGCCCCGTCCGTACGGTTCCCAGGACCTGCCCTGGCTCCGCCGATGAGCGGTCAGCGGAGCCAGGGCAGGTCCGCACCCGCTTCGTTGGGCTGGAGTCCCTCGGCGACGATCCGCATGATCTCGCCGAGGGACTTCTGCTGTTCCGGTGTGAGCCGGTCGAAGACCGCCTGGCGCACGGCGGCCACATGGCCGGGCGCGGACCGTCGCAGCACGTCGTAGCCCTCGTCGGTCAGGACCGTGAACTGGCCGCGCTTGTCGGAGGGGCAGTCCTCGCGCCGGACCCAGCCGTTCTTCTCCAGCCGGGCGACGGCGTGGGACAGCCGCGAGCGGGTGATCTTCGCGTGCATGGCCAGCTCCGTCATCCGCAGGCGGCGGTGCGGAGACTCGGCGAGCTTGACCAGGAGGCCGTAGTAGACGTGCGGCATGCCCGCGTCACGCTGGAGCTGCCGGTCCAGGTGGTCTTCGAGCAGCGTCGTGGCCTCGATGTAGGAGCGCCAGACGCGCTGCTCCTCGTCGCTGAGCCAGCGGGGTTCGTCGGCCGGCGCCGGCTGCGGTGCCGGGGCCGTGACCGGTACGGATGAGGGTGCCTTCATGTTCTCCACTCTACGACGGCTCTCCTTTAAGATTAAACAAATGGGGTGTACAGTTGGTTTCGAGAAGAGCTTGAGGATTCAAGAAGCTTTGGCGATCAAGAAGCTTTGAGGAGTCAAGTTCGATCGATCTGCTGTTCCGGAGGGAGTTGCCGCCATGTCCGCCGCCACCCAGGAGCGCATGCCCGCCCTGTACCTCAGCCACGGCGCCCCGCCGCTGGCGGACGACCCCGTCTGGCCCGGCGAGCTCGCCGCCTGGTCCGCCGCTCTGCCGCGCCCGAAGGCGATCCTCATGGTCTCCGCCCACTGGGAGGAGGCCCCGCTCGCCCTCGGCGCCACCGAGACGGTCCCGCTCGTCTACGACTTCTGGGGCTTCCCCGAGCACTACTACCGGGTGACGTACGAGGCCCCCGGCGCACCGGAGCTCGCCGAGTCCGTACGCAAGCTGCTGCGCGCCCCGGGCGTGCCCGTGCAGGACATCCCGGACCGCGGCCTCGACCACGGCGCCTACGTCCCGCTCGTCGAGATGTACCCCGAGGCCGACATCCCCGTCCTGCAGATCTCCATGCCGACCCTCGACCCGGTCAAGCTCATGGAGATCGGCCGCAAGCTGGCGCCCCTGCGGGACGAGGGCGTGCTGATCGTCGGCTCCGGCTTCTTCACCCACAACCTGGCCGCGCTGCGCCAGGGCGGCATCCCCGCCTGGTCGGCCGAGTTCGACGACTGGGGTCGGCGGGCGCTGGAGGCCGGTGACGTGGACGCGCTGCTCGACTTCACCCGCAAGTCCCCGGCGGGCCGGCTCGCCCACCCCCGCACCGAACACTTCGCCCCGCTGTTCGTGACCATGGGCACCGCCGACGCGGCCGGTGAGCTGGACCTGCACCAGTCGGTGATCGAGGGGTTCTGGATGGGGCTGGCGAAGCGGTCGGTGCAGTTCGGCTGAACCGCGCCGGTCACAGCTCCTTCTCGCCGCTCACAGCTCCTTCTCGTGCCAGGCCACGTCCCAGTACCGGTCGAACTTGCGGCCCACCTCCCGGTACGTGCCGACGTACCGGAAGCCGAAGCGCTCGTGCAGCCGCGTCGACGCCTCGTTCGGCTGCGCGATGCCCGCGTAGGCACGGTGCAGGTCCTCGCCCGCCAGGGCCTCGAAGAGGGCCTTGTACAGCAGCGTGCCGATGCCGCGGCCGCCGGCGTGCGGGGCGAGGTAGACCGACGTCTCCACGGAGGTCGCGTAGGCGGGCTTCGCCCGGAAGGGGCTGGATGTGGCGTAGCCCAGAATCCCCTGTGAGATGCCTTCAATCCCCTGGGAGATCCCTTCGGAGTCCGCCTCCGTGGCAACCATCAGCCGGTACGGGCCGTCTTCCGGGTGGGAGAGCAGCCAAGGGCGGCGCTCTTCCGGAGTGAAGACCGCGGTGTCGAATGTGATCGCTGTCTCACGTACGTAGTGGTTGTAGATGTCGGTGAGGGCTTCGAGGTCGGCCTCGACTCCCGGTCTGACCTGGACCTCTGTACGTCCCGACGGCATCACGCCTCCTCGTGTGGCGGGACAGGGTACTGCATGATCAGAAAAATTGAGGGACGGGTTGGGAATTCTGTCCGGATTCCAGTCGTTGTTTCCCACGGATGCAGGGCACTCGACCAGAGTCCGGAGGGGTCTGAAGAGCGCCGAGCGTCTGAAGGACCACCCGCTGACCTCACCATCGCAAGGGAGCACGCATGGCAACCCGTGCCGTCGCCCGTCGTCAGTCCGCCAACGGTGAGACGGTCGACGCGGCAAGCAGTGTTCGCGCCCATGGCGGCGAGATCGCCGACCGCGACCTGGTCGGCATGTACCTCGACGAGATCGCGCGTACACCGCTGCTCGACGCCGCCAAGGAGGTCGAGCTGTCCCAGGTCATCGAGGCGGGTGTGTTCGCGCGGCAGATCCTCGACGGCTACGAGGAGACGAAGTCGGACGCCACCCGCGAGGAGCTCGAGGCCCTGGTCGCCGAGGGTGAGCGCGCCAAGGACGTCTTCATCCGTTCCAACCTGCGCCTGGTCGTCGCCGTGGCCCGCCGCTACCCCCGCAGCGGACTGCCGCTCCTGGACCTGATCCAGGAGGGCAACGCCGGCCTGGTGCGCGCGGTGGAGAAGTTCGACTACCGCAAGGGCTTCAAGTTCTCCACGTACGCCACGTGGTGGATCCGCCAGGCCATCACGCGCTCGATAGCCGACCAGTCGCGCACCATCCGCCTGCCCGTCCACCTGGTGGAGGAGCTGGGCCGGATCCGCCGCGTGCAGCGCGAGTTCAACCGTGAGCACGGCCGTGACCCGGAGCCCGCGGAGATCGCCGCCGAGCTCGGCTCGACGCCGGAGCGCGTCATCGACGTCCTCGACTGGGCCCGCGACCCGGTGTCGCTGAACATGTCGGTCGACGACGAGGGCGAGACCCAGTTCGGCGACCTCCTGGAGGACACCTCGGCGGTGTCGCCGGAGCAGTCGGTGCTGACGCTGCTGCGCAGCGAGGAGCTGGACGACCTGATCGGCCGCCTCGACCAGCGCACGGCCTCCATCATCAAGATGCGGTACGGCATCGAGGACGGTCGCGAGCGCACGCTGACCGAGGTCGGCAAGGAGCACGGCCTGACCCGCGAGCGCATCCGCCAGATCGAGAAGCACGCGCTGCTGGAGCTGAAGAAGCTGGCCCGGTCCACCGGGTTCGACGCGGCCGCGTGAGGCGAGCCGCTGTGCGGGCGCCCCTGTGCGAGCCCCTGCCGGGGGCTTGCGCGCGGGGCCCGGTGGCGGCCGAGTGTGCCGTGGCGCGCGGGTCCGTGTGCGCCGGGCGGTGACCGCGTACGCCGGGTGGCGGAAGACCGCGCAAACATGGCGGCGGAACGCCGCTTCAAGTGCCGGGGCCCTGGGAACAAGAATTCAGGGTCCAGGAGTTCGGGCGGCCGGGGCGGTCCCCGAGCCCTCCCGAACCCCTCTGGTCCCGGCACCCTCTCGAGCCAAGTCCCGCCGCACTCCCCCCGGCGCCGGGACTCTCCCCGAGCCGGGCTTCGGCGCCCCTTCCCCCCGGGCGCCGAAGCCCGGCCGTTTCGTTTCTGCGGGAGCTCTGCTGAGGGCGGCTCTGCTGGATGCCGTCCCTGCTGGAGGGCGGCTCTGCTGGAGGGCGGGCCACCCCGAACCTGAACCCCGGGGTGGCCCGCCAGATGACAGATTGTGCCACAGCGGCATAGCCTGCCGAACGTGAGCAGCACCACCCCGACCCCTCCCTCCCCGCAGGGCTCGCTGACCGAGCGGCGGAAGGCCGAGACCCGCATGGAGATCGCCCGGGCGGCGGCCGGCCTCTTCGTACGGCACGGCCTGCGGGCCACCCGCGCCGAGGACATCGCCCAGGCCGCCGGCATCGCCCCGCGCACTTTCTACCGCTACTTCGCCACCAAGGAGGAGGCGGTGGCCCCCCTCTACGCGGCGGGCGCCCAGCGCTGGGTGGAGGCGGTGCGCGCCGCCCCGGCGGAGGCCTCCGTGCCGCAGGCCCTGGAGAACGCCGTCCGTCACACGCTGACCCCGGGCCTCGGGGTGTCGGCGTCCTCCTGGGAGTGGGTCCGCACCCTGGTCCGCCTGGCCATGGAGAACCCGTCCCTGCGGAAGGTGTGGGCGGAGGTGCACCAGGCGACGGAGCGGACGCTGGCGGAGGTGCTGGCACAGCGGCTGGCGAGTGGTCAGCTGACGGAGCCTCAACCGCCGGCCGCCGCCGACAACGTTGCCGCGCCGGCGCCGCCGCACTTCGCCGCAGCCGTCGTCGGCGCCGCCGTCCGCGTGGCGGTGGAGAGCTGGGCGGCCGGGGACGCCCCGGTGGAGGGTCCGCAGGGCCCGGTCGAACTGGCCCTGCGGAACCTGTCGGCGCTGCGGGACTTTCCGTGGGAGGGCCTGGACGGCCACGGCGTGGGCTGACCCCTCCAGGGGCGGCCGCTCCCGGCTGCCCGGCTCAACCCGGGAGGCTCAGCTCCCGGCCGCCCGGCTCAACCGCGTCCCCAACTCCCGTACACACCGCACCAGTTCCTCCGGCTCCCGCACCGTGAAGTCGTACCCCAGCATCGCCAGCCGGACCGCCAGCCACTCCACATGGTCCGCGACCGTGGCGCGCAGGCGGCAGCTGTGGTCGTCGAGCGGTTCCGGTGAGCCGAGCCAGCCGGGCAGGCGTGCGGCGACGGCGTCGGCGGGTGCGGCGAAGGTGACCTCGATGTCGTACGTCTCCTGCCGCCGCTGCATCGACTGGCGCAGGTACTCCGCCGCGCTGCCCGTCGGCAGCTCGCGCGGCGTGAACCGCGCCCCGGTCGCGAACGGCTCGCTCACCCGGTCGACGCGGAACGTGCGCCAGTCGGCTCGGTCGAGGTCGTAGGCCACGAGATACCAGCGGCGTCCCGTCGACACCAGCCGGTACGGCTCGGTGACGCGTCGGGACTCCGTCCCGTCCGCCGCGCGGTAGGCGAACCGCAGCCGCTCCCGCCCGGCCACCGTGGAGGCCATGACGGTCAGCGTCTCGGGCGCGATGTTCGGCCCGTCGCCGCTGGTCAGCGGGGTCGTGGCGGCCTGGAGGGTGGAGACCCGGTGGCGGAGGCGGCTCGGCAGCACCTGCTCCAGCTTGGCCAGGGCGCGTACCGACGCCTCGTCGACGCCCTCGACCGCGTGGCCGGCCCCGGCGCGCAGGCCGACCGCGATCGCCACCGCCTCCTCGTCGTCGAGGACGAGCGGGGGCATGGCTTTGCCCGCGACCAGCCGGTAGCCGCCGTCGGCGCCCTTGGTCGCCTGCACCGGGTAGCCGAGCTCGCGCAGCCGGTCGATGTCGCGGCGCACCGTACGGCGGGAGACGCCGAGCCGGTCGGCGAGCTCGCCGCCGGGCCACTCGCGGGGCGTCTGGAGGAGGGAGAGGAGCTGGAGGAGCCGGGCCGGGGTGTCCGTCGTCATGCGATCGAGGATGCCCCACAGATAGGACAAGATCTGGCCTATTGGGTTCCTACCGTCGGGGCATGACCTTCACGGAGACCACGCACACCCCAGCTCAGCCAGGCGCGGGCGACCGCCGCCGGTGGTTCGCGCTCGCGATCGTGATGACCGCGGCCTTCATGGACCTCGTCGACGTCACGATCGTCAACATCGCGATCCCATCGATCCGGCGGGAGGAGGGCGCCTCCTTCAGCCAGATCCAGTGGATCACCGCCGGGTACGCCCTGGCCTTCGCCGCCGGGCTCATCACCGGCGGGCGGCTCGGCGACATCCACGGCCGCAAGCGGGTGTTCCTCCTCGGCATCGGCGGCTTCACCCTCGCCTCCGCGCTGTGCGGCTTCGCGGTGAACCCGGAGATGCTGGTTGCCTCCCGCCTGCTGCAGGGCGCCATGGCGGCGCTGATGGTGCCGCAGGTGCTGTCGATCGTGCACGCGACCTTCCCGGCCCACGAACGGGGCAAGGTGTTCGGGCTGTTCGGCGCGATCGTCGGGCTCGGCGCGGTCTCCGGGCCGCTGCTCGGCGCGCTGCTGACCGAGTGGAACCTGTTCGGGCTCCAGTGGCGGCCGATCTTCCTGATCAACCTGCCGGTCGGCATCGCGGGCCTGATCCTCGGCAGCCGCTTCATCACCGAGTCCAAGGCGCCGCGGGCCCTGAAGCTGGATCTGGTCGGCGTCGCGCTCGTGACGCTGGGCCTGCTCATGTTGATCTACCCGCTCACCCGCGGCCATGAGCTGGGCTGGCCGCTGTGGGGGCACGTCTCGATGGCCGGTTCGCTCGTCGTCCTCGCGGCGCTGGTGGCGTACGAGCGGCGCAAGAGCGCGCGGGACGGGTCGCCGCTGGTCGAGCCGTCGCTGTTCAAAGTGAAGAGCTTCGCGGCGGGGATCGCCGTGCAGACCGTCTTCGGGATAGGGCTCGGCGTGTTCTTCCTGGTCTGGACGCTGTACATGCAGACGGGCCTGGGGTGGGGCCCGATGAAGGCCGGGCTGACCGGTGTGCCCTTCTCGATCGCCGTCTCGACGGCGGCCGGGCTGTCGGTCCAGAAGCTGGTCCCGCGCTTCGGGCGCAAGGTGCTCCAGGCGGGCGCGCTGGTGCTGGCCGCCGGAGTCCTGCTCTACCTCTGGGAGTCCGAGCGGTACGGCCTCGGGATCACCCCCTGGCAGATGGCGCTCCCGCTGGTCGTCATGGGCGTCGGCATGGGTCTGATCTTCGCGCCGTTGACCGACGCGATCCTGTCCGAGGTGCCGCGCGCGCACGCCGGGTCGGCGTCCGGGCTGATCAACACCGTGCAGCAGATGGGCAACGCGCTGGGGCTCGGGCTGGTGTCGGTGGTGTTCTTCGGGGTGATGAGCGACCACCTGCGCCCGGCCGAGGTGGGCCCGGCCTTCGTGGACGCCTTCCAGCACGCGCTGGGCTGGGTCGCCGCGGTGATGGGTGTGATCTTCCTGCTGATGTTCGCCCTGCCGAAGCGGCCGGCGCAGCACGTGGAGGGCGCCGAGCAGGACGTTCGGGCGGCTGAGCGGGAGCCGGAGCTCGTTTCCTGAACACCCGGACCGATCCGGAAAGGGGCCCGGCACCTGATGTGCCGGGTCCCTCCGGCATGTCACGTGGGCCCCTCCGGCATGTCAGACGGGCCCCTCCGGCAGAAGCCCGATCATGCCCGATTGGGCCCGAAGCCGTTTACTTTCCGGAAATCTCGGCGTAGCCTCCCGCTGAAACCACACGTTCGGGCACAGGTCGGAGGCGATCGGACATGTACGCACCGGAGCGCCAACAGGAGATTCTCCGGCTCGCCCGCGACAGCGGACGAGTGGACGTGATCTCGCTCGCCGAGGAGTTCCAGGTGACGGCGGAGACGATCCGCCGCGACCTGAAGGCCCTCGACCGCGCCGGCCTGGTACGCCGCGTGCACGGCGGCGCCATCCCGGTCGGCCGCCTCGACTTCGAGCCGGACCTCGCCGAGCGCGAGTCGACGGCCGCAGACGAGAAGGACCGCATCGCCAAGGCGGCCCTGGCGGAACTGCCGAGCCAGGGCACGATGATCCTCGACGCAGGTACGACGGTGGCCCGGATGGCCGCCGCCCTCCCGCTGGAGACCTCCCTCACCGTCGTCACGCACAGCCTCCCCATCGCCGCCCGCCTCGCCGACCACCCCGGCATCCAGCTCCACCTGGTCGGAGGGCGCGTACGGCACCGCACGCGCGCCGCCGTGGACGCCTGGGCGCTGCGCGCGTACGGCGAGATCCGCGCCGATGTGCTGTTCGTGGCCGCCAACGGCTTCTCCGCCGAGCACGGCCTGACCACCCCCGACCTCGCCGAGGCCGCCGTCAAGCGCGCGGCCGTGGCCGCCGCCCGCCGCGTGGTGCTGCTCGCCGACTCCTCCAAGCACGGCCAGGAGCACTTCGCCCGCTTCGGCGACCTGAGCGATGTGGACCTGCTGATCACCGACAGCGGGCTGAGCCCTGAAGACGCCGTCGCCATCGAGCGCGGCGGCACGGAAGTAGTGCGCGCATGATCCTCACCGTCACCCCGAACCCCTCCCTGGACCGCACCTACGAGGTCCCGTCCCTCGACCGCGGCGAGGTCATCCGCGCCACCGGCGAGCGGATGGACCCGGGCGGCAAGGGCGTGAACGTCTCGCGGGCGGTCGCGGCGGCGGGGCAGCGCACGGTCGCCGTGCTGCCCCTGGGCGGGGCGCCGGGCGCGGTCGTCGCCGACCTGCTCGACGCGCAGGGCATCGAGGTCGCGCCGGTCCCGGTCGCCGGGGCCACCCGCTCCAACATCGCCCTCGCGGAGGCGGACGGGGTCCTGACGAAGATCAACGCACCCGGTCCCGAGCTGTCCGCTGCCGAGCAGGAGCTGCTGCTGGAGACGGTGCGCCGGCAGTCCCGGGACGCCGACTGGATCGCCTGCTGCGGCAGCCTGCCGCGCGGGCTCGCCCCGTCCTGGTACGCCGAACTGGTCGCCCGGACGCACGCCGCCGGCGCGCGCATCGCGCTGGACACCTCCGGGCCCGCGCTGCTGGCGGCGCTGCGCGAGCGGCCCGACGTGGTGAAGCCGAACGCCGAGGAGCTCGCGGAGGCGGTCGGGCGCCCCCTGGTCACCGTGGGCGACGCGGTGAAGGCGGCCGAGGAGCTGCGCGAGATGGGCGCGCGGGCCGTGCTCGCCAGCCTGGGTGCCGATGGGCAGCTGCTCGTGGACGACGCCGGCGCCTGGTTCGGCAGCGCGCGCGTGGACGTCGTACGCAGCAACGTCGGGGCCGGTGACTCCTCGCTCGCCGGTTTCCTGATTGCCGGCGGCCGTGGCCCGGAGGCTCTCGCTTCGGCGGTCGCGCACGGCGCGGCGGCCGTCCAGCTGCCCGGCAGCGTGATGCCCACGCCGGGTGACCTGGACCCGGCGGCGGTGACGGTCACGGGCCAGGTGCCGGTGGACCGCGTACTGAAGGAGCCGGTGACATGACGTACCCCACGCTTGTCCCTGTTGATTCCGTTCATCCGGTTCTTGTCGAAATGGCCCCTGAGCGGCGAAGCTCACCGTTACTCGCCGCTCTCGACGGACGGCAGGGCTTCCTGAGCCGCTCTGCCGCCCGGGGAAGGCGGGGTTCCCCCGGCCCCGCCTTCCCCGCCTCCATCCACACCCCCACCCCCCACCGCATCCCCGTCCCCCTTTCCGCCCACCCCACTGACCGGGCGATACGCGTGCGAAGGAGCCCGCGATGAGCGACATGATCACCGCGGACCTGGTCGACCTCGACCTGTCCGCCGACACCAAAGAAGCGGCGGCGCGTGCCCTCGCCGAGCGCATGGTCGCCCTGGGCCGGGTGACCGACCTGGAGGGCTTCCTCGCCGACGTGGCCGCCCGCGAGGCGCAGATGCCGACCGGCCTCGACGGCGGCATCGGCATCCCGCACTGCCGCAGCGAGCACGTCACGGAGCCGACGCTCGCCTTCGGGCGCAGCGCGAACGGCATCGACTTCGGTGCGGCGGACGGCCCGGCCGACCTCATCTTCCTGATCGCCGCACCGGCCGGTGCCGACGACGCCCACCTGACGATCCTGTCGTCGCTGGCCCGGCAGCTGATGAACGCCGAGTTCACCGACGCGCTGCGGTCGGTGGGCGACGCGGCGGCCGCGGCGGCGCTGATCCGCGGCGACGAGCCCGCCGAGGCCGGTTCCGAGGGTGCCTCCTCGGGCGGCTCCGAAGACACCGTGGCGTCGGCGGGAGCGGCCTCTTCCGCCGACGCCACGGGTACCACCGGGACCTCCGGCGAAGGGCAGCGCCCCTTCCGGATCGTCGCCGTCACCTCCTGCCCCACCGGTATCGCACACACCTACATGGCGGCCGAGTCGCTGGAGAACGCCGGACGTGAGGCGGGCGTCGAGATAGTCGTCGAGACGCAGGGCTCGGCCGGCTTCACCCGGCTCGACCCGGCCGTGATCGCGGCGGCGGACGGCGTGATCTTCGCCCACGACGTGGCCGTACGGGAGAAGGACCGGTTCGCCGGGAAGCCGACCGTGGACACCGGCGTGAAGGCGGCCATCAACCGGCCCGCCGAGCTGATCGCGGAGGTCCGCGCCAAGGCCGAGCGCGGCGAGGTCACGGCCGCCGCCCGGCCCGGCACCCCCGTCGAGCGGGCGGGCGAGCCCGGCGAGGGCTACGGCACCAAGCTGCGCAAGTGGCTGATGTCCGGCGTGAGCTACATGGTCCCGTTCGTGGCGGCGGGCGGTCTGCTGATCGCGCTCGGTTTCGCGATCGGCGGCTACCAGATCAACGAGGCCAAGTCGGTCACCGAGCACTTCGACTGGAGCCAGGCCGACAGCTGGGCCGCCATGCTGTTCCAGATCGGCGCGGCGGCCTTCGGCTTCCTCGTCCCGGTCCTCGCCGGATACATCGCGTACGGCATGGCCGACCGGCCCGGACTCGTCCCCGGCTTCGTCGGCGGCGCGATCTCGGTGACGATCGGCGCCGGCTTCCTCGGCGGCCTGGTCGCCGGTCTGATCGCCGGTAGTGTGGTCCTCGCGATCCAGCGGATCAACATCCCGCCGGTGCTGCGCGGCATCATGCCGGTGGTGGTGATCCCGCTGGTCTCCTCGGCGGTCGTCGGGTTCCTGATGTTCGTGGTCATCGGCAAGCCGATCTCCGAGGCGCAGAAGGGCCTGACCGACTGGCTGAACGGCCTGTCCGGCACCAACGCCATCCTGCTCGGCGTGCTGCTCGGCCTGATGATGTGCTTCGACCTCGGTGGACCGGTCAACAAGGTCGCGTACACCTTCGCCACGGCCGGCATCTCGGTTGCGGCCCCCAGCGACTCGGCGATGAAGATCATGGCCGCGGTGATGGCCGCCGGCATGGTCCCGCCGCTGGGCATGGCCCTGGCCACCACGGTCCGCAAGAAGCTGTTCACCCGCGCCGAGCGCGAGAACGGCAAGGCGGCCTGGGTGCTCGGCGCCTCCTTCATCTCCGAGGGCGCGATCCCGTTCGCCGCCGCCGACCCCCTGCGCGTCATCCCGGCCTCCATGGCGGGCGGCGCGGTCACCGGCGCGCTGACCATGGCCTTCGGCTCGACCCTGCGCGCGCCGCACGGCGGCATCTGGGTCACCTTCCTGATCGGCAAGCCGTTCCTCTACCTGCTGGCCATCGCGGTCGGTACGGCGGTCACGGCGGGCCTGGTCATCGTCCTGAAGGGCATGCGCAAGACCCAGCCGGGCGTCACGGCCGCCGGGACACCGGAGGGCCAGGCCGCCTCGACGGCGGAGGCGAAGCAGCCGGTGGCGGCGTAGCACAGCAGCCGCTTGCCGCCCTTTTGGTGGCCTGTGAGCCGTTCACCTGCACGGTGAGCAGTTCACTCCCACCTGCGAGATGGATCACGCTCATCACGGTCCGGGACCCAAAGTCCCGGACCGTGCTGTCTACTGGGCACATGCCTGAGCACGACTCGATCCTGCAGCTGACGGGCGTGGTCCTTCTCGCCCTGGCGGCCGGGGCCTGGACGGTCGGCCTGATCCGTGTCCTGCGCCGCGGCCGTGCCGAGGCCTCATGGCCCGCCGCCCATCGCTTGTCCGGCCTTCCGCGGCAGCAACAGGCAGGGCCCGACCTGGAGGCCGTCGAACTGACCCCGGCGGAGCGGGCCGCGTTCGCGGGCCTGGTACGACGGCTCAGCGACGGTCACTGAAATCCCCTCCGGGCCCCCGGGGCAAGTCAGGACACCTGCGCCGCCCGCCGCTCCATCGCCTCCCGGGCCGCGTCCTCGCTGACGTACACCTCGCACATGTGCCGTCCGTCGGGCGTCGCCGTGTGCTCGACCTCCCAGAGCGAGACCTCCTGGCCGTCACGCAGCAGGAACGCGTGCTCGTAGAGCGAGAAGCACAGCCCGGCCCGCGCAGCCCGGCCAGGGCGGCCGAAGGCCTGGGTGATCTGGTGCGCGGACGCCGTGGCCAGCAGCGCGGCCGTGTCGGCGCCCGGCCGGTCCGGGTTCTCAGCCCGGCGCAGTAACCGGCGCGCGTGGTCCGCCGAGTCGTCGGGCGTGTAGGCGTGCCGCGGCGTGGGGATCGGCGACAGCTGCACCGTCACCGGCAGTTCGAAGTCCGGGGCGTCCGGCGGCAGCGGCAGCCGGGCGGTGGCGGCGCGCAGCTCCTCCTCGTCGGCGTACACCTCGTGCTGCGGTTCGCTGCCCGGCGCCGTGTTGTGGACGAGCTCCCACAGGGTGAGCGCCGAGCCGTCTGCGAGCAGCCAGGTGTGCCGGTAGGTCTCCCGGTGCAGGCCAGCGCTGTGGTGCGCGGAGTGCAGCGAACTGTCGTGCGCCAGCGCGCAGTCCAGCCGCCCTATCGTCTCGTCGGGCAGTTCGAAGGAGTTCAGGGCACGGCCGAGGAGTCGCGCGAGGTGCTCCTCCGGAGACTCGGGCGAGTCGTGGGGTTCGTACGCTGCCGTCTCGTACGGAACGCTCAAGGTTTCTCCCGGCGTTGCTGCATGTCACCTTGTGGGTGCATACCGTAGCCCCTCGGTCGGACATCATGTCCGGGAACCGAGAAAACGTACGTCCGGAAAAACGCGAGGGCCGCGCGAAAAGTTCCCGCGCGGCCCGATGTGCCGTCAAAAATCCCTGAGGCGAAGATACTTCGCCGAGGTCAGGAGGCGCTGCCGGCGACCCACTGGCTCCACGCCATGTTCCAGCCGTTGAGTCCGTTGTCCGGTGCCACCGTCGCGTCGGGGGAGTTCTTGACGATCACGACGTCCCCGATGAGCGAGTTGTCGTAGAACCACTTGGAGGGGGTGTCGCCCCGCGCCCCCTGCACGTCCTGCAGGCCGACGCAGCCGTGGCTGGTGCCCTGGCGGCCGAAGGGCGGATTGCCCTTGTTGTACCAGTAGTTGCCGTGGATAAAGGTGCCGGAGGTCGTCAGCCGCATCGCGTGCGGCACGTCCGGGATGTCGTACTCACCGCCGAAGCCGACCGTCGAGCCGTTCATCCGGGTCTGCACGAACTTCTCGGAGATCACCATCTGCCCGTTGTACGTGGGGTTCTGCGGGCTGCCCGCCGAGATCGGGATCGTCTTGACCGTCTTGCCGTCGCGCACGACCGTCATCGTCTGCGTCCTGACGTCCACCGTGGAGACCTGCGAGCGCCCGACGGTGAAGATGACCGTCTTCTTCTGCACCCCGAAGACGCCGTTCGCGCCCTTCACGCCGTCCAGGTCGATCTTCATCGTGACCTTGGAGCCGGCCTTCCAGTACTCCTCGGGCCGGAAGTCCAGCCGCTGCGCGCCGAACCAGTGCCCGGTCACCTTCTGCCCGCTGCTGGAGGTGACCGAGATGTGCGACTGCACGTCCTTCTTATTGCTGATGGCCTTGTCGAAGGTGAACGACACCGGCATCCCGACGCCGACCGTGGTGCCGTTGTCCGGGGTGTACGTCCCGATGAAGCTGTTCGCCGACGACACGGTCGTGAAGATGGAGTTGGCGGCGGCGGTCCGGCCGTCCGCGTCCTTGGCGGTCGCCGATATCTGGTACTTCGTCCCGCGCTCCAGCTGCTCCTTCGGCTTCCAGACGGTGCCGTTCGCGGACATCGACCCCGCCACGGCCTCGCCCGTGCCCGCCACCGTCATTTTCACGTCGGTCAGCTTGCCGTCGCTGACCTTCACGCCGGTGGTGTTGATGGAGGCGCCGGTCGAGCCGTCCTTCGCCGAGATGACGATCTTCGCGACGGACGTGTCGGCGGAGGAGTTCTTGCCGCCCCTGTCGTCGTTCTTGGCGTTGGCGCTGCCACCGCAGGCGGTGAGGGTGAGGGCGCCGACCACCAGGACGGCACAGGCCCCCAGTACGCGCCGCGCTGCAATGTCCGGCGTTGTCACGGGCTGCTCCAGTTCGTGTGTTGTGCGTGATCCGCTCCAGTACGTGAAGGAAGAGGGGCATGGCGGCCGGTCGGGTTCCTTCCGGCCGCCGTTGACGCCATCGCGTGACAGAACCCGGACAATCGCCCGTGGGAGGCCCTGCGGGCGTTGTCAGCGGCTCCCGTACAACTCCTCGTACGACGGCCACGCTCCGCCCGGCCCGTCCACGGGCTCGGCGGCGCGCACCGCGTGGACGAGGGCGCGCGTCACCATGTCCGCGCCCGCCGCGAGGATCTCGTTGAGGGCGAGGGGACTGCCGGGGTCGAGCGGGCGCTGCCCGGTCGCCAGGGCGAACACGGTGTCCCCGTCGTTGAGGAGGTGCACCGGCCGCACGGCACGCGCGATGCCGTCGTGCGCCGTGCCCGCCAGCTTGCGCGCCTGCGCCTTCGACAGGTCGGCGTCGGTGGCGACCACCGCGAGCGTGGTGTTGAGCGGGGGAGGGGCGTGCCGCGCGGCGACCTCGGCCAGACGCCGACGCGCGGCCTCGTGGACGTGCGCCTCCGGATAGCGCACACGCCCCTGGAACAACTCCCCGTACAACACGCCGGTTTCCGGATCCACCGCCGACCCCGCCGCGTTGGCGACCACCAGCGCGGCCACGGTGATCCCCGAGTCGCAGACGGTGCTCGCGCTGCCGACCCCGCCCTTCACCGTCCCGACGACGGCCCCCGTACCGGCGCCCACGCACCCCTGCGGCACCCGCGCCCCCGGCTCGCCGGCCGCGGCCGCCTCGACCGCGGCCCGCCCGGTGGCCGCGTCCGGGCGGGCCCGGAAGTCCCCGCCCCGCCCGAGGTCGAAGACGCAGGCGGCGGGCACCACCGGCACGACGTGCGCGGGATCCACGCCGACGCGCACCCCGCGACCCCGCTCCTCCAGCCAGGCCATCACCCCGGACGCGGCGTCCAGCCCGTAGGCGCTGCCGCCGGTCAGCACGATCGCCTCGACCTTCTGCACCACGTTGCGCGGATCGAGGGCGTCGGTCTCCTTGGTGCCGGGGCCGCCGCCGCGCACGTCCACGGCGGCGACGGCACCGCCCTCCGGAGCGAGCACGACCGTCGTACCGGTCAGCCAACCGCCGCCGGTACGTGTCGCGTGCCCCACCCGCACGCCGGCGACATCCGTCAGTGCGTCAACTGTCATGGCGCCAGTCTCGTGCAGACGCGGATGTCCTACGGCGGTGCGCGGTGCCGTGGCGCTGGTCTTGGTCGGCGTCGGCCTCTTCGCGGTGTCAGGTGTCCGACGGGGGTGCGCGGTGCCGTGATGCCGGTCTTGGTCGGCGTCGGCCTCTTCGCGGTGTCAGGGTGTCCTACGGCGGTGCCCGGTGCCGTGGCGCCGGTCTTGGTCGGCCGTCGGCTCCTGCGTGTGGTCTCAGGCGGCCGGTGCTGTCGGTCTGCTCGCCCGGGCCGCCCTGCGCGCGGTCAGTGTGACCCCGGTCGCCACCGCCAGCGCGGAGACGAGGCATGCCGCGAGCACCGCCCAGTCGCCCAGGAACGTGCAGCAGATCACCAGTAATGCCGTGGTCGGCAGCACGAGCTGCTGGGCGATGCCCACCTTGAAGTGCCGAGAGTGCAGCGCCCACACGGTCAGCAGATACAGCGCCGTCGGCAACGTCACGGCGGCCGAGGCGGCCAGCGTCGACAGGTGCGCCTTGCCGACCGCCTGCTCCACCGCCACCTCCAGCCCCGCACCGATCGCCGCGGCGGAGGCGAACACCAGATAGTGCCCGTAGCCCCACAGGAACGCCTGTCTGTTGGAGCGCAGTTGGCCGTGGATGGGCACCACGAAGTAGATCCACCAGGCGGCGAAGATGACCAGCAGTCCGCCCCCGGCGATCGGCAGCAGCTCGTCCAGCGCGTCGTTCTCGTCGATGCCGGACTTCACGGCCACCGTGGCCGCGGCGATCGTCTCGCCGAGCACGATGATGGTGAACAGCCCGTAGCGTTCCGCGATGTGGTGCGGATGCCACGACGTGGGCCGGTCCTTCTCCGCGTACAGCGGCACGCACAGCTCCAGCAGCGCCATCACCAGGAACACCCAGGGCCGCGCGTCCTCCGGGAAGAACAACAGCCCCAGCCAGCCGATCTGGAGGATCAGCACGCCACCGGCGTACCGCAGGGCCGTCGTCCGCTCCGGGGGCTCGCTGCCGCGGGCCGCGCGCAGCCACTGCGTCGCCATGGCGAGCCGCATGATCAGGTAGCCCAGCCAGACGACGAGGAAGTCGTGGTCCTCGAAGGCCCGCGAGACCCCGGCGGAGAGCACCAGGACGCCCGCGATCTGCACGAGCGTGACGACCCGGTAGAGCACGTCGTCGTTGTCGTACGCCGAGGCGAACCAGGTGAAGTTCATCCACGCCCACCAGATGGCGAAGAAGACCATCGCGTAGTTGAGGATCCCCTCGCCCGCGTGCTGTTCGGCCACGGCGTGCACCAGCTGGATGCCCGCCTGCGCGACGGCCACGACGAAGCACAGGTCGAAGAAGAGCTCCAGCGGCGTGGCGGCCCGGTGCGCCTGGTCGCGACCGCGGGCCCTGAGCGGGCGCAGCGGTCTGCGGCTCTCCGGTACGCCTGAGGAGGCGGAAGCGGGGGTGGGGCTGGGCGTCATGACTCCCAGCACAACAGATGGTGCGGGGAATTTCTCCGCGACCGTACCCTGGACGCATGAGCACCGCCCCCGACCCCGAGCCACGCGAGCCGAAGCCGGCCCTGTTCTTCGACGACCCGCTGGACCAGCAGTCCTCGGACGACACCGACCGCGGGTGGGGCGAACGCACGGACGGCGACGGCGCGTCCGACTTGAAGCGGTTCCTGGACGAGAAGCCGCCCCACCACCTGTGAGCCGGCCGGGCAGCGGCCGCTACGGCCGGTCGTGGCCCGAGCCCCGCTGGGCGACCAGAGCGTCCCGGATCTCCTTGAGGACCTCCAGCTCGGTGACATCGACGATCTCCTGCGCGCCCTCCCGCTCCTTCCTGCGGGCCTCCTGGCGGGCCAGGTACTTGGACATGGGCAGCACCATCAGGAAGTAGACGACCGCCGCGGTGATCACGAAGCTGAGCGTGGCGCCGAGGACGGAACCCCACAGGATCCGCACCCCTGTCGCGCTCTCGCCGGTGCCGGTGCAGGGGCCCTTGAGGCACGAGCTGTAGCTGTCCAGGTTCTTGGTGCCGAACGCTCCGACCAGTGGATTGATGATCCCTTTCACCAGCGAGTTCACGATGTTGGTGAAGGCGGCGCCGATCACCACCGCTACTGCCAGATCGACGACGTTCCCGCGCATCAGGAAGGCCTTGAAGCCCTGCCAGACGCTCGGATCCTTCTTCTCGCTCACCTCGGGGCCTCTTCTCGTACAAGCAGCTTGTGGAACGAAACGCTCCGCAACCTACGTCAGCACTGGGCCGACCTGTCCAGTCGGGTCCCTTGAACGAGGGCCTTGACAGGGAGGCTGCCGGAGCCCGGCTCACCACAGCGTCACCGCCAGCCGTGCTGTCGTACTCGCGCCCGCGAGGCGGGCCGCCGTGGCACGCGGCACCGAGAGCACGACCAGCGCCCCGCTCTCGGCCGCACCCTCCACGGGTTCCGGCACCTTCGTCACCCGTGCCCCGCGCGCGACCACTCGGGCCTCGCCGCCCGTCACGGCCTCCTCGGCGGCGATGACGTCGACCCGGTCGCCGGGCCGCAGCAACCGGACGGTGGCCGCGTCGGCGATCCGCACGGGCGCCGTCACCCTCCCTACCGCACCGCGCATGCGGACAGAAGGGTCCCCGGCCGCCGCCGAGGAGGCACGGGCGGGCGGGGGACCTTCCGGATGCCCGCGGGCCCGGTCGGTGCCCTGCGGGCCGGCCGCCACGAGCGCGGCCGCGGTGACGGCGAGCCCGGCCGCCACGGCCCGCCTGCGATGCCGTACGAGTCGGCCGCGCGCCCGCCACCCGCCCCGCACCCGCACGGGAGCGAAGTGCGGCACTTCGCGGGTAGCAGGCACCTCGGCGCCGGGCGGGCACGGAAAGGAAGCGGACCGAGGGAAGGAAGCGGACAGAGATGGGGAGGAAGGCGACGGGGAGGAAGGCGACGGGGAGGAAGACGACGGGGACGAAGACGACGGGGACGAAGACGACGGAGAGGAAGACGACGGGGAGGGAAGCAGCGACACGAGGACCACCACCTGCGACGAGGGACCGGTTGGCGACGAGCCCACGACGAGCTCGCGACCCCCACGATGAGGCCTCGCGCCGCCGCCCGCTGCGGCCTGTGGATCTACTCGCCGGTTGTGGACAACTCCCTCACCCGAAGGTGGCGTTCCGCCATGCCGGCCGGAACTACGGCCCCGCCGACCCCGCCTACGGCAGCGGGAACCCGGGATCCATCCCGCCCAGCGCCGTCGCGCACAGGCAGTCCCGCTCCCGCGTCGAGGGCAGTGCCGCCACCGCGTCGAACAGCACGCCCCGCAGCCGGTCCACGTTGGCCGCGAACACCCGCAGCACCTCCTCGTGGGAGACGCCCTCGCCGGTCTCGGCGCCGGCATCGAGGTCGGTGACCAGGGTCAGCGAGGTGTAGCAGAGCTCGAGCTCACGGGCGAGCGCCGCCTCGGGATGCCCGGTCATGCCCACCACCGACCAGCCCTGCGCCTGGTGCCACAACGATTCGGCACGGGTCGAGAAGCGCGGCCCCTCGACCACGACCAGCGTGCCGCCGTCCACCGGTTCCCAGTCCCGCCCGCGCGCCGCCTTCAGCGCGACCGTCCGCCCGGTGGGGCAGTAGGGGTCGGCCAGCGACACGTGCACCACGTTCGGCACCGTGCCGTCCGGCAGCGGCAGCCCGTCGAAGTACGTGTTCGCCCGGGACTTCGTACGGTCGACCAACTGGTCCGGCACGAGCAGCGTGCCCGGCCCGTACTCGGGGCGCAGACCGCCCACCGCGCACGGCCCGAGGACCTGACGCACACCGACCGAGCGCAGCGCCCACAGGTTGGCCCGGTAGTTGATCCGGTGCGGCGGCAGGTGGTGGCCGCGGCCGTGCCGGGGCAGGAAGGCGACCCGCCGGCCGGCGACCTCGCCGAGGAAGAGGGAGTCGCTGGGCACCCCGTACGGGGTGTCCACCTGGATCTCGGTCACGTCGTCGAGGAAGGAGTAGAAGCCGGAGCCGCCGATCACGCCGATCTCGGCGTTCGCCTTGTTCGCCATGCTCCGCACCCTAGCCGCATCCGGAGACGCCGAAGACCCTGTCGTCGGACGACGACAGGGTCCCGTAAGAAGTCGGCGTTGCCCGCCTTACGCGGCGCTACCCGCCTTACGCGGCGGTGCTGCTGCTGGTCGAGCTGCCGGAGCTCGACGAAGAACCCGACGAGCTCGAGTCCGAGGACGACGACGAGGAGCCCGACGACTTCGACGACGCCGGCGAGCTGCTCGACGAGGAGCCGCGGCTGTCGTTGCGGTAGAACCCGGAGCCCTTGAAGACGATGCCGACCGCCGAGAACACCTTCTTCAGGCGGCCCTTGCAGCTGGGGCACTCGGTGAGGGCGTCGTCGGTGAACTTCTGCACCGCCTCGAGGCCCTCGCCGCACTCGGTGCACTGGTACTGGTAGGTCGGCACTGTCTTCCTCCTGGCACTCTCACTCAATGAGTGCTAACGACGATCCATAGTGACCTATTCCTTGCGTTCAGTCCACTGCGACGGGGACGCGGTGACCGACGCCACGTGCGACGGTACGGCTCCGGGGGTCCGCCACCAGCCGGGAGCGCAGCGCCAGCAGGGTGACCAGGGCGAGCAGTGTGCCGCCCATCGGCACCAGGAAACCGGCGCCGCCCCAGAAGCGGTCCTCCAGCTGTCCGGCGACCGTGACGGCGGCCGCCTGGCCGAGCGCGACCGCGCCGGTCAGCCAGGTGAAGGCCTCCGTGCGGGCACCGGCCGGAACCAGCCCCTCGACGAGGGTGTAGCCGGTGATCAGGGCGGGCGCGATGCACATGCCGACCAGCAGGCCGAGGCCGGCCAGGAGCAGCACGGAGTGCGCGGCCCACAGGCCGGAGGCGGCCAGGGCGAGGGCGGCGTACCCGACGACCAGGCGCCGGTGCGGGGCCGCCTTCCAGGCGATGGCGCCGCAGACGATGCCGGAGAGCATGTTGCCCGCGGCGAAGACGCCGTACAGGACGCCGTTCAGGCCGGGCTCGCCGATCGACTCGGTGAACGCGGCCAGCGAGACCTGCATGCCGCCGAAGACGGACCCGATGCCCAGGAAGGTCACGATCAGGACGCGCACCCCGGGGATGCGCAGTGCGGAGGTGCGCTCCACGCGCGCGTGCCCGGCCACCGGCGTGACCGACGGCTGGGTGCCCTTCTGCGCGGCGAACAGCAGACCGCCGAGCAGCGTCAGGGAGGCCTCCGTCACCAGGCCGGCGGCCGGGTCCACGGCCGTGCACAGGGCGGTGGCCAGCAGCGGGCCCACGACGAAGGTCAGCTCGTCCGTGACGGACTCGAAGGCCGCGGCCGTGGTCATCAGGGGCGAGCCCTTGAGCCTCTCGCCCCAGCGGGCGCGCACCATGGGGCCGATCTGCGGCACCGAGGCGCCCGTGGGCACGGCCGCCGCGAACAGTGCCCACAAGGGCGCGTCCGCCAGCGCGAGGGCCGTCAGGGCCAGGCCCGACAGGACGTGCAGCAGGATGCCGGGGACCAGGACGGCGCGCTGGCCGTAGCGGTCGGCGAGGCGACCGCTATAGGGCGCGAACAGCGCCATGGAGACGCCGGTGACGGCCGCGGCGGCGCCTGCCACGCCGTACGAGCCGGTGGTGTGCTGGACGAGCAGCACGATGGAGAGGGTGAGCATCGCGAACGGCTGGCGCGCCGCGAAGCCGGGGAGCAGGAACGTCCAGGCGCCGCGGGTGCGCAGCAACTGTCCGTATCCCGGGCGGGAGGGCGCCGCCGAGTTCTTCGACGAGGTGACCGTGGATGCCACGGCCCGTGCCTTTCTGCCGCCTGGTAGCGCGGCCCGTTCACGTCACGGGAGCGCCGAGAGCTGTCCTCTTGCGCGGACTGCGGTAGATACCGGCGCCCTCTGCGTCTGTGGGAGGGGCGTCCCGGCCGCCATACGGTCGCGCCAGCTCTGCGTCAGGCAGAGTTGGTTCGATCTGGGTGACGCCTGCATCTTACAGGGATCAGGCGCGGCGCACCTGTGAAACCGAGCACCATGAGTGTCGTCACCTGCGATTGGCGAGACGTCTACTCCTGCGTCCCGTTCACGCCCAGCCACCCGGCCAGCTTGCCGCCGCGTCCCACCGCGCGCAGCCGCCGTTCGGCCGCGTCCCTGACGGGGTCCGTGGCGACCACCAGCAGCTCGTCCCCGCGCCGCAGCACCGTCGTCGGCAGCGGCACGAACGACTTCCCCTCCCGTACGACGAGGGTGACGGCGGCCCCGGCCGGCAGCCGCAGTTCGTTGATCTCGACGCCGTGCATCTTCGACCCCTCGGGGATCGTGACGGACAGCAGGTGCCCGCGCAGCCGTTCCAGGGGCGCCGACTCGATGCCGAGGTCGGCGGCCGCCTGGTCCTTCCCCAGGTGCAGCCTGCGGGCCAGCCAGGGCAGCGTCGGCCCCTGGATGAGGGTGTAGACGACGACCAGGACGAAGACGATGTTGAAGATCCGGCGGCTGGCCTCGACGCCCTCCACCATGGGGATGGTCGCCAGGATGATGGGCACGGCGCCGCGCAGCCCGGCCCACGACATCAGGGCCTGCTCCTGCCATGCCACCCGGAACGGCGTCAGGCAGAGGACGACGCTGAGCGGACGGGCCACCATGGTCAGCACCAGCCCGATGAGCAGCGCGGGCACGAAGTCGTCG
This sequence comes from Streptomyces deserti, assembly GCF_054782695.1. NCBI lineage: Bacteria > Bacillati > Actinomycetota > Actinomycetes > Kitasatosporales > Streptomycetaceae > Streptomyces > Streptomyces deserti. Next base: position 92,500 of record NZ_BAAGRZ010000023.1, read on the forward strand.
AACAGCTCGCTCGGGGTCACCAGCAGGCCGAGCAGGACGAACATGCCGATCTGGGCGATCCAGCCGAGCCCGTCGGCGAATCCGCGGGTGGCGGGCCAGTGCGGCAGCCTGGCGTTGCCCAGCATCATCGAGGCGAGGTAGACGGCGAGGAAGCCACTGCCGTGGACCAGGGCGCCCGCCGCGTACGCCGTGACGGCGATCGCCATGACGGCGATCGGGTAGAGGCCGGAGGCGGGCAGCGCCACGTGCCTGAGGCCCCAGGCGCCCAGCCAGCCCACCGCGAGCCCGATGGCCGCGCCGATGGCCAGCTCCAGGATGATCTTGCCCAGCAGCAGGTACCAGTGCTCGACCGGGCCGGCCATGGAGAAGGAGACCACCAGGATGACCACGGGGGCGTCGTTGAAGCCGGACTCGGCCTCCAGCGTGCCCGTCACGCGCGCGGGGAGGGGGATTTTCCGCAGGACCGAGAAGACGGCCGCCGCGTCCGTCGAGGACACCACCGCGCCGATGATGAGCGCCTGCCGCCACTCCAGCCCGATCAGGTAGTGCGCGGCCGACGCCGTGACCCCGACGCTCACCGCGACCCCGGCCAGCGCCAGCGCGGTGGCAGCAGGCAGCGCCGGCTTGACCTCCTTCCACTGCGTGCCCAGACCACCCTCGGCCAGGATCACGACCAGGGCCCCGTATCCGATGACCTGGGTCAGCTCGGCGTTGTCGAAGTGGATGCCGCCGATGCCGTCCTGGCCCATGAGGACGCCGATGCCCAGGTAGACGAGCAGGCTGGGGAGCCCGCTGCGCGAGGAGATCCGGACCGCTGCGACGGCGACGAGCAGGACGAGCGAGCAGACGAGCAGGAGCTGGTTGAGGTGGTGAACAGTCAGCGGGCGTTTCCTTCCCTGGCTCACACGCACCAGCGCGGGAGCTCACGTACCAGGTACATCGCACACGAAGCCGTTACGCTTCGCAGCAAACTACTTTGTTACCTTACCTAACTCTTGACGATTTCTTGACGATCGACCGGGCGGGATCGAACGCCCGTACGCGCCGGTTCCCGACTCCGCGTCAAGTGGTGTCGGGCCCTGCGCCTATCGTTGCTCCAGCGCTCAGTTAAAAGCACAGCCGAACCTGCCGCTCGCGTTAGGACAGCAAGGACAGCGATGCCCCCCAACACCACCGCCTCCACGGGTCAGCAGCCCGGCAAGTCCGGCAGGAAGAAGGGGCGCAGAGCCCGACTGATCGTGCTCGTACTGGTGCTCGCCCTCGTCGGCGGCGTCGCCTACGGGGCGTACTGGTCCGTCAGCACCGTCCGCGCCTCCTTCCCGCAGACCAAGGGCTCCCTCACGCTGGAGGGCCTGTCGGGACCCGTCGACGTCAAGCGCGACTCCTACGGCATCCCGCAGATCTACGCCTCCTCCGACGAGGATCTGTTCATGGCGCAGGGCTACGTCCAGGCGCAGGACCGGTTCTACGAGATGGACGTGCGCCGCCACATGACCGCCGGCCGTCTGTCGGAGATGTTCGGCAAGAGCCAGGTCGACAAGGACGAGTTCCTGCGCACCCTGGGCTGGGACCGGATCGCGAAGGAGGAGTACGACACCAAGCTGTCGGCCTCCACCAAGAAGTACCTCCAGGCGTACGCCAAGGGAGTCAACGCCTACCTCGAGGGCAAGGACGGCGAGGACCTCTCCCTGGAGTACGCGGCCCTGGGGTTCACCAACGACTACAAGCCGGAGAAGTGGACCCCCGTCGACTCGATCTCCTGGCTGAAGGCGATGGCCTGGGACCTGCGCGGCAACATGAAGGCCGAGATCGACCGTGCCCTGATGACCAGCCGCCTGGGCCCGAAGCAGATCGCCGACCTGTACCCGGAGTACCCCTATAGCCGCAACAATGTGATCGTCCAGGACGGTCAGTACAGCGAGCTCACGCAGACGTTCGACGGAGGCGACGGCGCGAGCGGGACGAACGGCTCGTCCACAGGCACAGGCACAGGCACAGGCACGGGAACCGGCACCGGCACGGCGGGCACGTCCACGGGCGGTGGCACGGGCACGCAGACGTCCTCGGGCACCTCGGCCCTGCAGAGCCAGCTCGCGGGCCTGAACAAGGTCCTGGACGACCTCCCCACGGCCGTCGGCATCAACGGCAACGGCATCGGCTCCAACTCCTGGGTGATCGGCGGCGAGCACACCATCACCGGCAAGCCGCTGCTGGCCAACGACCCGCACCTGTCGCCCTCGCTGCCGTCCGTCTGGTACCAGATGGGCCTGCACTGCCGCAGCGTCTCCAGCAAGTGCCAGTACGACGTCACCGGCTACACCTTCGCCGGCATGCCCGGCGTGATAATCGGCCACAACCAGAACATCGCCTGGGGCATGACCAACTCCGGCGTCGACGTCACCGACCTCTACCTGGAGAAGATCACCGGCGACGGCTACCTGTACGACGGCAAGGTCAAGCCGTTCACCACGCGCGAGGAGACCATCAAGGTCGCCGGCGGCGCACCCAAGAAGATCGTCGTCCGGGAGACCAACAACGGGCCCCTGCTGTCCGACCGCAGCGACGAACTGGTGAAGGTCGGCAGGAAGGCCACCGTCGACACCGCCGCCCCCGACCGGGGCGACGGCTACGGCGTCGCCCTGCGCTGGACCGCGCTGCAGCCGGGCACCACCATGGACGCCATCTTCGCGATGGACAGGGCGAAGAACTGGAGCGACTTCCGCGCGGCGGCCGCCCTGTTCGACGTGCCCTCGCAGAACCTGATCTACGCCGACACCGAGAACAACATCGGCTACACGCTGCCCGGAAAGATCCCCACGCGCGCGGACGGCCACGACGGCTCCATCCCGGCGCCCGGCTGGGACCCCAAGTACCGCTGGACCGGTTACATCGAGAAGGACCGGCTGCCCTACGAGTACGACCCGGAGCGCGGCTACATCGTCACCGCCAACCAGGCCGTGGTCGACAAGGACTACCCCTACACGCTCACCACGGACTGGGGCTACGGCACCCGCAGCCAGCGCATCACCGACCTGATCCAGTCGAAGATCAAAAACGGCGGCAAGATCTCCACCGACGACATGCGCCAGATGCAGCTCGACAACAGCAGCGAGATCGCCAAGCTGCTGGTGCCCCAGCTGCTGAAGATCGACACCGAAGACAAGGACGTGCGCGAGGCGCAGAAGCTGCTGGAGGGCTGGGACTACACCCAGGACGCCGACTCGGCGGCCGCCGCCTACTTCAACGCCGTCTGGCGCAACATCCTCAAGCTGGCCTTCGGCAACAAGCTGCCCAAGGAGCTGCGGGTCAAGGGCCAGTGCCTGTGGGTCGAGCCGGTCAACACCACCGGGCCCGTGGACGCCGACGACAAGGTGCGCGAGTGCGGCCAGCGCGACGCCGACCAGGCACAGCCCGACGGCGGCGACCGCTGGTTCGAGGTGGTCCGCACGCTCATGGACGACCCCGACAGCGACTGGTGGAAGACGGGCGAGGTGGGCAACAGGGACGGGGCGGACAACCGGAACGATCTGTTCAAGCGCGCCATGGTCGACGCCCGCTGGGAGCTGACCGCCAAGCTCGGCAAGGACATCGACACCTGGAGCTGGGGCCGGCTGCACCGCCTGTTCCTGAAGAACAAGACCCTGGGCACCGACGGCCCCGGCTTCCTGCAGTACGTCCTCAACCGCGGCCCCTGGAAGCTCAGCGGCGGCGAGGCGGCGGTCAACGCGACCGGCTGGAACGCGGCCGGCGGCTACGGCGTCGTATGGGTGCCGTCGATGCGGATGGTGGTCAACCTCGGCGACCTCGACAAGTCGCGGTGGATCAACCTCACCGGCGCCTCCGGGCACGCCTACAGCGCCCACTACGTCGACCAGACGGACAAGTGGGCCGACGGCGAACTGCTGCCCTGGGCCTTCTCGGACCAGGCGGTCGACAAGAGCACGAGCGACACCCTGGTGCTCAGGCCGTGACCCACTGACGGAAAAGGGGCCTCCACGCGCGCGTGGAGGCCCCTTTTCCGTATCCGTCAGCGGAACCTGCGTACCCCCGACGGCGTCACCACCGCGTGCACCGGCCGGTCGTGCTCCTCCTCGGGGACGCGCTCGACGACCTCGGAGTCGTAGAGCAGCACCACCAGCGCGGGATCCGCGCCCGCGCGTTCCAGCCGGGCCAGGACGCGGTCGTACGACCCGCCGCCCCGCCCCAGCCGCATCCCGCGCGCGTCCACCGCCAGCCCCGGCAGCAGCACGACGTCGGCGCCGGTCACGGCGTCCGGCCCGAGACGCTCCCCGGCCGGCTCGAACAGGGTCATCTTGCCGCCGTGTTGCACGCGCGCGAGGGAGCCCTCCCCGCCGTACACGCCCCAGTCCAGGTCGTTGTCGGGCAGCAGCACCGGAAGCAGGACGCGAACGCCCCGCGCGCGCAGCGCGTCCAGCAGCGCGAGCGTGCCGGGTTCGCTCCCCACGGAGACGTACGCCGCCACCGTGCGCGCCCGCGCCAACTCCGGCAGCCCGAGCGCCCGCCCGGCCAGCGCGACGGCGGCTTCCCGCACGTCACCGGCCGTCAACCTGCTCCTCACCGCGAGGAGCTCTCGCCGCAACATCCGCTTGTCAGGCTCGCCCGCACGTCCGTTGTGTCTCAAGATCGTTCCCGTACCGTTCCAATACGCTCATATGAGAGCCAAATAACCGGAGCCTCAGATTCCCTGCAAAGGCACCGGATAAGGTGTCGGGCATGACTCAGTCGCACCCTCGGATCAGCAAGGCTGTCATTCCCGCAGCAGGCCTCGGCACCCGGTTCCTTCCGGCCACCAAAGCCACTCCCAAGGAGATGCTGCCGGTCGTGGACAAGCCCGCGATCCAGTACGTGGTCGAGGAGGCCGTGGCCGCCGGTCTCGACGACGTCCTCATGGTCACGGGCCGCAACAAGCGGCCCCTGGAGGACCACTTCGACCGCAACTACGAACTGGAGTCCGCTCTCGAGAAGAAGGGCGACGCCGAGCGCCTGGCCAAGGTCCAGGAGTCCAGCGACCTCGCGACCATGCACTACGTCCGCCAGGGCGACCCCAGGGGCCTCGGTCATGCCGTGCTGTGCGCCGCCCCGCACGTCGGTGACGAGCCCTTCGCGGTCCTCCTCGGCGACGACCTGATCGACCCGCGCGACCCGCTGCTCAAGCGCATGGTCGAGGTCCAGGAGCAGCGCGGCGGCAGCGTCATCGCGCTCATGGAGGTCGCCCCCGAGCAGATCCACCTCTACGGGTGCGCCGCGGTGGAGTCCACCGAGGACAGCGACGTGGTGAAGGTCAGCGGTCTGGTCGAGAAGCCGGACCCGTCCGACGCGCCGTCCAACTACGCGATCATCGGCCGCTACGTCCTCGACCCGCACATCTTCGACATACTGCGCAAGACCGAGCCGGGCCGCGGCGGCGAGATCCAGCTCACCGACGCCCTCCAGCAGCTCTCGGCGGACGAGAAGATCGGCGGCCCGGTGCACGGCGTCGTCTTCAAGGGCCGCCGCTATGACACCGGCGACCGCGGCGACTACCTGCGTGCCATTGTCAGGCTCGCGTGCGAACGTGAAGATCTGGGCCCGGACTTCCGGTCCTGGCTCCGCCGTTACGTCACCGAGGAGATGCAGCAACTTTGAGCACCGCCGCGCCCCGCACCGCAGGCCCGGACCACCTCTGGTCGGTGGACGAGCACCTGGAGGACATCCTCGCGACCGTCCGCCCCCTCGAACCCATCGAGCTGAACCTCCTCGACGCCCAGGGCTGCGTCCTGGTCGAGGACGTCACGGTGCCGGTGTCCCTGCCCCCGTTCGACAACAGCTCCATGGACGGGTACGCGGTGCGGGTCGCGGATGTGGCGGGCGCGAGCGAGGAGTTCCCGGCGGTCCTGGAGGTCGTCGGGGACGTCGCGGCGGGCCAGGCCGAGCTGCTCCACGTGGGTCCCGGCCAGGCCGCCCGCATCATGACCGGCGCCCCGCTGCCGCCCGGCGCCGAGACGGTCGTGCCCGTCGAGTGGACCGACGGCGGGCTCGGCGAGGGCCCGGCCAGCGGCATGCGCGCCCGTAGCCTCGCCCCCGAGGGCGCCGAGGGCCACGTGCACGTGTACCGCCCGGCCGAGGCACGCGCGCACGTGCGCGCCAAGGGCAGCGACGTGAAAGCTGGCGACCGCGCCCTTCACGCGGGCACCGTCCTCGGTCCGCCGCAGATCGCCCTGCTCGCCGCGATCGGCCGCGGCACGGTCCGCGTACACCCACGCCCGCGCGTGGTCGTGCTCTCCACCGGCAGCGAACTCGTCCAGCCCGACGAGGAACTGGGCACCGGCCAGATCTACGACTCCAACAGCTTCGCCCTCACCGCCGCCGCGCGCGACGCCGGCGCCATCGCCTACCGGGTCGGCGCTGTCGCCGACGACGCCGAGACGCTGCGCTCCACCATCGAGGACCAGCTCGTCCGCGCCGACCTGATGGTCACCACGGGCGGCGTGAGCGTCGGGGCGTACGACGTCGTCAAGGAGGCCCTCGCGCACGTCGCCGACGAGGACGAGCCGGGCAGCGGCGTGGAGTTCCGCAAGATCGCCATGCAGCCGGGCAAGCCCCAGGGCTTCGGCTCCATCGGCCCCGACCACACCCCGCTGCTGGCCCTCCCCGGAAACCCGGTCTCCTCCTACGTCTCCTTCGAGCTGTTCGTCCGCCCCGCCATCCGCGCCCTCATGGGCCTGGAGGACGTCCACCGGCCGCGCACCCGGGCGACCCTGACCGCCGACAAGGCGCTGACCTCGCCCAAGGGCCGCCGCCAGTTCCTGCGCGGCACGTACGCCGACGGCACGGTGCGTCCGGTCGGCGGCGCCGGCTCCCACCTGGTCGCCGCCCTGGCGCACGCCGACGCGCTGATCGTCGTCCCCGAGGACGTGGAGTCCGTCGAGCCCGGCACCGAGGTCGAGGTCGTCCTGCTCGGCTGAGTCCACGCGCGCGTGCCCGCCCGCAGGGCAGGGCGGTCCTGCCGGGCCGAGAGCACCTGGTTGGCGGTACCGTGTCGCGCACAGCAGGCCCGTGCGCCGCACCGCTACGGGCCCGGACCGGGAGCGCCACACAGCATGAGTACGCAGGACCCAGGCACGCGGGACGCAGGTACGCACGACGCAGGTACGCACGACGCAGATACGCGGGAGCGGCTGACGCACCTCGACGACGCGGGTGCCGCCCGCATGGTCGACGTATCGGAGAAGGACGTGACCGCGCGCACCGCCCGCGCCAGCGGCCGCGTGCTGGTCTCGCCCCGCGTGGTCGAGCTGCTGCGCGGCGAGGGCGTTCCCAAGGGCGATGCCCTGGCCACCGCGCGGATCGCGGGCATCATGGGCGCCAAGCGCACCCCCGACCTCATCCCGCTCTGTCACCCATTGTCGGTGTCCGGTGTGAAACTGGACCTGTCGGTCGCGGACGACGCGGTGGAGATCCAGGCCACCGTGAAGACGACGGACCGCACGGGCGTCGAGATGGAGGCGCTCACCGCGGTCTCCGTCGCCGCGCTCACCGTGATCGACATGGTCAAGGCGGTCGACAAGGGAGCGGTCATCACGGACGTACGGGTGGAGGAGAAGACGGGCGGCAAGTCGGGAGACTGGAGCCGGGCATGACGTATCGCGCTCTTGTGATCACCGCCTCCAACAGGGCTGCCGCCGGGGTCTACGAGGACAAGGGCGGCCCGCTGATCGCCCATGGCCTCAAGGGCTTCGGGTTCGACGTCGACGGCCCGCAGGTCGTCCCCGACGGCGATCCGGTGGAGGCCGCCCTGCGCGCCGGCGTCGAGGCCGGCTACGACGCCATCGTCACCACCGGCGGCACCGGCATCTCGCCCACCGACCGCACCCCCGAGGCCACCCGCCGGGTGATCGACCACGAGGTGCCGGGCATCGCGGAGGCCATCCGGGCGTTCGGACGTCAGAAGGTGCCGACCGCGGCGCTGTCGCGGGGCCTGGCCGGAGTGGCGGGACGCACGCTGATCGTGAACCTGCCGGGTTCGACGGGCGGCGTGAAGGACGGCCTGGCCGTCCTGGAGCCCCTGCTGGCGCATGCCGTCGACCAGATCCGCGGCGGTGACCACCCCAGACCCAGCGGTGGGGGTGCGAGCTGAACAGCCCATCCTGGCCCGTCGAGCTGGTGGACGGCGATGTCCTCCTCCGGCCGATAAAGCTGCGCGACCAACGGGCCTGGCGCGAGGTCAACCGGCGCAACCGCGACTGGCTGCGTCCCTGGGAGGCCACCATTCCGCCGCCCGCGCCCGGCGGCCCGCTCGCGCACCGGCCCACCTACCGCCAGATGGTCCGCCACCTGCGCTCCGAGGCGAACGCGGGCCGGATGCTGCCCTTCGTCATCGAGTACCAGGGGCGACTGGTCGGGCAGCTCACGGTCGCCGGAATCACCTGGGGTTCGATGTGCTCCGGGCACATCGGCTACTGGGTGGACGAGGCGGTCGCCGGCCGGGGAGTGATGCCGACGGCCGTGGCACTCGTCGTCGACCACTGTTTCCGCACCGTCGGACTGCACCGCATCGAGGTCTGCATTCGCCCCGAGAACGCACCCAGCCGCCGGGTCGTGGAGAAACTCGGATTCCGCGATGAGGGCCTCAGGCCGCGCTATCTCCACATCGACGGAGCCTGGCGCGACCACCTCGTCTTCGCGCTCACGGCGGAAGAGGTCCCCGAGGGGTTGCTCAGGCGCTGGCACCGGGCACGCTCCCAGAACGAGCCGCGCAACCCGGGAATCCACCACAGCCCGGGAAATTGAATGGATGTTCGAAATTGATCGGCCGGTGACCGCCTCGCGGCATTGAATTCCCGGCCCCGGTGGTCTGCTGATCGGATCCGTCACAAAAAAAGTTCGAAATATCAGCCAGATCGTGCGACACACCGGCTCAATTGGCAGATGGCCTCACGCAAACCCCTCTACCGTGTGAGGCGTGAGCAGCAGCGGCCTCATCTACGCAGTCATTGTCGGGGCCTGGGCCGCCTACTTGGTGCCGATGTGGCTCCGTAGGCAGGACGAGCTGAACGAGGCCCGTCCGACGGAACGCTTCAGCACCGCCATCCGGCTCCTGTCCGGAAAGGCGGCCATGGAGCGCCGGTACGCCAAGGACCTGCGGGCGCGCTCCGCCGACGAGGGGGAGCCGGGCGCCGTCGACCCGGACGCGGTCACCGACTCGGTGGACGTCCGGGCCTTCGCCGTATCCCAGACCCGTCCGCAGACGCGGGTGCCCGTACCGTCGCACGCCGCGGAGCGGCCGGAGCCGGAGCCGGAGCGCGGGCACGGCGACGGGCCGGTGCCCGAATCCGCCGAGGCGAGGGCGCGCCGCCGGGTGCCCGCCGCCCGGCGCGCTCCGTCGGCACAGGCGTCCCAGGCGGCGCAGGCGGCCGCCGCGCGCGCCCGGCGCTCGAAGGTCCTCGCACGCCGCAGACGCACCACCATCGTGCTCTTCCTCGCCTTCACGCTCGGCGCGATCGTCGCCGCCGTCGGAGGGCTCGCGTTCCTGTGGGCGCCCGGCGTGCCCGCCGTGCTGCTCAGCGCGTACATCGCCTACCTGCGCTCGCAGGAGCGCCGTCGCTTCACCTACCAGATGGACCGCCGCCGGGCCGAGGCCGCGGCCCAGCGGCTGCGGGAGCGCCAGCGCCAGCCGCGCCGCCGCACGTCCGAGGCGCCCCTCGGCGAGGACGCCGACGAACCGGACGCGGCCCCCGAGCCGATGACCGACCCCGGCCTGTCGGCGCTCGCGGCGGACCGGCGCGCGCTCGTCGAGCAGACCGACCACGCCGAGTGGGTCGACCAGCAGCGCGAGCGGCAGCGCCGCCCGGGGCAGGGCGACAGCTGGGAGCCGGTACCGGTGCCGTTGCCGACGTACGTCACCGCCCCGGTCGCCCCCCGGGCCACACCCGACGTGGACCTCGGCGCCCCGGACGCGTGGAGCTCGGCACGGTCGAGCTCCGTCGCACCGGACCGGGAGGAGGCAGCCGGCGCCGCGGAGGATGCGGACCCGGCGGACGCCGGATCCCACACGGAGGCGGACGACACCGGGCGCACGGACGCCCGCCGGGCGGCATCGGCCCGGCGGGCCAGAGAACGCGGCCGCACGCCCCTGTTCGACCAGTTCGAGGACGGCGACCGGCCCCGGGCCGCCAACGAGTAGCCGCAGGCACCCCACCTGCACCGCCCCCGCCCCGGGCGCCGGGAACGGATTTCCAAGCAGGCCGATCGGGGTGCTAAAGTTTCACTCGTTGCAAGGGCCTGTGGCGCAGTCCGGTAGCGCACCTCGTTCGCATCGAGGGGGCCAGGGGTTCAAATCCCCTCAGGTCCACGCAGCATAGAGCCCCGTCGGGATTCCGACGGGGCTCTGTCGTGCTCTCACCGTGCTGTCGGCTCTCACCGTGCGGCCGGCCGGTGACTGGTCCTCAAGTGGCTCAGCTCACAGCGCCTTGGCGAAGCAGCGGCTCGACTCGTAGAAGCGGTAGTAGCCGAACTTCGCGCACGGCTCGTAGCCGCTGGAGGAGTACAGGGCGATGGCCTCGGGCTGCTCGGTGCCGGTTTCCAGGACCATGCGGGTGCGGCCGGCCACGCGGGCGTTCTCCTCCAGGGCGGCGAGCATGCGCCGGGCGAGGCCGCGCCCGCGCATCTCCCTGACGACGTACATGCGCTTGAGCTCGGCGTCGCCGTCCTCGTTGCCCTCGTCGTTCTTGTCCTGGCGGCGCCAGCCGCCGCTGGCGACGGGTCTGCCGGTCTCGTCGTACGCGATCAGGTACACGCCGTTCGGCGGTTCGAAGTCCGACGGGTCGAGGGGCGTGGCGTCGCCGCCGTCGCCGTAGCGCTCGTGGTACTCGGCCTGGACCTCGTCGTTGAGCTTGACGGCGTCGGGGTGGTCGAAGGCGACTCGGTGTATATCCATGCTTCCGATCGTACAACTATGCATAGCCGGAATCCGGGACTCGCCCATTCTGCCGGTATCGTGCCCGCGTGCTGACAGTGACCTCCGTGAACGTGAATGGACTGCGCGCCGCCGCGAAGAAGGGTTTCGTGGAGTGGCTCGCGGAGACCTCCGCCGACGTGCTGTGCCTGCAGGAGGTGCGTGCCGAGCCGCAGCAGCTGCCCGAGCAGGTCCGCACGCCCGACGAATGGCACGTCGTGCACGCTCCCGCCGCCGCCAAGGGACGTGCGGGTGTGTCCCTGTACACCCGGCGGGAGCCCGACCGCGTCCAGGTCGGCTTCGGGTCCGCGGAGTTCGACACCAGCGGGCGGTACGTCGAGGCCGACCTGCCGGGTGTCACGGTCGCCTCCCTCTATCTCCCCTCCGGCGAGGTCGGCACCGAGCGGCAGGACGAGAAGGTGCGCTTCATGGGCGAGTTCCTCGCCTATCTGAAGGGACTGCGCGAGCGGGCCGCCGCCGACGGCCGTGAGGTCCTCGTCTGCGGTGACTGGAACATCGCCCATCGGGAGGCCGACCTGAAGAACTGGCGCGGCAACACCAAGAACTCCGGCTTCCTGCCCGAGGAGCGGGAGTGGCTGGGGCGAGTGCTCGACCCGGCGGACGGCGGGTACGTCGACGTCGTACGGGCGCTGCATCCGGAGGCGGAGGGGCCGTACTCGTGGTGGTCGTACCGCGGGCGGGCCTTCGACAACGACACCGGATGGCGTATCGACTACCACGTGGCGACGCCCGGGCTCGCCGCGCGGGCCGTGAAGGGGTTCGTGGAGCGGGCGGCCACGCATGCCGAGCGCTGGTCGGACCATGCGCCGGTGACGGTGGTCTACGACCGTTAGGGCGGTGGTCTGCGGCCGTCAGGCGGTGGTCTACGTCCGTCAGGGCGGTGGTCTACGTCCGTCAGCACGGCGGTCTGCGACCGTCAGGACGGCGGTCTGCGACCGTTGGCCGGTCGTCAGTCCGCTTTCGGGTGCTTGCGCATCCGCCGGTCCAGGGCCAGGGACAGTTCCGCCTCCACCACGCTGCGCGCCAGCGGGCGCAGGCGTTGGAGGTCCTCCTCGGGGGCGTGGCGCAGGATCAGGTCGGCGAAGAGTCCGGCGAGGGCATCGGCGTGCCGACGGACCTGTTTGCCGGCCGCCAGGACCTCCGCGAGCGGGATGCCCTCGCGGACCAGCGCCGACGACACGTCCAGCAGGCGGCGGCTGATGTGGACGATCTCGTCGCCGTCGGTGCCGAGGTAACCGAGTTCCATCGCGGCGGCCAGGTTCTCGGGGGTGGCCTCGCCCTCGAAGCGGGCCGCGAGTTCCTCGGGGGTGAGGCGGACCGGCTCCTCCTCGGTGGGGGCGCCGACGCCGAGCAGGTCGGCGACGTCCCGGCCGTGGTCGAAGGCCTCCGCGAGTTCCGCGATGCCGCTGAGCGTGTGGCCGCGTTCCAGGAGCGCGCTGATCGTGCGCAGGCGGGCCAGGTGGTGGTCGTCGTACCAGGCGATACGGCCCTCGCGGCGCGGTGGCGGGAGCAGCTTGCGTTCGCGGTAGAAGCGCACGGTGCGCACCGTGATGCCGGCCAGGCGGGCCAGCTCTTCCATGCGGTATTCACGCTTCTCGGCCACCACCGCACCTTAAGTCGTACCGGCGGTAACTTTCCTCGCCCGCCCCCTACCGGTCGGTACGGACCTCCTCTACCCTCCCCATTGCGCCAGTGTTCACTGGCGTGGTTCCGGGTGGTCCGTGGAGGCGTACGCATGACCGAACACGAACATGTACGGGTCGCGGTGGTCGGGTCCGGGTTCGGCGGGCTGGGGGCCGCCGTGCGGCTGCGCCGCGAGGGGGTCACCGACTTCGTCGTCCTGGAGCGGGCGGACAGTGTCGGCGGCACCTGGCGGGACAACAGCTATCCGGGGTGCGCGTGTGACGTGCCGTCACATCTGTACTCGTTCTCCTTCGCTCCCAACCCCGACTGGCCGCGCGCCTTCTCCGGGCAGGAGCACATCCGCGCCTACCTGGAGCACGTGACCGACGTCTTCGGGCTGCGGCCGCACATCCGCTTCAACTCGGAGGTGACGCGGATGACCTGGAACGGCGAGCGGCTGTGCTGGGACATCGAGACCACCGGCGGGAACCTGTCCGCCGACCTCGTCGTGTCCGCCACCGGGCCGTTGTCCGAACCGAAGATCCCGGCCATCCCCGGGCTGGACTCCTTCCCGGGCAAGGTCTTCCACTCCGCCCGCTGGGACCACGACTACGACCTCACCGGCAAGCGGGTCGCGATGGTGGGGACGGGGGCTTCCGCGATTCAGATCGTGCCCTCCATCCAGCCCGTGGTCGGCCGCCTCACCCTCTTCCAGCGCACCCCGCCGTGGGTGCTGCCCCGCGTCGACCGCGCCATCAGCGGCGCCGAGCGCTGGCTGCACCGGCGGCTGCCCGCCACCGCCCGGTTGCGCCGCGGACTGCTGTGGGGCATCCGGGAGTTGCAGGTCCAGGCGTTCACCAAGCACCCCAACGAGCTCGGCTTCGTCGAGCAGTTGGCCAAGCGCAACATGGGCCGCGCCATCAAGGACCCGGCCCTGCGTGCCAGGCTCACCCCCGACTACCGCATCGGCTGCAAGCGGATCCTGCTGTCCAGCGACTACTACCCGGCGCTCGCCCGGCCGAATGTGGACGTCGTCGCGAGCGGGCTCTGCGAGGTCAGCGGCTCGAAGGTCGTCGCCTCGGACGGCAGCGAGGCCGAGGTCGACGCGATCGTCTTCGGTACGGGCTTCCACGTCACCGACATGCCCATCGCCGAGCGGGTCGTCGGGGCGGAGGGCAGGACCCTCGCCGAGGTCTGGAAGGGCGGGATGGAGGCCCTGCGCGGTGCCAGTGCCGCCGGTTTCCCCAACTGGATGACGATCATCGGGCCCAACACCGGCCTGGGGAACTCGTCCATGATCCTCATGATCGAGTCCCAGCTGAACTACCTGGCCGACTTCGTCCGGCAGCTCGACGTCCTCGGCGGCCGGGTCGCCCTCGACGCCCGCCCGAGCGCCGTACGGGCCTGGAACCACAAGGTGCAGGAGCGCATGAAGCGCACCGTGTGGAACACCGGCGGCTGCACCAGCTGGTACCTCGACGCGAGCGGCCGCAACACCACCATCTGGCCCGGCACGACGAGCGAGTTCCGCCGGGCGACGCGGCGGGTGGACCTGACGGAGTACGACGTCCTGCGCGCCCCCGCCAGGCGGAACACTCCGGCGGAGGTGGGTGCGTGAGCCGCCTCATGCATGTGGCCTCCGGCCCGTACGCCCCGCCCGCCCCCGCCCGCGAACTGACCGCCGTCTCCGCCGACGGCGCCCGGCTGCACGTCGAGGTGCACGGGCCCGAGGGAGCGCCCGCGGTCGTCCTCGCCCACGGCTGGACCTGCTCGACCGCCTTCTGGGCGGCCCAGATCCGGGACCTGGCCGCCGACCACCGGGTCATCGCCTACGACCAGCGCGGTCACGGCCGCAGCCCGGCCAGTCCCGCGTGCAGCCCAGAGGCGCTCGCCGACGACCTGGAGGCCGTACTGGAGGCGACGCTCGCCCCCGGCGAGAAGGCCGTCGTCGCCGGGCACTCCATGGGCGGGATGACCGTGCTGGCCGCCTCCGCCCGGGCCGGCTTCCGCGCACACGTGGCAGCGGTTCTGCTGTGCAGTACGGGCAGTTCGCAGCTGGTGGCCGCCTCGACCGTCGTACCCCTGGGGGCCGGGCGGCTGCGGACCTGGCTGACCCGGCGGATCCTCGGCTCCCGCGCGCCGCTCGGGCCGGTCACACCACTGGCCCGCCGGATCCTCAAGTACGGGACCATGGGCCCCGCTTCGGCCCCGCACATGGTCGAGGCCTGCGCCCGCATCGTGCACGCCTGCCCCCGCAAGGTGCGCCACGCCTGGTCGCACGTCCTCGACCTGCTCGATCTCGACCACGCTGTACGGCAGTTGGCGGTGCCGACGGAGGTGGTCGTCGGTACGGCCGACCGGCTCACCCCGCCGGTGCACGCGCGCTCGATCGCCGCCGCACTGCCGCACTGCGCCGGACTCACCGAGCTGCCCGGCATCGGCCACATGACGCCGGTCGAGGCGCCGGAACTGGTCAGCGGGAAGATACGCGAACTCGTCAGCGCCTACCTCAAGATCAAAGAGGTCAAAGAGGTCAACGAGATCGACGAGATCGACGAGACACAGCAGCTCGACGTGATCGACGAGACCCACGCGATCGATGAGTCGGACGCGATCGACGAGACCGACGACATCAAGGAGAGCGCATGAGCCGGGTGAGTCTCGAAGGGCGGGTCGCCGTCGTCACCGGAGCGGCGCGGGGCGTGGGGGAGTTGCTGGCCCGCAAGCTCTCCGCGCGCGGGGTGAGGGTGGCGCTGGTCGGGCTGGAGCCGGACGCGCTCAAGCAGGTCTCCGAGCGGCTGCACAGCGACAGCGCGCACTGGTACGCCGACGTCACCGACCACGAGGCGATGGCCCAGGTGGCCCGGGAGGTCAAGGACCGCTTCGGCAGGGTCGACATCGTCGTCGCCAACGCCGGTGTGGCCACGGGCGGTCCGTTCGCCGACTCCGACCCCGAGGCCTGGCGGCGGGTCATCGAGGTGAACCTCATCGGATCGGCGGTGACGGCCCGCGCCTTCCTGCCGCTGCTGAGGGAGAGCCGGGGGTACCTGCTCCAGATCGCCTCGCTCGCAGCGATCACCCCGGCGCCGATGATGACCGCGTACTGCGCGTCCAAGTCCGGCGTGGAGGCGTACGCGCACAGCCTGCGGGCCGAAGTCGGGTACCAGGGCGTGAAGGTCGGCGTCGCGTATCTGTCCTGGACCGACACCGACATGGTGCGCGGGGCCGACCAGGACGACGTGATGCGGGAGTTGAGGCAGCGGCTGCCGTGGCCGGCCGGCAAGACCTATCCGCTGGGGCCGGCGGTGGACCGCATCGTGGCCGGGATCGAGCGGCGGTCGAGCCATGTGTACGGGCAGTGGTGGCTGCGGGGCATGCAGGGCGTGCGCGGGTATCTGCCCGGGCTCGTCGGGACCGTGGGGCAGCGGGAGATGCGGCGGTTCGCGGACCGGCTGAACGGCGTGCGTACGGGGTTGGTCGGGGCGGGCGGTGCGGCCGATGAGCAGCACCGAACTACGTACCGTGACTGATCGACATGCGTACGGTCACCCCCCGTGTGAATCTGGTCGAGCCAGATCCCCTCACCCCCACGGGAGTGAACCCACATGGGCATGAAGGACCAGTTCCAGGAGAAGTCCGAGCAGTGGCAGCAGCAGGCCAAGCAGAAGGCCGAGCAGGCCAAGGAGCGGCTGCAGGAGCGCGGCGAGCGCGGTGAGCGCGGTGAGCGTGGCGAGCGCGGCCGTCGTCGTGAGGACGAGATGGACCCGTCGCAGCGGGAGGCCGAGGAGCGGCTCGACCGGGATTACGACCGGGACTACGAGTAACCGCTGCGAAACGCTGCGCTTGGCTGAGCCGGTGAGTGTGGGGTGCCCTCCTTCTGGAGGGCACCCTGCGTTTTTGTCATGGTTGGCGAATGCCTTGTCGGGTGCGGGTGGGTGGAGGCTTGTCGCGCAGTTCCCCGCGCCCCTTTGGGGCGTTGCCCTGCCGGCGGTTACATCCTCGGCGGCAGCTTCGGGCGGGAACGGTCCGGTACGTCGCTGTACGTGGGCGGGATCGCCGGAGGGTTCGTCTCCAGGAGTTCCAGGGCGAGTCGGACCGCGTCGTCGAGTTGGGCGTAGCGGCCTTCCGCCCAGTCCAGGGGGGTGCGCAGGACGTCGACGTCGGGGGTGACGCCCTTGTTCTCGACGGACCAGCCGTACGCGTCGAACCAGGCCGCGTTCATCGGGACCGTGATCACCGTGCCGTCGCCCAGGCGGTGGCGGCCGGTCATGCCGACCACGCCGCCCCAGGTGCGCTGCCCGACCACCGGGCCGAGTTTCAGCAGCTTGAAGGCGGCTGTGATCATGTCGCCGTCGGAGGACGTCGCCTCGTCCGCCAGAGCCACCACCGGACCCCTCGGCGCATTCGACGTGTACGACACCGGCTGGGCGTTGCGGGTGAGGTCCCAGCCCAGGATCGTGCGGGTCAGTTTCTCGATGACGAGTTCGCTGATGTGGCCGCCGGCGTTGCCGCGTACGTCCACGATCAGTGCCGGGCGGGAGACCTCCATGCGCAGGTCGCGGTTGAACTGCGCCCAGCCGGAGCCGCCCATGTCCGGGATGTGCAGATAGCCGCAGCGGCCGCCGCTCAACTCACGGACGACGGCACGGCGTTTGGCGACCCAGTCCTGGTAGCGCAGGGGGCGTTCGTCGATGAGCGGGACGACGGCGACCCGGCGGGGCGGGCCCTCGCCCTCCGCAGGGGCGAAGGTCAGCTCGACCGTCGTACCGCCGGAGCCCGCCAGCAGGGGGTACGGGCCCGCCACCGGGTCCACCGGGCGGCCGTCGACGTGGGTCAGGATCGCGCCCTCGCGGATGCCCGTGCCGGCCAGCGGGGAGCGGGCCTTGGAGTCGGAGGATTCGCCGGGCAGGATCCGCTTGACCATCCAGCCCCCGTCCCGGTGGACGAAGTTGGCGCCCAGCAGGCCCTGCCAGCGCTGGTAGTGCGCCGGGCCCTCGTTGCGGCGGGCGGCGGCGACGTACGCGTGTGAAGTGCCCAGCTCGCCCAGGACTTCGCGCAGGAGGTCCGCGAACTCGTCGGGGGAGGCGACCCGTTCGACCAGCGGGCGGTACTGGTCCAGCACCGCGTCCCAGTCGATGCCGCACATGCCGGGTTCCCAGAAGTAGGCGCGGATCAGGCGCCCGGCCTCCTCGTACGCCTGGCGCCACTCGGCGGCCGGGTCCACCTGGTGCAGGATGCGGCGCAGGTCGATCCAGGTGGTGGAGTCGCTGTCGCCGGGCTCGGTGGTGGGCACCGCGCGCAGGTCGCCCTCGTCGAGCAGGACCAGCCGGGTGCCGTCGCCGCTGACCGCGAACCAGTCCAGGTGGGCGACGAGTTCGGACTTCTTGGCCTTGGACAGGTTGAAGTACTCCAGGGTCGGCCGTTCGCTCGGGTCGTCCGGGTTGGCGAAGGTCTCGCCCAGCGCGCCCGAGATCGGCCAGCGCAGCCAGACCAGACCGCCGCCCGCGACCGGGTACAGCGCCGAGTACTTGGAGGCGGTGACGGGGAAGGGAGTGACCCGGCTCTCCAGGCCCTCGACCTCGACGGTCACCGCACCGGCCTCGCCGGTCTCCTCCTCGTCCAGCGGGTCCAGACCGCCGGCGGCCGGGCGGCCCTCGGGGTTGAGGGCGAAGGGGGACGGGGTCGCCGACGACAGCGGCACCAGGTACGGCCGGCAGCCCAGCGGGAAGGACAGGTCGCCGGTGTGAACGTCGTACACCGGGTCGAAGCCGCGCCACGACAGGAAGGCGAGGTAGCGGCCGTCCCGGGTGAACACCGGGTTCTCGTCCTCGAAGCGGCCGTTGGTGACGTCGACGATGAACCTGTCCTTGATGCGGGCCAGTTTGATCTGCCGCAGGGAGCGGCCGATCCCCGGGTGCGACCAGGTCAGCCACGTCCCGTCCGGGGAGAAGGCCAGGTCGCGCACCGGCCCGTTGATCGACCGGATCAGCTCGGTGACCTCGCCGTCCGGTGCCTCGGTGTCGGCCTCGCCGTCCGGTGTCTCGTCGGCCTCGCCGTCCGGTGTTTCGTCGACGTCGCCGTCCGGTGTCTCGTCGCCCCTGCCCTCCGGCTCCTCGCCGACGTCGCGTTCCGGCGCCTGGCCGGCCCCGCTCTCCGTTGCCTCGCCGATGTCGCCTCCCGCTTCCCCGCCGCCCGCGGCGGAAGCCGCGTCATCGGAGGGCACGGTGATCAGCAGCAGCCGCCCGTCGTGCGAGGCGACCGCCAGCCGCTCGCCCTCCGGGTCCGCCACCAGCTCCAGCACCCGGCCCAGCCGCCCCGAGGCCAGCCGCCGGGGCGGCTGGGCGCCGGTCGCCCGGGGCAGGTGGGCGATCTCGATCGCGTCCTCGCCCTCCGCGTCCGTCACATACGCCACCTGCCCGCTCTCGCCGAGCATCTCCGGCATCCGCACCCGCACGCCCGGGGTGTCGGTGAGCGTGCGCGCCGGCCCGTCCCGGTGGGTCAGCCAGTACAGGCTGCCGCGTACGACGACGGCGCTCGCGCGGCCCGTGTCGTCGACGGAGATCCCGTCGACGTGCTGCGCCGCGGGCACCTGATACCTGCGCCGTCCCGCGCGCGGCCCGCTCAGCCGTACGTCGATCCGCCGGGGCCGGGAGTCCGGGGCCAGGTCGTCGACGATCCACAGGTCCCCGGCGCACTGGTACACCACGCGCGTGCCGTCACTGGAGGCGTGCCGGGCGTAGAAGGCGTCGTGGTCGGTGTGGCGGCGCAGGTCGGAGCCGTCGTAGGCGCACGAGTAGAGGTTGCCGACGCCCTCGTGGTCGGAGAGGAAGGCGATCCGGCCGCCGACGAACATGGGGGAGTGCAGGTGGCCGTGCAGATCGGCCAGGAGCCGTTGCCCGTGCAGCCACAGGCGGCCCATGGCGCCGCCCCGGTAGCGCTTCCAGGCGGCCGGTTCGTGCGGTGGGGTGCCGGTGAGGAGCAGGGTCTTCCGCTCGCCCTCGATCTCGGCGACCTGGATGTCGGCGACCGGCCCCCAGGGGAGCTTGCGGCCCGGGTCGCCGTCGGGGGAGACCTTGTAGGCCCAGGTGAAGTAGGAGAAGGGCTCGCCGTGCGAGGCCACGGCGAGGATGGCCCCGTCCGGGTCCCAGCCGCACACGCGCGTGTCGGCGCTGCCCCAGTAGCTGAGCTGGCGGCCCGGGCCGCCGTCCACCGGCACCAGGTGGACCTCCGGCACCAGGCTGCGCCAGCTCGTGTACGCGAGGTGGCGGCCGTCGGGGGAGAAGCGGGGGTGGCCGGCCTTGGTGCGGTCGACAGTGAGCCGCCAGGCGCGGCCGGGCCCGTCGAGGGGCGCGAGCCAGAGGTCGTCCTCGGCCACGAAGCACAGGAGATCGCCATGAAGGTGCGGGAGGCGCAGATAGCTCACCTCACCATGCTTTGCCTGGGGACGGGCCGGGGCAAATCGTGCCGAAGTGGACGGCGTGAGGCGGCGTGACACGGCACACGTACGAAACAGTTTCGTTTTCATCGAGGGTGCGCTACATTCGTGACGTACGAAACCGTGTCGTTCGGAGCAGGAAGGTGAGAGGGATGACTGAGGTCGCGACGCCGCGTCGCAGTCGGATCACTCCCGAGCGCGAGGCCGAGCTGTACGAGGCCGTGCTCGACCTGCTCCGCGAGGTCGGCTACGACGCCCTCACCATGGACGCCGTGGCCGCCCGCACCCGGTCCAGCAAGGCGACGCTCTACCGCCAGTGGGGCGGCAAGGCCGAGCTGGTCGTGAAGGCCATCCGGCACAGCAAGCCCGGCAAGATCGACGAGATCGACACCGGGTCCCTGCGAGGCGACCTGCACGCTGTGCTGACGCAGGACGACGACTGCACCATCGAGCAGAACTCCGCGCTGATGCGGGGCGTGGCCATGGCGCTGCACAACCACCCGGACCTGCGCCAGGCGTTCCGGGAGCAGCTGATCGAACCGGAGATGGCGGAGTTCCGGCGTGTGATCCAGCGCGCCGTCGACCGGGGGGAGGTCCGCCCGGACTGCCCGGCGCTGGACTTCCTGCTGCACATGATGGTCGGGGGCTTCGCCACCCGCGCGCTGCTCGACGACCAGCCGCCGACCCAGGCCTTCCTCGTCTCGTACGTGGACGCCGTGGTCCTCCCCGCCCTCGGCGTCACCACGCACTGACACGTCCCCGTAAGTCAGACCTCGTACATAGGTCAGACCTCGTAAGTCAGCCACCACCTGACGTCACCGCTCACGTCGTCGGGCTGATCACCCCTGCCCTGAAGTACCCAACGACCTGACCGGGAGTACGCCCTCGTGGCCACATTCCTCTACAAACTCGGCCGGCTCGCCTTCCGGCGACGGCACTTCGTCGCCCTGATATGGGCGGCGCTGCTGACGCTCGCGGGCGTCGGCGCGGCCAGCGCCCCCGCCGCGGGCTCCACCTCCTTCTCCATCCCCGGCACGGAGGCCCAGAAGGCCTTCGACCTGCTGGAAGAGCGCTTCCCCGGGATGAGTGCCGACGGCGCCACCGCGCGTGTCGTCTTCAAGGCGCCCGGTGGCGAGAAGATGACCGACGCCGGCAACAAGGCGACCGTCGAGAAGACGGTGAAGGAGCTGTCCGACGGCTCCGAGGTCGCCTCCGTCACCGACCCGTACCAGGCGAAGGCCGTCAGCAAGGACGGCACGATCGCCTACACGCAGGTCAAGTACAAGGTATCCGGCATGGAGCTTCAGGACGCCACCAAGGACGCCCTGGAGGACGCCGCGCAGGACGCGCGGGACGCCGGGCTGACCGTGGAGGTCGGCGGTGACGCGCTGCAGGCGGTCCCGCACACCGGCACCGCCGAGATCATCGGCATCGCGATCGCCGCGGTGGTCCTCGTCATCACCTTCGGCTCCCTGCTCGCGGCCGGCCTGCCGCTGCTGACCGCCCTCATCGGCGTCGGCATCGGCGTCTCCACGATCGCCGCCCTGGCCAGCGCCCTGGACCTCGGCTCCACCACATCGACCCTCGCCACGATGATCGGCCTCGCGGTCGGCATCGACTACGCCCTCTTCATCGTCTCCCGGTACCGCGCCGAGCTGGCCGAGGGCCGCGAACGCGAGGAGGCGGCCGGCCGGGCCGTGGGCACGGCGGGCTCCGCGGTGGTCTTCGCGGGCCTGACGGTCGTGATCGCGCTGGTCGGCCTGGCCGTCGTCAACATCCCGATGCTGACGAAGATGGGCCTCGCGGCGGCGGGCACCGTGGCGATCGCCGTGCTGATCGCCCTGACGATGATCCCGGCCCTCCTGGGCTACGCGGGCCGCAGGGTCCGCCCGGCGGGCCAGAAGAGCAAGCTGCTCGGCGGTGGGCGTGAGCCCAGGAAACCGGGGCGCCCGAACATGGGCACGCGCTGGGCGAGCTTCGTCGTACGCCGCCCGCTCGCGGTCCTGCTGCTGGGCGTCGTCGGCTTGGGCGCGGCGGCCGTCCCGGCGGCCTCGCTGGAGCTGGGCCTGCCCGACGACGGCTCGCAGCCGACGTCGACCACCCAGCGCCGCGCCTACGACCTGCTGTCCGAGGGCTTCGGCCCCGGCTTCAACGGCCCGCTGATGGTCGTGGTCGACGCGAAGAACAGCGACGACCCGCAGGCGGTCTTCGGTGACGTGGCCGACGGGATCAAGGGCCTCGAGGACGTCGTCACGGTGACCCCGCCGGTGCCCAACAAGGCCGGTGACACGGCCACGATCACCGTGATCCCCGACTCCAAGCCGTCGTCGGTGACGACGGAGGACCTCGTGCACGCCATCCGCGACACGGGCACCGAGGTGAAGGCCGACACCGACGCGAACGTCCTGGTCACCGGCACGACGGCGATGAACATCGACGTCAGCCAGAAGCTCAACGACGCCCTCGTCCCGTACCTGATCCTGGTGGTGGGCCTGGCCTTCCTCCTCCTGATCGTGGTCTTCCGCTCGATCCTCGTCCCGCTGAAGGCGGCCCTCGGCTTCCTGCTGAGCGTGATGGCGGCCCTGGGTGCCGTGGTCGCGGTCTTCCAGTGGGGCTGGCTGTCCGGCCTGATGGGCGTCGAGGAGACCGGTCCGGTCATGTCGATGATGCCGATCTTCATGGTCGGTGTGGTCTTCGGCCTGGCGATGGACTACGAGGTGTTCCTCGTGACCCGGATGCGGGAGGCCTACGTCCACGGCGAGAAGCCCAGCCAGGCCGTCGTGACCGGCTTCAGGCACGGCGCGCGGGTCGTCACCGCGGCGGCCGTGATCATGATGGCGGTGTTCGCCGGCTTCATCGGCTCCAGCGAGTCCATGGTCAAGATGATCGGCTTCGGCCTGGCGGTCGCGGTCTTCTTCGACGCGTTCGTCGTCCGCATGGCCATCGTCCCGGCGGTCCTGGCCCTCCTCGGCAGGAAGGCCTGGTGGCTGCCGAAGTGGCTCGACCGCGCCCTGCCCAACGTGGACGTCGAGGGCGAGGGCCTGCGCACGGACGCCGACCGGAAGAAGGACCAGGACCCGGACGAGAACCGGGAACTGGTCCGCGCCTGACGGCGACGGCTCGCAGAACCAGCCGGTGAGGGCTCCGTGGGGACGGGCGCTCTCACCGGCTTCCTCTTTTGCTGCTCACTGCCCGGGGGCGGCCGGGTCCTCGGCGAAGACCTCGTCGGTGGAGGTGGCGGTGATGGCGCGGTCGAACCAGCGGGTGAGGTGTCGAGGTCGGTGCAGGAGGTGATGCGGTCGCGGTTGTCGGAATTCCAGTCGAGTTGGTCGTGATCACCCCTGTGGGTGACGGGTTGCCGTACTCGCCGTGCTGAGCTCCGCCCAGACCGTCTTGCGCGGGTACGGCCCCGGTGCCGTGCCCCAGCGGTCGGCCAGGGCGTCCACGAGGAGCAGTCCCCGACCGGAGTCGGCGTGCGGGGCCGCCGGGCCGAGGCGGGGGAGGCGGTCCCCGCACGTGTCCGTGACCTCGATGCGGAGGGTGTCGCCGACGACGTAGAGCGTCAGGCGGAAGTCCCGGCCGGGGACACGCCCGTGGGTGGCGGCGTTGGCGGCGAGCTCGGCGACGATCTGCTGTGCGGGCTCCAACGGCAGCTCCCAGGCGCGGAGTTGCTCGGTGGCGAGGAGACGGGCCAGGCGGGCGCCGCGGGGCGGGTGGGAGAGCAGCAGGCTGAAGTTGCGCACGGTGGCGGTGAGTTCGTTTTCAGGGGCAGCCATCTCTTGATTCATGTCACTCAGAGTGGCGGAGCCTGCGTACGGTGACTGGTGGCAGCGCGTGTGCGTACGGCTACTGTCCGGCGTTTGTCTCGTGCTGTCCCGGCTGTCCCGGTGGTTGTGCGGGTACGGGTGCGCGACGGAGGTGGAGCGATGAACGACGGTGTGGACGAAGCGGGTTGGGGCATCGAGCCGGGTGACGAGATGGAGCCGCTCGTCCAGGCGGTGGGGAAGATGATCAAGGTCTGTCGGGAGTCGGCCGGGATGGGGGCGGCCGACTTCGGCGACGCCATGGGCTACGGCGAAGACATGATTCGCAAGATGGAACGCGGCGTGCGCATCCCCCGGCCGGAGTTCCTGGCCGGGCGGACCAGGTCCTCAAGGCGCAGGGACATCTGCGGGCGTTCATGAAGGACATGGAGAAGGCTCGGTATCCGAAAAAGGTACGGGAGCTATGGGAGTTGGAGGGGCGGGCGGAGGAGCTGCTCTTCTACAGCAGCCACAACATCCATGGGTTGTTGCAGACGCCGGAGTACATGCGGGCGCTGTTCGAGATGAGGCAGCCCGCGCACACCCCGGAAGAGGTGGAGCGCGGAATGGCCGCACGAGTGGCTCGAAGGGCGATCTTCGAACGGGAGCCCGCCCCGACGCTCAGTTTTGTCCAGGAACAGGTGACGCTGGAACGCCCTATCGGCGGTAAGGCAGTGCTTCGTCGGCAGCTCGAACACCTTGTGAAGCTAGCGCAGTTGCGGAACGTTACGCTCCAGGTCATGCCCACCGACCTGGAGGAGCACGCCGGGTCGTCGGGCCGGATTCAGTTGCTGAAGTTCGCTGACGGCACGGCGATCGGACGCTGCGCTGGCGCGTTCAACGGGCGCCCGGTCGAGAACCCCAAGGATCTCCGGATCCTTGAGCTTCGCTATGGCATGATCCGGGCGCAGGCTCTCCCACCGAGGGAGTCACTGGCCTTCATCGAGCAAGCGCTGGGGAGACCATGAGCACCGCACAACTCCACTGGTTCAAGAGCAGTTACAGCGACACCGACGACATCAACGACTGCGTCGAGGTCGCCACCACCCCCGCCAGGATCCACGTCCGCGACTCCAAGGCCCCCGACACCCAGCAGGTAACGGTCGCCTCCACCACCTGGGCCGACTTCCTCACGTACGTCACGAAGTAACGGTCGGGGCCGCCCGAGGAGCGGCCCAGCCGTAACCCACTCGCGTGTCCCATACACGCACCGCTACCGTGCCCCCCATGACGACAGCCACCACTGACGCCCAGGACGAGAACTCCGGAGCCCACCCCCGTTTCGCAGCAGCTCTGCGTGACCTCGGGCTCGCGGACCTCATCGCTCAGGTCCGCCGTTTCCCGGAGGCCACCCGGACCGCCGCCGAGGCCGCCGCCGCGATCGGGTGTGAGCTCAGTCAGATCTGCAAGTCGTTGATCTTCGCGGCGGACGGCGTGCCCGTGCTCGTCCTCATGGACGGGGCCTCCCGGGTCGACGTGGAGCGCGTGAGGCAGGAGCTCGGTGCCGGGGCCGTCACCCGGGCCAAGGCCGACGTCGTACGGAACACCACCGGGTACGCCATCGGCGGCGTACCGCCCTTCGGGCACAAGCAGAGGACGCGGGTCCTCGCGGATCGGTCCCTTCTCGACCACGAGACGGTGTGGGCGGCCGCCGGTACGCCCTACACCGTCTTCCCCATGGAGCCCAAGACGCTCATCGCCCACGCGGGCGGCACCCTCGTGGACGTGCGCGAGCGCTCCGCGTGACGCCGCTGGTCACGACCGCCGTCCTGCTCGCCGCCGTCACGCACGCCAGCTGGAACGCCATCGCGCACCGGATCACCGACAAGCTCGTCGGGTTCACGCTGATATCCGGCGGCGGGGTGCTGATCGGGCTGGCCGTGGCGCCGTTCGTGGCGTTTCCGGCGGGCGGGGCGTGGCCGTATCTGCTCGGCTCCGCCGCGATTCACATCGCGTACTACGCGCTGCTGATGAAGTCCTTCCGGCTGGGGGACTTCGGGCAGGCCTACCCGATCGCGCGCGGCAGCGCGCCCCTGGTCGTGACCGTGCTCGCCGCCGTCTTCGCGCACGAGGTGCCCGACGGATGGGCCGCCGCCGGGATCGCGGTGTCCTGCGCGGGGCTGACCGGCGTCGCCCTGTGGTGGCTGCGCGGGCGCCGGCCCGACTGGGCGGCGATCGGGGCCGCACTCGCCACCGGGCTGACCATCGCCGCGTACACCGTCGTCGACGGGCTCGGCGTGCGCGCCTCCGGCTCCTCCCTGGGGTACGTCGCCTGGCTGATGGCGGTGCAGGGCGTGGTCATCCCGGCGTACGCCCTGAGCCGCTGGCGCAAGGCGACCGGCGCCATGCTGCGGCCGTACGCCCGGCTGGGACTGCTCGGCGCCGTCCTGTCCGTCGCCGCGTACGCCCTGGTCCTGTGGGCGCAGACCCGGGCGGAGCTCGCGCCCATCGCCGCCCTGCGGGAGTCGTCCATCATCGTGGGCGCGGCGATCGGGGCGCTGTTCTTCAAGGAGGAGTTCGGCGCCCCGAGGATCGTCGCGGCAGGTCTGGTGGTCGTCGGGATCGGTCTGATGCTGCACGCCGGGTAGGGCGCCGAGTTGAACGTACGTGTGCCCATCGGTCCTCTCCCTCAGGCGTCTCCTACGGACAGACGGCCCAGGATGGGAACTCATCGCTCGCCCTCAGTGCGTGCGTCCGTACGCCGTGAGGAGCACTCTGGAACTAGGTGTTCCGGAGGTGATCGTCATGGCAATGCACACCGCTGTGGGATGGCACGTCGAGCTGGAGTTCAAGGAGGACGACCAGCACACGAAGGCGGTCGCGCTGGTGCGGCTGCCCGACGGCAGCGAGGTACGGGCGCACGGACACGCGACCCGGCACCGCACCGACGCGAATCAGCCGAGGGTCGGGGAGGAGATCGCCGGGGCCCGGGCGCTCAACGAGCTCGCCATGCGTCTGCTGACCAAGGCGCACGACGAGATCGACCAGGCGTCGGGACGGACCTCGCACCCGATCCACATCTAGACGAGTAGTTCCGATGTGGCTCAGTGGTCGTAAGCGATCAGTGACCTGGTGATGGGTGCGCCGATGGTGCGGTTGTGCCACATCGCACAGGTC